>JBJMVQ010000054.1:0-28067 GCA_045810625.1 Sulfurifustis sp.
CTAAAGACTCGTTACCAAATCAACCGCCCCCCCATACCCGCCAACAAACACGCAATAACAGGTCGTAACATCTGCTCGGGGAAACGGCCGCTCAGATGGCTGCCGAGGTAAATGCCGGGTAGGGATCCGAGGAGCAGGTAACCGAGCAGCGCGAAGTCGATGTTGCCCATGAACAGGTATCCGAGCCCGGCGATTCCGGTGAGGGGGACGGCGTGTGCGATATCAGTGCCGACGATCTTCGCCGTCGGCAGTCGCGGGTACAGCGAGAAGAGAACGGCGATGCCGAGCGTGCCCGCGCCGACGGAGGAGAGCGTTACCAATACGCCGAGCGCGGCGCCGGTCGCGATGGTAAGCGGAATCAGATAAGCCGGCAGCTCGATCCTGTCCGACTTGGTGCGATGCCGCGCCGTTCGCCGGAGTGTTTCCCGAAAGAGCAGCGCCGATGCGGTGAGAATGAGCGCGATCCCTAGCACCGGATTGACGACGCTCGAGAACGACGCACCTTTCGCATGAAACGTGTTCAACACCCAGGCGGTCGCAAATGCGGCGGGGACACTACCGCCCGCGAGCCAACCAACGATATGCAGATTCACCTGCCCGCGGCGGCCGTGCACCCATGCGCCGCCCGCTTTGGTAATCGACGAATAGAGTAGATCGGTTCCAACGGCCGTGGCCGGTGCAATGCCGAAGAACAGCACGAGCAGCGGCGTCATGAGCGCAGCGGCGCCCATCCCCGTCAGCCCGACGAGAAAACCAACTACCAGTCCGGAAAACGAGTACGCCCACTCCATCTCGCGAGTCTCCGTAGACGGATAGAACCGCCGATCCGGAATTTCCCCCTTTGGTTTGTGCAACAATACTATTCAGTGCGTGAGGCGTAGGCCATGCGTGTTTGATGCGCGGTCGGGGTGCTCGGATGGATGACGGGTTGCGAGCCGCGCCTCAAGTCGGAACTGCGGTGTATCGGAGACGCTTCTCGGGCGCTGTTAGGAGCTGCCGCATCACTCCATTTATTGAAATGATCACGAATATTCCGAGATGGCTGCGCCGCATCGTGTTCGGTGAGCATCATCGGTTTCGGCTGCGACCGGACGACGGAAACAGTTTCGATTTAGATCCTCTGCACAGTCCGTATCCTGCGCGCTGGGTTTTCGTGAGCGCGCATTTACTTCCGTCCGCGGCAGGTTACCCGACGCAACTGCTCTTCGATACCGGCGACGGTTGCCACCAAGCGGGGGTCGACCTTCACGTGACCCGTGCCGGCGCTGTTCGCGAATTGATCAAATTGCCGTCGGCGATACGCCGCATGACATGGATGTCCGCAAGCCCGACGAGCCGGTTCGAGCCGAAGGTTATCTCGATGAAGGAGGTACGCGCGCCCGAGCGGACGTGGCGGATGCTGCGGCGCGTCGTTCCGATGTTTTTCCGGCACACCGCCGTCAAACGTCGCCGCGCCGGCTTAACGTTGAGCGACGTGTTCTTTCGGCTGTCACGCGCGTACGAGGCGGCTGGCAGGTTGCGCTTGCAGCCGGCGACGCGCGAATACCGGCGCTGGATCGCGCGCCACGATCGTCTGAACGATCGCGACCGCGTGCTCATTGCGCGCCACATCGAGCGCATGCGCGCGAAGCCGCTGATCTCGGTGCTCATGCCGGTCTACAACGCGCCGGAGCGCTGGTTGCGCG
Source organism: Sulfurifustis sp. (assembly GCA_045810625.1). Taxonomy (GTDB): domain Bacteria; phylum Pseudomonadota; class Gammaproteobacteria; order Acidiferrobacterales; family Sulfurifustaceae; genus JACQFZ01. The sequence goes on from JBJMVQ010000054.1 coordinate 1,686, forward strand.
AAGCGATCGAGTCGGTGCGCGCGCAGTTGTATCCCCATTGGGAGCTTTGCATCGCGGACGACGCGTCGAGCCCGCCACACGTGCGCACGGTGCTCGACGAATACGCCGCCCGCGATGCGCGCATCAAAGTGAAATACTTGAGCACGAATGGCCATATCTCACGCGCTTCGAACGCGGCGTTGTCGCTGGTCGAGGGCGAATACGTGGCTTTGCTCGATCACGACGACGTGCTTGCGCCGCACGCGCTCTATTGGATCGCGGCGGAGCTGGAGCAACATCCGGACGCGCAGATCGTCTACTCCGATGAAGACAAGATCGACGAAGACGGCGAGCGCTTCGCTCCGTATTTCAAGCCCGACTGGAACCCGCAGCTTGCCTGCTCGCAGAACTTCGTGAGCCACCTCGGCGTCTACCGAACCGAGGCGGTGCGTGCGGTCGGCGGTTTTCGCGAGGGCTACGAAGGCAGTCAGGACTACGATCTCATGTTGCGCATCGCCGAGCGCGCCGCTTCAGAACAAATACGACACGTGCCGGCCGTTCTCTATCACTGGCGCGCGGCGCCCGGTTCGACGGCGCTCGCGAACGCGGAGAAAAGTTACGCGTGGGACGCCGGACGTCGCGCGATCGCGGAACATCTGCAGCGACAGGGCGCGCGTGCGAAGGTATTGGCCGATCCCGCGCATCATTTCTATCGCGTGCGATACGCGCTGCCCGAGCCGGCGCCCAAGGTGAGCATCATCATTCCGACGCGTGATCGCTACGATCTGCTCTCGCGCTGTATCGAAAGCCTGCTCGCGCGCACAACCTATCGCAACTATGAAGTTCGGATTGTCGACAACGGCTCCAAAGACGCCGCGACGATTGCTTATCTGCATACGCTACGCGGGCGGTCGGGGTTCACTGTTCTTCGCTACGACGCGCCGTTCAATTATTCGGCGATGAACAACCTCGCGGCCGAAGAGGCGGACGGTGACGTTCTTTGTCTGCTCAACAACGACACCGAAGTCATCGCGCCCGACTGGATACAGGAGATGCTCGGCATCCTTCTGCAGAAAGGGGTCGGTATCGTCGGTGCACGTTTGCTGTATCCGAACGAGACTGTCCAGCACGCAGGCATTTTGATGGGCGTCGGCGGCACGGCGAATCACGCACACGCGTTCCTGCATCGTGATCAGCTGGGCTACTACGGGCGCGCGCGGCTGGCGCAGGATTACTGCGCCGTCACCGGCGCCTGCCTGATGATCCGCAAATCGCTCTATCGTGACCTTTGCGGCTTGGACGCCGAGCATCTGCCGGTCGCCTACAACGACGTCGATCTTTGTCTTCGCGCCGGGAAAGCGGGTTGGCGCGTCGTCTACACGCCCTATGCCGAGTTGTATCACTACGAATCGGCGAGCCGCGGGAAAGACAGAAGCCCGGAAAGGAAAGCGCAAGCGCGACGCGAGCGGGACTATCTCCGGCACCATTGGGCTAAAGAGATTGCCGAGGACCCGTTCTACAATCCCAATCTCTCGAAGCGCGGTCCGTTTTTCTTGCTGAGCGACGCGCCACGAGTAAAGAAGCCCTGGCTGCAATAACGATGGGATGTACGGACGCCGACCGGCCGACGGTGTGTCGAACCAGAATAAAGGTGTGAGCCCAATACTTCTTAGATGAACCAAGCTGCGACACCCATCACCGCGCCCCTCCTCTCGGGTCCGAGCTTCGTGGTTCAAGAGGTCGCCAATCCCTCGAGCGACTATTACATCGTGCCACGCACGAAGATTGCGGGGCCGATGCGGGTGTTCAATAAATCCGAGCTGCCAATGGCAGCAGAGCTGACGGGCGCGAGCGTTATCTTCGTGCGCTATGTGCCGCGCGAATGGATGCGCCTTGTTCCACGCCGGCGCGACGCAATCCGTCGCGTGATTTATTTCATGGACGACGATCTGTTTGATCTGCGCGCGTGCAGGTCGATGCCATTGCGGTATCGCCTGAAGCTCGCGCGGCTCGCAACGTTACGAAAGAATTGGCTGCGCCGCATCGGCGCGGAGCTGTGGGTATCGACGCCATATCTGGCCCAAAAGTACGCCGACTGGCGCCCGACGGTCGTCGCGCCGCTGCCGCTGCCCGTACAACGTCAGCCCACGCGTACAGGCGCGCCGGCATCCGTCAAAGTTTTCTATCACGGCAGCGCTTCGCACGCTGCCGAAATAAAGTGGCTGCGGCCGATCATGGAAAGGGTGCTGCAGCAGGCGCCAGGAGTTTCGTTTGAAATCATCGGCACCGCCGCGGTGAATCGGTTGTATCGCGCGCTGCCGCGCGCCAGCGTCGTGCACCCGATGAGCTGGGGCGACTACCAGGCGTTTTGTCTCAGCGGCGCACGGCACATCGGGCTGGCGCCGTTACTTCCGTCTCCGTACAACGCTGCGCGCTCGCACACGAAGTTCTTCGATATTGAGCGCTGCGGTGCGGCCGGAATTTACTCCAACACGGCTCCGTTCGCCGATTTCGTCCGCCAGGGCGAGGACGGGCTGCTCGTCGACAACAATCCGGACGCCTGGGTCGACGCGATACTTCGCCTGGCGAACAACGCGGTCGAACGGGAGCGTTTGGCCGAAGGTGCGCGCCGGCGCGTTGCGCGGTTGCGCGAGCCATCATGAGCGATTCGCGCATGACGGTGGCGGTGCTGTCGCGGGGGATGCGGCGAATTCCGCATCTCGCGGCGTTTCTGCGCGCGGATATCGTTACTCCCGGCTGGTTTTCTTCGCCGCGCTTCGATGCCGTCGCGGGTTGGGGACTACGGCCGACAGCGACGAAGGCGAGGCGGCTCGCCGCCCGCACCGGCGTTCGCTATCTTGCCGTCGAAGACGGATTTCTCCGATCGGTCGGCCTCGCCGTGGCTGGCTATCCGCCGCTGTCCCTCGTAGTCGACGATCTCGGCATCTATTACGATGCTTCGCACCCATCGCGCCTCGAACAACTCATTGTCCGTGCACCCGACGACGGATTGCTGATCGCTGATGCGCGCCGCGCGATGGCGCTGATGCTTCGATACCGCCTGTCCAAGTACAACCACGCGTCGGATCGACTTCCAGAGTTGCCGGCAGCAGCGAGTCGCGTGCTCGTGGTCGATCAGACGGCTGGCGACATGTCGGTTCGCTACGGCGGCGTCGATCAGGCCGCGTTCGATGCGATGCTCGACGCGGCGCTGCAAGAAAATCCCGGCGCGCGCGTCATCGTGAAGACGCACCCGGACGTGTTGGCCGGCAAGCGGCCGAGCTGTTTCGCTCGAGCGCGCGCCGATGAACGCGTGACGTTTCTCGCCGACGACGTGAACCCGTTGGCGTTGCTGGAGCAGATCGACAAAGTCTACGTCGCGACGTCGCAGATGGGATTCGAAGCGCTCCTGCTCGGCAAGCACGTCGTATGCTTCGGCTTGCCGTGGTACGCGGGCTGGGGGCTTTCGGAGGATCGCCATCCCGAAGCCGTGGGCCTGCGAGCGCGTCGTGGGCCGCGCACGTTGGAACAGCTCTTCGCCGCGGCGTATTTGCAGTACTGCCGCTTCATCCATCCGGAAACCGGTAAACCGGGAACGATCTTCGACGTGATCGCCTATCTCGCGGACGCGAAGCGGTTGAACGACGAAGTGCGCGGCACGCTTTACTGTGTCGGAATGAGCCTCTGGCGGAGAAAGGTCGTTCGGCCGTTTCTGCAAACGCCTTCCAACCAGATCCGGTTCGTGCGTTCGGCGCGAGCGCTCTCGCGCGCGGCGCTGCCGGCCGATGCGCGGCTGGTCGTGTGGGGGCGCACGCAAGACGAGAAAATCGCGGCGCTCGCGCAACAACGCGGTGTGCCGGTGAGTCGCATGGAGGACGGTTTCCTGCGCTCGATCGGCTTGGGCTCGAACCTGCGGCGACCGCTCTCGCTCGTTCTCGACGATATGGGGATTTACTACGATCCGAGCGCACCGAGCGCGCTCGAGTGTTTGCTCGAAAGTTATCGGCCGAGCGCGGATGAGCGGGAACCGGCGCGCCGCTTGCGCGAGCGGCTGATTGCGCTGCGTCTAAGCAAGTACAACGTCGGCGCGCGATTTACCTTGCCGCCGGCCGCGAGGAGCAAGCGCGTGCTCTTGGTGCCCGGCCAAGTCGAAGATGACGCTTCGGTAATGCTTGGCTCGCCCGAAGTCCGCACTAATCTTGCGCTGCTCAAGGCTGTACGTAGCGCGAATGCCGACGCTTGGATCGTGTTTAAACCGCATCCGGACGTCGTCGCCGGCAATCGTCGCGGCGCGGTTTCGACGGAAGAGCTGCGTACGCTGTGCGACCAGGTCGTTCGCGATGTCGACATCATCGACTGCATCGACGCCGTCGATGAAGTTCACACGATGACCTCGCTCGCCGGGTTCGAAGCGCTTCTTCGCTTGAAGTCCGTGCATTGCTACGGGATACCGTTTTATGCCGGTTGGGGCCTGACGCAAGATCGTCAGCGAGTCGACCGACGGACGCGGCGACTCACGTTGGATGAACTGGTTTACGGCGCGCTGATTCGTTACCCTCGTTATATCGATCCGAACAGCTTCGCGCTCAGCTCGGTCGAACGATTACTAGAGGTGTGGGAGCGGGAGCGGCGGCGCGGTACGGGGACCGGCCGAAATACTTTTCTACTGAACCAATGGCGTAAATTGAGGGAGCTGGCGCGCGTGCTCGCGGAGTGACGTAGCATCGAGCGGCGTGTACAGGCGCGTGTCACAAGAGCTAATAAGTGGTGGGAGGTAATCAGTAATGATTATCGTCACCGGCGGGGCGGGATTCATCGCTGGCAATTTCGTGCTCGACTGGTTCGCGCATGCGGACGAGCCGGTCGTGAATCTCGACAAACTGACCTACGCGGGTAATCTGCAGACGCTCGACAGTCTGCGCGACAACGCGAATCATATTTTCGTGCGCGGCGACATCGGCGATCGTGATCTCGTCGCGGCGCTTCTTCGGCAATATCGTCCTCGCGCGATCCTGAATTTCGCCGCCGAAAGCCACGTCGACCGGTCCATTCACGGGCCTGGGGAGTTCATCCAGACGAACATCGTCGGCACGTTTCATCTGCTCGAATGCACACGCGCGTACTGGAGCGAGCTGACTGAACCGTATAAACGCGATTTCCGCTTCCTGCACGTATCGACGGACGAAGTTTACGGGTCGCTCGCGCCCGACGCTCCACCGTTTGGCGAGACGAACCGCTACGAACCCAACAGTCCGTACTCCGCATCGAAGGCGGCGAGCGACCACCTAGTGCGTGCATACCATCACACGTACGGCCTGCCGGTGCTAACGACGAATTGTTCCAACAACTACGGGCCGTACCATTTTCCCGAAAAGCTCATTCCTCTGATGATACTGAACGCCGTCGCCGGCAAGCCGCTGCCGGTGTACGGCGACGGGCAGCAGATTCGCGATTGGCTCTACGTGAAAGATCACGTCACCGCGCTGCGGCGCGTGCTCGAAGCCGGCCGCGTCGGTGAGACGTATAACATCGGCGGATGGAACGAGCGCACGAATTTGGAAGTGGTGCGCGCGATCTGCGCGGTGCTCGATGAGCTTTGCCCGCCGGCGGATGGCCGACCCTACGCGGAGCAAATCACCTTCGTCGCCGACCGCCCCGGGCACGACCGGCGTTACGCGATCGACGCACGCAAGATCGAGCGCGAGCTCGGGTGGAAGCCGCAGGAGACGTTCGAGTCGGGCATCCGCAAGACCGTGATGTGGTACCTGGAGAATCAGGACTGGATTCGAAACGTCACGAGCGGTGAATACCGCGAGTGGATCAGCAAACACTACGGCGCTGCCGCATGAAATTGCTGCTTCTCGGCAAGAACGGGCAGGTCGGCTTTGAGCTGCAGCGAAGCCTGGCGCCGCTTGGCGAAGTGCACGCGCACTGCAGGCGCACGTGCGATCTGACCGACAGCGCAAGTGTCCGAAACGCACTCGAAACGACGCGGCCCGATGTCATCGTCCACGCGGCGGCGTACACCGCCGTCGATAAAGCGGAAAGCGAACGCGGCCTCGCCCTGCGCGTCAATGCCGAGAGCCCGCGCATCTTGGCCGAGTACGCCGCGCGCCGAGGCGCGCTGCTTGTTCATTACTCGACTGACTACGTGTACGACGGAAGCAAGGCGTCGCCCTATGTCGAGAACGATGCGACCGGTCCGTTGAACGTCTACGGCGAAACCAAGCTCGCGGGGGAAGACGCGATCCGCGGCGCCGGCTGCGCGCATCTGATTTTTCGCACGAGTTGGGTGTTTGGAGGCCACGGAAACAATTTTCTCAAAACCATCCTGCGTCTCGCGCGCGAGCGTGATCGGCTGACCGTTGTCGCCGATCAGATCGGCGCGCCAACGCCGGCGAGTCTGATCGCCGACGTCACAGCGCATGCGATCCGGCGCTGGTACGCGGCGCCAGAGCGCTTCGCCGGCGGTGTCTATCATCTCGCGCCGAGCGGCGAGACGTCGTGGCACGGTTACGCGCAGTTCGTGGTGGCGAACGCGCGCGAGCTCGGCGCGCAGCTCGCCTTGTCGGCCAGCGCGGTCGTTCCTATTTCGACGGCGGAGTATCCGACGGCCGCGCGCCGGCCGGCCAACTCACGGCTCGAGACCACGAAGCTTCGAAACTACTTCGGCCTGACCATGCCGACGTGGCAGTCGGGTGTGCTCCACGTGCTGCAACTTATGACGCAGGGCCGGCCATGACGACACGCAGGGGAATCATCCTCGCCGGAGGGTCCGGCAGCCGGCTTTACCCGGCGACGCTCTCGATCAGCAAGCAGCTGCTCCCGATCTACGACAAGCCGATGATTTATTACCCGCTCACTACGCTGATGCTCGCCGGGATACGCGAGATTCTGGTTATCTCGACGCCGCAGGATACGCCGCGGTTCGAGCAGTTGCTCGGCAACGGCCGACGCTGGGGATTGGAGATTTCGTACGCCGTGCAGCCGAGTCCCGACGGGTTGGCGCAGGCGTTCTTGATCGGCGCGGATTTTCTCGGCGCGAGCCACAGCGCGCTCGTGCTTGGCGATAACATTTTTTACGGCCACGATTTCGTTCAGCTACTGCAGTCCGCGCAAGCAAAGCAAAACGGTGCGACGGTTTTTGCGTATCACGTGCGCGACCCGCAGCGCTACGGAGTCGTGGAGTTCGACGCGTCCGGCCGTGCGATCAGCCTCGAAGAGAAGCCCGCGCAGCCGAAGTCGTCGTACGCCGTCACAGGCCTTTACTTCTACGACGCGCAGGTCGTGGACATCGCGAAGTCGCTCAAACCCTCCGCGCGCGGCGAGCTTGAAATCACCGACGTGAACCTGCGCTACCTGCGCGAAGCGAAGCTCGACGTGCAAGTGATGGGGCGTGGCTACGCGTGGCTCGACACCGGCACGCACGATTCACTGCTCGAAGCTAGCCACTTCATCGCGACGATCGAGCATCGCCAGGGCCTCAAAGTCGCGTGCCCTGAAGAGATCGCGTATCGGATGGGATGGATCACTGCTGAGCAACTCGAAACCCTCGCGGCCGCGCTCACGAAGAATTCTTACGGATCGTATTTGCTCGGTTTGCTAAAGGAGCCCGTGCAATGAGGGCGGTGCCGACCGCTATCCCTGACGTACTGATTCTTGAGCCGGAAGTGTTCGGCGATGAGCGCGGATTTTTTTATGAAAGTTTCAATCGCGCGCAGTTCGAAGCCGCGGTGGGGCGGCGCGTCGACTTCGTGCAGGACAATCATTCCAAGTCGGGAAAGCTCGTCCTAAGAGGATTGCACTATCAGATTCAGCAGACGCAAGCGAAGCTCGTGCGGGTTATCGCGGGCGAGGTTTTTGACGTCGCCGTCGATATCCGCCGTCGCTCGGCGACGTTCGGCAAATGGGTGGGGGTAACGCTCTCCGCCGAAAACAAACGCCAGCTCTGGATTCCGGAAGGATTCGCACACGGCTTTATCGTCCTGAGCGAATCGGCTGAGTTTCTGTACAAGACGACGGATTACTACGCGCCCGCGCACGAGCGCTGCATCATCTGGAACGATCCGGATCTCCGGGTTGAGTGGCCGCTCGAAGGAACGCCGTTGTTATCGGCGAAGGATCAGAAAGGCGTCCGTTTTATGGACGCCGAGGTGTTCGACTGAAGTGAGACTTCGAGCGAACGGCTATCGACGATAGCCGTTCTTGAGCTCCACGTAGTGCTCGGCGGAGTGCACCATCATGGTTTTCTCCGCCGGTGTGAGCGGCCGAATCTTCTTCGCCGGCCGTCCCATCCAGAGCCAGCCGCCTTCGAGTTCCTTCCCTTCGGTCACCAGGCTGCCGGCGCCGAGCAGCAGGCCGGCGCGCAAGATGGCGCCGTCGAGCACCGTCGAGCCCATGCCGATCAAACAGCCGTTCTCGATCGTGCACGCATGCAGCATGCAGCGGTGGCCGACGGTGATGTCGTCGCCGATGATCGCAGGCACGCCGGCCGGTGCTTCCGGGAACGGGCTCGTCACGTGGATCACGGTGCCGTCCTGGATGCTCGTGCGCGCGCCGATGCGTATGTAGTTCGAATCGCCGCGTATCGAGACCATCGGCCAGACCGACGTGTCGGCGCCGATCACGACATCGCCGATGACGACCGCCATCTCGTCGATGTAAGCGGAAGGATCGATGCGTGGCGTTTTGTTCTGGAACGTTCGGATCGGCATGGTTTCGTCTCTCGAGTAAAAGCTAACGCAGGGTCACCAACTCCTCGGCGCTCGTCGGGTGGATCGCGACCGTGTTGTCGAAGTCGGCCTTCGTCGCGCCCATTTTCACCGCGACCGCAAAGCCCTGAATGATCTCATCCACATTGCGGCCAAACAGGTGGCAACCGACGATCTTCTCGCGCTGGCCGACGGTGACGAGCTTCATCAGTGTCGGCTGCTTGTGCACGGCAAGTGAATGGTACAGCGACGTAAAGCGGGTCTGGTATACCTTTACTTCCCCGGTGCCGTAGAGCGCGCGCGCTTCCTGTTCCGTGAGGCCGACGGTGCCGATCGGCGGATGGCTGAAGATCACCGTTGGGACATTCTCGTAGTCGAGCCGCGCCTCGGGTTGGCTGCCGAACACGCGATCCGCCAAACGCCGGCCGGCCGCGATCGCGACCGGCGTCAGCGCGAGGCGTGCGGTGACGTCGCCGAGCGCATAAACGCCCGCGATGTTGGTGTTCTGATATTCGTCGGTGATGACGAAGCCTGCTTTGTCGAGGGCGACGCCGGTGCGCTCGATGCCGATGTTGTCGGTGTTCGGTTGCCGGCCGATTGCCCAGATGAGAGTGTCGCACCCGGTAAAGCGCTCGTCCCCATCGAGAGTGACGGTAAGGCCGTGGCCGTCGCGCTCGATGCCGCGAATGCGGCTTGAGCTCATGATGTCGATGCCGTCCTTCTGCATCTCCTCCATCAGCGCATCGCGCACCGATGCGTCGAAGCGCGCGAGCAGGCGTTCGCCGCGCAGGAGGAGCGTGACTTTCGTACCGAGGCGATGCAGCACGCCCGCCAGCTCGACCGCGACGTAGCCGCCGCCGACGACGATCGCCGAACGCGGCTGGCGTTCGAGCTCGAAGAAACCGTCGCTCGTGATGCCCAGCTCCGCGCCCGGAATCGCAGGTGCAATGCGACGTCCGCCGGTCGCGATCAGCACGTGCGGGGCGCGCAGGCGCTGGCCGTTCACCTCGACGGTGTGCGCATCAGCGAAGCGCGCGTCGCCGGTGATCTCGCTCACGCCTTCGGCGACGAGCCCGCGACGGTAAATCTCGTTGAGCCGCGCGATGTACGCGTCGCGCCCGCGTTTCACGGCCGCCCAGTCGAACCCGTTTTTGCTCGCATCGAACCCGTACCCGCGCGCATCGTGCAGCACCTCGGCGATGGACGCGGTGTTGAACATGATTTTCTTCGGTACGCAGCCGCGGTTCACGCAGGTGCCGCCCAGGCGGTCGCGTTCGATGAGCGCGGTCTTCGCGCCGTAGCCGGCCGCGCGTTTCGCCGCGGCCAGTCCGCCGCTGCCGCCGCCGATGACGATGAAGTCGTAGTCGTAGCTCGATGTCATTTGAGGAGATCGCTATTTGACCGGGGAGAGGCAGATACCAGGAATTGTGCAAAAACGAGTTTAAGGGAAGTCCGATCAGTTGCCATTCTGTTTTGCCAATTGTTTTCAGAGGTGCGAAGTTTTTTCTGATTTTTAAGTACCGTTTTCCTTTGCGTCCTCCGCGTCCTTTGCGGTTGATGCAAGTGTTTCACACCTTCCCGTTCGCCGCCGCCGGCACAAAGACTCTGCCGGATTAGACCTCGATTCGATAAACCGGTGGTTCCATCAGCAACAGCTGCTGATTGCGCAGCGTTACCACCTGCTCCTGCCAATAATGGCGCGAGCTGAACCATGGGAAGCTCCGCGGAAATGCCGGGTCGTCCCAGCGCGCCGCGATCCACGCGTTGTAACGCAGTAACCGCAGCGTGCGCAGCGCCTCGATCAGGCGCAGCTCCGCCGGATCGAACGACGTGAACTCGCGGTAACCGGCGAGCAGATGCGACAGTTGCTCCTCGATCTCCGGCTGATCGCCGGAAAGCAGCATCCACAGGTCTTGAACCGCAGGGCCGCTCACACAATCGTCGAAATCGACGAGAAATGGACCGGTCTGCGACCAAAGAATATTCCCGAGATGAAAGTCACCGTGCAGCCGCAGCGTGCGCACGGCGCCGGCGGCGTCGAAGGCGGCGTGCAGCCACGGCAACAGGCTTTCGGCTTCGGCGCAGAAGGGTGCGACGACATCTTCCGGCAGAAACGACGCGGCGCGCAGGCGTGCGATCGATGCTTCGCCGAACTCGGCAACGGTGAGGCGCGGCCGATGTTGGAAGCGCTCGGCGGCGCCGAGCAGATGGAGCCGGCCGAGATAACGGCCGAGCACGTGAAAATCCTCGCTGCTCGTGATCTCCGGCGTGCGTCCGGGCTGCCACGGAAAAACCGCGAAGCGGAATCCGCCGTGCTCGTGCAGCGTGCGGCCGTCGTGCACGAGTGGCGCGACGACGGGAATTTCCAACTCGGCAGCATGTCGCGCGAACGCATGCTCTTCGAGAATGGCGGCGTCGGTCCAGCGCCCCGGCCGATAGAACTTCGCCACGCACGCTCCGGCGTCCTCGGTGTCCACGCGGTACACGCGATTTTCGTAGCTGCTCAACGCGAGCAGTGCCCCGGTGCAGCGCGCGCCGAGCCGTTCGACCGACTCTAGAATGATGTCGGGCGTGAGCGCGTCGTAAGGATGTCCCGTAGTCTCCATGGTTCGCGTGTCGTGCTACATTCTACTTCGCCAACATTTTCATGCGCTTCGTCAATGGACACTCCGAACGCCCTTAATCCACTGCTGGCATTTTCCGGTTTACCGCGCTTCGGCGCGATTCGCCCCGAGCACGTGCGCCCGGCCCTCGACCACATTCTGACGGAAAACCGAAGCGCGCGGGAACGATTACTCGCTAATAATTCGTCCTATACCTGGGACAACCTCGCCGGTCCGCTCGAGGATTTGCAGGAACGTCTGCACCGGGTGTGGTCGCCGGTGTCGCACCTGAACGCCGTCGTGAACAGCGAGCTGCTGCGCGCCGCCTACAACGAAGGTGTGCCGCGCGTCGCCGACTACTCGACCGAGCTGGCGCAGGACGAGCGGTTGTATGGCGCGTACAAGGCGATCGCCGCGCGGCCCGATTTCGCGGCGCTGACGCCCGCGCAGCAGCGCATCGTGAAGAACGCGCTGCGCGATTTTCGTCTCGCCGGCGCGGAGCTGCCGCCCAAGGCAAAGGAACGGTTCCGTACGATTCAAACGGAGCTGTCGAGCCTCACGAGCAAATTCTCCGAAAATGTGCTCGACGCGACGCAGGGCTGGGAGCTCGTGCTCACGGACCCGAAAGATATCGCCGGGCTGCCCGAATCGGCGCTGGCGATGGCAAAGCAAGCGGCCGAGCGTGAAGGTAAGGCGGGATACAAGTTCGGGCTGGAGGGGCCGTTTTACATCGCGTTCATGACCTACGCCGACAATCGCGAGCTGCGCCGGCGCATGTACGAGGCGTACTCGACGCGCGCGAGCGAGCACGGGCCGAACGCGGGACGCTGGGACAATAGCGAGCTCATTCAGCGCATCCTCCGGCTGCGCCGCGAAGCGGCCGCGCTTCTCGGTTTCAAAAACTACGCCGAGTACGCGCTGCAAACGCGGATGGCGAAAAGCGTCCCGCAGGTGCTGCAGTTCCTGTCGGATCTCGCCGCCAAAGCCAAGCCCGCGGCGCAGCGCGATCTCGAAGAGCTGAAAGCGTATGCGCGAAGTGAGCATGGTATCGCCACGCTTGAAGCGTGGGACGTTGCTTATTATTCCGAGAAGCTGCGCGCGCATCACTATGCGTTTTCCGAAGAAGAGCTGCGGCCGTACTTTCCCGAGAATCGTGTCGTCGCCGGCATGTTCGACGTCGTGCAGCGCCTTTACGGTATCGCTATCCGCGAAGTGAAGAACGCCCAGACGTGGCACCCCGATGTGCGCTTCTACGAAATCATCGACGAAAGCGGCGAAGTACGCGGGCGCTTCTATGTCGATCTCTATGCGCGTCCGAACAAGCGCGGCGGCGCGTGGATGGACGAGTGCTTGAGCCGGCGCCGCGGCAAGAGCGAGCTGCAGGTTCCGGTCGCGTACCTCGTGTGCAATTTTTCGCCGCCGATCGGCGATCGGCTTGCGCTCTTTACGCACGACGAGGTGAATACGCTCTTCCACGAATTCGGGCACGGCCTGCATCACTTGCTCACGAAGGTTGATTACGCGGGCGTTGCCGGCATCAACGGCGTTGCCTGGGACGCGGTCGAGCTGCCGAGCCAGTTCATGGAGAACTGGTGCTGGGAGCGGCCGGCACTCGACGTCGTCAGCGGTCACTACCAGACGGGTGAGCCGTTGCCGGAGCCGCTCTACCAAAAGATGAAGGCGGCGAGAAATTTTCAGTCGGGCATGCAGTTCGTGCGCCAGCTCGAATTCGCGCTGTTCGATATGAAGTTGCACAGTGAGTTCGATCCCGACGGCAACCGCTCGGTGCAGCGGTTGCTCGATGAGGTGCGCGCCGAAGTGGCGGTTGTCATACCACCGACGTTCAACCGCTTCCAGAACAGCTTCAGCCACATCTTCGCCGGCGGTTACGCGGCGGGCTACTACAGTTATAAATGGGCGGAAGTGCTTTCCGCCGATGCCTTCAGCAAATTCGAGGAGAACGGCGTGTTCGATCCGCGTACCGGTCGCGAATTCATGCATCATATCTTGGAGCAGGGCGGCGTCTACGAACCGATGGAACTTTTCGTGCGGTTCCGCGGGCGCGAGCCGTCGGTCGAGCCGCTACTGCGGCATTCCGGCTTGATCGCCGCATGAGGCGCGCCGCCGGCGGTTGGATCCTCGTCTGTGTACTTATCGCTCCGCTCGCGTTCGCCGAAACCGCTTATGTAACGGATCAGCTCACCGCTGCGCTGCGCGCCGATCCGAGCGTCGGGGCGCCGGTCATCAAAACCGTGACGACGGGAACGGCGCTCGAAGTGATCGAGCGCAACGGCGAGGTCGTGCTCGTGCGCGATCCGCAAGGAACGGAAGGCTGGGTCAAGGCGAGCTTACTGATGGCGCAACCGCCGGCCAGCGTGCAACTCAAGGCCACACGCGCGGAGCTCGATCGCACCCGCGCGCAGCTGATGCAGGCGCAGACGGATCTCGACAAGAGCCGCGCCGGATCCGCGCCGCCTGTCGGCGACGAAGCGTCGCGCGCGGAGATCGCGTCGCTGCGATCTCAGCTCGAGCAGGCGCAGGCCGAGCTAAAAAAGAAGGAAGTACCGGCAGTTAACGCGGCTGCAGCGCCGGACGGCGTTGCGGCGCCGACGGACAGCATCGGGTTCAGCTGGACGTGGTTAGGGATCGCCTTTGCTATGCTTCTGCTAGGTTTTGTCGGCGGTATCGTGTGGGTCCGCGAATCGATCCGTCGGCGCATGGGCGGCCTGTACCTGAGGATCTAACGATGAGTCCGAGACTGACGTGGCTGTTGTCCGCGGCGCTGCTGCTGAGTGTTTCGTCTGCGCACGCCGGTAAGCTTTACAAGTGGGTCGACAAGAACGGCAACGTGTCGTATCACGACCAGATGCCGAGCAACGATGGCTACCGGGTCGAGGAAAAGCGCCTCGGCTCCCACGGAGTCGACACCGCGGCGGCGACGGAAGCGGCCGAGAAATTCCCGGTCGTTCTCTACACCGCGTCGAAGTGCAGCTCCTGTGAGTCGGCGCGCGTATATCTGAAGAGCCGCGGCGTACCTTTCAGCGAGAAAAACGTGGAAGGCGACCGCAAGCTGCAGGATGAGCTGATCAAGCAGGCAGGCGGGCTGGCGGTTCCCACCATCACCGTCGGCACCAAAGTGATGAAGGGTTACATGGAGTCCCTGCTCGAAGGTGAGCTCGACCAAGCGGGTTACCCCAAATCGTCGTCCGAGGAAAAGTCGCGGTCGGACGAAAAGTCGAAGTCGGACGAAGCGCCCACGTCATGATTCGCCGGTTAGCCGTTCCCCAGAAGATCGCGGCGACGCGCAGTCGCTGCCACGGGCACTTCACCGTTTCGAGACCCCAAACATACTAAGACACGGCGCGCGCCTGACGTTAGTAAATTTCAGGAAATAAGGCGCGCGCCAAGCGCGCCACCTGCAACCTCTCGTTACGCTTACCAACATCAAAAGGTCGGTGCAGCCGCCGTGTCGCCCCGTCACATTGTCCGGCGTTGCCACCGGAGGATCGTGTCCTGAACGGCGGCTTCCGGGCAGTCGCGATGTCGTCAGCGACTCGTTGGGATTTATTTTGTAGGTAGGGGTTGCGCGCGCGATGCCGCAAGAATTTTTCCAGGCGCAAGGGAAGCGCGCCGAATCATTCCCGTTCGAGCAGCACGCCTCTAACCCGATCGGGGTGTCTCGAGTTTGAGCGTAGCGTTCGGTCCATGGTAGTGTCCGCGTGGATACACATACGCAACGTCCCCTCGTTCAATCACCTACTGTTTGCATGCGCCTCGCCACCTGGAACGTTAACTCGATTCGCGCACGTCTGTCTCACGTTCTCGACTGGCTCGCCGCGCACCAGCCGGACGTTCTATGTTTGCAGGAAACAAAAGTCGAGGACGCGGAGTTTCCTTACGAACCGATTCGGGCCGCGGGCTACCACGTTACGCACGTCGGCCAGAAGGCGTACAACGGCGTCGCGACGCTGACGCGGGTGCCGGTAACCGAAGTCGCCCCCGCGCCGCCCGGGCTCGACGGCGAGCAGAAGCGCGTGACGACCGTAACGATCGGCGGCGTGCGCGTCGTCAACGTCTACGTCCCCAATGGCGAGCGGGTCGGCTCGCCCAAATACGAATTCAAGCTGCGGTGGCTCGGCGCGCTACGCCTGTACCTCGCTGCCGAGCTATCGCGTCATTCCTTGCTCGTTATCGTCGGAGACTTCAACGTCGCACCGGAAAATCGCGACGTATACGACCCCCGCCTGTGGCAAAACCAGGTGCTATTCAGCGAGCCTGAACGTGCGGCGCTGAAAAGCGTCGTCGATACGGGCCTTGTTGATGTCTTCCGTCGATTCGAGCAGCCGCCCGGGAGCTACACGTGGTGGGATTACCGCCAGGGCGCTTTCCGGCGGAACCAAGGTCTGCGCATCGACCATATCCTGTGCAGCTCCGCTCTGGCCGAACAGTGTCGCTCGTGCACCATCGACACCGCCCCGCGCCGGTTAGAGCGGCCGTCCGACCACGCTCCCGTCGTCGCCGAGTTCGACTTGGCCTAAAACACTCCGTTTACCGCCTCGCCGTTACGAGGGTCTTTACCCGCGTATCGCTTGTTTTCGAGCCGTTTTAAATCTAAATGAGAATGATTTGCATTCCACGCGCGGATATGGATAATGCCCCTTCAAGGATTGATACGGGAGAGACCAATGAGTCCAAAAACAGTCGCGCTCCGTCCTATCGCCGCCGTCGTGCTGGCGCTCAGTCTTTCGGGTTTCGTAGCCGCGGCGGACGTGCCGACGTTTCAGCTGACCGCGAAGGACGGCCGGTTTGCGCCGGACACACTGGAAGTTCCGGCGGGTAAGAAATTCAAACTCATCGTCAACAACGAAGGGCCGGGACCGGAAGAGTTCGAGAGCCACGAGCTCAATCGGGAGAAAGTCATCCCGGCGGGCCAGAAGGCAGAGATCTTCCTCGGACCGCTGAAGGCCGGCACTTACGGATTCTTCGGGGAGTTTCATCCCCAGACGGCAAAAGGACAGATTGTCGCGAAGTAACGCGAAGGACAGGTACTTATGTTTGCGACGGCGGTAATTGTTTGGCGTGAAGTACTGGAAGCGGCGATGGTAGTCGGGCTCGTCATGGCGGCGGCACGCGGGTTGCGCGGTCGAGGCGTATGGATCGGGTCAGGTGTCGCCGGCGGGATTGCAGGTGCCGGGATCGTCGCCGCGTTCGCGGGCAGTATCGCTGCCGCGGCGCAAGGCATGGGCCAGGAAATCTTCAACGCCGCCGTGCTCTTCGCCGCCGTCGGCATGCTCGGCTGGCACAACGTATGGATGTCCCGGCACGGCGCCGAGTTGGCCGTGCAAATCAAAGCGGTCGGCCGTGACGTAATGGCAGGCGTGCGTCCCCAATATCTGCTGGCGACGGTCGTCGGACTGGCCGTGCTGCGCGAAGGCTCGGAAGTTGTTCTCTTCCTCTACGGTATCGCGATCGCTCAACAGGATCAGCCGTCCGCGATGTGGACGGGTGCATTCGTCGGTCTCGCGCTCGGCGCGGGAATGGGATTGCTCCTTTACTTGGGCCTGCTCCGCCTCGCCGCGCGCCACCTTTTCGCCGTGACGGGCTGGCTCATCGCGCTGCTCGCCGCGGGCATGGCGGCGCAGGGCGCCGGTTTTCTGGTACAGGCGGACGTGCTGCCGTCGTTGCGCGAGCCGCTTTGGGACACGTCCGCCTGGTTGTCGCAGAAGGATTTGCTCGGACA
The DNA here is from genome assembly GCA_045810625.1 of Sulfurifustis sp. GTDB lineage: Bacteria > Pseudomonadota > Gammaproteobacteria > Acidiferrobacterales > Sulfurifustaceae > JACQFZ01. Next base: position 18,719 of record JBJMVQ010000054.1, read on the forward strand.
CGTGTTGCAGGTACTCGTCGGCTACATCGATCGTCCCGCCGGCATGCAAGTGCTTTTTTACGCGGTGACGCTTGCGACGATTTTGATTTTGTCTCGACTCTACGGCTCGTTCCCGGCTCGTCCGCAGAAGACCAATGCTGTGGGAGCAACGAATTAATACGCGACGACTAAACCAATGAGCATCCGTGGAGCGCGCATGATCGGCGAGAAGGACGATAAGCGGGGTGCCGCCAAGATTTCCAACACTTCGGGACGTGCACCGGCGCGCCCGATTCCGCGGGTGCCGAGCCAAGCGCTGTTGGGCAACCACGGTCAGCTCATCATTGAGCACGCAGGACGCGAGTACGTGCTGCGGCGGACGAGTACCGGCAAGCTGATTCTTACGGCTTGAGCGAATTGAATAGGCTGCTCTTCGAACAATATCGCAGCAACAACGAATTAACGAAGATGTCCTAGCCAGCCACCCCGCGTCGGGGCAGCCAGCCAATCGAACGTTGTCTCCTGGGCAATCGTTCCAGCGGTTTCCGTCCGCTGTTGGGTGTCCGCGCGCGACGCTGCTGCTGCCTGCGCCGCGCGCGGCAATTTTTTTGGGTATCGATATGAAAAAAGGGGAATGGCATGTCTCGAACTAAGTTAGTCACTGCAGGGATCGGCGCGCTCGCGCTATTTGCAAGCTTCGAAGCTTCGGCGATCAACTACTTCGAGCTCGAAGTCTATCCGTATCAGACGGCGAGCAAGGGCGAGGTTGAGTTGGAGAACTTCACAACTCACACATCGCGCGGAACGAAAGACGCGCCGGAACCGGACAACAATAAAGGCCTCACGCGCACGACGTTCGAGTTCGCGTATGGCGTGACCGACAAAACCGAGGTGGCGTATTACCGCGACTACGCGCGTGCCCGCGGCGACAACTTCGAGTACGCGGCGAGCCGCTACCGCGTTCGCACGCGTTTCTTCGAGAAGGGCGAGCTGCCGGTCGATCTCGGCGCCTATGCCGAGCTCGAATACCCGCATCAGGAAGCCGGCGAGGAAAAAGAGGTCGAAGCGGAGTTGCGTTTAATTTTGGAAAAAGATTTTGGCCGCTGGACGTTCGATCTCAACCCGATCTTCGAAAAGGCACTGAAGGGACCGGATCGCGAGGAGGGCTGGGAGCTGCAATACGCGATGTCGCTCATCTACCGGCCGAGTGAATACTGGCAGCCGCGTCTCGACATGTTCGGCGACTTCGGTCCGATTAGGGATTTCGAGCCGCGCGACGAGCAGAAGCATCTGATATCGCCTGCCGTCGATTTCCGCCTGGGTCGCGGCCTCTTCGCAACGCTGGGCGTCGCGTTCGGTCTGACAGACGCTACCGAGCAGCGGCTCGTGCGGGCACGCATCGAGTGGGAGTTCTAAAGCGTGAGTGAACGTACCGGCATTTTCCGCCAGCGCGATCTTTGGTATCTCGTCGCCGCGTTGCTGTGGCCCGCCGCGGTGCCGGCGGTCGAGTATCCGATCGGCCGGCCGCAACAGCGTGCCGGTATCGAGATCGCGGCCGTGTACTTGCAGCCGGTGCAGATGGAACCGGACGGGATGATGCGAAAGGCGTCCGAGTCCGATATTCACATCGAGGCGGATATTCATGCCCTCGCGAACAACGCCAACGGTTTTCCGGAAGGCGCCTGGATGCCGTACCTCCAAGTGAAATACGAGATCACGAAGGCCGGCGGCGGCGAAACGATCGCGGGGGAAATGATGCCGATGGTGGCGAACGACGGACCGCACTACGGCGACAACGTGAAGCTCATCGGACCTGGCAAGTATCGGGTCAAGTACTCGATCGCGCCGCCCATACAATACGAAGGCGGCAAGCATTTCGGCCGGCATACCGATCGACTCACCGGTGTGCGGCCGTGGTTCAAACCTTTCGAAGTCGAATACGAATTCACCTATGCAGGCATCGGGAAGAAGGGGGCGTATTAGTGGTGGATGGTGCTGGTTCAGCAATGCGGGCGTGTTTTTCGGAGCGTTCGCGCTGGGCTGCGCCGCCGCGGCGGCCGAACCAACGGAGACGCAAAAGGAACTGCAGGAGCTCAGGCGCCGGGTCGAGAAGCTCGAAAGCCGGAACGCTGAGCTCGAGCGCGCGCTGAAAAGCGAACGCGTGAGCGAGACCGAACCCGAGCTGGTCACGCGGCTCAAGGCCGTTGAGTTTCAAGCGCTCGGCATGCAAAAGCAGGCGCGCACGATCGAGAGCCTCGAGGGCATCAACGTCGGCGTCAGCTTCACCACCACGGCGCAGGCGGTTAACCGCGCAGCAACGACCGACAATACGGGAGAGAGCGAGCTCAATTACCGTGTCGACGTCGCGGTCAGCCTTCCAGGCGGCGAAATCGGTAATGCCGAGGGGAAGATCTTCGGTCAGATTCGCCTCGGCCAAGGCTTGGGCGTGACCGGTCTGCGTCCCACCTTCAGCTCGCCGAACGCGACCACGTTTCAATTGAGCGGCGTGTCGTCAGCCGAGGACAGCGATGCGCTCCTGGCGCAGGCGTGGTATCAGCTCGATGTGCCGCTGCCGGCGGGCGGGTACAAGCCTCAATCGCGCGAGAAGCTGACGATCAACTTCGGCAAGATCGATCCGTTCGTGTTCTTCGATCAGAACGCGGCGGCGAACGACGAGACCCGGCAATTCATCAATAACGTTTTCGTCCACAACGCGTTGCTCGATGCAGGGCGCGACACCGGCGCCGATGCGCACGGCTTTCAGCCGGGTTTACGGATGGCTTATGTGAGCGAGAAGCAGAAGCCGCTCACTTACGGCCTTTCGCTCGGCATCTTCGGCGCCGGTAAGGGCGCGCACTTCGAGAATAGCTTGCGCTCGCCTTTCGCGATTCTGCAGGCGGACACGCACCGGAAATTTTTCCGGGGACTGGACGGCAACTACCGCGTGTATCTGTGGCGCAACGGGCAGGCAACGCCTTTCAACAATCCGTTCGATACGGCGACCGAGCGCCATGCGGGTTGGGGTCTCAGCGCCGACCAGCGCGTGGGCGATACCGTGATGCTTTTCGCGCGCTACGGAAAGGAGACCCGCGGACGCGTGCAATTCGATCGCGTAACCTCGCTCGGCGCAGAATGGGGCGGCGATCTTTGGAATCGCGCCGCGGACAGCGTCGGCGTCGCGTTCGGCCGTCTGCGAAGCAGCGACGCATTTCGCGTCGACGCGCCAACGCTCGATGCCGACGCCGACAGCGCGCCGGATTTCGGCTATGCGCCCGACACGGCGGAAGAGGTGATCGAGCTTTACTACCGCTATCGCGTGCACAAGCAATTCGAGCTCTCGCCCGACGCGCAGTGGATCCGCAATCCGGGCGGAAGCTCGACGGCAGCGGACGCCAAGCTGATCGGGCTGCGCGCGCAGGTGACGTTCTAGCAACGATGCCGATGCGCGTGCGATCGCGCATTGCACTTGGACTGATCGCGCTGGCGCTCGGCCTGCTTGTCGCGCCGCGCGTCGTGCGCGCGGAGGATCTCTACGCGGTCACGCTCGTCGCGAAAGACGGGCACTTCTTTCCCGAAACACTTCGCGTTCCAGCCGGTCGGAAATTCAAAATCGTCATTCGGAACGAAGGCCAGGGCCCGGAAGAGTTCGAGAACGTGGAGTTGAAGCGCGAGAAAGTGCTGCCGGCGGGCGCGACATCGTTTCTGGTATTCGCACCGCTCAAGCCGGGCGTCTATCCGTTTTTCGGCGAATTTCATCCGGAGACGGCCAAAGGACGAATTGTCGTCGAGTAGACCGCGATGATCGCCGCACGCGTGGAATCACCTTCAGCTCGATGGCTGCGTGCATTCGGCGAAGCGATGCAACGGCATCGCCGCGTGATTCTATGCGTTCAATGGACAGTCGTTGCGATTTACCTCGGGCTCGTGACGGTACCCGCTTTCCTGCCGCTGCCGCCGCAGGACGCGCATCTGTACGACAATCTCACGCTCGCCGCGCAGTTCGTGTTCTGGGGCATCTGGTGGCCGTTCGTCATGCTCAGCATGATGCTGATGGGCCGCGTCTGGTGCGGCGTCTTTTGTCCGGAAGGCGCGATCACCGAATACGTGAGCCGGCACGGCCTCGGCCGCCGGATTCCCAAATGGTTGCGCTGGGGTGGTTGGCCCTTCGTCGCTTTCGTAACGACGACGGTTTACGGCCAGCTCGTGAGCGTCTACGAATATCCCAAAGCGACGCTGCTGGTTCTCGGCGGTTCGACGCTCGCCGCCGCGGTCGCCGGCTTCGTCTGTGGACGCGGCAAGCGCGTCTGGTGCCGCTACCTCTGCCCGGCCAATGGCGTGTTTCATTTGCTCGCGCGGCTGAGTCCCGTCCACTTTCACACCGATCCGCTCGCGTGGCGCGCGGCGCCGGCGCGCACGCCCGCGGTCGATTGCGCCCCGCTCGTCGATGTGCGCCATCTCTCGTCCATGGCGGCCTGCCACGCGTGCGGCCGTTGCAGCGGTCATCGCGCTGCGGTGCAGTTGAAAGCGCGCTCGCCCGCGCAGGAAGTGCTGTCACTCGCGCCGCACGACGTCTCGCGGTGGGAAGTCGCGCTTCTGCTCTACGGCGTGCTCGGTGTTGCGCTCGGCGCGTTTCAGTAAAGCGCGAGCCCGTGGTTCGTGGCGATCAAGCAATCGGTCGCGACGTGGCTGATCGAGCACGATCACCTTGCGCTGCTCGCGGACAACGCGCCGTGGTGGCTGCTGACACATTATCGCGAGGCGAACGACGTGTTCACATGGCTCGAGGGAATCCTGATCGTGCTCTATATCGCCGCCGTCGCGCTCATCGTCGGAACCTGGTTGCTGTTCTGCCTGCGGCTTGCCGCCGGCATCGTCGCGCGCGCGGGCGTTCATTGGCGTTTGGCGTACGCATTCATTCCTTTGGCGGGCGCGGTCGTGTTCGTGGGCCTGAGCATGCTCACCGTAACGATGTTGCGCGCGGAAGGTTTTGCGCTCTCCGGGGCACCGGCTGTGCGAGTCGCGCTCCTTACGCTCGGTTTGGGTGCGAGCGCATGGTTGCTATGGCGAGCGCTCGCGGCAACGGGTGCCCGTGCGAGTCAGCGATGGATGGCGTGCGGTGTCGGAACGGCGGGAGGCGCACCCATTCTTCTCGCGTACGACTTGCAGTTGTTCGTCTGGTAAATTCCAAACGTGGTCGTTGTCGGACCGCTCGCCTGTCGAAATGCGGAAAGCTCGAAGGGCGAAAAGACCCGAGCCGTGGCGGCCGTCAAACACCTGTACCACACGGGCCAGAGAGCGCGTACAACCGTACAATGACTGTGGCTTGGCGTCGTTCCGGCGCTGAGATATAGTGCGCGACTCGCTAAAGCCCGCTGGGAGAGATCACGCACTAAGCGTGACGCCGAAGGCGCAACCCGCCCGGAATCGCTCAGGCAAAAGGACCATCGGGTAACGCGACTCTGGAGAGCGGCGATTCGCAAGAATCGCCCACCGAAGGGGCTCAGACTCTCAGGTTACCGGACAGAGGGGCGATGGCCACGCCATCGCTTATTTTTTGCGTGGTTAATTCTTTTCGCTTCAACGGTAACGGCATAACGTATTGACCATGGCGCGCCGCACACCCCTTTACGAAACGCACCTGGCTCACAACGCCAAGATGGTCGACTTCGGAGGCTGGGACATGCCGCTCACCTACGGCTCCCAGATCGAGGAGCACCATCGGGTGCGCAAAGACGCCGGCATGTTCGACGTCTCGCACATGAATGTCTTCGATCTGAAAGGCAACGAGGTGCGCGATTTCCTGCGGCTACTTCTTGCGAACGACGTTGCCGCGCTGAAGGCCTCGGGCCGCGCTCTCTACTCCTGCATGCTGAACACGCAGGGCGGCGTCATCGACGATCTCGTCGTTTATGTTCTCGAAGATACGCTCTTCCGCGTGGTCGCGAACGCCGCAACGCGCGAAAAGGACCTCACTTGGATTCGCAACTCCGCCGAGCTCTTCGGCGGTGTGCAGATCGTCGAGCGCGACGATCTCGCGATGATTGCGGTGCAGGGGCCGAACGCAAAGGAAAAAATCTATCGCGCGCTCGGCGACCCGGTGCGCATCGCGGCCGACCCGCTCAAGCCGTTTCATTCGACGACGGTCGGCGAGCTTTTCATCGCCACCACCGGTTACACCGGCGAGGACGGTTTTGAAATCATGCTGCCGGGGTCCGCGGCGCGCGATGTTTGGGAAGCGCTGCGCGAAGTGGATGTGGCACCGATTGGCCTCGGCGCGCGCGACACGCTGCGGTTGGAAGCGGGAATGAATCTCTACGGCCAGGACATGGACGAGACCACCACGCCGCTCGAGTCCGGTCTCGCCTGGACCGTCAAATTCGATCCGGCCGATCGTAAATTCATCGGCCGCGATGTGCTGGAAAAACAGCGTGCGAGCGGCGCGCCGCGCGCACTCGTCGGCCTCGTGCTGGAAGGCAAGGGCGGCGTGCTGCGCAGTCATCAGAAGGTGTACTGCGAAAATCTCGGCACGGGCGAAATCACGAGCGGCGGTTTCTCGCCGACGCTCAATTGCTCCATCGCGCTGGCGCGCGTCCCCGCGGGCGTTCCCGTCGGCAGTCGCTGCCTGGTCGACGTGCGCGGCAAACAACTCGAGGCGCGCGTCGTGAAGTATCCGTTCGTGCGTCACGGCAAGAGTCTCGTCTGAGGAGAGCGTCATGAGCAAAACACCCGCCGACCTGAAATACACCAAGTCGCACGAATGGGTGCGCCGCGAAGCCGATGGCACGTTGACCATCGGCATCACCGACCACGCGCAGGACCTGATGGGCGACCTCGTGTTCGTCGAGCTTCCGGAGGCGGGCCGCAAGGTTGCGTCCGGTAAAGAGTGTGCGGTGGTGGAATCGGTAAAAGCGGCCTCCGACGTGTACGCGCCGGTGACCGGCGAGGTCGTCGCCGCGAACAGCGGGCTGGCCGACAGCCCCGAGACTATTAATAAGGATCCTTACGGCGCCGGCTGGATGTTTCGGATCAAACCGGCGAATCCCGCCGAGTTGAACGCGCTGCTGGACGCCGCGGCCTACGAGGCGCAGGTCGCCTCCGAGAAACACTGACGATGCCGTTCATTCCGCACACCGACGCCGATATCCGCGCGATGCTCGACGCGATCGGCGTCGACAGCATCGACGCGCTCTTCGACGAAATACCGGAAAGCCTTCGCAGCGGCACCCTCACACGCGTGCCGCCCGGCGTGAACGAGATGGAAATCACCCGCGTCATGCAGGAGCGCGCGGCCGCCGACGGTTCCTATCTCAACTTCATCGGCGCCGGTGCGTACGAGCATCACATTCCGGCGGCCGTGTGGGAGATCGCGACGCGCGGCGAATTCTACTCCGCGTACACGCCGTACCAGGCCGAAGCGAGTCAAGGCACGCTGCAGCTGCTCTACGAATACCAGACGATGATGGCGAGCCTCACCGGCATGGACGTGTCGAACGCGTCGCTCTACGACGGCGCATCGGCGCTCGCAGAAGCGGTGTTGATGGCCGTGCGCGCGCACAAGAAGGCGCGGCGAGTGCTCATGCCGCGCACGGTGCATCCGATTTACCGGCAGGTCGTGCGCGCGATCGTCACGAATCAGCAGATCGAGATCGTCGAGTTGCCGTATTGCACCGAGGGTGGGCACACGATCCCCGATTCGCTCAAACGCTTCGACCGCGACGACTTCGCCGCACTCGTCATCCCGCAGCCGAATTTCTTCGGCGTGCTCGAAGACGTGGACGCGCTCACCGACTGGGCGCATGCGCACCAGGCGCTCGCGATCGCGCTGGTCAATCCGACATCGCTTGCGCTGCTCGAGGCGCCGGGCGAGTGGGGCGCGAAGGGCGCGGACATCGCGACCGGTGAGGGCCAGCCGCTCGGCGCGCCGCTTTCCTCGGGGGGTCCGTATTTCGGCTTCATGGCCTGCAAAGAACCGCTCGTGCGGCAGATGCCCGGGCGCATCGTGGGACGAACCGTGGACGCGGACGGCAAGCCCGGCTTTACCCTCACCCTGCAAGCGCGCGAGCAGCATATCCGCCGGTCGAAGGCGACGTCGAACATTTGCACCAATCAAGGGCTGGTCGTAACGGCCGCCACGATTTACATGAGCCTGCTCGGCCCGGACGGGTTGGAGCGCGTCGCGCGTGCCTGCCACGCAAATACCAATGCGCTCATTGAGCGGCTGGCCGCGATCAACGGCGTCGAACGCGTTTTCGCGCGTCCAGTGTTCCACGAAGCGGTGTTGCGCCTCGGCGCGCCCGTGACCGATACTCTGCAGCGGCTCGCCGCCGAAGGGATCGTCGGCGGCTACGACTTGACGTCGCACTACCCGGAGCTCGGCCAAGCGCTCCTCGTTTGCGCGACGGAGACGCGCACCGCGGCCGATATCGAACGGTACGGCTCGGCGCTCGAGCGCATACTCGGTCACGGCATGCATCAGGTCGCGACCGGAAAAAAGCGGTCCACCCTATGACATCAAGGAAAGGAAAAACAACCCATGGCACAGATCAAGCTTCGTGGAAATCCCATCAATACCAATGGTGAGCTACCCAAGGTAGGAAGCCGGGCGCCCGATTTCAAACTGGTCGACGGTACCCTGAAAGACATCTCGCTCGCGGATTTCAAAGGCAAGAAAAAGATTTTGAACATCTTCCCGAGCATCGATACGCCGACCTGCGCAATGAGCACGCGCAAGTTCAACGAACACGCGTCGAAGCGCGACGACGTGGTCGCGATCATGGTGTCCGCCGACCTGCCGTTCGCGCACAGCCGCTTCTGCAATGCCGAGAACACGAAGAACGTGAAGACGCTGTCGATGATGCGCGGGCGCGACTTCGCCGAGAAGTACGGTGTGCTGATCCAGGACGGCCCGCTCGCCGGTCTCACCGCCCGCGCCGTCGTCGTGCTCGACGAGAACGACAAGGTGATACACACCGAGCTCGTGCCGGAGATCGCGCAGGAGCCGAATTACGAGGCGGCGCTGGCGGCGTTGAAGTGAGTTGAGCGCCCGCAGGGCGATCGTCGAGATAATAGTTTGTATTCCGCGGGATTCCGCCCCCGCACGACGGGTCCCTTTCTTTTGGGCGGCCAAAAGAAAGGGACGAAAGAAAAGGCCGCCCCGATGGCGCGAGAGCTCCTCGCCGCTCGCCGTCAATCGCGAAAGCGAGCCCAACTCGCCGGCCGTGAAAACCGCACGGCTCGGGCTCGAACAAGAGTCTCGCTTTCAGCGATTGCTTGGCTGCGCGGCTCGGCGCGCCATAGGGGTTTCTAAAAAGTGGGGTTTCTAAAAAGTCGCCGAGTTTCAGTTCGAGCTGGGTCTGCCGTTCGGATCCCC
>JBJMVQ010000055.1:0-219949 GCA_045810625.1 Sulfurifustis sp.
TCTTCGTCGCCGACGGCGCCGCGGCGGCGGAGCTCGCCGACCGCCTGGCGCATGACGGTCGCGGGATCGTTGCTCTTCTGTTTGAAATCGACCGGAAACACGCCGCGGTAGATCGTGACTTTGCTTTGCGTGCTCGGTAACGGGGTGAGCGCGTAGATCGGCACCGCGGAGCTGATACGCGACATCCAGAGCGGCGTGCTGCCGGATTCGGTGAGCGCGGCGATGGCTTTGACCGGCAGATGATTGGCGACGTACATCACCGCCATGCCGATCGCTTCATCGACGCGCCGGAACGCCGCCTGGCGGCGCTCGCGCGGATGCACCATTTCCTCTTCGTGCTCCGCGACGCGGCAGACGCGGTCCATCGCCGCCACCGCGGCGACCGGATGTTTGCCGCTTGCGGTCTCCGCGGACAGCATGACCGCGTCGGTGCCATCGAGCACCGCGTTCGCGACATCGGATACCTCGGCGCGTGTCGGGATCGCGTTCTCGATCATCGATTCCATCATCTGTGTCGCCGTGATCACGACTTTGTTCATGCGCCGCGCGACGCGGATAATGCGCTTTTGGATCGGCGGCACGTCCGCGTCGCCGATCTCCACCGCGAGATCGCCGCGCGCGATCATCACCACGTCCGCCGCCTGCGTGATCTCCGCGATCGCCGCCACGGCTTCCGCGCGCTCGATCTTCGCGACGATGCCACCGTGCCCGCCGGCGGCACGGAACAGCTCGCGCGCCTCGTGAACGTCGCCGGCGCTGCGCGGGAACGAAATCGCGAGGTAGTCCGCGCCGAGCGCGGCCGCGTGCTTGATGTCCTCGCGATCTTTGTCGGTCAGCGCCTTCGCGGACAGCCCGCCGCCCTGGCGGTTGATCCCTTTGCTGTCGCGCAGTTCGCCGCCTACGACGACGCGGCAAATGATTTCGTTGCCCTCGACGCGGTCGACCCACAGCACAATGCGCCCGTCGTCGAGGAGCAGCGTGGAGCCGCGGTCCACGTCGCGCGGCAAGTCCTTATACGTGACGCTGACGCGCTCACCGGTACCCGCGTCGAGCGAAAGATCGGCGTCGAGGATGAACGTATCGCCCTCTACCAAATCGATCTTGCCGCGATTGAATTTCCCTATGCGGATCTTCGGCCCTTGCAGATCCACCAGCACGCCGACGTGACGGTCGAGCTCGCGCGCGGCGTCGCGGGCCATTTGCGCGCGCCGTGCATGAACGGCGGGCAAACCATGCGAAAAATTAAGACGGATGACGTCGACGCCCGCCTCGATGAGGCGATGCATCACTTTCGGATCATCGGTCGCGGGGCCCAGCGTCGCGACGATCTTCGTGCGCCGGAACGTGTACGGCTCGCGCGCGGGATGCGCGATGCTCGGAGGCGAGGTCGCACTCATCGGGAGGCCGCGCGCGCTTCGAGCATCGCGACCGCAGGCAGTTGCTTGCCTTCGAGGAATTCGAGGAACGCGCCGCCGCCGGTGGATATGTAGGAGATGCGATCGGCGACGCCGTACTTGTCGATCGCCGCCAACGTATCGCCGCCGCCGGCGATCGAAAACGCGGCGCTGTCGGCGATTGCGTGCGCGAGCACCTTCGTGCCTTCGCCGAACTGATCGATCTCGAACACGCCGACCGGGCCGTTCCAAACGACGGTCCCGGCGTTCTTGATCAAGCCGGCAAACCTGTGCGCGGTATCCGGTCCGATGTCGAGAATCATCTCGTCCGCACCGACACTCGCGACATTCTTGACCGTCGACTGAGCCATTTCATTCATCTCCTTCGCCACGACAACATCGGTTGGAATGGGAATGTCGGCATGGCGCGCTTTCGCGGCGCTAATGAGCCCTTTCGCAGTATCGACGAGATCATGCTCGGACAACGAACGGCCGACGTTGTTGCCGGCGGCCGCGATGAAGGTATTGGCAATACCGCCGCCGACGATGAGCTGATCCACTTTCTGGACGAGATTTTCGAGCACGGTCAGCTTCGTCGATACCTTCGAACCGGCGACGATCGCGATCAGCGGCCGCTTCGGGTTCGCGAGCGCTTTGCCGAGGGCGTCGAGCTCGTCGGCGAGCAGAATGCCGGCGCACGCGATCGGCGCGTATACGCCGACGCCGTGGGTCGACGCTTCGGCGCGGTGCGCGGTACCGAACGCGTCCATTACGTAAACGTCGCAAAGCGACGCGTACTTTTTCGCGAGCGCTTCGTTGTCCTTTTTCTCGCCCTTGTTGAAGCGAACGTTTTCGAAGAGCACCACCGAACCCGCTTCGACGCCAGGCGTTCGCTCGAGATAATCCTTGATGAGCGGCACGTTCCGGCCAAGCAGCGTCGCGAGCGTGGCGGCGACGGGCTTCAGCGAATTCTCCTCGCTGTACACGCCTTCCTCGGGCCGGCCGAGATGCGACATCACCATGACCTTCGCGCCGGATTTCAGCGCGCGCTCGATAGAGGGCAGCGACGCGCGGATGCGCTGATCGCTCGTCACTTTGCCGTCCTTGACCGGCACGTTCAGATCCGCGCGGATCAACACGCGTTTGCCGCCGAGATCGAGGTCCGTCATTTTGCGGATTGGCATGCGTCGGGAATCCAAATAGCGGGTTCGAGGAGGATTCCTACCACCACTTTCCCCTCCCCCGAGCGCGGGGGAGGGCGAGGAGATGGCTTATCGTGCGTTCATCAAGGCAACGGCGGTGTCGAGCATACGATTCGAGAAACCCCACTCGTTGTCGTACCACGACAGCACCTTCACCAGCTTGCCGTCGATGACCTTGGTCTGCGTTGCGTCGAACGTCGACGATGCCGGGTCGTGGTTGAAGTCGATCGACACGAGCGGCTTCTCGTTGTAGTTGAGAATGCCTTTGAGCTCGCCAGATGCCGCGGCGCGCATCACCGAATTCACTTCATCTTTCGTCGTCGCGCGCGCGGCCACGAACGTGAGATCCACCACGGACACGTTCGCCGTCGGCACGCGGATGGCGAAGCCATCGAGCTTGCCGTTCAGCTCCGGCAGCACCAGACCGACCGCGGCCGCGGCGCCGGTCTTCGTCGGGATCTGCGACACCGTCGCGGAGCGAGCGCGGCGCAGGTCCTTGTGATACACGTCGATCAGCACCTGATCATTCGTATAGGAGTGCACCGTCGTCATCAGGCCGTGCACGACGCCGATGCCTTCGTGCAGCACTTTAACGAGCGGCGCGAGGCAGTTGGTGGTGCACGATGCATTCGAGATGACGGTGTGGCTGCCTTTGAGAATCTTGTGATTCACCCCGTACACGACGGTGGCGTCGACGTCTTTCTCGCCGGGCGCCGAAATAATTACTTTCTTCGCGCCCGCAGTCAGGTGGGCTGATGCCTTCGCTTTGCTGGTAAACAGGCCGGTGCATTCGAGCACCACGTCGACGCCCAAATCCTTCCACGGCAGCTTGGCCGGATCGCGCTCGGCGCACACGCGGATGCGGTCGCCGTTCACGTACAGGTCGCTGCCCTCGACGTTCACTTCGCCGGGGAACTTGCCGTGCACGCTGTCGTAGCGCGTGAGATGCGCGTTCGTCTCGGCGTCGCCGAGATCATTCACCGCCACGAACTGTAGGCCGTGCTTCTTGCCGTCTTCGTAATGTGCCCGCAGGATGTTGCGCCCGATACGACCGTACCCGTTGATTGCGACCTTTATCGCCATTGCAAGTCTCCGAACCCGTTAGCAGAACAACGAACTGTTAACCGCAAAGGACGCAGCGGAAAGCACCGTTACTCTCATGAGAACCTCTGCGTCCTCGGTTTCCTCTGCGGTAAGCAAAATCTACAAAATCTCTTCGACAATTTTCGCCACGCGCTCGCCAGTGAACCCGAATTCCTTCATCAGCACGCCGCCGGGCGCCGACTCGCCGAAGCGATCGATGCCCACGACGCGGCCGGCGAGCCCGACATATTTGCGCCAGTAATCGCTGACGCCCGCTTCCACCGCGACGCGCTTCGTGATGGCCGCCGGCAACACGCCGTCGCGATACGCGGCGTCCTGCGCGTCGAAAACCGACGTGCAGGGCATGGAAACGACCCGCACCTGCCGACCCTTCGCCGCAAGCACTTTCTGCGCTTCGATGGCCGGTCCGACTTCCGATCCGGTCGCGATGAGGATCGCTTCGGGTCGGCCGTTCGGGGCCTCCGACAGCACATAACCGCCGCGCGCGATGTTCGCGATAGTCCCCGCGTCGCGCGTTTGATACGGGACATTCTGGCGCGTGAATACGAGAATCGTCGGCCCGTCCTTGCGCTCGATCGCCGCCTTCCAGGCGACCGCGGTTTCCACCGTGTCGCACGGCCGCCAGACCGCCATATTAGGAATGTAGCGCAACGCCGCGAGATGCTCGATCGGTTGATGCGTGGGGCCGTCTTCGCCGAGCCCGATCGAATCGTGGGTATACACGAAGACCGAACGAATCTTCATGAGCGCGGAGAGACGCACCGCGTTGCGCGCGTAGTCTGAAAACACCAGGAACGTGCCGCCGTACGGAATGAAACCCCCATGCAGCGCGAAGCCGTTCATGATCGCCGACATGCCGAACTCGCGCACACCGTAATAAATGTACGCGCCGGTCGCGTCGGTGGCGGTAACGCCCTTTACGCCCTTCCAAATAGTCAGATTCGATTCGGCGAGATCCGCGGAGCCGCCAACCAGCTCGGGCAGCGCGGGTGCGTACGCATTGAGCGTCTGTAGCGAAGCTTTGCGCGTCGCGATGGTCTCGCCTTTCGTTACCGTCTGCTGCACATATTCGGCAACGCGCGCCGACCACGCCGCCGGCAGCTCGCCTTTTTGGCGGCGCTCGAACTCCGCGGCGAGGTCGGGATACGCCTTGCGGTAGGCCGCAAAGCGGTCGTTCCACTCGCGTTCGGCCTGGGCGCCTTCGGCACGCGCGTCCCAAGCGTCGTAAATTTCGCGCGGGATCACGAACGGTTCGTAGCTCCAGCCGAGTTGCTTGCGCGCCGCCGTGACTTCGTCGGGGCCGAGGGGCGCGCCGTGCGCCGATTCCTTGCCCTGCTTGTTGGGGGCGCCGAAACCGATCACAGTTTTGCAGCAGATGAGCGACGGCCGGTCCTGCTCGGCGCGCGCTTTCAGAATCGCCTGCTTCACTGCCTCGGGATTGTGTCCATCGACGTTCGGAACGACGTGCCAGCCGTACGCTTCGAAACGCTTCGGCGTATCGTCGGTAAACCACCCGGTGACATGACCATCGATGGAGATGCCGTTGTCGTCATAGAAGGCGATGAGCTTGCCGAGGCGCAGATGACCGGCCAGGGAGCAGACCTCGTGCGAAACGCCTTCCATCAAACAGCCATCGCCGAGGAATACGTAGGTGTAGTGATCGACGATGCGGTGGCCTTCGCGGTTGAAGTGCGCCGCGAGCATTTTTTCCGCGAGCGCCATGCCGACCGCATTGCCGAGCCCCTGTCCGAGCGGCCCGGTCGTAGTCTCGATGCCAGGCGCCCAGCCGTATTCGGGATGGCCCGGCGTCTGTGAGTGCAGCTGCCGGAAATTCTTGATCTGCTCGATCGACAGATCGTAGCCGGTCAAATGCAACAGGCTATAAAGCAGCATCGAGCCATGGCCGTTCGACAACACGAAGCGGTCACGGTCAGCCCATCGCGGATGCGCGGGGTTGTGTTTGAGGAAATCGTTCCAGAGGACTTCGGCGATGTCGGCCATGCCCATGGGCATCCCGGGGTGACCCGAATTCGCCTTTTGCACGGCATCCATCGAAAGCGCTCGGATGGCATTGGCGAGCGTACGTCGTGGCAATTGCGAAGCGGCGCCGGCAGGTTGCGCATGAGTCACGGTCATCAAGAATCCTCGTTGCAAGGGATAGACGCGGGGCGAGGACGCGACAGCGTCGCGGCCCGGCTCATGATGCATTCGGTAAACGGGGAGGCTGGTTACTCCGCGGTAGCTGCGCAACCGATTGCCCGTCGGGCTCGCTCAAGCGGCGTCTTTTCTGCTCGCGGGGTCCGCGGAACGCCGCTATTTTCGCTCACGGCCACCAGCGGGGCAATAGCGCTTGTACGGCGTAGGCGCGAACAAAAGCGGCCACTGCAGCGCCGCGGTCGCCTCTCAATGCTTCCACTTGATGGAGCAGCCCATGCTTGGGATTTGCTCTCGCGGTCCTTCGCCCGACTGGGCGATCTGCCGCATCGCCTCGAATAGGTCGCGACGCACGTTCGGCGTCGCCTCCTTGCGCGAGGCATCCAGCCGGCCGCGATACTGGAGCTTCAGGTCCTTGTTGTACCCGAAAAAATCCGGCGTACACACCGCGCCGTACGCGTGCGCAATCTCCTGAGTCTCGTCAAAAACATACGGGAACGGGTAGTTGTACTGCCGCGCCACGCGCTTCATGTTCTCGAAAGAATCCTCGGGATAGTCGGCCGGATCGTTCGCGTTGATCGCAATCGCTCCGATGCCAAGCGGCGCCAGATCACGCACGTCGCGGATAACTCGCTCGCGCACCGCCTTGACGTAGGGACAATGGTTGCAGATGAACATCACGAGCAAGCCGTTCGGGCCGCGTGCCTCCGCCGGCGTCCAAAGCTTGCCGTCCACACCCGGCAGGCGAAAGTCGGGTGCCGGTGCCCCGAAATCGCAGATCGGCGTTTCTGTCGCCATCGATCACTCCTTAGTAGATAAGGTTCGCGTCCTGCTGATGGTCCGTAATTATCGGCCGCCGGACGCCATCGGTCACCTCGTGCACCCCGTTTCCAAGTATGCGGGCACGCGTCCCTTAAACTGAGAGCAATGCTCGCGCAGACACCCAAGCCGAGACGTCGACCGCTTCGGATGGCCGCCTGGTTTGCGCTGGGCGCGCTCCTGTTCGCCGCGACCGTCACCGCCGAGGAACCACCGCTGGTCTTGCTGGCGCAATGGCTCGCACGGGACGAACGCGCAATCGAGAGCTACGCCCCGCTGGCGCAATACGTCGAATCCGTTACCGGTCGCCGATGCACGCTGCAAATCCCGCCCAACTTCCCGGCCTATTGGGAAGCGCTGCGGCGAAACAAATACGATCTCGCGCTCGACGCGCCCCACTTCACCGACTATCGCGTGCACAAATTCGGTTTCAGCGTGCTCGCCAAGGTTCCCGATTCCGCGGGATACAGCTTGATCGCGCGCGAGGACAACGCGCCGTCCGACCCGGCCCAGCTTGTGGGCCGGCGCATCGCTTCACTTGGGCTTTTGAGCGCCGGCGCGGGGCGTCTCAACGCCATGTTCTCGAACCCCGTGCGGCAACCGGTGTTGATCGAAGTGGCAAGCGTCGATCGGGCAGTTGAGCTGTTGCTCGCCCGGCGTGTCGAGGCGGCATTCGTTCCAAGCACCGGGGTCGCGCGGCGCTTGGCACAGGGCGAGCTTATCGTCGTGCTGACGACCGAACCGATGACGCGGCTGGCGGTATCGGCGTCGCCGCGCCTGCCCACCGAGATGCGCGAACGCATCCGCGAAGGCCTGCTGCACGCCGACCAAACGGAGGCCGGCCGTGCCTTGCTCCGCACCATGAACATCGAGCGCTTCGAGCCGGCAACCGCCGAGACGTTCGCAAATCAACGAAACGCCTTGAAACGTTACTGGGGATACTAGGACGCGACGAACAACGGTCTCTTGCAACGGCCGACGGATTCCGAAACATTACGGGTCATGGACAACCGTACGCTCTCTCGCCGCGACCTCGCCGTCCTCTGGCATCCGTGCACTCAGATGCACGACCACGAGGAACTTCCGCCGATTCCGATCAAACGGGGCGAAGGCGTCTGGCTCGAGGATTACGACGGCCGGCGCTACATCGACGCCGTCAGCTCCTGGTGGGTCAATCTGTTCGGCCATTCCAACCCGCGCATCAATGCCGCGGTCGCCGCACAGCTCGATCGGCTCGAGCACGTGATCCTGGCGGGCTTCACGCACGAGCCGATCATCGAGCTGTCGGAGCGCTTGATCGCCATGGTCCCCGCCGGTCTCACGCGCTGCTTCTACGCCGACAACGGCTCGGCGGCGATCGAGATCGCGCTCAAGATGAGCTTTCACTACTGGCGCAATCGCGGCGAAACTCGGCGGACGCGCTTCATCTGTCTCACCAACAGCTACCATGGCGAAACGCTCGGAGCGCTTTCGGTCGGCGACGTCGCACTCTACAAGGAAACGTACGAGCCGCTGTTGTTGAAAGCGATTCCCGTGACCTCGCCCGACTGTTATTACCGCGAGCGCGGCGAGTCCTACGCGGACTACTCGCGCCGCGCTTTCGCGGCGATGGAGAAAGCGCTCGAAGCCCATGCGGCAGAAACGTGCGCGGTGATCGTCGAGCCGCTCGTGCAGTGCGCCGGATCGATGCGCATGTACGACCCGATTTACCTTAAGCTTCTGCGCGACGCGTGCAACCGCTACGGCGTGCATCTGATCGCGGACGAGATCGCCGTCGGCTTCGGCCGCACCGGCACGATGTTCGCCTGCGAGCAGGCGGGCATCCGCCCCGATTTTCTGTGTCTCGCCAAAGGATTGACCGGCGGTTATCTCCCGCTATCGGTCTGCCTCACCACAGACGAGGTGTATCAGGCGTTTTACGCGGAATACATCGCGCAGAAAGCGTTCCTGCATTCACACAGCTACACCGGCAACGCGCTCGCGTGTGCAGCAGCGCTCGCGACGCTCGACATTTTCCGCACCGACGACGTCATCGCCGCGAACCGCAAACTCGCCGCGCACATCGCGGCAGCGCTCGCCCCGCTCGCCGACCACCCGCATGTCGCGGAGGTACGCCAGACCGGCATGATCGCGGCCATCGAGATGGTGCAGGACAAAACGCGGCGCACGTCGTATCCGTGGCAGGAACGGCGCGGCCGCAGAGTATATCGCTACGCGCTCGAGCACGGCGCGCTGCTGCGCCCGCTCGGCGACGTCATTTATTTCATGCCGCCGTACGTCATCGCGCCGAACGAAATCGATATGCTGGCTCGCGTCGCGGCTGACGGCATCGATTGCGCAACTAAAGATTGACCGTAAAACAACAGCACTACTATATCGAACCGCAAAGGACGCAGAGGACGCAAAGGAAGACTAGAGCCACTAAAGGAATACCAAAACCTCCGCGTCCTCTGCGGTAAATTCTTTTTTAAAATCCCTTAAGGAAAAAACGCGCGTCGCAGCGCGTCGAAGTCCGGAATATAGGACGGGCGCCCTTTGATCTTCACGCCCGCCGCAATGTACGGCGTATCGGGCAGACGCTGCGGATCTTCCGGTTCGACGAGATTCGACACGACTTGTTGCGGACGCGGCTCGGCGAGGGCGACTACGCCGTAAAACTCGCGGTCGCGCGCATCGGCCATCGGATAAAAAATGACGATCTTGGTTCCGGCTGCCGCCGGCGGTATCGGTTGACCGAGCAGCGCTTCGAAGCAAACAACGGGCACCGCTTGACTACGCCAGCCCATCACGCCGAGGAACCAGGGCGGCGCGCCCGGGACGCGCGTGAACGAAGTGGGATTGGTCACCTCGGCGATGGCGGCGCTAGGGACGAGCAGCGAGAATCCGGTGAGCGGGATCTCGAGACTATGAATGCGATCGTCGGCGCGGCGCACGTTCACGCACCCCCCACGCTCTTCAAAAACGGACCGAGGCTCTGCGGATTGAGCACGAGCGTCACGCGCGCCCCGTCGACCCAGGCGGCATTGAAGAAATGCCCGAAGCGCGTCGGCGCGGCGCCGAGCGGCCGGAACGGCACGACGTGCATACCGGGGCGACCGAGCAGATGCACTTCGTCGGCGACCAGGCCCACCGGAGTCCCGGCCGCGTCTAGAAAAACCGCGCGCTGCCAGTGCGCCGGGCGCGTCGGCTCGAAAGCAGCGTTCAGGCCGTAGGCCGGCCAGCGGGCGTTGCGCGCCTGCCGCCACGCTACGAGCGGGCCCGAGCCAGTTTGTGGAAGTAATATTTCGCGCTGCTCGATCGCCAGGCTCGCGGCGCTCGGCAGAAGATAATCCGCGCCATCCAGGACGACTCTCAGATATTGCGCGTCTGCCATTGCATATTACGCGGATTGGGCTTCGGCGCTACGTCCTTGCGCGAGAAGGCGTTCGATGTTCTTGAACAGCTCGTCTTCTTGATAAGGCTTACTCATGTAGATATCGACGCCAAGCTCGAAGGCGCGATTACGGTGCTTCTCGCCGGCGCGCGACGTGATCATGATGATCGGGATGTGCTTGAGCGCGCTTTCGGAGCGCACGCGCCCGGTCAGCTCGTAGCCGTCCATGCGCGGCATCTCGATATCGACGAGCATCAGGTCCGGTGTGCGCGCGCGCAGCTGCTCCACTGCGTCGACGCCGTCCTTCGCGACCATGACGTCGAAGCCGCGCTTCTGCAAATGTTTGCCGGTGATCTTGCGCACCGTGAGCGAGTCGTCGACCACCATGACCACCGGGCGCGCCGGCGTCTGCGCCGCCGGTTCCGACGCCGTCGGACGCGGCTGATGCTCGACGTGCAGCGTCTCCTCGGCATACCAAAGGCCCGGCACGTCGAGAATCAACACCACGCGACCGTCGCCGAGGATGGTCGCGCCGCCCAAGCCCTTGACCTCGGCGAGCTGCGAACCGAGCGCCTTGATCACGATTTCACGCGTGCTGCCGAGAGCGTCCACCTGGATCGCGACGTCGCGCGTTCCCGCCCGCGCGAGCAACACCGGCACTTTGCGGCCGAGCTCTTTTGCGGAGGCGACGCCGAGCCGCGCACCGAGATGCATGAACGAATAAAGCTTGTCGTTGTAGTTGAGGAGCGGATTCTTCCCGACCGCGATCTTACTCAGCTGTTCCGGCGTGCATTCGACGATGTTCGCGACCGAGGCGATCGGCACCGCGAACTGATGCTCGCCGACGTAGACCATTAGCGCCTGCGTGATCGAGAGCGTGAGCGGCAGACGGATGATGAACGTCGTCCCCTCCCCCGCGCGCGTGTCGACCGACATGCTGCCGCCGAGCTGCTTCACCTCGGCGTGCACGACGTCCATGCCGACGCCGCGGCCGGAGACGTGCGTGATTTCGACGGCCGTGGAGAAACCGGGGATCAGCACGAACTGCAGCAGGTTGTCTTCGCTGACGTGCGCGTCCGGCGGGAGCAAGCCGCGCTCGATCGCCTTGGTGCGAATGCGCTCGACGTTCATGCCGGCGCCGTCGTCGGAGAAGCGAATGACGATTTCGTTGCCCTCCTGCTGCGCCGTGATGGTGATGCGCCCGACCGGCGGCTTGCCCGTGCGCGTGCGCTCCGCCTCGGTCTCGATACCGTGGTCGAGACTGTTCCGAATCATGTGCTCGAACGGCCCGATCATGCGCTCGAGCACGGTACGGTCGATCTGCACCTCACCGCCGACGATATCGAGCTCCGCGCGCTTGCCGAGCTCGCGCGCCGTTTGGCGCGCGATGTGGCGCAGCCGCGCCGCTTGGGTCGAGAACTCGACCATGCGCGTGCGCATCAGACCTTCTTGCAGCTCGGTGTTGAGGCGCGCCTGCTGCTGCAGCACGGTTTCGGCCTCGCCGACGAAGTTGCCCATGTTGAGCTGAATCGTCGTCAAGTCGTGCAAGCTTTCGGTGAGGCTGCGCGTGAGCTGCTGCAGCCGCGAGAAGCGGTCGAATTCGAGCGGATCGAAGTCGCTCGTGCCTTCGGCGCCGCGGTCGAGCCGGAAGAGAATCTGCGACTCCGATTGAATTTCGAGCTCGCGCAGCTGTTCGCGGAAACGCACCGCGTGACGCTTCAGCTCCGCGAGGTTGTCGCGGAAGCCGTAGATCTGCTGTTCCATGCGGGAACGGGCGATCGACACCTCGCCCGCGTAGTTCACGAGGTTGTTCAAAAGATCCGTGTTGACGCGGATCTGCCCCGGCCGCTCGCGGCGATCGGCCCACGGTTCGGCGTCGCCTGCGCGCGCCGGCTCGGTCGCGGTACGCGCTTCGGTCGGCGCCGCCGGGCTGATCTCGGCGGCAGGCGGTGAGACGGCATCGCTCCCGCTCGGGGGCTCGGAAGGACGTTCACGCGCGCGCGCCGCCGGCTCTGACGCGATCGGGCTCGCGGGCGACGACTCGGGCCGAGCCTCGATCGCCGACCGCGCCGGTGTGGGCGTCGGGGTCGGCGTCGCGCCGGAAACAGCGGCCAGGCGTCCGATCAACTCATCGACGGGCGGTGGCGCGATACCGTTCGCGGCGCGATTCAGCATCGTCACGAGCGTGTCGTGCGTCTCTTCGAGCAGGTCGAACAGCGCCGCGGTCGCGGGCACCGTACGATTCTCGACCTGCTGCAACAGCGACTCGGTGTGATGAGCGACGTTGCCCATCGACATCGCGCCGGCCATACGCGCGCCGCCTTTGAGCGTGTGCAGAGCGCGCTTCAATTCGAGCACCGCGCCCATACCGTCCGGCTCCGCGCGCCATGCGCGCAACGCCGCTTCGACGTTGTTCAGAATGTCGCTCGCCTCTTCGCGGAAGATTTCCAGAAGCTCCTGATCGACCGGCGGTTCGGCGGCTGCGGCTTCCGAGCTGCCGGCGGGCGGAGTCGAAATTACCGACGGCGTGGACGCCCGCACCGGCGGAGCCGCCGGGGGTTCATCCACCACGCGGGGCCCGATCAACGGCTCGTCCGGCTCAATGTCGGAAACGACCGGAGCGGGCGACGTAAAACCGAGCGGATGCTCCGGCTCTTCAAATTTTTCATTCTCGACGTGCAAACGCCGCGCGATTTCGCCGAAGCGTTCCGGCAACACACCCGGCGCCGTCTCGCCGGCCGCGACCGTATTGACCAGATCGGTCGTGGCGGCGGCAAACCTCTCGAGCAGATCGAGATGCGTCGCCGTGAGGGGCAAGTGCTGCGCTTGAAGCGCGTGCAGCAATCGCTCCATCTCGGCGCACGCTTCGGCCAGCATCCCGATCCCGAGCGAGCGCGCATTGCCCTGCAGCGTGTGCACCGCGCGCGTGAGATTGGACGTGACGAGGCCGATCGAGCCCGCCGCCCGGTATGCCGCGGTTTCGCTGCGCAGCGTACCCAAATGGCCGCGCGCCTCGTTCGTGAATATTTCGAGGAGCACGCCGTCGAGTTTCGGCAGCGACGGCTCGCGCGCCGCGGCCGTCGTCGCGTGCGCGCGCGCCTCCCCGCGTCGCTCGATCAGCGCGTGCGTGCGCGCCACCAGCCCGGCAACGTTCGCCGACGGCACCGGTCCGCCTTCGAGTTGTGCGATCATCGCCGGTAGGTGTTGTTGCGACTGCTCAATGATCTCGAACACCTCGGGAACCGCTTTGATCTTTCCGTCGCGCACATGGTTCAACATGTGCTCGACTGCCCAGGCGAGATCGGCGATCTCGGTGGCGCCGACCATGCGGCCGCTTCCCTTCAGCGTGTGATAGCCGCGGCGCAGCTCGAGCAGCGCCGCCTGATTGTTCGGATCGGCGCGCCAATTCTCGAACTCGCGACTGATGTTCTGATACACGTCGCGCGCGTCCTCGATGAAGATCTCGAGGATCTCGGCGTCGAATTCCACGGCCGGCGCGGCGGCGCTCGGTTTCGATGCCGCCGGAGTTGCGGCGGGCTTCGCCGGGGGCGGAGATACCGGCGCGGCGGCAACCGCCGGCACCGGCGCGGCCGGAGACGCACCCGCGCCGTGGGCAGCGAGCGCGTCGCACGAGGCGCGCAGCGTCATCCTGACTTCGGCGGAAAGGGCATCCGGATCTTCGGCGACCAAGTCGAGCAGCCGTCCCATTTCGGTGACGATCATTTCGGTCCGCTCGGGATCGCGGCTGCCGGAGGCGAATACCGCGCTCAACTGATCGTGCACCGCCTCGCGCGCTTGCGCGTTGTCCGGATCGGCGAGCCACGCATCGACGCGCGTGCGCAAACGATCGAGAACCGTCTCCGGCTCTTTTGCTGCAGTCGCTTTCACCTTCGCAGCGACAGGCGCAGCGGGCTCCGCCTTCACCGCCGCCTGCATCTCACGCAGCGCCGCGTCGACGAGGGCGTCGATATTCTTGCGGCCTGATTTCAGACCATCCATGTAGGCGCCGATGGTGCCGACACAGACGGCGAGCCCGTCGAGAACCGCGCGATCGGCGGCGAGCGTTCCGCGGCGGATCGACTCGATGTGCTCGCGCGTCGCCGCGGCGAGCTCGACCGCTTGGTCGGCGCCGATGATCTGCATCGCGCCCTGAATTTGGGCGAGCTGCTTCGGAATTTCTGCGAGCCGCTCCGTTTGCGTCGCATGCGCCGCGAACCCTTCAAGTGCTTCTTCGATCCGTGCGAGGTTGACGCCGACTTCGCCGGCGACGACGCCGAGCAGCTGCTGGTAGTCGGCCTCGCTGAGCGCGGCGTCGCTCACCTCAATACCATGCGATGCGTCTTCGTCGCCGCCGCGCAGCGCGCGCAGGCTCTTGATCGTCTGCTCGGCCTGCTGTTTCCAGTCGCTGCCGCTGCGGTGGATGTCGCGCGCGCCGCCCTCCAACATGAGCAGCGCCTGTGCGAGCGGCATCGCGGCCGCGGGCGCGTCCGCGATGTGCCCGTCGCCGAGCGCGACGAAGGCTTCGATGATCGAATCGATCAGCTGCTTCAGTACGGGGACGCCGGCCATCTCGATCGTGCCGGCCGTCTTGCGCAACAGATCGATGAGCGGCGCGAGCGATTGCGCGTCGGTATGCTTCGATTCGAACGCGGCGGCGAGCAGGTCCTGCGCCTGCTCGATCTCTTTGGTCAGCACGCCTGCGACCGATCGCAACACGTCGGGCGACGGCTTGCCGTCCGCTTCCGCCGGAACCTCGGCAGGGGCTCCGACCAGCGCATCGAGCTCGAACGCTTCTTTGATCTGCGCGATGCGCGGCGTCGGCGCGGGCGTGAGCGAGAGGTCGTACAGAATCGCGCGCGTCACCGCCTCGGCGGAGCTGCGCAACACCGATTTCTCCGCGCCGTCGACGATCTTCTTGATCTGCTGATCGAGCCGCGCGAGGTGCTTTTTCCGCTCGGGCGTCGCTTCGAGCCCGCCCTCGATCATTCCTTCTAGAAGAGCCCGCGCGACCCAGAACAGCTGTTCGAGCGCGCCGACGCCGGCACGCACTTGCAGCTCTTCGAGCACACCGGCGATCGCGCGCAACCCCTCGGTATCGGCAGAGTTGCGCAACCAATTGAGCAGCGCGCCCTGATACGTCGCCCGCAGCTGGCGCGCAAGGGCGGCGTAGTCCGCGTCGGTGAGGCGTTCGCGGTCCCCGGAAACAGCAGGCGGCCGCACGGAAAGATCCGGCTCGAACAGATCGAGCTCGGCGACGGGCGGCGCCTGGCGCG
Organism: Sulfurifustis sp.; assembly: GCA_045810625.1. Classification (GTDB taxonomy): domain Bacteria; phylum Pseudomonadota; class Gammaproteobacteria; order Acidiferrobacterales; family Sulfurifustaceae; genus JACQFZ01. The sequence continues at coordinate 15,320 of JBJMVQ010000055.1, forward strand.
CGGCGCGCAGGTCGTTCAGCAGCGCCAGATGCGTGAGCGGCAGATCGGGGTGACCGTACTGCAGACGCGCGAGGTAATCCGGGAGTACCAGAATGCCGCGCGTCAACGTCTCGATCGCCGGCTGCGGCGCCTTGACCTTCTCCTCCATGACCGCCTCGGCGAGCGCTTCGATCTCGCGCGCGAGAAACGCGGCGCCGTCGAGCTCGACCATGAGGAGCGTACCGACGACTTGATGCAAATGGGTGATGCAGAACCGCAGGCGCGCGCGGTCCGCGGGATTCTCGACGAAACCTTCGAGCGCGAGCCGCGCCTGCTTCAGCGTTTCGTCGATCTCGCTCTTGACCCACCCGAGCGTGCTCGGGTCGACCTTTCTATGCGCGCTCATGGACGTCCGGCACGGGCGGCAATGCGACGAGGAGTGTGATCATCTGTTTCGCTCCCCGCTCCTCCGCGCCGCGCCCGCCGTTAGCCCGGCAGCTTGAAGCCGGCGACCGACGCTTGCAGCTCGCGCGCCAGATCCGAGAGCTTGCCGATCGCTTCCGCCGTTTGCCGGGTACCGGCCGAGGTCATGTTGGTCGTCTCCTGAATCTTGGCCATGCTGGAGGACACCACCGTCGCCGCCTCGTACTGCCGATGCGCGTCGCGCGACATCGACACGATCAGGCTCGAAAGCTGCTCCGACACCGACTCGATTTCGCCGAGCGCCTGGCCGGCGGCGTCGGCGAGCTTCGTCGCCTGCACCACGCCGTTGGTGGCTTGCTCCATCGACGCCACGGCTTCGTTCGTGTCGGCCTGAATGGTTTTGACGAGCTCGGAGATCTGCTTGGTCGCTTCCGCGGAGCGCTCGGCAAGTCGTTGCACTTCGTCCGCGACCACCGCGAATCCGCGGCCCGCTTCGCCCGCCATCGCCGCTTGAATCGCGGCGTTCAACGAAAGAATGTTCGTCTGCTCGGCAATGTCGTTGATGAGCTCGACGATTTCACCGATCTGCTGCGACGATTCGCCGAGGCGTTTGATACGTTTCGCGGTTTCCTGGATCTGCTCGCGCATTTCATCCATACCGCGGATCGTGTCCTGCACCGCTTGCGAGCCGCGCTTCGCCGTTTGCACCGAGCCTTGCGCCACTTCGGCGGAGCGCTCGGCGCTCTTCGACATGTCTTCCATCGATTTCGCCATGCCCAGCAGGCGATTGCTCGTCTCGGTGATCTGCGCCGCCTGGCGCAGCGCCGCTTCGGTCAGCTCGGTCGCCGTTTGCCGCGAGCTCTCGGACGCGACGGCCATTTGCACCGCGGCGTTCTTGATTCGGGTGACGAGGCCGCGCATTTCGCGCACCGCGTAGTTGATCGAGTCCGCGATCGCGCCCGTGATCTGTTCCGTCACCTCCGGCTGGATCGTCAGGTCGCCGTCGGCGAGGTCGCCCATTTCGTCGAGCAGCTTCAGAATCGCGTCCTGCGTTTGCCGGTTCTGCTCGGCGGTGACGCGTTCACGATCGCGCGCGTCGACGACGATCTTGCGCGCGAGCAGGAACAGGAATCCGAGCGTGGTAAAGCCGAAAACGAAAATCGCGCTCTGGAGCAAGCTGCGGCCTTGCGCGACCGAAGAGTAAGCATCGACGAGCGCGCGCGACTTCGTGAGCAGCGGGTCGGAAAGCTGCGACACCACCTCGCCGGAACGTTGCGACACGAAGAGCTCGGCGGCGCTTCGGAGAATCGCGTCCACGTTGCCGGAAAGCTCCTCGAAGGCGGCGCTCATTTCCTCGAACTTCGGCTGCAGGGGTTTCGGCGCCTTTTTCCGCAACTCCGCGTCGGTTTCGGCGAAGAGCTTGATGTCCTTACCGAACTGGGCGGCTGCGACCGCCGCGTCGGCACCGCCCTGCGAGAAGATGTTCACGTCCTTCGCGATGCGCTGCGACAGCATGCCCTGGCGGCTCAACGCGTAGAGGTCGGCCTGCTTCATACCGGACTGGGCGCCGTCGACGGCGATTTCATCGGCGAGCGTCAGGATCAGCGGCGCGGCGGTGTTCACGCCTTGCACGTTGTCGCGCATGTTCAACAAGGCTTTTTCCTGGCCGAGGATCTGGTCGACCTCGCGCTGCATGCTTTCGCGGTCCTGCTTCGGTGCCCAGATCTCGATCACGGCGGCGAGCTGCGGCTGCACTTCCGTGGGGCTCGGCGGAATGCCGAGCGCGGGATTGCCGTCGCGCAACGACGTGACGATCTGCGCGAAACGATCGCGCGATTCCTTCAGCACCTTGAATGCATCCGGCTGGCCAAGCACCGCTTCGCGCGCGTCTTTGGCGATGCGCTGCGAGAGCATCAGGAGCTGCGAAGATTGCTCGATGTAGCGCGACTCGCGTTCCGACCGCTGCGTGTTGATGAACAGCAGCCAGACCAGCACGATCATCGACAGCACCATGCCACCGAGCAGGAACGGCAGGCCGGAGAAGACGGAAAGCACCCCCGTCCCGCGGCGTGTCGGCGCACGCTCGACCTCGCGCTCTTCGGCGAATTCGGCGATCGCTTCATCGGCGATGCGCGTGTCGGCGAGATCGATGACTTCCTCGGAAGGCTGGTCAATTAGATTTTCTTTTGGTGCTCTGGCCATGCTTCACCTCACCTCAACGGCGACTAGGCCGCCACGTGCTTGAACGTGGCGCTCTCCGCCAGGGACTTCATATCGAACACTCCCCACAAAACCTCTTCGCGCACGAACGCGCCCGTCAGGTGCGCCATCACCGGGTCGTCCAGCTCCGGCAGCTGCTGGCGCTCGTTATCTTCGTCGAAATGACGCAGCCCGAGCACTTCGTGCACCAACAAACCGGCGTGCAGGCTCGGCGCGTTCATGACGACCAGCCGTGCGCGCTCATCGAGATGCACCGGCGCCTTGCCGAAGTACTCGGCCAAGTCGACGATGGTGATGAGATTGCCGCGCACGTTGGCGACCCCCTTGATCCAGCTCTTCGTACCCGGCACCACGGTGTAGGCCGGACACGGCAAAACTTCCACGACTTCGTCGAGCCGCACGACGAGCTTGAGATCGGCGAGACGAAACGCAACGCCCGACCACAGCTTCGCCGCCTGCTGCTCTTGCGGCAGACCCGGGGCTGTCTCGATGCTTCGCTGCTGGATCTTGCGCAGCAGCTCGAGCGGATCCTGGCGGGTGCGCGCCATCAAAGGCCCTTCAGCTTCTCGACCAGCACCTTCTCGTTGATCGGCTTCACCAGGTAGTCCTTCGCCCCTTGGCGCAAGCCCCAGGCTTTGTCCGTTTCCTGGCCCTTGGTCGAGCAGATGATAACCGGAATCGCCGCGGTCTCGGCGTCGCGCGATATCGTGCGCGTCGCTTCGAAACCGCTCATGCCCGGCATGACGATATCCATGAGGATGAGATCCGGCTTCTCCTGCTTCGCCTTGGCGATCGCCTCCTCGCCGCTCGACGCCGTGAACACCGTGTACCCATGCTTTTTCAGCATCTCGCTCAACAGGTGCCGGTCGGTGGCCGAATCGTCGACGACCAGTACGTTCTTAATTGGCATGGTTGGATCCCCGCTGCTTCAGTTATCCGTGCTGCAGGCGTCTGCCGCCGGCGGCTGGCGAAACATCAATGCACATATCGATTGATCACTTCGATCAACTCTTCCTGAGTGAACGGCTTGTTGACGTGCTCCTCGGAACCCGCGATCCGCCCGCGTGCACGATCGAACAAGCCGTCTTTGCTCGAAAGCATGATGACCGGCGTGTCCTTGAAACGCTTGTTGTTCTTGATCAGCTGGCACGTCTGGTAGCCATCGAGCCGCGGCATCATGATGTCGACGAAAATGATGTCCGGCTGATTGTCCGTAATCAGCGACATCGCTTCGAACCCGTCGGCGGCGGTGAAGACCTCGTAACCGGCCTTCTTGAGCAACGCTTCCGCGGTACGGCGGATCGTGTTGCTGTCATCGATGATCATTACCTTGATGCCCACGCCCAGCCTCTCTGCACGATCACCACTGTCGGTGTGTACCCGTCATTCGTGCGACGCTTCGACCGTGCGATACCTGCGCGGACTTAGTGCATCCGCATCATGAAATCGCAGTCGCTCGCGGCTCGACCCGCTGTCGGAAGATGCCGCAACGGTGAGGTTGTTTCTGTGATTGTTCGTTAGACGAATGAATCGGTAGCACAAATCGTACTTCAAACTATAGACCATCCGCCTGCCCGCGCTTTCCGATTGGTGGCCCTCACCCCCACTCGCGCAGCGGCGCGGGATGCATCAACGGGGCCCGTGCACGATCTATACCACCCGGGTAGCTCCCGGGCTAGCCTCGTCGGGTCCATAAGGCTATTCTTGGCGCTTCCGAACGGACCACCGCCATGGGTAACGAATCTCGTCCGGCAGTTTTGAAACTGACGCCGTCCCTCCCCGCCATCGACATGCAGTTGGCCCACCGACGGCAAGCGATCGAGTCCTGGTTCGGCGCCAGGTGGAACGAGGTTCCCCCACCCTTTTACGCTTCGGTCGATCTCCGAAACGCCGATTTCAAGCTGGCGCCGATCGATACCAACCTGTTTCCGGCCGGTTTCAACAACCTGAAGCCCGCCTTCCGGCCTTTTTGCACGCAGGCGATAAAGCAGGAAGTCGCGAAAATCTGCTCCACCGCGAAGCGGGTGATGATCGTCCCCGAGAACCACACGCGCAACCTCTACTATTACGAAAGCGTCGCGGCCCTGGTCGATATTTTGAGCGCCGCCGGACTGACCGCCCGTATCGGCTCGCTCCTTCCGGACCTTACCGAGCCGCGCCCCCTCCCGCTTCCGTCCGGACGCGAGATCACCCTGGAACCGCTCGTGCGCGTGGGAAACAAGCTGCAGCTGCGCGACTTCGAGCCCTGTTTCGTGCTCCTGAACAACGACTTATCCGCCGGGCGGCCCGCGATCCTGGAAGGTCTCGAACAACCCGTCGTGCCGCCCCCGGCGCTGGGGTGGAGCAATCGCCGCAAGTCGAATCACTTCGCGCACTACCGCCGGGTGGCCGCCGAGTTCGCCGAGCTCGTGACCATCGACCCGTGGCTCATCGACCCGATTTTCCGGAACTGCGGGCACATCGACTTCCAGAAGCGCGAAGGCGAAGACTGCCTCAGTCACTATGTCGAAGAGGTGCTGGCGGCAGTCACGGCGAAGTATCGCGAGTACGGAATCGATCAGAAGCCATTCGTAGTGATCAAAGCCGACGCCGGGACGTACGGCATGGCGATCATGAGCGTGACCAGTCCGGAGGAAGTGCGCGAGCTGAATCGTAAACAACGCACCAGAATGGCGCATGCGAAGGAAGGGCGGGCAGTCACGCAGGTGCTCGTCCAGGAAGGCGTCTACACGCACGAAACACTCGGCGAGCCGCCGGCCGCAACCGAGCCGGTTATCTATATGATCGGTCCGAGCGTCGTTGGCGGCTTCTACCGTGTCCATCGGGAACGCGGGCCGACAGAGAATCTCAACGCACCCGGCATGCATTTCGAACCGATGGCCGAGTCGCGGGTCGCCCCGGAAGAAACCTCCCCGCAGTTCTATGCCTACGGTGTGGTGGCGCGGCTCGCACTGCTCGCCGCCGCCCGGGAGCTCGAAGAAGTCAGCCGGTGAGCTCGGCCTTGCGGCTTGCCGTGCTCATGGACCCGATCGGGTCCATCAAATTCGCGAAAGATACGACCCTCGCCATGCTCCTCGAAGCGCAGGCGCGCGGCTGGGAGCTGCACTACCTGGAGCCTCCCGACGTGCTCCTGCGGGGTCCGGAACCCTACGGTCAGTTTCGACGGCTCCGCGTCTATAACGACCCGACGCGGTGGTACGAGTACTCCGACCCGGAGCTGCGTCCCCTCGCCGATATGGACGTCCTCCTCATGCGGCAGGACCCGCCGTTCAACATGGAGTACATCTACAACACCTACGTGCTAGAGCAAGCGGAGGCGCGCGGCCTGCTCGTCGTCAATCGACCGCGGTCCGTACGCGACGCCAACGAGAAATTCTCGATACTGCGGTTCCCGCAATGCATCCCCCCGACGCTCGTCGCGCGCGATATGGATCGCCTGCGCGAATTCCTGGCCGAGCACGGGGATATCGTCGTGAAGCCGCTCGACGTGATGGGCGGCGCGTCGGTGTTCCGCCTGCGGACTGGCGATCCGAACATCAACGTCGTGCTCGAAACCATGACGTCCTACGGAGCGCGGTTCACCATGGCGCAGCGCTACCTGCCGGAGATCAAGGACGGGGACAAGCGCATCCTGCTCGTCGACGGCGAGCCGATCCCCTACGCGCTCGCGCGCATCCCGAAGCCGGGTGAAACCCGCGGCAACCTGGCCGCCGGAGGTACGGGTGTCGGCGTACCGCTCAGCGAGCGCGACCGCTGGATCTGCGGTCAGGTGGCACCTTATTTACGCGAGCAGGCGCTGCTTTTCGTCGGTCTCGACGTGATCGGGGACTACCTCACCGAAATCAACGTGACGAGCCCGACCTGTGTGCGCGAACTCGACAAATTGTATGGTTTAAACATCAGCGCCAAGCTGATGGACGCGATCGCCGCCCGGGTACGCTCGGCTCCGCGCGTTCGCTAAACTATTCGTTGTGCTAATCGATCTGCGCTGTTCGGCGCGGCCGTAGTCATGGATTTCGTCGCCAACCGCCCCCGCATTTCCGAAGCCGACCGGCTCGGCGTCGCGGCCTTTGCGTCGCTGCTGATCCACATGCTCGTTATCCTCGGCGTCACTTTCACAGTCCCGAAGCTCCGCGAGCTGCAGGCGCTGCCGACGCTCGAAATCACGTTGGTTCAGTCGCAAAGCGAGCACGCACCGGACAAGCCGGAATTCCTGGCGCAGGCCAACCAGGATGGCGGGGGCGACAGCAACCGTCCGGATATTGCGCGCAATCCATTGCCGCTGCGCGAAGTAAGCGACGCGGACAAGAACGTCCCGTCGATGCGGCCGAATCCGCAGCGATCCGTGCCCACCAAGCGCGACACGCGCGAGTTGCTCACGCAGCAGAAAGCGGAAAAAAGCATTCCCAACCCGCCGGTCGAGCCCGCCCACAAGGAAGCGCGCATCGATCCGGCGAAGCTCGGCCTGCCGGCGCCGAGCGACCTGTCCGAGCGCGCGCGATTGAACGCCGAGATCAGCCGCGTCTGGCAGGAATATCAGAAGCGCCCGAAACGAAAGTTTCTCAACGCGCGCACGCAGGAATACAAATACGCCGCGTACATGGACGCGTGGCGCGCCAAGGTCGAGCGCATCGGCAATCTGAACTATCCGGAGGAAGCGAAGCGCCGGGGCCTGAGCGGCAACGTGCTGCTCGACGTCGCGCTCAATCAGGACGGCAGCGTCGGCGAGGTGTCGGTAGTGCGCTCCTCCGGTTACAAGCTGATCGACGATGCCGCAGTGCGAATTGTGCATCTTGCCGCGCCGTTCGCGCCGTTCCCCCCCGATATCCGCGGGGAAACCGACGTTCTGCACATCACTCGGACGTGGAAATTCAACGACGGGCTCACGAGCGAAAACTAGCGGCGGACAGCGGCCCGAACAGCGTTCGGCTACAGGAGTACCATTGTTGCGCCGGGAGGGACCCTGCCAGATACTAGTGCCATGAATGCTTTCGCCAGCCTCACGAACCACTTTCTCATCGCGATGCCGACGCTCGAAGACCGGAATTTCTACCGCACGGTCACGTTCCTCTGCGAACATTCCGGGGAAGGCGCGATGGGGATCGTCATCAATCGCGTTACCGACATGAAACTCGGTGAAATTCTGGAGCAGCTCGAGATCACCGGCGCCGAGCGCGCGCTTTCGGCGCAGCCGGTTTATCTCGGCGGGCCGGTTCAGAACAACCGCGGCTTCGTGATCCACGAGCCGCTTGGAAATTGGGAATCGACCTTGCCGGTTACCGACACCATCGGCGTCTCCACCTCGCGCGACATTTTGGCGGCGATCGCCGAGAATCGCGGACCCGATCGGTTCCTGGTCGCCCTCGGCTACGCCGGCTGGGGGCCGGGGCAGCTGGAACGGGAGATAGCAGAGAACTCCTGGCTCTCCGGTCCGGCGCACCGGGAAATCCTGTTCGAGCTGCCGCTCGAAAACCGCTGGAGCGCGGCGGCCGGACTCGTCGGCGTGGATCTCAATATGCTGTCCTCCGAGGCCGGCCACGCTTGACCGAGGAAGTCTTCCTCGGCTTCGACTACGGCACACGACATACGGGCGTAGCGGTAGGGAGCCGGCACACCGGGCTCGCGCAGCCGCTCACGCAGCTCGCCGCGCGCGGGGGCGCGCCGGACTGGGAAGGTATTCAGCGGCTCGTCGATGAATGGCGGCCGCAGGCGCTCGTCGTTGGCCTGCCCCTCAATATGGACGGGACCCCGAACCCAATGACCCACGCGGCGCGGGCCTTTGGGGAAGCGTTGCATGCCCGCTACAATCTGCCTGTTTATATGGTCGATGAGCGCCTGTCCACGCGCGCCGCGACCGACCAGCTTCTCGACGCCGGTGTCCCCTTGAAACGCCACAAGCATCAAATCGACAAACGCGCGGCCCAGACAATCCTGCAGGCGTTCCTGGACGAACGCCGATGAGCGCGGCCTTCGACATCGACGCGGCGATCGCGCATATGGCGCAGCAGCTTCGCCCGCTGTTCAAGAAGCGCCCGGTGATGGTTGGCATCCACACCGGCGGCGTCTGGGTCGCGACACGGCTGCACCAGGAGCTCGGCGTGACCGAACCGCTCGGAACGCTCGACATTTCGTTTTACCGCGACGACTTCACCCGCATCGGCATGCACCCGCAAGTGAAGGCCTCGAATCTGCCGGTCAGTGTCGACGATCGGCACGTGATCCTGGTGGACGACGTGCTTCACACCGGCCGGACCGTACGCGCGGCCCTGAACGAGCTTTTCGACTACGGCCGCCCGGCGTCGGTGACACTCGCGGTGCTCATCGTGCGCGAGGGACGGGAGCTTCCGATCGAGGCGCAAGTCGCCGGCGAACAAATGCACCTAACGAAACGCCAACATGTTAAGCTCGTCGGCGGTCCCGACAAGCTCAAGCTCGAAATCCAGGAGGCGAGCGGGTGACGCAAGACCTTCAATTCGATAACAACGGACGACTAAAACATCTACTCACCATTGAAGGCCTTTCCCGCCGTACCATTTTAGAAATTCTCGATACCGCCCGATCCTTCATCTCCGTCGGCCAGCGTGAGATCAAGAAGGTCCCGCTCGCGCGCGGCAAGACCGTGGTCAATCTCTTCTTCGAGTCGAGCACGCGCACGCGCACGACCTTCGAGATCGCGGCGAAGCGCCTCTCGGCCGACGTCATCAACCTGAACATCGCGACGTCGAGCACGCGCAAAGGCGAGACGCTGCTCGACACGGTGCGTAACCTCGAAGCGATGCACACCGACCTGTTCGTGGTTCGGCACAACCAAAGCGGCGCCGCGCATCTGATCGCCGCGCACGTGCCGCCGTACGTGCACATCATCAACGCCGGCGACGGCGCACACGCGCATCCGACCCAAGCGCTGCTCGACGTCTACACGATTCGCGAGCTCAAAGGCGGGTTCGATAAGCTCAAGGTCGCGATCATCGGCGATATCCAGCATTCGCGCGTGGCGCGCTCGCTGATCCAGGCGCTCAACACGCTCGGCGTACCGGACATCCGCGTGATCGCGCCGCGCACGCTGCTGCCGGTCGCGGTCGAACGGCTCGGCGTGACGCCGTATACCGACATGCAGGCGGGGCTCGACGGCGTCGATGTGATCGTGATGTTGCGGCTGCAGCGCGAACGCATGACCGGCGCGCTGATTCCGAGCGAGCAGGAATACTTCAGCCGCTACGGGCTGACGCCGGAGAAGCTCGAATACGCGAAGAAAGACGCGATCGTCATGCACCCGGGCCCGATGAACCGCGGGCTCGAAATCGACTCGGCGGTCGCGGACGGCCCGCGCTCGGTCATCCTGCCGCAGGTCACGAACGGCATCGCGGTACGCATGGCGATCATGGCGCTGATCCTCGGCGGCAGCGGCGAGAATCGCGCACGCCGCGAGGGAGGTGCGGCATGAGCCTCGTGATCAAAGGCGGCCAACTGATCGATCCGGCGAACGGTGTGAACGGCAAGCGCGACGTGTACATCGATGCGGAAGGATTCGTCGTCGGCATCGGCCGGGCGCCGAACGGCTTCAAACCCAAGCGCACGATCGATGCGAGCGAAAAGATCGTTTGCCCCGGCCTCGTCGATCTGCGCGCGCGCCCGCGCGAACCGGGCCTCGAGCACAAAGCGACTCTCGAAAGCGAGCTCCGAGCGGCGGTCGCGGGCGGCATCACCACGCTCTGCTGCCCGCCCGATACGCGTCCGGTCATCGATACGCCGGCGATGGCGCAGATGATCCAATCGCGCGCGTGGCGCTTCGGCCATGCGTTCATCCATCCGCTCGGTGCGCTCACGCAGAACCTCGAAGGCAAGCTCCTCACCGACATGAACGCGCTCGATGACGCGGGATGCGTTGGCTTCACCAACGCGCAAGCGCCGATCACGGACACGCTCGTGCTACGCCGCGCGATGGAGTACGCCGCGAGCTTCGATCTCACCGTGCTCCTGCACTCCGAGGACCCGTGGCTCAAAGCGAACGGCTGCTGTCATGAAGGCGAGGTCAGCACGCGCCTCGGGCTGCCGGGTATTCCGGAAGCGGCCGAGACGGTCGCGCTCGCGCGCGACCTTGCGTTGATCGATCAGACGCGGGTGCGCGCCCACTTTTGCGGCCTTTCGAGCGCGCGCGCGGTACAAATGGTGGCCGAGGCGCAACGCCGCGGCCTGCCGGTCACCGCCGACGTCACCGCGCATCATCTGCACCTTACCGAGCACGACATCGGTGACTTCAACACCCAGTGCCACGTACAGCCGCCGCTGCGCAGCCGGCGCGATCGCGATCAGCTGCGGCGCGCGCTGAAGCAAGGTGTGATCAGCGCAATCTGCTCGGATCATCAGCCGCACGAGCCGGACGCGAAGCTTGCGCCGTTCAGCGAGTCCGAGCCCGGCATTTCGGCGCTCGAGACGCTGCTAGCGCTCACGCTCAAGCTCGTGCACGAGGACGTGCTCACGCTCGTCGAAGCGATCGCACTCGTGACGCACAAACCCGCCGATCTGCTCGGCCTCGAATCGGGCCGGCTTGGCGTTGGCGCCACCGCCGACGTTTGCATCTTCGATCCGAAAGAAAAGTGGCGACTCAACGCCGCCGACATGGTTTCGCGCGGACGCAACACGCCGTTTTCAGGTTGGGAATTTCAAGGACGCGTGACTCACACTATCGTCGGCGGCGAAGTTGTGTACGAAGCCGGCACACCGGCACGGTAGAGCGCGCACGAGAACATGCACGTATCCTCGCTCAAATATTTCGTTCGATCGAGCATCGCGGTTGGAACGAGCGCGACGATATCGCTGTACAACACCTCCGATGGATTCATCGAAAGCGTCCGATCGCGTAAAGGCGTCTCCAACATGTCTCGCTGCGCTCGAACGCTCACGAGATCGTGATCTCGGTGCCCGATGCGGATTCGAGGTTCGCTATCGATAACCTCAGCTTCGAGCTGCTGAAATCGACTGCGCCACCACCATGACGCGACCGGTAATTTCACCAAGCTGCAAACGCTGCCGCAGGTGAATACTTACACGTACGGTGCCCTCGATCGGGTCTCGGCGGCATGAAACAAGTGCGCACTCGCAAGGCTTTGCGAGGAGTCCGCGGAGCGAGATAAGCCTGTTATTCTCAGAGACAAAAAAGAGGCCGGCGAAATGCCGGCCTCGTCGTTACGAATCCATCGACCCGGGCGCTGCCTCCGCTACGCGGCGTTCGAACCCGCCGGCCGGCCGCGATAGCGGTCGATGCGCGTCAGCAGCTCGCGCGGCTGCTCCAGCCCGGTGAACAGCTCGTCGTAATGCTCCTTCATGAATCGGGCGAATTCGACCCGATCCGTTTCGCCGCGAAGCTTCGCGAGCGAATCGAGATGCTCGCCCTCGCCGCGCGCGGCTTCCGAGCGGATCGCGGCGAAACGATTCTCGATGAATGCAGCCGACTTCTCGTCACCCGAGGTGCTGCTCGTGACCTTGGTCACGCCTTCGACCGTGCTGCTGACGCCGTCGGTTACGGTATTGATCACGCTGCAGCCACCGAGCAACACGCCCGCAACCGAGCCCAACAACGCCATACGTAGAGCTTTAACCTGCTGTGCCATGCTTGTCTCCCAGTACTCGCGTACCATTTGGTGCCCCGTTTCGGCTCGAAGCATCGCGGAGCGTCGATGTAGTTTCGTCTAGACCCTGTTACTTCACCGTCAGATTGCGCAACGTGTCGCCGAGCTCGCGGCCCTTGGAGTCCTTGCTCTCGAGTTTGATGCGCAGACGCACGTCGTTGATGGAGTCGGCGTTGCGCAGCGCGTCGTCGTAGGAAATGAGATCGGCTTCGTGCAGGCTGAATAGAGACTGGTCGAAGGTCTGCATGCCGGCTTCGGGCGATTTCGCCATCAGGTCCTTCAACCCCGGAATATTTCCTTCCATGATCATGTCCGCGACGAGGGGCGTGTTGATCAGCACCTCGACCGCGGGCACGCGGCCCTTTCCGGTCTTCATCGGAATCAACCGCTGCGAGACGATCGCCTTCAAATTGAGCGCGAGATCCATCAGCAGTTGGTTGCGCTTTTCTTCCGGGAAGAAGTTGATGATACGGTCGAGCGCCTGGTTAGCGTTGTTCGCGTGCAGCGTCGACATGCAAAGGTGACCGGTTTCGGCGAACTGGACGGCGAGGTCCATCGTCTCGCGCGAACGGATTTCGCCGATCAGGATCACGTCGGGCGCCTGGCGCATCGCGTTCTTCAGCGCCACTTCGTACGACTCCGTATCGACGCCGACCTCGCGCTGATTGACGATGCAGTTCTTGTGCGCGTGCACGTATTCGATCGGGTCCTCTATCGTAAGGATGTGGCCGTAGCTGTATTCGTTGCGGTAGCCGATCATCGCGGCGAGCGAGGTCGACTTGCCGGAACCGGTGCCGCCGACGAACAGCACGAGGCCGCGCTTGGTGAGCGCAACGTCGGCCAGCACTTTCGGAAGATTGAGATCATCGAAGCGCGGGATTTCGGTGTTGATCGTACGCAATACCATCCCCACGCGCTGCTGTTGAAAGAAGACGTTGACACGAAAGCGCCCGATCTCCTGCGGCGCGATGGCGAAGTTGCATTCATTGTCCGCCTCGAACTGGCGGCGCTGCTCTTCGTTCATGATGCCGTACGCAAATGCGCGCGACTGCTCGGGCGTCAGCGCCTGCTTGGTCACCGGCACGATCTTGCCGTCGACCTTGATCGACGGCGGCACGCCGGCGGTGATGAACAGGTCAGAGGCCTTCTTGTGCTTCATGAGCTTCAGCAGGTCGCTGAAATTCATTTACTTCGCTCCGGCTTTGGGTGTCGCCGCGCTCGCCGTGAAGACATCTTTGTTGTTCGCGTACGTGCGGGCCTCGTCGACGTGGATCTGGCGTGCGCGCACGAGATCGAGCAGGCATTGATCGATGGTCTGCATGCCGAAGCCCTGCCCGGTTTGGATGGCCGAATACATCTGCGCGATCTTGTTTTCGCGAATGAGGTTGCGGATCGCCGGCGTGCCGATCATGATCTCGTGCGCCGCGACGCGCCCGCCGCCGATCTTCTTCAACAGCGACTGCGAAATAACCGCGCGCAGCGACTCCGACAGCATCGCGCGCACCATGTCTTTTTCCGCCGCCGGGAAGACGTCGATGATGCGGTCGATCGTTTTCGCCGCCGACGACGTATGCAGCGTGCCGAACACCAAGTGACCGGTTTCCGCGGCGGTCAGCGCCAGGCGGATGGTTTCGAGGTCGCGCATTTCGCCGACCAGGATGATGTCCGGGTCTTCGCGCAGCGACGCGCGCAGGGCGTTGTTGAAGCCGAGCGTGTCGCGGCCGACCTCGCGCTGGTTGACCAGGCAGTTCTTGCTCTGATGCACGAATTCAATCGGGTCCTCGATGGTGAGGATGTGCTCGTGCTGCGTCTCGTTGATGTGGTTGATCATCGCCGCGAGCGTGGTCGACTTGCCCGAGCCGGTCGGCCCGGTCACGACCACCAAGCCGCGCGGCTGGTCGCAGATTTTCTTGAAGATGTCCGGGGCGTTCAGCTGCTCGAGCGTGAGGACTTTGGACGGAATGGTCCGGAACACCGCACCCGGCCCGCGCTGTTGATTGAACGCGTTCACGCGAAAACGCGCGACATTCGGCAGGTCGAAGGAAAAGTCGGTCTCGAGGAACTCCTCGAAGTCCTTCTGCTGCTTGTCCGACATGATGTCGTAGACCATGTTGTGGACCGTCCGATCATCGAGCGGATCGACGTTGATGCGCTTGATGTCGCCGTCGACGCGAATCATCGGCGGAAGGCCGGCCGACAGGTGCAAGTCGGAGGCGTTTTGCTTGAAGGCAAAAGCTAGTAGCTCGGCGATGTCCATGATCCGATGGCTTGTGCGCTGGGCGGGATCGTCTGTTTCTCGCTTAATTTCTAGTCTATAGCCGGGGGGCCTGCAACGCGCGCGCACCCGAAGAGAGCGACAAGCGGGCCGATGTACGTCGGGTGTGACGGGGTCGGCGGGCAAAACGTAGTAACTTACGGTCCCGCCCCTCCTCCCAGGCGGGCGTTCTGCCCTTACCGACCTCAGCCGAGGGGCATCCGCCCCAGGCGAATACCCGCCGAGCATGTACGCGTGCGCCGCTTCCGTTCGCCCGGGCGCGGGCCTTACACTTGCGCCCCATGGCGGCAAAAAAGACAAGAACCCGACGCCGTGTTTCGGCCGGGCGCACGACGCCGCGAGCCGGACGCCCGCGCTCGACGACGGCACGACGGCGCCCACTCGTGGGTTTCATCGGCGCGGGCAACATGGCGCGCAGCCTTGCGGGCGGGCTGATCGCAAACGGCTGGCCGGCCGCCCGCATCGTTCTCTCCGACCCCGACGCCTCGCAGCGCAAGGCGGTGGAGGAGTCGTTGAGAGTAAAGACGTATCCGCAGAATGCCGATGTCGTGGCGCGCGCGCAGATTCTGGTCCTCGCCGTGAAACCTCAGATCATGCACGCGGTAGCGACCGAAATCGCGTTGGCGGTGCGGGAAACCCGCCCGCTCATTCTGTCGATCGCGGCCGGCATTCGGCTGCCGGACCTGCAGCGCTGGCTCGGCGCGGAAATTCCGCTCGTGCGCGCGATGCCGAATACGGCCGCGCTCGTCAGCGCCGGCGCCTCCGCGCTCTGCGCGAACGCGCTCGCGAACGAGCGGATGCGCGCGGCGGCGGAATCCATCCTGCGCTCGGTCGGCACGACCGTGTGGCTCGAAGACGAAGGGCTGCTCGATATTGTCACGGCACTGTCGGGCAGCGGACCGGCCTACTTTTTCCTGCTGATGGAAGTGCTCGAACGCGCTGCGATCGCCGAAGGCCTCGACGCGGAAACCGCGCGCCTGCTGACGCTTCAAACTGCTTACGGCGCCGCGAAGATGGCGCTCGAAGGGGCGGAGGAACCGGCGACGCTGCGCCAACGCGTAACGTCACCGGGTGGTACCACCGAGCGCGCGCTCAAGGTACTCGACGAGGGCGGGTTCACGCCGCTCTTTCAACGGGCGGTAAGCAACGCCGCCGTGCGAGCGCGCGAATTGGCCGAAATGTTCGGGAAAAACTGATGACCTATCTGAGTCAGGCGGCGAGCTACCTGGTACAGGTCGCGTTCGGGTTTTATATCCTGCTCGTGCTGCTGCGCTTTCTATTTCAGCTCGCGCGCGCCAGCTTCTACAACCCCTTTTCGCAGTTCATCGTTACCCTGACGCAGCCGCCGCTCAAGATCCTGCGGCGTTTCATCCCCGGCTTCTTCGGCATCGACTTCGCGACAGTCGTGCTGCTGCTCGCGCTGCAGGTCGCCGAAATCTACCTGACCGCCTGGTTGCAAGGGGTCGGACCGGGTGTCGCGGGCGTGATCGTCGTCTCCGTTGCGGAGTTGATCCAGCTCGCGGTGTGGATCTACATCGTCGCGATACTGGTGCGGGTCGTCCTCTCCTGGGTCAATCCCTACGGCACGCACCACCCTCTGGCGGACCTGCTCGACAGCGTCACCGAACCGCTGCTCGCGCCCGCGCGTCGGCTCATCCCACCGATCGGCGGGCTCGACCTCTCCCCCATCGCCGTACTCGTGCTCCTTCAGCTGACGCTGATCCTGATCGTACGCCCGTTGAACGACGCCGGCGTCGTTCTGATGCTGCGGTAGGCGCGACTTCGTCTCCGCCGTTTTGGCCGAGACTCCTATTCTTTTTCTTCCGACGCACCGTCCGGCCGACGGTCCGCTCGCGCTGGCTGCAGCGCCGGCAACCTCGTCTATATTTCCTGCACGCAAATCGCGCTAAAGCTATAGCGTTTTCTCAACTACGGACGGTAAACTTGCGTTCCGATGGCTTTCTCCATGATGAGCGCCTATCCTGCAGCGAGCCGCGCTGTCTCCGCCATCAATGCCTTTGGCAAACGGCTGGCCGACTACAAGAGCTGGTGCGATGAGCTGGCCGCGACCATCGGGGAATATCAAGCTTGGGTTGAAGCGCACGGCCTCGGAAGCGGCGAGGACGACCTGCGCGTCTACGAGCTGATCGACGCCCTCAAGTCGGACAAAATCACCGTCGCTCTGGTCGCCGAGTTTTCGCGCGGCAAGACCGAGCTCATCAACGCAATTTTCTTCGCCGACTTCAAACAGCGGCTGCTCCCTTCTGACGCCGGGCGCACGACCATGTGCCCCACGGAGCTGCTCTACGACGAGAAACAGCCGCCCTCCGTTCGGCTGCTTCCGATCGAAACGCGCAAGTCGCCGCTCACGATCGCCGAGTACAAGCGCGACGCCACGAGCTGGACGGTATTCCCGCTCGACTTGAACCGGCCGAAGGCGATGGCGGACACGCTGCAACAGATCGTCCAGACACGTACGGTCGGGCTCAACGAAGCGACCGAGCTCGGGCTGTACAACCCGCAGGCACCAGGCATCACGCCGCCGGGCGACGGCAAAGTGCAGATTCCGATGTGGCGCCACGCCATCATCAATTTTCCGCATCCGTTGCTGAAGCAAGGACTGGTCGTGCTCGACACTCCGGGCCTCAACTCGCTCGGTACCGAACCGGAGCTCACGATCAGCATGCTGCCGTCCGCGCATGCCGTGCTGTTCGTGCTCGCCGCCGATACGGGCGTCACGAAATCCGACCTCGACGTCTGGAACAACCACGTCTGCGTGGCCAAGCATCGCGGCGAAGAAGGGCGGCTGGTCGTGCTGAACAAGATCGACACGCTGTGGGACGAGCTGCGCACGATGGAAGCGATTTCGGGCTCGCTCAATCGTCAGATCGAGGAAACCGCGCGGGTCCTCGGCGTCAATCGCCGCCACGTATTCCCGGTATCGGCGCAGAAAGCGCTGCTGGGCAAGATAAAAGCCGATCACGCGCTCATCACGAAGAGCGGGCTCGTGTCGCTCGAACAGAAGCTGTCGACCGACATCCTCAGCGCGAAACAGCAACTGATGCGGGAGAAGATGACGCGCGAGATCGGCGCGATCATCGAGCGCACGCGCGCGCTGATCTCATCCCGCCTCGCGTCGATCGATGTTCAGCTCGTCGAGCTGAAAAGTCTCTCCGGGAAGAGCCAGACGGCGATTCAGCAAATGATCAACCACATGCGCCGGGAGAAGCAGGCGTACGACAAGACGCTCGAGAGCTTCCAGGCGACGCGCATGATGCTGTCCGAGCACACCAAGCTGCTGCTCGATTTTCTGACCGTCGAGAGCATCGATGCGCTCATCGCACACACGCGCAAGACGATGAAGGAATCGTGGACGACCCACGGGCTTCAGCTCGGTATGAAGACACTCTTCGACGGCGTGACGGAAACGATGGAAAAAGCGCACCGGCAGGCGGAGCAGATCGTCGGCCTCGTCGGGGCGATCTATCATCGGTTTCACACCGAACATGGCTTCGCGGACCTACGGCCGACGAGCTTTTCGCTTGCGCCGTTTCGCGAGCAGCTGGAGCGTCTCTACGACGAAGCCGAGGCGTTCCGTAAGAGCCCGATCATGGTGATGACCGAGCAGCATTTCGTGATCAAGCGCTTTTTCATCACGCTCGCGAGCCGCGCCCGCGTGCTCTTCACCGATTGCAACGGCGCCGCACGCGAATGGAACAAAGCGATCATGGCGCCGATTCTCACGCAAGTCCGCGAACACAAGATCATGATGGACCATCGGCTCGACAACTTGAAACGCGTGCACGAGAACCTCGATAACCTGAGCGGTCGCATTGGCGATCTCGAAACGACCAAGCTCAACCTCGAGAATCAGCTCGTCGTCATCGACAACATGTTGCGCAAGATCCACCAGCCGCTCGGCGCGCGCCTCGACTCCTGACCCGTTCCGCTCGCATAGTTTTTTCTAACCGCAGAGGACGCGGAGGACGCAGAGGAAAGATTTGAAGAAATCGCCCGGAGCAGCGAACTGGTAGCCCGGGCCAGTTCGTAGTTCGTAGCCTGGATGGTGCAACGCGGAATCCAGAAACGTATCCCGGATTGCGGCGCTACGCGCCTTCATCCGGGCTACAACGCCTTCGTAGCCCGATAGTTTGTTCCATGCCACAGGACGCGGGGAGAGAAAGATAAAATTTCTCACCGCAAAGGACGCCAAGGACGCAAAGGAAAAATTTCGAAGCAACGCACGGGCGGCCGCTGGTAACGCTTTGGCAGTCCGGATCTCTGCGCGGAGGATTTGGTATTACTTAACTCGTCTTTTGCTCTTCCTCTGCGTCCTCCGCGGTTGATCAGTACTACCCGGCTACGACGAAGTTCGTAGCCTGGATGGAGCAACGCGGAATCCAGGAAACGCATCCCGGATTGCGGCCGCTGCGCGCCTTCATCCGGGCTACAACTGAAACTTTTGTTTTCACCACAGAGGACGCGGAGGACGCAGAGGAAAGGACGAAATAGCCCGGAGCAGCGAACTCGTAGCCCGAGCCAGTTCGTAGTTCGTAGCCTGGATGGAGCAACGCGGAATCCAGGAAATATCCCGGATTGCGGCGCTACGCGCCTTCATCCGGTCTACAACTGATAGTTAGCTTCTAACCGCAGAGGACGCGGAGGACGCAGAAGGAAAAGATAAAACTGATTTCTAAACGCAAAGGACGCGAAGGGCGCAAAGGAAATCGGATCGAAGGCTTGCGTCGTTACTCTCTGTCCGGACTCAGTGCCTGAGTCGCTTTTAGTGCGCGGAAACGAAAAAGCGCAAAGCAATTTTCTCCTGCCTTCCTTCGCGTCCTTAGCGTACTTCGCGTTTCAATTTTTCAAGTTTTTTCCTCTGCGTCCTCCGCGTCCTCTGCGGTTCTCAGTTTTACGGCTACGGCGCAGAGCGAGCGATTCCGACGCCCAAACCGCCATCCACCATCAGGCACTCGCCGTTCACGTACGACGACTCGTTCGAGATCAGGAACAACGTCGCGTAAGCAACTTCCCAACCCGTCCCCTGCCGTCCGAACGGAACCGCCGCCGCGCGATTAGGCCGGCGGCGCGTTGCGTCCCGGCCCATCGGGGTGTCCATCAGACCGGGTGCGACGGCGTTGCAGCGGATGCCGCGCGATTCGCCCGCCTTGGCGATGCTGCGCGCGAGCGCGAGCTGCGCCGCCTTCGACGATTCGTATGCCGGATTGCCGCCCGCAGCGCGCTGGCTCGCGAGCGATGAGATGAGCACGATCGCGGCGCCGGCGTCCATGACGGTGAGCGCCTTTTGCGCGAAAAGCATGTGGCTGCGCACGTTCACCGCGTACTCGCGATCCCACGCTTCGGGCGTAAGTTTTTCGAGCGGCAGACCGTGCGAGATGCCGACGTTGCAAACGAGCCCATCGAGGCCACCGAGCTGCTTCACACAGCGCTCGACCGCCGGCCCGATCGCGGCGGCGTCGCTCACATCCGCGACCTCGGCGTACGCGTGGCCGCCTTCGGCGGCGATCTGCGCGCAGGTCGCCTCGACGGCGTCGCGCACGATGTCGATACACGCGACCGTCGCACCTTCGCGCGCGAAAAGCACCGACATGGCGCGGCCGTTGCCGATCGGCGGATCGTCATCGACCGTGCGGCGCTGACCGGCGCCCACGACGATAATGCGGCGGCCCTTCAGGCGACCGTGCCCCGGTGCTTGTCCGAGGGATTCCGGGTATAACTGACGGGTGGGGTCGAGCTCGTGCGGGGCAAGATTCATATTCATTCTCCGTGCGCTCGTTCGATACGCGCCCCGCTATCATGCCGGCGTGCGCCGGCGTTAGGCAATGGAACGCATGCCGCCTCCAGCGATGGGCGGATCGGCGAGGGAGAGTCACATGAATCCGCAAGCGAATCACGGACTCACCATGGCCACGGCGCTGAAACGCGCCGCGGCGCTCTACGGAAATCGGCCGGCGATCCTCGATCGCGAAGGCGATATGACGTGGTCGCAGTACGTCGACCGAATCGCGCGCGCGGCGCACGTGCTTCGCGGGCTCGGTCTGCGGCCCGGCGAGCGGTTCGGCATCATCAGCCGCAACTCGTTTCGGCACGCGGAGCTGATCAACGCCGGCTATTGGCTCGGCGCCGTGCCCGTGCCGGTGAACTTCCGCCTCGCGCCGCCGGAAATACGCTACATCCTCGACGACGCGCAATGCCGGTTGCTTGCGCTCGAAGATCGTTTCACCCCGCTGCTTGACGACGCGGCCTGCGCCCCATGGCGCGACAAAGCGCTCTACATAGCACCGGCGCGTGCCGACGTGCGGTGGCCGCAATACGAACCCCTTCTTGGCGAAGCGCGAGCGGAACCCATCTACCAAGCCGCGGCCGATGACGACGCGATCTTGATTTACACCGGCGGCACGACCGGACGCAGCAAAGGCGTGCGGCTGAGTCACGGCAATCTGATCGCGAACGCGATGCAACTGGCGATCGCCGCCCGCGCGTATGCCGACGATCGCTTCCTGCACGTCTCGCCGATGTTCCACTCCGCCGATTTTCTCGGCACGCCCTTCACGCTGGTCGGCGGCGCGCATTCGTACCTCGCCGACTTCACGCCGCGCAATCTGCTCGACGCGCTCGCTACGCACCGGATCACGATCACGATGCTCGCGCCGACCGTCATCATTCTCACGCTGCAAGAACCGGAGTTCGACCGCTTCGATCTCGGCGCGCTGCGTCTCGTGTTTTACGGTTCCGCGCCGATGGCGGTCGAGTGGATCAAGCGCACCATGGACAAGCTGCCGAACGCGGGGCTCGAGCAGCTCTACGGCCTGACCGAAACTTCGCCCATCCTCACTGCGCTCACGCCCGAGGAGCATCGGCGCGCGATCACGAGCGGCAATCACGAGCTGCTGCGCTCGGTCGGCAAACCGCTCGTGCAGGTCGATCTGCGCATTGTCGACAACAACGACCGCGAGTTGCCGCCAGGCGCCGTCGGCGAAATCGTGGTGCGCGGACCGAACGTTACGAAAGGTTATCTCGGTCTTGCGGAACAGAACGCGAAGACGTTTCGCAACGGCTGGCTTCACACGGGCGACGTCGGCCGACTCGATGCGGAAAACAACCTCTATCTGCTCGACCGGCTCAAAGACATGATCATCACCGGCGGCGAGAACGTGTACTCCTCGGAAGTCGAAGCGGCGCTCTACAAACACCCGGGCGTGCACGAAGCGGCGGTCGTCGGCGTTCCGGACGCGACCTGGGGCGAAGCGGTGTTCGCGGTGATCGTCCCGGCGCCGGGGCAGGCGCTCACGGAGGAAACGATCATCGAGCACTGCCGGCGGCACATCGGCGGTTACAAAGTGCCGCGACGGATGGCGTTCGTGCCGGCGCTACCGAAAAGCGCGATGGGAAAAATCCTCAAGACCGAGCTGCGCAAGACTTACGGCGGAGCGAGCTGAAACTTCGTCAACATCCGCGGTGCGCGGCACGGCCATTGGCGGAGGTCCGCCCGCGCCCCACGTCGGAGAGGTCTCAGCCGGCGACGACGGTCTTCGTACGGATGTGCGTCGGGCCGACGCGTTTTTCGATGTCGCGGCGCAATGCCGAGCGCAGGCCCAACGCGAACGCGGCTTCCGCCATGACGAACAGCGGCCCGATGATGAGCCCGATGAGGTCGTCGACGAACGCGGGCTTGCGACCTTCCCAATAGTGCCCGACGAACTGAAACCCCCAGCCGATAACGAAGAGTGCGACACCGCTCGCGAGCCAGACGCCGGTCGACTGCGCGGCGACCGTCATCGCAAGCCAGAGCAGTAATATGTTGGACACCGCCATCGCAATCCCGAAGCGCAGATCGAGCACGAGATAAAAAGCGCCGGCAACCACGGCAAGCACGATCGCCGGATTGAGCGCGACACCGAGCAGTACGAAGCTCGGACGCGACAGCAGCACAAGGACCGCAAAGACGATCATGGGAATGCCGATGAAATGGGTCGCAATATTGCGCCGATCGCGATGATACGCCGCGTACTGCGCGAGGTGGTCGGTCAACGTTCGCATGCGAACCTCCTGCGGTTCCGCTGTCACTTCAATAGCCAGTTGAGCACACGGTCGAGCGTGCGGCTGTACGGCGGGTAGAGCAGTTTCGGGTTGTAGCCGAAGCCCGCTTTGAACACCGCCTTCTGATGCGAGAAGGTCACGAAGCCCTCGAAGCCATGATGCCGCCCCATCCCGCTATTGCCGATGCCGCCGAACGGCAGCGACGGCACCGCGGCGTGGATCGCGGCGGTATTGACGCAGGCGCCGCCGGAAATCGTCTGCGTCAGCACGGCGTCCGCCCGCGCCGCGTCCTTCGTATAAATATAGAGCGCGAGCGGGCGCTCGTGCGCGTTGATGTACGCGATCACCTCATCGAGCGACCGGTACGTCTTGATCGGCAGAATCGGGCCGAAAATCTCGTTGCGCATGACTTCCATGTCCTCGCGCGGATCGAGCACGACGGTGAACGGCAGTTTGCGCTCCTTGCGGTTGACCTCCGCGCCCGACAGCTCGATGACACGCGCGCCCTTCTCCCGCGCGTCCTTGACGTACGACTGCAGCCGTTCGAGATGACGCTCGTTGATGACGCCGGTGCTCTGCGGATTCTGGGTGTAGGACGGCATCATCTTCGCCATCGCCGCCTGCGCTGCCGAGACGAACCGGTCGAGCTGCGGCTGCGGCACGAACACGTAGTCGGCGGTGATGCACATCTGCCCGTTCTTGACGATTTTGGTCGCGAGGATGTTCGCCACGGTCGCTTCGTCGACGCTGTCGGCGCAAACGATCGTCGGACACTTACCGCCCAATTCGAGCGTGACCGGCGTCAGATTTTCCGCCGCCGCCTTCATCACCATCCGCCCAACGGTCGGTCCGCCGGTGTAGAGCAGATGATCCCACGGCAGTTTGGTGAATTCCTGCGCGAGAGCGAGACCGCCGGTGACGACGGCCACGTGATCGCGGTTGTACGTCGCCGTGATCATCTCCTTCACGAGTTCCGCGCTCGCCGGCGCCATCTCGGAAGGCTTCAGGATGGCGCGATTGCCGGCGGCGAGAATGTCCGCGAGCGGCCCGACGGAAAGATCGATCGGAAAGTTCCAGGGCGAGATGTTGCCGACCACGCCGACCGGCTGGTACAACACGTACGTCTTGCTGAAACCGTACAGGAGCCGGTTGACGGCGCGCGGCTGCGGCTTCAACCAGCGCTTCAGGTGCTTGCGCGCGAAGCGGGCGCGCTCGATCGGGCCCATCAGTTCGCACACGGCCGTGAGCTGCGGCGGATGCGTCACGAAGTCCGCGTGCAGCGCGTCCTCGATCTTCTTGCGATAGCGTTTCACCATCGCTTCGAGCGCGTTCAGTGCTTCGATGCGCTCGCCGTACGACGGATAGATATTGGCGAGGAATGCGGCTTTTTGCGCCTTGAAGAGGGACGTCAGCTCATCCTTTGTCGTCTCGCGCGCAGCGGTAGGGAGCGGCGCAACGGTGGCCATGGCGGATCCTCCTGTTCGTACGATGGCGAAGATGTTACTCCTGTCCGGAGCGACCAAACAACAGTGTATGGCCCGAGACGCGGCGGAACCGCGCCCGGTCCCGACCGGACGAATCGGGCGCCAAGAGCGGTTAGTGCGAGCGGGTGCGAACGCGCTACTGCACGGTGCCCGGCGGTTCGATCTCGACTTCGAAGTTTTCGAGAAAGCGGCACACCATCATGTAATAGCCGATGGTGAGCACGAGCTCGGCGAGCGATCGATTGCCGAGGTGCCCCAGCAACTCCTTGAAGATCGCTTCGCTCGCCTTGACGTTCTGCACCACGTCGTCGGTGAATCGAAGCACCAGCTTTTCGAGCGGCGTGTAAACATCGGCATCCGCGCCTTGTGTTACCGCTTCGATTTTCTCCGCCGGCACGCCCACGGCACGCGCGACGCGCTTGTGCTGATGCACCTCGTACCCGGCGCGGCTCAACACGCCGACGCGCAGGATGGCGAGCTCGCGCAATTTGGCGTCGAGCTCCGCTTCCCGGAGCAGCGCGCCGCCGAGCCGTAGGAAACCGGGCGCGGCGGTCGTCGCATGCGCGAGCATGCGATAGATGTTGAGCGGCGGGCGCGAGCGCAGGAGATCGGTGATCATCGACGGCGCCTGCGTCAGATCGAAGTATGGAATGCGCGGCATGTATCCTCCGGTACTCGTTTCTCACCGACGATGCTTCGCTGGCCGGGCCGCGGCGTTCAAACTCCATGTGCCGCCGGCCCGGTCGCGCCGCCGGATAGTCGGTCTGGCAACGGCGCGCGACCTCAGAATTGTAGCGTTTGGCCCGGGTTTATCGACATCACCTTGATCGCCGTTTTCCCGAGCGCTTGTTTGTATTCCTCGGGCGTGCCCTTCAGCATCGGAAAAGTGCCGTAGTGCATCGGAATTGCGAACTTCGGCTTCAGGTAGTTCTTCGTCGCGTAGGCGGCGTCACGGGGGCTCATCACGAAGTGACCGCCGATCGGGATCATGAGCAGGTCGGGCTTGTAATACTCGCCGATCAGTTTCATGTCGCCGAACAGACCGGTATCGCCCATGTGATAGATCTTAAAACCGTTCTCGAGCTCGATGATGAAGCCGATCGGCTCGCCGCCGACGTACGTTTCGTCCTTGTCGGTCGCCGGGTTGTGCCACACCAGCTCGGAGCTGTGCTCGGCGTGCACCATCGTAATCTTGATGTCCCGCCCGAGCGGCGTGATCGTACCGCTCTTGTTCATTCGCGGCGCGAGCTCGGGTGGCAGAACACCGAGCGTCACGAGCGATTGATCGAGGCCGGCGGGACCAATCAGTGGCGCTTTGTACTTCTTTGCCAGCTCCGGCGCGTCGCCCAGGTGATCGCCGTGCGCGTGCGTCACCAGGATGAGATCGACTTTGCCGAGCTCGTCGAGATTCTTGTACTTCTCCGGCGTTTTCGGGTTCTTCGTGAGGAACGGATCGATCAAAATCACTTTGCCGCCCGGCGTCGTGATGCGCATTGCCGATTGGCCGAGCCACAGCACTTCGGTCTTCTTGTCCGCTGCGACGGCGAGCGGCGCACTCAGCGCGAGCAGCAATATAAAGGCGGCGAGGAAACGTCCCATGCGATCCGGCAAGGTCATATTATTGTCTCCTGAGGTTCGGCCTGAACGCCGACCATTATTCACCCGTTCGTGCCGGCCGCCAACAACGTGGCGGCTGGCGCGACTTTATCGCTCAACACGTGCAGCAATTCCCCGATCAGTTGCGCGCACCGGCGCGCCGGGCGGAGATCAGCGCGATTCGCGGCGCAGCTTCGTCCTGCGCCGGATCGCTCGCTACCGCCCTTTGAACTCGGGCTTCTGCTTGGCCAGGAACGAACGATAACCGATGCGGAAGTCCTCGGTATCGTAAGACAAGTACGCCTCGTCGAGCTCGGCGGCGCCGAGCGGCCGCGGGTCTTCCAGTCGGCGCACGAATTTCTTGTGCCAGCGCGCGGCGAGCGGCGCGCCGTCGGCGATGCGCCGCGCGGTGGCGTACGCCGCTTCCTCCACCTGCGCGTCCGGCGCCACGCGCGTCACCAATCCCTTTTGTAGCGCCTCGTCCGCGCCGATGACGCGGCCTTCGAGCAGAAGCTCCAGCACGGCGGCGCGGCCGGCGACCGCGAGCAGTGTGGCGATTTCGTCGTAGCCGGCGGCAAGGCCGAGGCGGCTGATGGGAATGCCGAAGCGGCTCGACGCGCCGGCGATACGCAAATCGCACGCGGCGGCGATTTCCAGTCCGCCGCCGACGCAAATACCTTTGATGAGCGCGACGGTCGGGTGGCGGCAATCGCGCACCGCGGCAAGTGCCGGCAAGTGGACCTTGCCGTACTGGCGCGCCTGGTCCGCGTTCTGGCGATCGTGTTCGAACTCCGAAATGTCGTTGCCGGGCGCGAACGCTTTGTCGCCCGCGCCGCGCACCACCACGCAGCGCAAACCGTCATCGGCCGACAGCTCGCGCATGATTTCGCCGAGGCGTTGCCACATCGGCTTCGTCAGTGCGTTCAGCCTGTCCGGGCGATTGAGCGTCACGGTCGCGATATCGGCATCGCGATCGACGAGAACGACGTCGGGAGACATACCTCACCTCCGAGTCAGTGATAAAGCAGATGCACCAGTCCCATCGGCACGATCGGCACGTACGTCACGAGCACGAGAACGAGCAGGAGCGCCGCGATGAAATAAATGTTGATGCGCGTCACGTCCCAGATGTCGGCCTTCGCGATCGAGCACGCGACCATCAAGACGCTTGCGACCGGCGGCGTCTGCTGCCCGATCGCGAGATTCAACGTAACGATGAGCCCGAAATGCACGGGGTCGATGCCGACCGCATTGACGAGCGGCATGACGATCGGCACGACGAGAATGATTGCGGCGGCCGAATGCAGGAACAGACCGATGATCAGAAAAAATACGTTGAGGATCGCGAGCACCACGTACGGATCGCGCGTCCAGCTGCTCATTGCGGCCGCGAGCTGCTGCGGCACCTGCGCTTCGGTGAGGTAATTGCCGAGCAGCGCCGAGGTGGCGACGAGCAGCATGACGACCGCCGTCTGAATGCCGCCGTCCAGGATCGCCTGCTTCAAGTGCTGCCAGTTCAGCTCGCGATACGCCATGCCGATGACGATCGCCGCAACGACGGCGAGCCCCGCGCCTTCGGTCGCGGTGACGATGCCGCTGAAGATGCCGCCGAGAATGATGACGGGCAGCAGGAACGCGAGCCAGGCGTCCTTGAAAGTCTGCCACAAGCGCGCGAGACGAAACGTCTCCTCGACCGGATAGTGGTAGCGCACGGCGAACCAGTACGCGAGCGCCATCATCACGAGCCCGCCGACGACGCCGGGTACGATGCCGGCAACGAAGAGCTGCACGACCGACGTATCCGCCATCGCGGCGTAGAGAATCATCGGAATCGAGGGCGGGATGATGATCGCGAGCGACGCGGCGGAGGACGTCACCGCCGCCGCGAACGATTTCGGGTAGCCCTTCTTCTCCATCGCCGGAATCAGGATCGAGCCGATCGCGGCGACGTCGGCGACTGCCGAGCCGGAAATTTCCGCGAAGAACATCGACGCGCCGATGTTCACCATCGCCAGGCCGCCGCGGATGAAACCGAGCAGCGCCGAGGCGAACGCGATCAACCGACGCGAGATGCCGGACGCGTTCATGATCGCGCCGGCGAGACAGAAGAGCGGAATGGCGATGAGCGGGAAATTCGTCGCGCCCTGATACATCACGAGCGGCAGATTCACCACCGTGTCGAACCCGCCGGCGATCACGGTCGCGACGATCGCGACGATGCCGAGCGCGACCGCGATCGGTACGTTGATCAGAATCAGGACGATCAGGCCGACGAGAATCCAGAGCGTCGCCACATCAGACTCCGATTTCCTCGGCTTTGCCGAGATCGGTATGCAACCGGCGCGCGTCGGTGAGGAGCGGCGGCAGCCGCAGCAGCTCCGCGACGATGAATAGCACGGCGCCGATCGGAATCACCGACTGCGTGTACTTCACCGACACCTCGGGCAGGCTCACGAGCGTATCGGTCGCGAGGACGTCGATCACGTACCAGCCGCTCCAGGCGAGCACGGCGAAGAACACGACGACGACCGTTTCGGCGAGCAGCACGAGCGGCACCCGCAACGCCGGCGGCGCGAGCCGGACGATTTCCGGCACACCGATGTGTGCGCCTTTCAGCGCGGCAAACGCTGCACCGTAGTACGTCAGCCACGCGAGCGTGACGGAAGCAACCTCGTCGTACCAGACGAGCGCGCGGCCGAACGTACGAAAACAAACGCCGAGGATCACCTCGACCGCGAGCGCAACCATGAGAAGAATGACAACGGCTTCGAGCACGCGCGCGAAGCCATCACGCACGCGGTTCAGCATGGCGGTTCGATTCGCGAAGCCGGACATCGCTGTTCCCCCGATTTCTTATGAGACGGCCGCGGACGAATGCGAATCGCGCGCGATTATTTCGCCAGCGCCAATGCGCGATCGATCAGTTCCTTAGCACCCGGAACGTCTTTCCCGAATTCTTCGTACACCGCCTTGCTCGCGCCCACGAACGCGGGCTTATCGACGTCGTTGACCTGCATGCCGGCCGCTTTGAGTTTGCCGAGCAGCTCATCGTCGAACTTCGCGGCCGACTGATACACGAACGCCTGCGTCTCTTTTGCCGTATCTTCGAGAATCTTGCGCACGTCGGCCGGGAGAGAATCCCAGCGGCGTTTGCCGGCGGTCAGATACGCGGGCGTGTAAACGTGTCCCGACAGCGACAAGTACTTCTGCACTTCCTGAAACTTCGAGCTGTAGATCTGCGTCAGCGGATTTTCCTCGCCGTCCATGACGCCGGTTTGAAGCGCGACGAACACCTCGGAGAGCTTCATCGGACTCGGATTCGCGCCGTACGCCTGGAACATCTTGACGCGCCACTTGCCCTCGGGCACGCGCAGCTTGATGCCTTGCAGGTCTTGCGGCAGACGGATCGGACGCTTGCTGTTCGTGATGTGACGCACGCCGTTCTCCCATACCGCGAGGACCTTGAGGCCCTTGGCTTCCACCGCCGGCGCGAGCTTGGGCCAGAATATTTCCTTCTCGATGCGCTTCATGTGCTCGCGATCTTTGACCAGATACGGCATTTCGAAGACGCCGAAAAGGTCGCTCTCGGTGGACATGACCGTGGACGGCACGGCGAGATCGAGCGTGCCGAGCTTCAGCTTCTGCAACATTTCCTTGTCGCCGCCGAGCTGACTCGAACCGAACACCACGACTTTGGCTTTGTCGCCGAGCTTGACGTTCGCGCGGCGCGCGAATTCTTCCGAGGAAACTTCGAACAGCGAACCGGGCCCGCCGACGTGGCCGAGCTTGAGCTCGATCGTCGCGGCGTAGGCACGCGGTATGAGGGCGGACATTACAACGACAGCGACAGCAAACAGTTTTGTGATTCTCATGGCACTCTCCTTGTTTGCGACTGTTCGTTATCGGCTGGAATCCGCGCCTTCTCCGGCAAGAAGGACCATGGCGGAGACCAGGACAAACTTAACAATGCTTCGCGCTTGTGGGCGGACGCCTTGTGCGCGTCAGCGCGACGGCCACCCGTAACAAATCTCTCTTACCTGTGACCTCGCTGCGCCGCCTGACGTGCGGCATTCGCTGCAGGCGCGCCGCTCAAATATTCGAGCGCCGCCTGCACGCCGCCTTTCGTAAACGGGACTCCTGCGCTGGCGAGGCCCATTTCGACGCCGGCCAGGACGCCGGCGAGCATCAACTCGTTGAAGTCGCCGAGATGACCGATGCGGAAGATGCGAGCACCCAACGGGCCGAACCCCATGCCGAGCGACATATTGAAGCGATCGAGAATGAGCGCACGCAGCTGGTTGGCGTCGTATCCCTCGGGAAGCAGCACGGCGGTAATGGTGTCGCTGTACTCGGCGGAATTGAGGCAGTTGATTTCGAGGCCCCAGGCGCGCACCGCACGGCGCGTCGCCTCGGCGAGGCGCGCGTGCCGGTCGAAGACGTTGTCGAGCCCTTCTTCTTCGAGCATGCGCAGCGCCTCGCGCAGGCCGTAGAGCATGTTGGTCGCCGGCGTGTGCGGAAAGTAGCCCGTCTGGTTCGACTCGATCATCGCTTCCCAGCGCCAGTAATACTTCGGGAGCTTCGCTTCTTTGGCGGCGGCACGCGCCTTGCGGCTGATCGCGTTGAAGCTCAAGCCCGGCGGCAGCATCAAACCTTTCTGCGAGCCGCCGACGGTCACATCGACACCCCACTCATCGTGCCGGTAATCCATCGACGCGAGCGACGAAATGGTGTCGACCATGAAGAGCGCCGGATGGCCGGCGCGGTCGATCGCTTTGCGCAGCTCCGGAATACGGCTGGCGACACCGGTCGAAGTCTCGTTGTGCAGGACCGTGACCGCCTTGATCGCGCGATCTTTGTCCGCGCGCAGCCGCGCTTCGAGCGCGTCCGGGTCGACGCCGCGGCGCCAGTCGCCCGGCACCAACTCGGGCGCGAGGCCGAGCGCGACGGTCATGCGGTACCACTGCATCGCGAACTGTCCGGTTTCGAAGGCGAGTACCTGGTCGCCGGGCGAGAGCGTGTTCGCGAGCGCGGCTTCCCACGCGCCGGTACCCGACGCGGGAAAAACGACGACATCGCTTTCGGTTTTGAACACGCGTTTCAGGCCGGCGAGCACCTCGCGCGTGAGGTGCGCGAAGTCGGGACCGCGATGGTCGATGACCGGCATGTCCATCGCGCGCAGGACGCGGTCGGGGACGTTGGTCGGTCCGGGGATTTGGAGAAAATGACGCCCGCTACGAAACGACATA
The DNA here is from genome assembly GCA_045810625.1 of Sulfurifustis sp. Taxonomy (GTDB): domain Bacteria; phylum Pseudomonadota; class Gammaproteobacteria; order Acidiferrobacterales; family Sulfurifustaceae; genus JACQFZ01. The sequence continues at coordinate 46,233 of JBJMVQ010000055.1, forward strand.
GGGCACTCCTCGTCTAACAACACCCGCTGCAGTTGCAACGGCTTGGGCGACAATGGGTGACGGATTCGCGGCCACGCGCGCACGCCGATTGTCGTCGTTCGTGGTATCAATGCATAATGCGGGCTATTTCTTCACAGTCGCGCCCGCAACGCAAGAGTAAGGAGCGCGTACCTCGCATGCCCCGGCACCCGCTGCCGCCATTACCGGTTCCCGTGCGCATCGCGCGCCAGGCGGCTTCCTATTAAGACGCTGTCGCGTCCTGCGGCTAGCCCCAAGGGCGACCCCGCCCTCGCCGCACGGCTGCGTGTGGAAATCGAAGGCGAAGTGTTGTTCGACGCCGGCAGCCGCGCACGTTATAGCACCGACGCCTCGATCTATCAGATCGAGCCGATCGGCGTGATCGTCCCGCGCACCGCGGCCGATATCGTCAGCGCGATCCACATCGCGTCAGAGCACGGCGTGCCGGTACTTCCGCGCGGCGCCGGCACGTCGCAGATCGGCCAGACCGTCGGCGACGCGCTCGTTATCGACACGAGCAAATATCTGAACCGCGTCCTCGAGCTCGACGCCGCGCAACGCCGCGTGTGGGTGGAACCGGGCGTGGTGCTCGACCCGCTGAACAAATTTCTGAAGCCGCACAAGCTGTTCTTCCCGGTCGACGTATCGACGTCGAGCCGCGCGACGATCGGCGGCATGGCCGGCAACAACAGCTGCGGCTCGCGCTCGATCCGCTACGGCAACATGGTGCACAACGTGCGCGCGATCGACGCGGTATTGGCCGACGGCAAGCGGCTACGCTTCGAGCACGTCGGCGACGACCTCGAAACACGCGACCCGCGCTACACGGAACTCGTGCGGCACGTGCGCGCGATCGCGGAGCGCGAGCGCGATGAAATCGCGGCGCGCTTTCCAAAGCTCTTGCGCCGTGTCGGCGGCTACAACCTCGACATGGTTTCGGCGCAGGGCCACAACATGGCGCAGCTCCTGGTCGGCTCCGAAGGTACGCTCGCGTTCTTCGAACGCATCCAGCTCGACCTGCAGCCGATCCCGGCGCACCGGGTGCTCGGCGTCTGTCACTTTCCGACGTTCTATCAGGCGATGGACGCGACCCAGCACATCGTCAAGCTCGACCCGACCGCGGTGGAGCTGGTCGACCGCACGATGATCGATCTGTCGCGCGAGATCGCCATGTTCCGCGCGACCGTGGATCGATTCGTGAAAGGCGCGCCCGACGCCCTGCTCCTCGTCGAATTCTCCGGCGACGAACACGCGCCGCTGCTCGCGCGCATGAGACAGCTCGACGAGCTGATGGGCACGCTCGGTTTTCCCAACGCCGTCGTCGAGGCGATCGATCCCGAATTCCAGAAAGCGATCTGGGAAGTGCGCAGCAGCGGGCTCAACATCATGATGTCGATGAAGGGCGACGGCAAACCGGTGTCCTTCATCGAAGACTGCGCGGTGCGGCTCGAAGATCTCGCCGAATACACCGACCGGCTGACGCGCGTGTTTCAAAAGTACGGAACGACCGGCACGTGGTACGCGCACGCGTCGGTCGGCTGCCTGCACGTGCGCCCGGTGCTCAACATGAAAACCGCCGACGGCGCAAAGAAAATGCGCGCGATCGCGGAAGAAGCGTTCGCGATGGTGCGCGAGTACAAAGGCTCGCACTCGGGCGAGCACGGCGACGGCATCGCGCGCTCCGAATTCCACGAACCGATGTTCGGCTCGCGCCTCGTGCGCGCGTTCGAGGAAGTGAAGGACACGTTCGACCCGCATGGGCGCTTCAACCCGGGCAAGATCGTGCGCGCGCCGCGCATGGACGACCGCGCGCTCTTTCGCTACAAACCGGAGTATCGACCGCTGCCGCTTTCGACCGCGCTCGACTGGTCGGAGTGGGGCGGGTTCACGCAGGCGGTCGAGATGTGCAACAACAACGGCGCCTGTCGCAAAGCCGAGCCGGGCGTCATGTGCCCGTCGTACCGCGCGACACGTGATGAGCAGCATCTGACGCGCGGGCGCGCGAACACGCTACGCCTCGCGCTCACCGGGCAGCTCGGGCCCGACGCGCTGACGTCGGAGGAAATGCGGGCGACGCTCGACCTTTGCGTGAGCTGCAAGGGCTGCAAGCGCGAATGCCCGACCGGCGTCGACGTCGCGCGCATGAAGATCGAATTCCTGCATCACTATCGCGAGCGGCACGGTCTGCGCATCAAAGATCGGTTGATCGCCTACCTGCCGCGCTACGCGCCGCACGCGCGCCGATTCGCCGCGCTGCTGAACCTGCGCGACCGCGTGCCCGGCGCCGCGCGGTTGAGCGAGTCGCTGCTTGGCTTCAGCGCGCGCCGAAGTTTGCCGCGCTGGCGCGCCGACGCGTTCGACCCGGCGCGCGAACCGTTGCTCCACGACACCGGCGACCGGCAGCGCGAGGTCGTGCTGCTGGCCGACACCTTCAACACGTACTTCGAGCCGGAGAACGCGCGCGCAGCGGTCGCGGTGCTGGCCGCGGCCGGTTATCGCCTCCGGGTTGCGCAAGCCGTCGACGGGGCGCGCCCGCTCTGCTGCGGGCGCACGTTCCTTGCCGCCGGGCTCGTCGACGAAGCGCGCGCCGAAGCGCGCCGCGTGGTCGCGGCGCTCAAACCTTACGCGGAACGCGGCGTGCCGATCATCGGGCTCGAGCCATCGTGTCTGCTCACACTACGCGACGAGCTAAGCGTGCTGCTGCCGCGCGCGGAAACCGGGCCGATCGCGCGACAAGCGCTGCTGTTCGAGGAGTTTCTCGTGCAGGAGCAAAAGCTCGGCCGCTTGCAGCTTTCGCTGAAACCGCTCGACGCCACCCGCGCGCTGCTGCACGGCCATTGCCATCAGAAAGCGTTCGGCGCGATGACGGCGGTACAGCAAGCGCTACGCCTGATCCCGCAGCTCGACGTGCAGCTGATCGACGCGAGCTGCTGCGGCATGGCCGGCGCGTTCGGCTACGAGGCGGAGCACTACGACGTCTCCATGAAAATGGGCGAGGCGGCGCTTTTGCCCGCGGTGCGCGCCGCCACGCCGGATACGATCGTCGTCGCCGACGGTACGAGCTGCCGCCACCAGATACGCGACGGCGCGGGACGCGAGGCGGTGCACGTCGCACGCGTGCTGCAAGCCGCGCTCGCAAACGGGTGAGCTGCGTTCAGTACGTCTTGTACGGCAGGAACTTCCCGCTCATCACGACCTTCACGCGATCGCCTTTGGGATCCGGCTCGCGCGTCAGCTCCATCGTGAAGTCGATCGCGCTCATGATGCCGTCGCCGAACTCCTCGTGTATCAGCTCTTTGATGGTCGTGCCGTAGACGTTGACCAGTTCGTAGAAGCGATAGATCAGCGGATCGGTGGGAACGGTGGTCGGCAACGATCCTTTGTACGGCACGACTTGCAGTAGCTTCACGGCGTCGTCGGAAAGCCCCAGCGTGCGGCCGATCGTCTCGGCCTGTTCCTTCGTGAAGGTCATCTGACCGAGCAGGCCCGCGGTCACCCACTCCTTGCTCTTGCCGACCGCTTTCGCGACGTCGGCCCACTTGAGCCCCTTGCGAATCTTGGCGGCGATAATTTCCTCGGTTACTTCGGCGCGAGTCACGGCGTTTCCTCCATTGGTTAGCGTGAAGTCGAAATGGTACACCGGCCGGAAGACTCGGCGTGCAAAACCGGCAACGACGCAAAAAAGTAGATCTGCGATACGACGAAATTTGCACCACGAAGAGACTCACGAGTTACGGCGTGCACCACGGTTGCGCGAATCGCCGTCCGCACGCGCGCGGTTGGACGTATTATTGACGTTCGACGAAGGAGATATCCGCCATGGAATTGAAAGGGTCATGTCATTGCGGAGCGGTACGATTCACGCTCCAGTGCGAACATCCGTATCCGTTCAATCTTTGCTATTGCTCGATCTGTCGCAAGACGGCGGGCGGAGGCGGCTACGCGATCAACCTCGGCGGCGACGCGGATTCGCTCAAAGCGGAAGGTATGGAGAACATCAGCGTCTACCAGGCGAGACTCCGCGACGAAAACACCGGCGAGACGCAAGAAAGTCCGGCGCGCCGCAGCTTCTGCAGGATCTGCGGCAGCGCGCTCTGGGTTTGGGATCCACGTTGGCCGGAATTGATACACCCGTTCGCCTCAGCGATCGATACGCCGCTGCCGAGGCCGCCGGAGCGCACGCACATGATGCTCGGCTCGAAAGCAGCGTGGGTGGAGGTGCACGCGGGGCCGCGCGACCAGAAGTTCGACGAATACCCCGAGGAGTCGCTCGCGGCGTGGCACGCGCGCCTGGGACTCGTGCGCCGCGACTAGCGTCACGCGGGAGCGCGGACGCACCGCATAACCGCGCTAACCATGAGGCCGGTGTACGTGCCTCTTTTCCTGCGCGGTAGCGCCACATTAGGATCGGTGATTGTTGTCACCCCTTGAGGAGACTGCTTGGAAATTTTCTCCGCCGATTTTTTCTCCGCGCTGCTCGCGATCGTGATCATCGATGTCGTGCTCGCCGGCGACAACGCGATCGTCATCGCCCTCGCCGCGCGCAACTTGCCGCGGCACCTGCAGAAGCGCGCCGTCGTCTGGGGTGCGCTCGGCGCTATCGCCGTGCGCAGTCTCATGACAGCCGCGGTCGTGTGGCTGCTCAAGATTCCCGGGCTGCTCCTCATCGGCGGCGCGTTCCTCGTCGTCATTGCGTATCGACTGTTACGGCCGGAGGAGAATCACAACGGCGCGACGGGCCACGCGCGTGGCGCAGTGACATTCTGGAGCGCGATGCAGACCATCGTCGTCGCCGACGCCGTCATGGGTCTCGACAATGTGCTCGCCGTCGCCGGCGCCGCCCACGGCAGCTATCTGCTCGTCGTCCTCGGACTATTGATCAGCATTCCGTTCGTGGTCTGGGGCAGCACGCTGCTGCTGCGGTTCGTCGAGCGTTTCCCGGCCGTCGTGTACATCGGCGCCGGCGTCGTTGCATGGACCGCCGTCAAGATGATCAGCGGCGAGCCGGTGCTCGAGACCTGGTTCGCCGATCATCCGGTGGTTGCCACACTGCTCTACCTTGCGGTCATCCCCGGCGTGCTCGCCGCCGGCTTCATCAGAAACCACCGCAAGCTCGAGTCGCGCATCCGCGCGCGCCTCGCGCAACTCGCCGGCGAGCGCGTGAACAGAACGGCGGCGCGATCCGCCACTTCAGGAGAAACCCCGATCATGCGAGTACTGATTCCGGTCGACGGCTCGCGCAACGCGGAGCAGGCGGTGCGCCACGCGGTGAAGGAGTACCTCAAGAACCACGAGCTCGAAATCCACCTGCTCAACGTGCAGCCGCCGTTCTCGCGCGATATTTCCGCCTTCGTACGCAAACGGGATCGGGACGACTACCACCGGGAACAAGCCGCGCTCGCGCTCGCCGGAGCGCGGCGGATCCTGGAACAGTGCGGCGTACCGCATCACAGGCACATCGCCGTCGGCAACCGCGCGGTGCTTATCACCGGATTCGCAAAGCGCCTGCAGTGTCACCACATCGTGATCGGCACCGCGCGCAAAAACTCGCTCACGCGCATGCTGCAGGACTCGGTGACGAACAAAGTGCTCGAGCTCACCCGTGTCCCGGTTGAGATCGTGACGGGCGGAGAAATCTCGAAACTCGAGCGCTACGGAGTTCCGGCCGCCATCGCCACGGCTATCGGGCTGCTGCTACTGGCGATGGACTGAGACCCGCGCCGCGCAGTGCGCGGCTAGCCGTGTGGCGCAGACGTCGAGAAGGTTTTTGCGGCCCGTTCTACCGCTGTGCGTAACGCGACGTCGAAGGTCACGCCGTGCATCTCGTTGCGCCGTGCGCGTTTGTTCCAATCAAGGCTCCAGACCGCGGTCCAATAACCGTTCTTGTCCATGACGAGCGTGCCATAAAGTATCGCGTCCGCGCCGTACGGCATCGAGGCGGAACGCATCCGTGGCAGATCGCCGTGTGCGATGTCGGCGTAAGTAACGGAAGTCCGGGCCGGTGACTCGGGCGCCGGCAGAACCAGCGGAACGCCGCGTTGCCGCGATACGGATTTCAAAACTTCGCGCTGCCCGAAACCGAACTCCGTTTCCGAATCGAGCACGTACGACCGTACCGAGTCTTTGATCCCCAGCCAGACGATCAGCCGCGGACGATCGCTTCCCCAGCGCGGCAAGCCGAGTCTCTTCAACGCCTCGTCGACGGCTGCGTGCTTGAACGTCATGCGCAGGTAGTGCGGACGGTCGCGCGTGCCTTGTTCGTCGTGGATCGGGATGCCTTTCATGCGGTCCTCGTACTCGTAGCGCTCGACGAACTCGTCCGCTCGGGGCAGTAGTTGCTGCACCGCGGCGGACTGAGCGCTCCGCGCGTCGCCGCTGAGCTTCACGATCACTTCGCTCAGCCCGATGCCGAAGCCGCGCAGGCGTTCCGCCTCGCCGCGTCCGGTGACGATCGTCTCGGCGTCGTACAGGCCGCTGACTTCGACCGCGAACGCGCGGCCCGTCATCATGAGAAAGCCAACGAGCACCGCCTTGGAAAGAAGCGCCGCACCGCAGCGCGGGAATGTCGGCATACGGATCGTCATGACTGTCGCACGTGCGGCTCGCGGGGATCGGGCGACGTTTAAGTTACCATGCACGCCGCGCCTGAACGCAAAAAAGGTGGGACGTGCGCTCTCGCTGTTGTGATGGCTGATTTCCGGGACGAAATACCGACAGATTTGTCAAAACGCGATACGGTTCTGCTATTGCTTCAAAGCGCGGAGACATTTCGATGAGCGTACCTATTGCCGCACGAATTTTCGGTCTTCTAACCGTATTGGGGGCAACAACAGCATTCGCGGGCGGGAGCAACTACGGCATTACGCCGGGTGCACTGCCGACGGTCGCCGGCAAGGTGACGGAATGGCCGGTGCCGACGCCGCAGTTCGCGCGCGACCCGGCGCCGGGGCCGGACGGCAACATTTATGTCGCCGTCATGTTCGGCAACAAGATCGAGCGCTTCGATACGAAGACGTCGAAATTCACCGAATGGGATTTGCCGCGCGGCGCGCGCCCGCACGGACTGATCGTCGATCCCGACGGCATCGTCTGGTACACCGGAAACGGCAACGGCACGATCGGCCGGCTCGATCCGAAAACGGGCGAAGTGCGCAGCTATCGCGCCCCCTCGGGCGGCGATCCGCACACGCTCGTGATCGACGATCGCGGCACGATTTGGTTCACGGTGCAGGGCGGCAATCGCGTCGGCCGACTGGATCGTGCGAGCGGAAAAATTCAGGAGTACGAGACGTCCGGCGGGCCGTACGGAATTGCGATCGACAAAGAGGGTTACGTCTGGTTCTGCCGAATGGGCGACGACAAACTGGGCCGGCTCGATCCGCAGACCGGAAAAATGACCGAGGTCGATACCGGCCGCGGCTCGCGCCCGCGCCGCATGGCGGCGTCGCCGGACGGAACCATTTGGGTCACGGCGTACGGCAACGGCAAGCTGCTCAAGATAGATCCGCGCGAGCAAAAACTCGTGAAGGCGTATCCGATGCCGGCTGGCGCGAAGGGCGGCCCGTATGCAGTGACGGTCGACGCCAACGGCCGCGTGTGGGCCGATGAAATCGAAACGGACACAGTGGCGTTGTTCGATCCGAAGACCGAAACCTTCCGCGTCATCGCGCTGCCGTCGCACAACGTCGGCATTCGTAAGTCCGTCATCGACGCGAAAGGCCGCTATTGGTACGTCGGCAGCCACAACGGCCGGCTCGGAATGATCGAGTAGCTCCGGAGATTCTCCCGCTGGACGCGCTGAGCCGCGATGAATTCGCCGCGGCCCGCGGCACGCTTATGTTCTGCAAATGATGCGGCGATATGCGCGCTGAGTCGCACGGATGGACATGCGGCGATCGCGGAGTAATTATCTGCCGAAGCGAACACCGCCGACGGAGCCGCCATGCTCGATCCGCAAGCCAAAAAACTGCTAGAACAAATCGCGGCCGCCGGCCGACCGCCAATGCATACGCTGCCCGCGCCCGAAGCGCGTCAGGTTTTCCGCGAGTCCCGCATGCCGTTGCAGCCCGATCCGCCGGAAGTCGCCTCCGTGGAAAATCGAAATATTCCGGGACCGCACGGATCGATCGGCGTGCGGCTCTACCGCCCGCGCGGCGCGCGCGCCGAAGACCGACTCCCGGCGCTCGTCTACTTTCACGGCGGCGGCTTTACGATCGGCGATCTCGACACGCACGACACGCTGTGCCGCTCGCTCGCGAATGAAGCCGCGTGCGCCGTCATCTCCGTCGACTATCGCATGGGACCCGAGCACAAATTTCCCAAAGCGGTGGACGACAGCGTCGCCGCGACGCGCTGGGTAGCGGCGCAAGCATCGGCCCTGCATATCGATCCCGATCGGATCGCCGTCGGCGGCGACAGCGCGGGCGGCAATCTCGCTACGGTCGTGGCGCTGACTGCGCGCGACGCCGGTTCTCCGAAGCTGATCTTCCAGCTGCTGATCTATCCGACCACGACGCTGCATCACGATACGCCGTCGACGCAGGCGCTCGCGCAAGGCCATCTGTTGACGCTCGACACGATGCTCTTTTACCGAAACAACTATCTGCGCACGGTTGCAGATCGCTCCGACTGGCGCGCTTCGCCGCTCCTCGCCGGCGACCTATCGCGTCTGCCGCCGGCGTTCATTCTCACCGCGGGCTACGATCCGATATGCGACGAAGGCGAGGCTTACGCCGAAAAACTCCGAGCCGCGGGCGTGCCTACGACGTATAAGTGCTATGACGGCATGATCCACGGCTTCATCGGGATGGGAAAAGTATTGGACGCCGCGAACGACGCGATCCGCGAGTGCGGCGCGCGGCTGCGCGCTGCCTTCAGAACCGGGGCGGAGCGCTAAGCGCGGTTAAGAAAATTACGTATTGGTTTTCACGCAAAGGACGCGGAGGACGCAAAGGGGTCTAATTGTTCCTTTTGATTTCCTCTGCGTCCTCTGTGTCCTCCGCGGTAGACAATCATATTCCTTACCAGCCCGCTAAGCGCGCGCCGGGCGCCGGCCAAACAGCCAGGCGAGACCGGTTACCGGTATCAGGATCGCGAGCCCCAAAAACTCCATCTGGGCGTTGCCGAGCGGCACGATGCCGCCGCCCGGCGCGGCGAGCACGAGACCGCCGACGATCAACCCGATGCGCAGCGGCCACTCCAGCGCCCCGCTCGCACGCAGATCTCCGACGAAAACCTGATAGCCCTGAATGCCGCCGCAAATGAAGAGCGTACCGACGGCGGCGGTGGCGAACAGATAAAGCGACTCGACCCAGTAACCCTGCATCACAAACGCCGGATTGAGCACGAAGAAAAATGGAATGAAATAGATGATCGAGCCGACGCGCATCGATTCCCAGCCGGTTTTCATCGCCGGCGCGCCCGCGATGCCGGCGGCCGCGAACGAGGCGATCGCGACCGGCGGTGTGATCGCCGAGAGCATGCCCCAGTAGAACACGAACATGTGCACCGCCATTTTGTTCAGACCGAGCTTGGTGAGCGCCGGCCCGACGAGAATCGCGAGAAAGATGTAGCACGCGGTGGTCGTGAGCCCGAGACCGAGCACGAGGCTCGTGACCGCCGTCATGGCGAGGAGCAGCAAGGCATTGCCCGCGGCGAGCGCGAGCAGATCGTTCGCCAGGCTCGAAATGACGCCGGTGAGCGAGAAGGCGCCGATCAACAACCCGCAACCGGCGAGAATGGCGGCCAACTCGACGAACGTGCGCGCGTTCGATTCGAGAAACTTCGCGACCGTCCGCCAGGTCCACTTCTCGCGATTGAAAAGCTGGTTGAGCACGAGCAGAAGCGCGGTCGCGTAGAACGGCGCGTGGCTCTCGCGCTTCATGACGAGCAGCATGAAAATGAGCAGCGCCACGACGAAGACGTAGTACCAGCCCTCCTTCAGCGTCGCGCGCATGCTCGGTAGCTCCGCGCGCGGCAAACCGGTCAGGCCGTGGCGGGCGGCATACGCATCCACTTGCATGAACAATCCGGCGTAATAAAGGAGCGTCGGAATCACCGCGGCGAGCGCGACTTCGCCATAGCTGACGCCGAGAAACTGCGCCATCACGAATGCGGTCGCGCCCATCACCGGCGGCGCGAGCACGGCGCCGGTCGAGGCGCACGCTTCGATCGCGCCCGCGTACGACGCGCGAAAGCCGGTCTTCTTCATCACCGGTATCGTCATCGTGCCCGCGGTGAGTACGTTGCTCACGACGCTGCCCGACATCATGCCGAGCAGCCCGCTCGCGAAGATGCACACCTTCGCCGCACCGCCGCGAAACGTGCCGCAGAGAGCGAATGCGATGTTGATGAAGAATTTGCCCGCGCCGGTCGCCATGAGCGCGGTGCCGAATACGAGAAAGCCGATAACGGTTTCGGCAAACGCCTGCAGCGGAATCCCGAGGAGACTTTCGGTCGAGAGCGCATGGTACGCCGCTGCCTGCTCGAACGTCGATTGGGTGCCCTTGAGCGGCCCGAGCCACGACGAATCCGCGAACACGGGATAGAGCGTGAACGGCAGCACGCTCAAGAGCAGGCTCCAGCCGCCGGTTCGGCGCAGCCCCTCCATCAGCAGCGCCCACATCACCGCGCCCGCGGCGATTACCGGCGCGGGGGCGCCGGTGAATTCCCAGCCGAGCTCCGCGGCACGGCGGATGTTGCCGAGCAGCACGACCGTCGCGGCGATCGTGAGCGCGAAGAGCGCGACGTCGTACCACGGCACGCGATCGATCCGTGCGCGTGCGCTGCCCGGAAAGATCACGAATACAAACGGCAGCGTGACGAGCACGAGCGCGTAGTAATACTCGGTGTTGAGCGGCGTGAACCCGACGAAGAACCGCAGCACGAATTGCTGATTGATGCAGAGGAAGATCGTGAGCGCGGCGGAGACGATCAGGAGCCAGCGCCACACGCCGCGCAGCGTGCGCACCCGCAACGCCTCGGCCTCGACCGGCGCCGCGGCGTGCGGATCGGAGATGACGAGCGGGACGTATTTGGCGCTCATGTCCGTTGGCCAAACACGCGCCGCGATTCAATCGAAGACGACGTCGAAACCGGCTTTGGCAAGCGCGGCCGCGCGCGCGCTCATCCAGGCTTTGCGGAACGCCTCGGCATCCTCGGGCGGATGCGCCTTCAGAAACGCATTCCATGCCGCCGCGAGCGCGTCCTGGCGTTTCACGAGACGCTGATTGTGTGCTTCGTGCTCCGCGGTCCACACGCCCGCTTCGCGTAACGCCTTAACCGTTCCTTCGTGATACGGCAGCACCCACGTCAGGTTCTGGCGCTTGACGTCGAGGCCGGAGGCCCCGGGCGCACCATCCTTATACGCGTCGTAGTCGACGATCATCGCCTTGGCGAGCGAGTAGACGAGCGGAGCCGGCTGGCTCGCGTAGGCCATGAAGATCGGATAGGGATACGTCGGAAGCTCGACCGGGCTCTGTGCCGAAAGACCGCCGGAGCCGCACGTCGCTTTGTGGGGCGTGTAGTACGGCGCGATTTTGCGCATGCGCGCCCAGCCTTCCTTGTCGGACGCCGGCGCCGGGGGCCACACGATGCCGCGCGGCGAGGTTTCGACTTCTTTCGTTTGGGCCGCGACGGTAGACGCGAACGCTGCGTCGGCCTCGTTGTTCACCACGCCCTTCCACATCGCGCCGTAGCTGGAAAATTCCACGAGCTTCACGTCGTTTCGGGTGAGGCCGGCGAACGCGAGCACCGCGAGCGCGTTCTGATTTAGCGCCGGCGATCCGACCACCATGCCGATGCGTTTGCCTTTGAGGTCCTTGATCTGCTTGACGCCCGTGTCCTTCGCGACGCCGAGCGACAGCGCATTGCAGTCGATCGACGCGAGAATGAGGCGCAGCGGCTGCGGCCCCCACTCCTTCACCGCGAACTCGAATACGCCCTCTTGCGCGAAATACACGCCCACACCCATCGCCGACACTTGTGCGCGCCCCGCCTTCACCGGCGCCAGGCGCGCGACGTCGTTGCCCGCGGGCAGCACGCGCACGTCCGTGCCCTGCTTGTCCTTGAGCGCCTTGCCGACGGCAACCGCAATGTTGAAGCCGGAGGAACCGGTGTCGTATGCGGTGAGCGTCAGCGTGCTCGGGAGCTTTATGTCGTCGGCATGAATGGAAGCGGCGAGCGCCAGCGCGACGAACGCGCCGGCCGAAAAGCGGATCAACGTTTTCATGGTCTCCCTCCTAGCACCGTGGCAGCCGCTATGTTGCACTGACCCGGAAGATTTGGCGAGGGATCAAAATCGCTCGACGCGGATACTCAGAACACCGGCGCGGAAGCCGCGCCGGCGTATTGCGATTAGGATCAGAAGCTCGTGCAGGCCGGATCGAGATCGCTCGGCGAAAAACCAGAAATCCTTGCGTCCGCCCCGACACAGACAACGGCCGGCGAAGCATTGCCCGACAAAGTCCCGCCCCCCGTCGCCGCACTGCCCGTCTGCACGGCAATGGCGTTACCGGGTGTTCCCGGCCGGCGTGATGCCGTTGCCGGTACTGTTCTGAATCGGGGTCCTGGGGTTGATCGTTGCGAGCGATCCGAGCGTCATGAAGATACCGGAGCTGCCGGGCACCGACGCGCCGTTATCCGAGATGACGTTCGGTGTGGAGACGCCGAACCCGGAATCGCCGAAGAGCACTTGCGAGGCAATCAACTGAACGCCATGACCGGCGTTTCCGCTGATCGTGTTGCCGAACCCGATATCGGCCGTCGCGTGAAATACGTTGACGCCGAACCGGCCGAAACCGGTCGGGCTCGTGCCGTTGCCGGGCCAAAAGTGGTTATTCCGGCTGCGCGCTTAAGTTGCTCCCGCAACACCCCTACGAATGTCGACGTTGTCGCTCAAGAAGCGGCTCCGTACGATCGGTTCTCCTTCCTCAAAAGCGTCTCTAATCTGCAGAACCAACCATAGCGGTCGACTTACGGGAGCTTTAACAACCTCAAGGAGAGAGCCGTGAAAACGTACGTGTGGAGTTCGCTTCGCAACGCCGTCGTAGTCCTTCTCATCGCCTTCGCTCCCGCTGCAATACCGTTCGCGTCGGCGGCGTCCGACGATCTCGTCGTCGCGACGGACGACGGACCGGTACGCGGGGTTGCGACCTCCACCATGCGCAAATTTCTCGGCATTCCTTATGCCGCCGCGCCGGTTGGGGAGCTGCGCTGGCAACCGCCGCAACCGCACGAACGGTGGACCGCGGTACGCGATGCGACGCAGTTCGGCAATCATTGTCCCCAAGTGGCGTCGCCGTTTGGCCTGGCCAGCACGAATGAGGACTGCTTGTTCCTGAACGTGTACACGCCGCTCGGCGCCAACCCAAGTGAGTCGCAGCGTCGTCCGGTGATGGTGTGGGTTCATGGGGGCGCCTTGGTGGTCGGCGAGAGCGATGACTACGACCCGGCGCGGCTCGTCGCACAAAACATCGTGGTGGTCACGATCAACTACCGCCTGGGCATTCTCGGTTACCTCGCTCACCCTGCCCTGACGGCGGAGTCCGACAACGACGCGTCCGGAAACTACGGTTTCATGGATCAGCAATTCGCGCTCGATTGGGTGCGTCGCAATATCGGCCGCTTCGGCGGCGACGCGAACAACGTCACCCTCTTCGGCGAATCGGCGGGCGGGCTCAGCGTGCATACGCAGCTTGCATCGCCGCTCGCGCGCGGGTTGTTTGAACACGCGATCGTCGAGAGCGGTGCGTATCAGCTGACCCAACCGACGCTCGCCGCCGCCGAAACGCTCGGGCGCGATCTCGCGACGCGCGTCGGCTGCAGCGATCAGACCGCGGAATGCTTGCGTGCGGTGCCCGTCGCAGCGCTGCTTGCCGATGTGGCCGCCGGCGCCATCGCATCGCCGGTCGTCGACAACCACGTGCTGACCCAGTCGATCGGCACGGCGTTCGCGCGCGGAGACTTCAACCAGGTTCCGGTGATCGAAGGATCGAACCGCGACGAATGGCGTCTGTTCGTCGCGCTCAACAACGAATTGCCGAACGGACCCGTCACCGCCGAGCAGTATGCCGCCGCGATCGCCGCCACGCTTCGCCTGCCTTCGGCCGCGGCCGCCGCACCGATCGTCGCGCAGTACCCGCTGGCTAACTACCCGAGTCCCGGCATCGCACTCGGCGCCGTCGGCACGGATGCGATCTTCGCCTGCCCCGCACGCGCGGCCGTGCGCGGATTGTCCCAGCACGTGAACACGTTTGCTTACGAATTCGCGGATCAGAACGCCCCACAGCTCTTCTTGCCCCCCGTAAGCTTTCCGTACGGCGCTTATCATTCGGCGGAACTTCAGTATCTCTTCAATCTACGGGCAACGGTTCCGGCGCCGAGCTTGAATGCCGAGCAACAGAGCCTGTCGCAGCACATGGTGCATTATTGGACGCAGTTCGCGCGCACGGGAGATCCGAACGTAAGCGACTCGCCGCAATGGCCGCGCTATGAGTCGGGCACGGACACTTTTCTGAAGCTCATTCCGCCTACGCCGACTACAGAAACCGATTTCGCATCCATACACATGTGCGCGTTCTGGACGCCCGCTTAGCTTGCGCACATAAAACGCCAGACGTCTCGAGTTGGCGTGATGGCTTCACAACAATAAAAATCGCATTGATTTCGCTGTGTATCGATAGACGGCGCCTGACTCCTGGAGCAGGCGCCGTTTTCGATCTCCCGCTCGTCAACGTACATCACTGAATCGTTTCTCGTCAGAAGCGGGAATAAATTCGCAACAATATTTTCGCGAGCACGCAACGTGCGATGGCTCCGTTCCGCAACGCGAAAGCTAAACCAAAGCAGTTGTCCGCGTTGTGCCAACGCGCGCGTGCTGTACGATAAGCGGCCACCGACGTGACATGGAACAAACAAAGCGTCGTTGGAGTTACCTGGGGAGAGAGAAAAACGGGAGGCCCGCCGAAATCGTATCCGTTGTAGAAAAAATCACGGAGCGAAGCCCGCCGTTGGGCGATGACACCGGTCGGCCGAGCGACTGGATACAAGGCGGCCCGCCCGAAGCGTAGTAAAACCTGCAGCGCCTGGAGAATAACAACATATGAAAACTAGACTAATCGTCAACCTCGTTAGCATCTGTGCCGCCGCGTTTGGCTCGCTCGCACTGGCCGCGCCCTCCGATCCGGTCGTCAACACGGAAAACGGCGTCGTGCGCGGCGCCGCAACCGAATCGGTCGCGAAGTTTCTCGGAATTCCTTACGCCGCACCGCCGGTCGGCGAGCTGCGTTGGCAGCCGCCGCACCCCGCCGCCGGTTGGACCGGCGTCCGCGACGTGACGCAGTTCGCGCCGCACTGCCCGCAGGCCGCTTCGCCCTTCGGCCTGGCCAGCACGACGGAAGACTGCCTGTACCTGAACGTTTATACGCCGGCACACATCGATCGCGGCCAGGAGCATCGCAAACCCGTGATGGTGTGGATCCACGGCGGCGCGCTCGTCGTCGGGCAGAGCGACGACTACGATCCGACCAAGTTCGTCGAGCGCGGAGACGTCGTGGTGGTGACGATCAACTATCGTCTCGGCGCGCTCGGCTTCCTCGCGCATCCGGCGTTGTCCGCGGAATCGCCCGATCACGTATCCGGCAACTATGGATTCCTCGATCAACAGGCCGCGCTTCAATGGGTCCGGCGCAACATCGATCGCTTCGGCGGCGATCCGGATAACGTCACGATTTTCGGCGAATCGGCCGGCGGATTGAGCACGCACACCCAGCTCGCTTCCCCGCTCGCGCACGGTTTGTTCCATCGGGCGATCGTCGAAAGCGGCGCCTATCAGCTGCGCCAACAGACGCTCGCGGCCGCGGAAGGCCTCGGCAGCGGTCTCGCCGGACGCGTCGGCTGCAGCGATCCGGTCACGGCGGCTGCTTGCCTGCGCGCGTTGCCGCCGCAAGCGTTCTTCGCCGACCCGGCCGTGCGCGCCATTTCGGCGCCCGTGGTCGACGGCAAAGTGCTGACGCAGTCGATCGGGGATGCTTTCAGGACCGGACAGTTCAATCAGGTGCCGGTGATGGAAGGCTCGAATCACGACGAATGGACGCTGTTCGTCGCGCTGAACAATGAGCTGGTGAGCGGGCCGATCACGCCGGCCGGCTATCCGGCCGCGATTGCCGGCACGCTCGGCATTCCGCTCGCGACCGCGACTTTCATCGCCAACAACATCTACCCGCTCGCGGGTTACCTGAACCCGGGCGCAGCGCTCGGCGCCCTCGGCACCGACGCGATCTTCGCTTGTAATTCGCGCACCGCGATTCGCCGTCTGTCGCAGCACGTGACGACGTTTGGTTACGAGTTCAACGATCCGAACGCGCCACAACTGTTCCTGCCGCCGGTGAGTTTCCCGTACAAGGCGTACCACGCGTCGGAGATTCAATATCTCTTCGTGGGCGCGAGCTCGCTGTTGAACGCGACCCAACTACAGCTTTCGGATCAGATGGTGAGCTACTGGACGAGCTTCGCGCGCAACGGCGATCCGAACTCCGCGGCAACGCCCGCGTGGCCGTCGTATCAGGCGGCGACGGACCAATTGCAATCGTTCGTCCCACCGACGGCGAGCACGATCTCGAACTTCGCCGTAGATCATAAGTGCGCTTTCTGGGCGCCCGGTACCTAGAGTCCGGACAAAAGAAACTCGATCGACGCCCTGCGCTTGCAGGGCGTCTTTTTCTCTTCGCAATGGAACCGCACCGCAAACCAAAGACCGCGCCGAAGTCGCATCTGCACGAGCGGTTCCGCCGCACTGCATCTCGTCCGACTGTGCAGCCAAGGAGCTGGGCTTCAGAAACAATAACCTGTGGAGATACCAAGCAATGCGCCCCTACCGCCACGCACCATTGGGTTTGATCCGGACCCTCGTCTTCTCCCTGCTCGGCGTATTCACCGTCGCCGTCGCTGTGCAAGCCGACGTCGACCCTGAGCATCCGGTCGTCGCCTTCACCGACAAGGGAGCACTGAAGGGCGCTGAAACCGCGACCATGAAAAAATTTCTCGGCATCCCCTATGCTGCGCCGCCGGTCGGCGAGTTGCGTTGGCGGCCGCCGCAACCCGTGACGCCTTGGCGCGGCGTGCGCGATGCGACGCAGTTCGCGAATCATTGCCCGCAGCCGGCTTCGCCTTTCGGATTGCCGAGCGTCACCGAGGACTGCCTCTATCTGAACGTGTTCGCACCGAAGCATCCCTCACTCGACCGCGATTTGTTCCGCGGGCATCCGGTCATGGTCTGGATACACGGCGGCGCGCTCTTTCTCGGCGAAAGCGACGACTACGATCCGAGCAAGCTCGTCGAAAACGAGCACGTGGTTGTCGTCACCATCAACTACCGCCTGGGCCTCCTCGGCTTCCTCGCGCATCCGGCGCTCTCCGCCGAAGCCGATTACGATGGGTCCGGGAACTACGGATGGATGGATCAGCAGGCGGCGCTCGACTGGGTGCAGCGCAACATCAAGCACTTCGGCGGCGATCCGAATCGTGTGACGATCTTCGGCGAGTCCGCCGGCGGCTTGAGCACGCACGCGCAGCTCGCGTCACCCGAGGCGGCGGGATTGTTCCATCGCGCGATCGTGCAGAGCGGAGCGTATTTCCTGAACACGACACCGCTCGCCGCGGCCGAGGCGCGCGGTACCGCGTTCGCCACAGCGCTCGGCTGCCCCGATCAAACCGCCGCGTGCTTGCGTTCGGTGCCGGTCGAGACGCTGCTCGCGAACCAGGGCAGCGGCGGGTTCACCGGCAACGTCGACGGCAAGGTGCTGACGCAGCCGATCGGCTCGGCGCTGCAGACCGGTCAGTTCAATCGCGTGCCGGTGATGGAAGGATCGAATCACGATGAATGGCGCTTGTTCGTTGCGTTGAACTTCGAGCTGCCGACAGGCATTGCCACCGATCCCACGAACTACGCGGCTCGTATCAATGCGTCGTTCGGCGGGTTGCCGCTCGCGCCGATCGTCATTCCGCACTATCCGTTGCCGAATCCGCCGACGCCGCCGGGGCCGAGCATCGCGCTCGGTGCGGTCGGCACCGACGGTATTTTCGCGTGCAATTCGCGCACCTCGATCCGCCGGTTGGCGAATTTCGTTCCGGTGTTCGCCTACGAGTTCAACGATCAGAATGCGCCGCAATTGTTCTTGCCGCCGCCGGTGAGCGGCATGCCGTACGGCGCGTATCACGCGGCCGAGATTCAGTACGTGCTGGGCACGCGCCCGAGCCTGCCCGCGCAGTTCGTGCCGCCCTTCAGCGCGGGGCAGACGCAGCTATCGAACAACATGATCAGCTACTGGGGACATTTCGCGCGCAAGGGCAATCCGAACTCGATCCACACACCAAACTGGCCGCAGTACGATGCGAACGCGGATCTGTTCCAGTCGCTGGTCGCGCCGACGCCGCTGACGGAGTCGGGCTTCGCCGCGGATCACCAGTGCGCATTCTGGGGCGTGTTGCTCGGAACCGGCAACTAAACCGCGATCAAAAACGAATCGTCGGTTAAGTAGAGACGCCCTGCTACGCAGGGCGTCTTTTTTTGTAGGTCCCCGCGGAGCCGCCGCCGATGGCGCAGCGGCTCGTGCTGTCCGAACCGGATTTCGCCGAGGTGGTGCGCCAGGCGTTGCACGACTTCAACCGCCCGGCCGCGCTTGGGCGCAGCGCGTTGCTCCGCTCGCGCGTATTGATCGATCGGGTCGGCGACTGCGCGACCGCCGTCGATCTGCAGGCGCTTTTGAGGAAGGGGTCGAGACGTTGCGCAACAACCCCAAAGACGAAAAGCGTAGCGCGCGCTGTGGCATATCTTCATTCAGGCGGCCGCCACCCAGGAGGCGGCGGCCGCTCGGCGGCAACTCCCCTTCATTACCTATCGTTATCACCTCTATCAGGGAATTGACCGGCTTACCGCCTGGCTCTGGCAGCGCGAGCTCTACCGCCCGAACCCGCAAGGCCTGCTGCGAGGCGCCGCGTAGCCGGGCGCGCACGCAACAGTTCATCACCCTCTTGGGCAGCTTTTCGGCCGGCCGTTTGGCAGCTCCCCAGCCGACGCTCGGCGTATCATCCTATGAGGAGCGATGCGCCATGAACAAAATGCTTCGCCTCGCCGTGCCGGATGTCCAAGCGGCGCCCACCGCGAATCCAATTTTTCGGACCGCTTATTACACGCTCGCTGTGCGCGCCTGGAACGCCGCGCAACCCGAGCCGCTCTGGCACGACTCGCACGCGGCGTTGTTGATGAACGAAGAAGCGCGCGCCATCTGGGAGCAATTCAAAGGCTTTCACAAACCGAACGCGAGCAACGCGATGCGGCACGCGATCATTTGGAATTCGCCGGCGCCTCAACCGCGTACACGGCGTCCGCCAACCACTGAACTCGGAGGTCTCAATGACGACGCAGAAAACCGTATTCATCTCCGGTGCTTCCTCCGGAATCGGCCAAGCGACTGCGCACCTGCTCGCGCAGCGCGGCTATCGCGTTTTCGGCACCAGCCGCCGCCCGTTCGATCGCCCACCGGGGGCCGGTATCGAGACAATGGCGCTCGACGTGCGTTCGGACGCATCGGTCGCCGAGTGCGTCGCGGCCGTGCTCGCACGCACGGGACGCATCGACGTTCTCATCAACAATGCCGGCTATGAGCTGGGAGGCGCGATCGAGGAGGTCTCCATCGCCGAGGCGCACGAGCAGTTCGACACGAACGTGTACGGCGTAATGCGATTGACCAAAGCGATACTGCCCATCATGCGCCGGCAAGGCGGCGGAAGGATCATTAACATGAGCTCGCTCGCCGGGATCGCTCCGTTGCCGTTCCTCGGAATTTACGCCGCAAGCAAATTTGCCGTCGAGGGCTACAGCGAGGTGCTGCGACACGAGGTGAAACCTTTCAACATCTCGGTGTCGCTCGTCGAGCCAAGCTTTATCAAGACGCCCCTGGCGAGCAACCGCCAGCACGCGAGCGCGCATATCGGCGAGTACGACACCTGGCGCGAGCGCGCGCTCGCCGCGATACGAAAGTACGAGCAGACGGCGCCCGAGGCCGAAACCGTCGCCGCGCGCATTCTGCGAATCATCGAGAGCCGGTCGCCGAAGTTGCACTACACGGCAACTCCGGACGCCACGCTCGTATCCCGGCTGCGGCGATTCCTTCCGGAGAGCGTGTACGAACGGGCCACGCGACGACATTTCCAGCTGGACACGGGGAGCGTTACCGGCTCACACGATGCGGAGACGGCCAGCCACGGTGCACGCGATGGCGTGCGGTTTGCTCGACGACCGCGCCCGGGACGGCGTTAAAGACGAGCAACGGGCGTCATCGGCCCATTTTGGCCATCGTCTTCGCGCGGCGATCGAGCCACCAGCCGTACTGAACCGGCCATGACTGGAAGTCGGCGACGCCGAGCGCTTTCGCCGCGTGGTGGGGCCAGAACGGATCGAACAACGCCTCGCGCCCGACCGCGATGAGATCCGCATCGCCCGCCTGCAGAATCGCTTCCGCTTGCGGACCATCGAGGATCAAGCCGACGGTTTGCGTCATGACGCCCGCGTCGCGGCGAATCCGCGCGGCGTACGGCACCTGAAAGCCGAGCGTGCGCGGAATCGTCCCGGCCGTGGGACTGCCGGTGATGCCGCCCGAAGAGCAATCGATGACGTCGACGCCGCGCGCCTTGAGCGCGTTGGCCAGCTCGACCGAATCTTCGAGCCGCCAGCCGCCTTCGAGACCATCGACCGACGAAATGCGAAAGAACAGCGGTTTGTCCTGCGGCCAAACGGCGCGCACCGCCTCGGCCACTTCGAGCGCGAAGCGCATCCGCTTCGCAACGCTCCCGCCGTACTCATCGGTGCGCGTGTTCGAGATCGGCGAGAGAAAACTGTTGATCAGATAACCGTGCGCCCCGTGTACTTCGGCGATCTCGAAGCCCGCGGCCAGCGCGCGCCGCGCGCCGGCGGCGAACGCCGCGATGACGGCATCGATGTCCGCGCGTTCCATCGGCCTCGGTTGCAGCCACCCGTCGGCGACGGGAAGATTCGTCGGCGCGATGATCTCCCACGGCGTATCGCCGCGCGCGAAGTCATCCGGCCCGAGCGGACCGTTACCGAACCACGGACGCGCCATGCTCGCTTTGCGGCCGGCATGCGCCAGCTGAATCGCCGGTGTCGCGCCATGCGTCTTGAGGAGCGCGGCGATACGCGCGAGCGCCGCGCCGTGCGCGTCCGACCAGATGCCCACATCGCCGTGGGTGATGCGCCCGCGCGCTTCGACGGCGGACGCCTCCACGAACACGATGCCCGCGCCGCCGAGCGCGAACTTGCCGATGTGTGCCAAGTGCCAATCGCCGACGATTCCGTTCTCGGCCGAATACGTGCACATCGGGGAGATGACGACACGGTTGCGTGCCGTGACGCGGCGAATCGAGATAGGCGTGAAAAGTAACGGGTTCATAGCGCGATTTTGCCACGAGCGCCGTCGGTCTGCATCGCAACGGGGCTTGCGGGGCGAACGTCTCGGCAGCGGTGGCCCGACGCGCCGGCCGCTCGCGGAGCCACTCGGGCTTTACCGGCCTGCCTTCAAGCGGGGAATCGGAGGATTTCCGGTAGCGCAGCGGCGCGTTCTTGTTTAAAAGAAGAGCCGTCTATGACGTTCGTTAACGCCCTCCGATTCGTCAGTGTCCTGCTGACCGCTCTCAGCATGTCGGCTGCGCTGGCGCACCTCTTCGCGCTTCCGAACAAGATCGACCTTCCGCGCGACGTCTACCTGACGGTCCAGCAGATCTACCGCGGCTGGGCGCTGCTCGGTGTCGCCGTTGTCGGCGCGTTGATCTCGACGCTGGCGCTGACGCTGCTGGTACGCGCAAATCGCAAACTGTTTTATCTGACGCTGGTTGCGACCATCAGCATCGCGCTCGCTCTCGCGGTGTTCTTTGTATTCACGTACCCGGCGAATCAACAAACGTTGAACTGGACGATGCTGCCCGAGAATTGGGAAACGCTGCGGCGGCAATGGGAATATTCGCACGCGACCGCCGCGGTCTTATATCTCCTGGCGTTCGTCGCCCTGACGCTCTCGCTGCTCGTCAGGCGAGAGTAAATCCGCGGCTCAGGCGAGCCCGCGGCGCGTCAGCGCGGTGCCCATCAGCTCGACGAAGTTGTCGCGGTAGAAGCACGTCTTGGTGCGCTCGTCCGATGTCGCGAGACTCGTCTCAAATCGTTTGATCGGGTTGCGGCCGCCTTCGACGTGCGGGTAGTCGGAGGAAAAGAGCAACGTTTCCGTTCCCGCTTCGCGCGCAATCCAGCCGACGTCCTCGGCCGGATACGGCGTGGCGCGAATCTGGCGGCGCACGTATTCGCTCGGCTTCAAGCTGAGCTTTTGCAGGCGCTCTTCGTTGCGGCGGAACGCATCGGCCGCGCTGTCGAGAAAACGCATCCAGCCTGGGAGCCAGCTCGCGCCCTGCTCGATCACGCCGAACATCAGCTTCGGATGCTGTTCCAGGATTCCGTCGATGATCAGCGTCGCGAGCGTCTGCATGACGGGATACGGAATGGCCATGTAATCGACCGAGCGGAAGTTTTCGGCGCCGCCATGGAAGTCCGGCGGGATCGGCAGACCGTTTTGAAAATAATTCGGATCGAGCAGCTGTCCGCCGCCGCCGACATGGAACAGCACCGGAATGCCCGCTTCTTCTGCGATGCGCCAAACCGGAAACAGATCGACGTGGCTCGGCGAGTGCGTGCGCGGACACGCGGACGGGACCAGCAGCGCGGCGAAGTCGTCCGCGACCGCGCGCTCCGCGGTCTGTCGGGCGCGCGCAAAATCGGCCAACGGAACATAGGCGGTCGGCAGCAGGCGCCGGTCGGCGCTGCAGAAGTCGCGCATCGCGCGATTGTGCGCGTCGGCGAGGCCATAAATCAGATCCATGTCCGTGGCGTTGCGCTCGAGGCTCGCCATGTAGCCGTTGCAGTACGTGTTGAACACGAGCTGGCTCGCGAAGCCGAGGTAGTCGAGCGCCTTGCCGCGATCCTCCTTGCGCAGCGCGCCGGTCGCGTCCCAATTCTTGCGCAGCATGATTTCCGCTTCATCGCGCGCGCGGTACTGCGGGTCGTTCTGTTTCGCGAGCGGCGTGCGCACGCGCTCGGCATCGCTGGTGAGGAAATTGCGCGGCGCCGCTTGGCGCAAGTGCTCGACGACGCGCACCGCCGCGTACTGTGCGAGGTAGTCGGCGGTTTCCATGATGTGGGAGTCGGCGTCGTGGACGACGCGCTCGGCGACGTAAGGCATCGGGCACCTCCGTGGATAACCGGTCGTCTCGGCAGGCGCCGAGCCGTGGCTGTTCTCCGCTCAATGTAGCGGCGCGCGGGCGCGCGGTAAACCGTCGAAACCCGGCTTCGAGCGGGCCTATTGCGATACGGCCGCTACCGGAAGCGATGCAACGACGCGGGACTAAACAGTCGCCGGGTAGCTGTACCACTTCATTCGATCGTAGGTCTTGTAGCCGAGTCGGCGATAAACGGGTTCGCCGAAAGGGCTTGCCTGAAGCGTCACAACGGAAGCACCGCGTGCGAACCCCGCGTTCGTGGCGAGCCGCGTACAAAGGCCGGCCAACCCCATGCGCTGCGCTGTCGCCGCCGTGCCCACCCAGTACACGCCGGCGCCACGGCCGCTCATTACCGTAAGCGCCGTCGAGAGCGGCTGTGTGCCCCGGTAGGCGACGTAGCCGATGACGCGCGCGCAGAGCAGCGCCGTCGGACGCCCAAAATAGATTTTTGTTTCTGCGGGCGGCAGGCGATTGGCCTGGTACGCTTCGGCGTTCACCTGCATGGCGTCCTGCACGTGGTGCTCCTCCGCGAAACACTCGACTCGCACACCGGGCGGCGGATCAACTTCTGCGAGCGGCGCATCGATCAACATGCAAGGAGCGTCGGTGCGCAATTTCGCACGCACAGCAAGGAGCGCGGCTTCGAGATCGGCGTCGCGATTGGCGCGCACGAGCACCACGAAACGACGGCGGCGCGCGGCGAAGAAGTCCCGTGCGCGGTCGATCACTTCCTGTACCGTGATGCGCGGGTCCGTACGCGCGACGCAGTTGCGATACCCAGCGGCAAAATCATTCGGCCCCGCCACCAGCAACACGCCGTCCGATTCAACGCATTCGCACGGCTCCTGCCAGCGTGCATGCTCGCGGATGGATTGAATAAGGTTGGCGTCGGCCAGATCGAATGCGCTCTCTGTCACAGAAACCCGGCTGGTTGTTGTGTCGGACTCTGGAGCATATGCGCGGGCCGTGGCCGAATACCAGACGGTTCACGGATCTCCGGTTTTCGGCGAAGTTTCGGCATACACCTCTCAAACATCGGGTGCAAAGAAGTACAGAGGCGCTCGAGGCTGCGGGTGCCACGGGGACGCACGGCATCGACCTTTGGCAATGACGCGCCCGGTTCGCCTGTGATCGGCGCTATTCCTTGTACCAGACGATCTGCTGGGTCGTGGCCAGCAGCCGATCCTGCCGTCCCCAGAGCTGCGCCTGCTGGTCGAAGTAGCCACGATGCGCCACCTGACCCTGAGCGACGCCGAAAATCGGTTCGCTTCCGTGCCGCGCGAGCTCATCGGCGCTCACGTGAAAATAGATGTTGAGCGATACGGTGCCGATGGGAACGAAGGTGGACCGGCGGAAAAACAGCCTCGGGGCGAACGTATCGCAGTACGCGGTAAGCGAGAGGAAATCGACCGCGCGCGGCTCGGCATCTTGAATCCAGCTGTAACTGAGGCTGTCGGGGCTGTCGGTCCGTACTTCCCCACGCGCGTAGCGCACGTCGTACATCGCGGGCCAGCGCATCGCCGTCAGCGGCCGGAAGCGGCGGCTCTCGGCGGCGCTGACGGCGGGCGGCCGCACCGCTTCCGTAAAGCCCCAGGTGTCGCGCCGCACGGCCAACACGGCGATCGCGTTGACCATGACCTCCGCGTTCGCGCCTTGACGAATCTCGACCGCCCAGTGCTGGGTCGAGCGGTTGGCGCGCGTCAGCCGCACGCCGACCTCGAACTCGCCCTGCTGCATCGGCGCGGCGTAATTGACGGTAAGCGCGATCGGATCGCCCTGCCGATCGGACTGCAGCAAAATCCCGTTGAGCGCGATCGCGGCGGTGACGCCGCCGAAAGGGCTCACCATGTTCCAGTAGCTTTCGAGGGTGCGGCCGCGCCAGCGACCGTCGGGCAGCGCTTCCAGGCGCACCGCCTCGTCGAAGGGGTGCATTCCGTTACTTATCGACGAACGCGCGCTCGATGACGTAATGACCGGACTCGCCGCTGCGCGGCGAGATGTTGAAGCCGCGCGCGTCGAGCAGTTTGCACACATCCGTGAGCATGCGCTGACTGCCGCAAACCATCACGCGGTCGCGCGCGGGATCGAGCGGCGGCATCCCGGTATCGGCGAACAGCTTGCCGTTTTCGATCAGATGCGTTACGCGGCCCTGATGCCGGAACGGCTCGCGGGTAACGGAGGGATAGTAGATCAATTTCTCGCGCACACTGTCGCCGAAGTATTCGTTACGCGGCAGCTCGTGCATGATGAAATCGGCGTAAGCGAGCTCGTTCACATGGCGCACGCCGTGGAACAACACCACTTTTTCAAAACGCTCGTACGTTTCCGGATCCTTGATGATGCTCAGGAACGGCGCGAGGCCGGTCCCGGTCGCGAGCAGATAAAGATATTTGCCGGGCAGCAGATCATCGAGCACGAGCGTGCCGACCGGCTTGCGGCTGACCAGGATCGAGTCGCCGACCGTAAGGTGTTGCAGGCGCGACGTGAGCGGGCCGTTCTGCACCTTGATGCTGAAGAACTCCAGATGCTCTTCGTAATTGGCGCTCGCGATGCTGTAGGCGCGCGTCAACGGGCGGCCGTCGACGGTGAGGCCGATCATGACGAAGTGCCCGTTTTGAAAACGCAGCTCCGGGTTGCGCGTCGTGGTGAAGCTGAACAGCGTGTCGTTCCAGTGGCGTACGCTCAGTACGCGCTCGGTTGCATAAGCCGTCATACGTCGAAACTCTAGTTCTTCGAAAACCTGGCTCTCGATCAAATGGTCAGCAGCAGTCCCGCCACCGCGCGTGAAGTGTCGCGTGCGCAGTCATCGATTCTCTCGAGAGGACTGCATGCAGAGCGGCGGCGCCCTTACCACCGCCTCAAACTCTACGACAATCGGGCCCCGCGCTCGTTGATCGATATCATGAGGCGACGGGAGCGGCCGGGATACGCACCCGGCTTACCGTGCCGTGGGCGGGCATGATATTCGATCCGGCGCGCCGGCGTTAGTTGATGATCGTTATATCGTTATGTCGGGGGTGGCACGTCCAGTGTCCGGATAAGGGGCAGCCGAAGGACGCGTACTCATATATAAGAAGGCGCAAGAGATATTTGGCTCGCCCTCTCCTGCTCCTTAAATAAAACAAATAACGTCAGCCAAAACGGAGAGCGGAGGCCACCCGAAAATCACCGGCCAAACCAACCGCGCACGATCACCGGACACAATGGTTTGTAATAGGTGAACGGGCCGCATCCGTCCTCCTTCTAAGCGGGCGGATTAACACAAGAGTAAAAGTCACGACCACGGCTCGATCTTGCCAATACCCCGCGTATCGACCGAACGATCCACCGACAAATTGCGCTTGAGTACAGCTCCTAGTGTCATAATAGGTGGTCGCTTGCCCACGCGACCGAACGAACGGATTACGGACAGCATGCACACAGAAACGCCAGCACAAATTCCGGCACTTTCCGCGATAACGGAAGAATTGCTTCAACGCTTTATCGATATTCCCGGCCTGGTCCATGCGTTTGCGACACGCTATCCGCAACGACCCGCGCTCATCCTCGACGAACGCACCGTCGACTACGCGGCGATCGATGCGATGATGGACCGGGTCGCCGCAACTTTGCAGCGCGACGGCTTGCGGGCCGGCGATGCGGTTGCGATCTGCGCCGGGACGTCGATCGAGTACGCCGCCGTGTTTCTCGGCGCGCTGCGTGCCGGCTGCGTGGTGGCCCCGCTGGCGCCGAACGCGACGGCCGCGAACCTCGAAAGCATGATCGCCGATGCCGGCGCGAAGCGGCTTTTTCTGGACGCCGCCGCCGCAGCAACGCTCGCTTCGGTCGCCGCGCGAATCACGGCAAAGCGCGTCGCGCTCGACGACTCCGACGCTGGAACGCGCTTTAGCGCCTGGCTGGCTCCCACCGGTACGAAACCGGCGGCCGTCGCCATACAGCCCGAATGGCCGTTCAACATTATCTACTCCTCGGGCACCACGGGCACGCCGAAAGGCATCGTGCAGTCGCATCGCATGCGCTGGCGCCACGTGGTTCGCGGCGTCCGCACCGGCTATGACGTAAACGCGGTGACGCTCATCTCCACCCCGCTCTACTCGAACACGACGCTGGTGAGTTTCTTTCCGACGCTCGCGCTCGGCGGCACGGTGGTGTTGATGGCGAAGTTCGACGTCGCCGGCTACCTCGCGCTCGCACAGAAGCACCGCGTGACGCACACCATGCTCGTGCCGGTGCAATATCAACGCATCATGGCGTTTGCCGATTTCGGCCGCTACGACCTGTCCTCGTTCCGCATGAAGTTCAGCACCAGCGCTCCGTTCTCGGCCGCGCTCAAAGCCGACATTCTCAAGCGCTGGCCGGGCGGGCTCGTCGAAGTCTACGGCCTCACCGAAGGCGGCGTTGCCTGCGTGCTCGAAGCGCATAATTTTCCGAACAAGCTGCACACCGTCGGTCAACCCGCGACGGCGCACGACATCCGGCTGATCGACGAGCAAGGCCGGGAGGTGCCGCGCGGCGAGGTCGGCGAAGTGGTAGGCCATTCGGAAGCGATGATGACCGGCTATCACAACCAACCCGGGCTGACGAAAGATATGGAGTGGTACGACGCGACCGGAACGCGGTTCATCCGCAGCGGCGACGTCGGGCGCTTCGATGAAGACGGCTTTCTCGTGCTGATGGACCGCAAGAAGGACATGATCATCTCGGGCGGTTTCAACATTTACCCGAGCGACCTCGAAACCGTCGCGCGCACGCATCCGGAAGTCGCCGAAGTCGCGGTGGTCGGCGTGCCGTCCGAACGGTGGGGTGAAACCCCGGTGGCGTTCATCGTGCGCCAGCCTGGCGCCAAAGCGACGGCCGAAGAATTGCTCGCATGGGTCAACGAGCGCGTCGGCAAGACGCAGCGTCTGGCCGCGGTCGAGCTGACGTCGAGCCTTCCGCGCAGCGCGATCGGTAAAGTATTGAAGCGCGAGCTGCGCGACGACTTCCGAAAGAAAAAGCCGGCGCTGCCCTAGCGCGGCGCGATCAGGCCTGCGCCGCGTAACCGCCGTCGACGGGAATCGCGGCACCGGTGACGAAGTCCGACGCCGGGCTCGCGAGGAATACCGCGATACCCGCGAGATCGTCCATCGTCCCCCAGCGCCGCGCGGGCGTGCGCGCGAGCACGTAATCGTGCAGCCCGGCGACCTGGCGGCGCGCGCCGCGCGTGAGCTCGGTGTCGATCCAGCCGGGCAGCACGGCGTTCGCCTGAATGTTGTCCGGCGCCCACGCGCACGCGAGCGATTTGGTGAGCTGCACGATGCCGCCCTTGCTCGCGCCGTAAGCGGGAGCCGGACCCATGCCGAAGATCGACAGCATCGAGCCGATGTTGATGATCTTGCCCCCGCCGTTTTTCTTCATGATCGGATAAACCGCCTTCGCGCAAAGAAAGGCGCCCGTCAGATTGGTCTCGATCACCTTGTGCCAGTCCTGGACAGGCAGATCTTGTGGCGGCGCGCGGAGATTAATGCCGGCGTTGTTGACCAGAATATCGATCCGCCCGAACCGCTCGACGACGGCCGCGACCGCCCGCGCCGCGGACGCTTCGTCCGTGACATCGAGCGCGACGGCCATCACTTCCGCGCCGCGGTTCTCGAGCTCGGCGACCGCCGCCCGCGATTTGTCCGCGTCGCGCGCAGCGACGGCGATTTTCGCGCCGGCGCTCGCGAGCCCGCGCGCCATGCCGAGACCGATTCCGCCGTTGCCGCCCGTGATCACCGCCACTTTGCCGTGCAAGTCGAACATCGCCGCCGCCTCGAAGTAAACCGGGCACGAATGTAGCAGAGCAGCGGTTACGGGCTCAAATCAGCGCGGACAAAAAGGAAAGGCATGTTTAATGAAGCGTGTACTTCGGGTAAAACAACATCTGCGCTCATTTCGACCTTGCCAAAAAGAGGCGCTACTCGCGCTCGGCGCGGTTCGGCGTGTTGAGCTCGACCGGAAACCGGCCGCGGCGCAGCAGCGGCTCGATCGCTTCGGCGGCCGCCGGACGCGCGAACAGAAAACCTTGGAGCTCATCGCAACTGCGCTCCGTCAGAAACCGGCGCTGCTCGAGCGTTTCCACGCCCTCCGCCACGACCTTAACACCCAAATTGCGACCGAGCGCGATGATCGCATCGCAGATCACGCGGTCGTTGTTGTCCGCCGGCAACCCGTCGATGAAGCTCTTGTCGATCTTCAGATAATCGATCGGGAAACGCTTCAAGTACGACAACGACGAGTAGCCGGTGCCGAAATCGTCGATCGCGAGCGTCATTCCACGCGCGTGCAGCTGCGCGAGCACGATCTCCGCCGCGTCGGGCTGCTGCATCAGCACGCTCTCCGTGATCTCGAGCTCCAACCGCTTCGGCGGGACGCCCGCCGCGCGCAGAATTCCGGCGACCTTTTCGACGAAATCGACGGCGCGGAACTGCCGTGCCGAAAGATTCACCGAGATGCGCAGCGGCGGAAGCCCCATCCGGTCCCAGCGGCGCACCTGCGCGCAGGCTTCCGTCAATACCCACTCGCCGATCGATTCGATGACGCCGGTATCCTCGGCAATGCGAATGAACCGCACCGGCTCGAGTAAACCGAGCTCGGGGTGCTGCCAGCGGAGCGTGGCTTCGACCGCCGTGATCGTGCCCGACGCGGCGTCGATGCGCGGCTGGTAGTAGAGCAGTAGCTGCCGGCGCGCGACCGCGTGGCGCAGGTGACTACTGAGGGAAAGCGTCTCGAGCGCGCGGCTGTCCATCTCCTGAGAGAAGAACTGGTAGTTGTTGCGACCTTGCTCTTTCGCCCGATACATCGCGATGTCGGCGTTCTTGAGGAGCGTCTCCACGTCGTAACCGTCGCGCGGGTAGGAGCTGATGCCGATGCTCGCCGACAGGAACAACTCTTTGCCGTCGAGCGTAAGCGGTTGGCTCACGACGTCGATCACTCGATGCGCTGTTCGTGCGAAGTCGCGCGGCCCCTCGTGCGCATTCAGCAGAATCGTAAATTCATCACCGCTGTGGCGCGCAATCAGATCGATTTCGCGCAGCGACCCGAGCAAGCGACGCGCCACTTCCTTGATGACGCGGTCGCCCAGCTCGTGGCCGAGCGAATCGTTGATGCGCTTGAAATGATCGAGATCGACGAAGAGCATGCCGACCGGGCGATTGTCCCGCGCGGCGCGCGCGACCGCTGCACGGGCCTGCTCTTGAAATTGCGAACGGTTGGCCAGACCGGTAAGCGCGTCGAAGCGCGCCTGGTGCTCGTACCGGGCCGCGAGAAGCTGCTTGCGGCGGATGTCGTGGAACGCGTACCAGGCCGCGACGGCGAGGCCGATGAGCGAGATGGCGACGACGAGGGCGAGCGTTTGCCACGCTTGGCCTGCCGCCAACGCCTCGATGCGGTCCACGGGAATGTCGACTTCGATGGCGCCGAGCAGCTGATGCTGCTTCCACTGCTTGCCGCTCGGTACCCCGGCGGCGACGCGCAGCGCCACGGTTTCCGGACGGGCCTCGTAAAGGTTATGACAACCGACGCAGGAACGGCTCGCGGCGGAATCGGCGCGCAAGTAACGGAGCGTGCGAACGCCATCCATCTCCTCGATCCGCCACACCGGTCTCCACTCGATTGGCTCGCTCGGATTCGGCTGGTCCTGGCGTTCGAGCGCATTCCACGCCCACCGCTGGAAATCGTCCCGCAAACCCTGGCTTGGTTCGAGATTCCACTTGCTAAGCGGACGATATTGGTAGAGCCCGGCGCTATGCGCCGACGCTTCGTGCCCGACGAGCTTCAAGAATTGCGAAGGCAGCGGCACGTATCCGCGCTTCTCGAGGTAGTCGATGTCCGGACCCGCGCCCTCGCGCGCAAGCTTGTCCGCCACCGCGGCGGTATAGACGCTGCGCGAGGCGAGCGCCTGGCGCGCGATCACTTCGGCGATTTTCGCCGCCTCGTGCTCGATGATGAGACGCTGCGAGCGCTGCATCACCAAGAATGTGGTCAGAGCGACCGCGGCCATGATCAGAACGATCACGGACAGGAGCGGATGCGCGAAGCTATCCCTGAGCGGAGCGGTGACGCGTGCGAACACGTTGTAGTTGTTCTAGTCTCCCGTCCTATTAGGCTAGATGCAAACCGTGTCGCTTGCAGGAGTATTTGACTCGTTTTAAAGCGAGTTTAAGCGCTTGATTCGTTGGATTGGATCGCGGCCGCGTCAATAGACGCGCGATAGAACGATGCGACGGCTCGAGCGTCTCGACCGCGACGCGGCCAAATGCCAAGTGATGAACACGACCGAGCGTCAAGGAAGGTAAAGGTGGCGCGTTGGCGCGCCGCGACGTGACGGTCAACGGCTACGCGAGGCCGGCGGTCGCGAGGCGCTCAGGCGCAGCCGTTCGATGAAGTTCGCGACGGCTCGTCGGCGATGGATTCGAAGACTCGGTGAAAGTGAAACGGTGAGAAACCAGCGATGGCGCCAGCTGCTCGACGCGCAGGTCGTCGCCGCGGTGCGCGCTGACGTAATCGATGGCGCGGTTGGCCCGCCACTCGTACTCCTGGCCTTTATGGCCGCTCTCCTCGCTGCGCGCGAAGCGTCTTACACTTGGCGTTTACGACCGCCGATCGGCGGGGAGGAGATGATAATGCCGACGCTCTATTTGGTGCGCCACGGCCGCGCGGCCGCGAACTGGGAGAGCGACCTCGATCCCGGCCTCGATCCGAGTGGGCACGAACAGGCGCGCGCCGCGGCGGCGACACTCGCTCCGCTCGGGCCGCTGCGGCTCCTCGTGAGCCCGATGGCACGCACCCGCGAGACGGCGGCGCCGCTGGCCGAGGCCTGGCGCATCGCACCGATCATCGAACCGCGCGTGAGCGAGATTCCATCCACGGCGCTCGATCTCAAAGCGCGCGGCCGCTGGCTGCGCGAGATCGCACTCCGGAACTGGGCCGATCTCGATCCGCGCTTGCGCACCTGGCGCGCGAACGTGCTCACAGCGCTGAATGAAGCCACGGAGGACGTCGTGGTCGTGACGCATTACATCGCCATCAACGTCGCCGCGGGCGCCGCGACGGGAAACGACCGGGTCGTCAGCTTCAATCCCGATTACTGCTCGGTCACGATTTTGCGAACGACCGGGAAGGGTCTCGAGCTCGTGCAACACGGGGCGCAAGGACAAACGCGCGTGCTGTGATAGCGCGCGCGGTCGACGCAAGAGTCAGCTATCGATCAGCTGCAGCTCGCGCGCGCGGATGATCGCGCCCGTGCGAGTCGTGACGTCGAGCTTGGCAAAGACGTTTTTCAGGTGCCACTTCGCCGTCGACAGGGCAACCTGAGAACGGCGGCTGATCTCCTTGTTGCTCAACCCCTGCGCGAGCAGTTTCAGGATGTCGAGCTCGCGTTCGGTGAGCGGCTCGAGCGGCAGCGCGGGCTTCCGCTTCGTTTCGGGCGGCGGAGCGACGTCACGCTGCTCGGCGAAGATGTCCTGGAACCGCTTGAAGTAACGTTCCGGCAGCAGGCCGCGCAGCTTGTCGGTTTTGATCGTCGCGCCGATGACCATTTTCAGATCCGGCACTTCATCGAAAACGCCGCGGCTGAACCCGAACTGCCGCGCGAGCGCAAAGCCGCGATTGAGCGCGCTGAGCGCGGCTTCCTGTTTGCCGGCGCGCCAGTAACACGCCGCGAGCGCCGCTTCGAGGGGAAGCTCTCGATAGACGTACCCGGCGCGGTGCGCGCTGTCGCGCAGAACTTCGAGCAGCGCCCGGCACTCGGTGTAGCGCTGCTCGTGCAGCAGCAGCGTCGCCTGCGCGAACCCGAGGTGCTCCCACCCTTCGTCATAGGGCCGCGGTTCCTGCCACTCGCAGCGCGACATCAATAGCGGCAACTCGAACTCGGCCGCCACGGCGCGGGCGCGGTCGAAATTTCCCTGCAGCAGGCAGAGTCGGATCTTTTCGAAACAGACGCGAGCCAGGAAGCGCCGGTGGCCGCCGCTCTCGAGGACACTGTGCAGATAGTCGAGCAGCTGGAACGCTTCGGCGTGGCGTTTGTTGACCGACTTGACGCGCGCGAAGGTGATGTAAGCGATGGTGAGGTTTTCGACCGTGGACGCGTCCGAAAGGAACGGCAGCACTTCCGTGCAGAGCGCTTCGGCCTCGGCGAGCCGGTTCTGCTCGTAGCGGACGTGCGAGAGCGCCGTGGCGGCGTTCACCCACGCCGGATTGCGGCGCCCGCCGCGCACGGTCGCGTAGAGCTGCTCGCAGCGCTGCGCCGCCATCTTCATGTCGCCCTGGCCGCGGTCGGCAAGACAAAGAACCATTTCGGCGTAGCCGATACCGTAGACGCTGTTCGTCGCTTTCAGCACATCGCGTGCCCTGAGCGCCAGGCGACGCGCGGCATCGAACTTGGAATGACGAAGCAGCCGGTATGCCTGCACGGTCATCAGCGTGCCGGTCAGGATGGGATCGACGGCATCGTCGAGAAGCCGCTCGTCATCCATGGCCCCGACGTCCTCCGCCGTGTCCGAAAGGATGGCGAGCATCAGGTTCAGCATTTTCACGGCGACCTTGCCCGTCCGGCCGCTCGGCGGACCATAGACGAGGTAGCGTTCGACTTCGTGCAGCGCCGCCGCCGCCTCGCCGAAGCGCCGCAGCAGAATGAGGCTCGTGATGTACGCGTTGCTGATGTCGCCGTGACGCAGGATCTCCTCACGCGTGAGCTTTCCGGTCCAGCGCAGCACTTCGGTGATCTCGCCGTCTTTCAGCCATTTTTCCACACAGCGCGCCACCAGCTCGACGCACCACGCGCGGTCGCCGCTTGCGAACGCGTGCGCCAGCGCCTCGTCCGTCATTTGATGCTCCGCGAACCATTGGCTCGCGGTCTTGTGCAACTGCGGCATGCGGCTCGCAAAATCGCGGCGCAAGCAGCTGCGCAGGAAATCGAGAAACAGCACGTGATAGCGGTACCACTGCTGTTGGCTGTCGAGCGGCTGGATGAACAGCTGCGACTCCTCGAGCTTTTGCAGGAGCACCTGCCCGTTGCTGATGCCGAGCAGCGCGTTGCACAAGTCGCCGTTCACCTTGTCGGCGATACTGCTCGCGATGAGAAAGTCGCGCACCTCGTCCGGCTGGTCGCGCAGCACCGCGGTTGCCAGGTATCGCGTCACCTCGGAGTGCGACCCGGTGAACTGTTTCAGCGATTCGCGTGCGGTTGCCGGCTCACTCGCCGAGAGCAGTGCCAGCTTCGCGCCCGCAATCCACCCTTCGGTGCGCGCGCGGATGTAGTCGGCGTCCGCGGTGGATAGCGCCTTCCCGTAGAGCTTCTCGCTCAAATGCGCGATATCGTCGGCTGCAAAGTTCAGCTCGTTGGAGCCAAGAACCGACAACTCATCCTGAAGCTTGAGCTGCGTGAGGCTGAGCTCCGGGAGATGGCGGCTGGCAATCAGCCAGTGCACGTTGGGCGTGGAATGCTGCAGCAGGAACAGGAACGCGCGCAGGATGCCGGGGTCGCTGATCGATTGAAAATCATCGAGCACGATGACGAGGTCACGCTCGATGGCGCGCAGGCTTTCGAGAAAGACCGCGCTCACATGATCGAGCAGCAATTCCACCTGCTCGTCCGATCGGCTCGCGATGTAGGCGCTGAAGTCTTCGACCGCACTGCGGAGCGCGCCGACAAGGTAGGAAAAGAAACGTACCGGTTCGTTGTCGTGCTCGTCCAACGACAGCCACACGATCGAGCGCGTCGGCGCCGCATGCCGGTACCACTGGCTGAGCAGCGTCGTCTTTCCGGATCCGATCGGTGCGACGAGCAGCACGAGCTTCTTGCGCAACGCCTCGTCGACGCGCGCCAGCAGCGCCTTTCGCTCGACCCATAGGGACGCGGCGTGCGGAGGCTTGAGCTTGGCGTTGATGAGATGGTGCGGGTGCTTCAACAAAGCGACTTGCTCGGCTCCCGCTTTCTTTTGATGCAACGCCACGGGGCGCCGGCGAGCGTTCGTCCTACCCTGTCCCTGCCCTGGAGCCATAATAGTTGGAATAAGGAACGGCCGATGCGTCCGACAAGGATAAATCCAGCATCGCTGCGAGCGCCAGTGTTACTGTTTAAGTCGTTGGTTTGCTAGTCATTATTCCGCCGCATATCTCCTCGCTGCGTCCTGTTATCGGCAACAAACGACCGCTACTCGACTGATACACGTCCCCTCCGTTAGGAGGGTGCTTCCAAATTTGGTGCGGTGCTAGCGTGCGCGTGCCTGTCGGCCTTGCTACCAGGGGGGCGCGGCAGGAGGGAGCCCCCAATCAGGAGATAACACCCTATGTCTACGCGACTGAAACAAAAGGGATATGCGTTAGCGATAGCCACGCTCACCAGCGCTCCGCTATTGTTCACTGCGCCGACCCCTTCTTATGCAGCAGCACCATCATTTATAGAGTTCGAAAGCGGCCACGTCCGGCCGCTCGCGATGTCCCCGGACGGAACCAAGCTGTTCGCCGTCAACACTCCGGACAACCGCCTGACGATCTTTAACGTCGGCTCCGCGGGCCTCACGCTCGCCGCCGAAGTGCCCGTCGGTATGGAACCGGTGGCGGTGGCGGCGCGCAACAACGGCGAAGTCTGGGTCGTCAACCATCTCTCGGACAGCGTCAGCGTGGTGAGCCTGACCGGCACGCCGCATGTCGTGCGCACGCTCCTCGTCGGCGACGAGCCGCGCGACATCGTGTTTGCCGGTACCAACGGCAGCGCCTTCATTACAACGGCACACCGCGGTCAGCACCGGACGCATTCGTCGATTGCGAACGTCCCCGGGGCAGGTGATCCGCAGTTGACGACGCCGGGCGTGCCCCGTGCCGACGTGTGGGTCTTCAATCCGGCGAACCTCGGCGACACCGTCGGCGGCACGCCGACCAAAATCATCTCGCTGTTCGGCGACACCCCGCGCGCTTTGGCGGTGAGCCCGGACAAGTCGACGGTCTACGCGGCGGTGTTGCAGTCCGGCAACCAGACCACGACGGTCAATGCCGAATCGGTTTGCGACGGCTTTGATCGGGCAGGTCCTTGCACGGTGCGCGACCGGTCTCCGTTTGGGAATAACACCTTCCCGGGCGGCCTCCCCGGCCCGCGGACCAATGCCGCGGGTGAGCAGGCACCAGAAGTCGGCCTGGTCGTGAAGTTCAATCGGTCAACCGGCAAGTGGGAAGATACGCTTGGCCGTAACTGGAGCAACGGCGTGCGCTTCCGGTTGCCGGACAAAGACGTGTTCGCCATCGACGCCAACAAGCTTACGCAGAAGGCGTTCTACACGGGCGTCGGCACGACCTTGTTCAACATGGTCGCCAATCCCGCGACCGGCAAGGTGTACGTGTCCAACAGCGATTCGAAGAACCTGACCCGCTTCGAAGGTCCAGGCGTTTTCGGCGGCAGCACCGTACAGGGCCATCTCGCCGAGATGCGCATCACCGTTCTCTCGGGCACGTCGGTTCTGCCACGGCATCTCAACAAGCACATCGACTACAGCATCCTCGCGAACGAACCGAACTTCGATCCGACGATCAAGAACTTCAGCCTCTCGACCCCGCTCGGTATGGTCGTTTCGAGCAACGGCGCCAAGCTCTACGTCGCGGCGTTCGGTTCGAGCAAGATCGGCGTCTTCGATACGGCGTCGCTCGAGAACAACAGCTTCGATCCGCGCTCCGCGGCCGCGAATTACATCCCGGTGAGCGGCGGCGGCCCGAGCGGCCTCGTGCTCGATGAAGCGCGCAATCGGTTGTACGTGATGACGCGTTTCGACAACTCGGTCAAAGCGATCGATCTGTCGACCCGGAGCGAAGTCTCCAAAGTGTCGCTCTACAATCCGGAGCCGGCGTCGGTCGTGCAGGGTCGTCCGTTCCTGTATGACGCCAATTTCTCGTCGGCGAACGGTGAAGCGGCGTGCGCGAGCTGCCATATCTTCGGCGACAAGGACGAGCTCGCGTGGGATCTCGGCAATCCGGACGACGTGGTTACACGCAACCCGATCCCGAAGAAGCTCGCGGACAACCTCTCGATCGGGACGTTCCAGCTCGTCACCGGCTTCCCCGGTACGCCGATCAACGGCACCGGCGATCCGAACGAGTTCCATCCCATGAAGGGCCCGATGACCACGCAGACGCTTCGCGGTCTGGTCAACGAAGGCGCCATGCACTGGCGCGGTGACCGCTCGAACGGCTTCTTCGGCGTCGATACGCGGACGACTCCGCCGTTCGACTCGAACCTGTCGTTCATGAACTTCATCGTCGCGTTCCCGGGACTGCTCGGTCGGAAAGATCTGCCGACAACGGCGGAAATGCAGGCGTTCACGAACTTCCAGCTGCAAGTGCAACTGCCGCCTAACCCGGTACGGAACCTCGACAACTCGCTCACCGCCTCGCAGAGAGCCGGCCGCGACTTCTACTTCGGCAATCGCCTGGCGGATGGCACCAACCTGCTGCCGAATTCGGGCTTCAACTGCAACGGCTGCCACGTGGTCGATCCGGCAAACGGCTTCTTCGGAACCGACGGCGAAGCGAGCTTCGAAGGCATCCAGCAGATCTTCAAGATTCCGCATCTGCGCAACATGTACACCAAGGTCGGCATGTTCGGTTACCCGGACAGCACGTTCTTCGACGATTCGGAGACCGGCAATCTGGGCGACCAGGTGCGCGGCTTCGGCTTCGTGAACGATGGCGTCGTCGATACAGTCAGCCGGTTCCTGAGCGCGATCGTGTTCCGTCGCGATCTGCTCAGCATCGGCGTCGGTATCCCGGATACGACGACCCGCCAGAACCTCGAGCAGTTCGTCCTGGCGTTCCCGACGGACCTTGCGCCGATCGTGGGACAGCAGGTGACGCTGACGAGCACCAACAGCGCGAACGTCAATCCGCGCATCGATCTCCTCGAAGCGCGCGCGAAAGCGGCGTTCACCTCGAAGATCCTGGGCGGTGCCACGACGGAGTGCGACCTCGTTGCCAAAGTGGCGATCGGCGGCCGCGTGAAGGGCTACGTGTTCGATCGTGTGAGCAATACGTGGAAGCCGGATGATGGCGGCGCCAACATCTCCGACGCGACGCTGCGTGGTCTTGCGGCCACCGTCGGCCAGGAAGTGACCTTTACCGCAGTTCCGCCCGGCTCCGGTGTGCGCGTCGGTATCGACCGCAACCTGGACGGCAAGCTGGACGGCCAGGTCTAAGGACGGACATTAGCCGATAGGCTCTGGAAACTTTCTCCTCCCCAGGGCCACTTCAAAACCCCACGTGCGGAAACGCACGTGGGTTTCTTTTTTCAGTACCGGTTCTTTCACGAACGCGTGCGTGGGTGCTTCGGGTACTACGAGGTCGTACTACGAGGTCGCGGCATTTCTCCCCGCGTGAGCGTGCGCGCTACCGGCCGCGTGCGAGGTATTCGTGCGATTGCATC
The DNA here is from genome assembly GCA_045810625.1 of Sulfurifustis sp. Lineage (GTDB taxonomy): Bacteria > Pseudomonadota > Gammaproteobacteria > Acidiferrobacterales > Sulfurifustaceae > JACQFZ01. The sequence goes on from JBJMVQ010000055.1 coordinate 85,009, forward strand.
TCGATCAGGCGGCTGACCGTGCGATCGAATTCGAGCGCGGCAGCACGTAGCTGCGCCGCCTCGGCCGTCGCCGCTCGCTTGTTCAGCAACTGTTCCGGCGGCGCTTCCGCCGAAACGAACAGCTTCACACGATTGTCGTAAAACACGTCGACGAGCAGCGTAAAGCGCCTCGCTTCGTCCAGACGCGCCTCGCTAAGGCGCGGGACGTTCGACACGAAGACGGTGTGGAACTCCTGCGCCAGTTGCAGATAGTCGAGCTGCGACCGGCCCTGGCCGCAGATCACGCCGAACTCGAACCATACGGCGCCGCCGGCCCGGCGCCGATACGGAATCTTGCGGCCCTCTATCTCGAGCGGCTCCGTCTGCTCCGCGGTCTCGGCGATCGCCGCAAACGCCTGCGCGAGTGCCGCGTCGGCATCCGGGCCCGCGGGCGTTAGGTAGGTGCGGGTGCGTTCGAGCGCGCGCAGCCGATAGTCGACGCCCGCGTCGACCTCGACGACGTCCAGCCGCTCTTTGAGCAATCGAATCGTCGGAAGAAAATCGGCGCGCTTCAGTCCATCCTTATAGAGATCATCCGGCGGGTAGTTGGACGTCATGCAATAAACCACACCGAGGTCCATGGTGCGTTCGAGCAACCGACCGAGAATCATGGCGTCCGCGATGTCGTTGACGTGCATCTCGTCGAAGCAGATGAGGCGCCAGCGTCGCGCGATGCGCTCGGCGACCGCATCGAGCGGATTGGCCCGGCCTTTGAGCGCTTCGAGGCTCCGGTGTACGTCGCGCATGAAGTGGTGAAAATGCACGCGTTGCTTGCGCACGAGCGGCACGCAGCTGTAGAAGCTGTCCATCAGGAAACTCTTCCCGCGCCCGACTCCACCCCAGAGGTACACCCCGCGCGGGAGACGCGGGTGCACCACCAGGCGATGCAGCGCGGTGCGGCGCTTCGACTTGTAGGCGCGCCACTCGTCGTAGAGCCGCTGCAGACGTTCGACCGCGCGTTCCTGCGAGTGATCCGCGACGAAACCGCGCCGCGCGAGCGCGCGTCGATAGAGCGCGCGGACATCTACCGCTTCATCGGGCGCGGCTGACGGCTGATCCAAAGGTGGCACGGTCAAACGATGCGGTTCGCTGCTGTCATCGGAGCGCGGTTTGCGGCCGCATTAGCGATATATCACATTTGCGCTGCGAGCGCAGGCCTTAACCCCCACTCGGGAATGGCATTCTGGCGGCTTCGCGTGTTAACCGAAAGAAGTCGCTGCGCGGGCGACGGGCGTCATGCACCCCGCGGCCTGGCGTCACAAAGAGGACGATGTGCTCAAGAGTCATTGCAGCGGGCGACAAATATTTCTCGCGGCCGCTTTTCTTGTCACAATGCATGCCCCATCGGACTCTACGAATAATTTCAAGGAGCTTTTCATGAAACTCTATTTCTTACCCGGCGCTTGTTCGCTTTCCCCTCACATCGTCCTGCGCGAAGCGGGAATGTCGTTCGAATTGGAGAAAGTGGATCGCGCAACCAAGCGAACCGCGAGCGGCGAGGATTATCTACAAGTAAATCCCAAAGGGTACGTACCTGCGTTGAAGCTCGACGACGGCCAGATTCTGACGGAGGGCCCTGCGATCGTGCAGTACCTGGCCGATCAGAAGCCCGAGTCCAGTCTCGCGCCGAAAACCGGAACGATGGAGCGATACCGCTTGATGGAATGGCTCAACTTCACTACGTCGGAGTTGCATAAGCAGTTCTCGCCGCTTTTCAATCCGAAAGTTACGCCGGACTGGAAGCAGAACCAGCTCGATCTGCTGGCGAAGCGCTTCGATCACGTGGAAACGAATCTCAAGGGGAAATCGTTCGTGATGGGCGATCGCTTCACCGTCGCCGACGCGTATCTCTTCACAGTCCTTAACTGGAGCAACTTCCAGAAAATCGATCTCGCGAAGTGGCCGACCATTAAGGACTACCTGGCTCGTATTGCGGCTCGGCCTTCGGTGAAGGAAGCGCTGCGGGCTGAGGGGCTGGCAAAATAATCGTTGTCGTGCCGCGGGCGCGCGAGCGCACCGCCGCACGACTGCGACGGAGAACATCCGAGCAGACGCGGTTCGGATACCGGCGAGAAGCGGTTAACACGCTGACGAGAACACAGGGGAGCAGTTTATGTTGCGACGAATTGCTTTCGGAATCGTTGTCGTCGTCATCGTGTTGATCGCGTATGTGCTGCTCTGGCCGGTGCGCGTCGATCCCGAGGCATGGAATCCGCCGCCCGCACCCGCATTGAGCGGCGTTTATGCAACCAACCAGCGCTTGGCCGCCGTCGAGCGTCTGGCGGAAGGCGCGGGCGTCGGCCCCGAAACGATCGCTATCGACGCGCAGGGCAATATTTACGGAGGGATGGTGGACGGCCGCATCGTTCGCGTGCGGCCGGACGGAAGCGGCGTCACGACGTTTGCCGATACCCGCGGCCGCCCGCTCGGTCTCGATTTCGACGCGCGCGGCAATTTGATCGTGGCCGATGGTCGCAAGGGACTGCTCGCGATCGCACCCGACGGAAAGATCACCGTGCTCGCGACCGAGCACGGCGGTGTGAAGTTCGGCTTCACGGACGACGTCGACATCGGCCGCGACGGTACGATCTATTTCAGCGACGCGAGCCACAAGTTCGACGTCGCGCACTACACGCAGGATCTCCTCGAGCACCGCGCCAACGGCCGCCTGCTCGCGTACGATCCGACGACGCGGACGACGAAGTTGCTGCTCGACGGCCTGTATTTCGCAAACGGGGTTGCGGTGAGTCCGGATCAATCGTTCGTGTTAGTGAACGAAACCTCCAAATACCGGGTGCGCCGTCTCTGGCTGAGCGGCCCGCGCGCCGGTCAGAATGAAGTGTTCATCGAGAACCTTCCCGGCTTTCCGGACGGGATTTCTTCGAACGGCGCGGGTGTTTATTGGCTTGCCCTCGCCGCACCACGTAATCCCGATCTCGACGCGATGCTGCCCAAGCCGTTCATGCGCAAAGTCTTGGCGCGGTTGCCGCAACGTCTCGCACCGCAGCCGAAGTGCCACGCCTTCGTGCTCGGTCTCGATACCAACGGCAAGGTCGTCCAAAACCTCCAGGACCCGGAGTGCAAACACTTCGGCTTCGTCACGGCGGTAACGGAGCACAACGGCTATCTCTATCTCGGGAGCCTTTTACAGACTGCGATCGGCCGTGTCGCGTTGAACGAATCCTCCGGAGCTATTCCTCAGCCGGCGCCGGCGAGGTGACCGGCGAGATTGACCAGAATGCGGGCAGTCGCGCCCCAGATGTAGTAGCCCTCGTAGTTGAGGACGTAGTAACTCACTTGGTTGCCCTCGAACTCTCGGGTGTGCGTCTCGTGATTGCGCGCGTCCAGCACGAAATCGAGCGGCATCTCGAAAACGTGATCCACTTCGAACGGATCGAGCCGGAATTCGACGTCGGCAGGCACGAAACCAACCACCGGCGTGATACGAAAGCCGGTGCGCGTCTCGACCCGCTCGATCTGCCCGACGACTTGGATGCGGTTTGCCGGAACACCGACCTCTTCTTCGGTTTCGCGCAGCGCTGCCGCGATTGGCGATTCGTCACTGTCCTCGACGCCGCCGCCCGGGAAACTGATCTGGCCCGGATGGTTGTGCAAGTGCTGCGTGCGCTGAACGAGCAGCACTGTCATCCCCGCGGGACGTTCGATGAGCGGCACCAGCACGGCCGCTTCACGCAACCCGGCGGCCGCGTCGGGCGAACCGAGAGCGGTGAGGCGAGCGAGCCGTTCAGTAATGAGCGCGCGCATGTGGATCGATATCCCTATGTCTCAGCTTAGACTCCAAGATCGGCCGGGCACCCGCCGCAGATCGCCTCGGCGCGCACGCGTTTCACGATGCGGATGAACGCCCTGCCGGCGCGCGGTCTTTCCCCGCCGCGAGCCGATGCTCGATGCCCTCGATGAATATCTCGATCCCGAGATCGAACGTCGCGGCGAAGTGCTCCGGCTTGAAGTACGGACCGGCGGCGGCAACATACGGGTAATCGCGCGCCACGTCGGCGTCCGACACCGGGGCGGCGGACGACGGGCCCTTGGCGTAACCCGCGGTCTCGTCGAGACCCGCGCCGACGAGATAATACCCGACGCAACGGAAGACTCGGGCCATCGTCTCGGTGTCCGCGCCCGCTTCGTGGATGCCGCGCAGAATGTGGTTGATGTACCGCAATCCGGCCGGGCTGTTCATTCGATACAACGCAAAGTAGGGGAAGAGCTTGGGATATTTGTGCGCGGCGCCGCGATAACCGTACGCCGTGTCGCGCAGCTGCACCTGCCAGGGCGCGTCATGCGGCGGCAACACCATTTCGGCGAGCACCCGCTCGACGAGGGCGTCGAGCAAATGGACCTTGCTCGGGAAATGGTGGTAGATGCTCATCGCTTCGCAGCCGAGCGCCTCGCCGAGCCGCCGGGTGCTGAACCCTTCGAGGCCGTCGCGCTCGATCAGCTCGAGCGCCGCGCGCTCGATCCGCTCGCGCGTTAGCGGCTCGCGCCGGCTACGCTTCCTGCTGGTTTTCGCCATGTTGAATTCTTACGATGTAAGGTTATACTGAGCCAACACACTTACAGTGTAAGTCCAAAACCCAGGTTACCACTTTACGAAGGAGAATGCTCATGGATCCCATCGAATTTATCGGGCTGCTGACACCCGCCACGTTTCTCGTGATGCTTGGCATCGAAAGTCTCCGGCCAGCGCGGCCATTTCCCGCGATCCGCGGCTGGCGCTGGATCGGCCTTGGGCTGCTCCTGATGGTCGGCGCGTCGTCGACGGTCGTCCCCCTGTTGCTCCCGCTCGACTGGCTGGCGGCCCATCGGTTGCTCGACGGAACCGGCCTCGGGGTCGCGGGCGGCGCGATCGTCGGATTCCTGGTTTATTCGTTCCTCAACTTCGCTTACCACCGCGCGACGCATGCGTTCTCATGGCTCTGGCGGCTGACGCATCAGCTGCACCACAGCCCGCAGCGCGTGGATCTCGCCGGCGCCGTATTGTTTCATCCGCTCGATATCTCGATGTACATTCTGCTCGGTACGCTGACGTCGACGTTCGTGCTCGGCCTCGATCCCTTGGCGGCAGCGATCGTCGGCTACCTGTCCGCGTTCTTCAGCTTTTTCCAGCATTGGAACATCCGCACGCCGCGCTGGCTCGGTTATTTCATCCAGCGCCCCGAGTCGCATTGCATCCATCATCAACGCGGAGTCCACGGGTACAACTACGCCGACGTCCCGCTCTGGGACATGTTGTTCGGAAGCTTTCGCAACCCGCAGAGCTGGAGCGGCGAAGCCGGGTTCGAGCAGCCTGCAGCCGGAAAATTTGGCGCCATGCTGCTTTTCGTCGACGCCAACCGGTCGCGCTACGGCGTGCGCAACCGCGGCGTTCCGCGTCTGAACGGCTTGGGAGGCGAGGTCGCGTAGGACCGGCGCGAGACGAGCGATGAAGCCGCGGCGGCATCGTCAGATCGGTGAGCCCGGGTCGATGCCCTGCTGCGACAACAGCGTCGTGATCTGTCCTCGGTGATGCAGGATTTGAGAAGGCGCCGCGGTCGCGCTTGCGCTCTTCGTCCGAAAGCGGCGCGCATGCGGCGTAGAGCCGCTCGTTCATCCAGCGGCTGTACTCCGCCATGAGCTGCGCGTAGCTGCCGTCGTACTAGCTTTGGCCGGGAGCTAGGAGAAGTCCGAAAGATTGTCCCGAATCGTATCGAGCGGCGACGCAACGAAGCGCCGCGCGGCGGCGATGGCCGACGGATCGCCGCCGTGACGCACCGACCAGGTCGCATGCTCGATGAGCAGCGCCGCTTCGAGCGCGCGGCCAAGAGTAAAAGCAAACCGTCGCGCGCCGGCCTGCAGCTGCCGCGGGTGCGCGGCCCCACCGACCCACGCCTGTGCATGTGCGACCGCCGCCGCTGCCGCCGCGGCCGCGGCGGCGAGCTCCGGCGGCGCCTCGCGCACCGCGCGCTGCACGCGCCGGCCCCACGCCTGCAAGCCGTTGGCGAGATCGGCGCGCAACATCGCGTCGAGCGCAAGCACGTTGGTGGTCCCTTCCCAGATCGGGAGTACCTGCGCGTCGCGAAGCAGCGCCGGCAAGCCCGTGTCTTCGACATAGCCGGCGCCGCCGAACGCCTCCACCGCTTCGCTCACCGCCGCCACCGCCTGCTTCGCCGTAACAAGCTTCGCGATCGGCGTCAGTAATCGCAGCAGCGCGCGGTTCTCGTCGTCGATCTCATTCGCTTCCTCGCGACCGATCAGCTCGACAAACTCGAAGGCGAGCGCCGTGGCCGCGCGCGTCTCGACTTCCAGATCCGCCAGCGTCTCTCGATGCAGCGGCAATTCGCCGAGCGCCGCACCGAACGCGCGGCGCTCGCGTGCGTAGGCGTGCGCGAGCGCGACGGCAGCGCGCATGAACGCTGTGGCGGTAACGCTGTTCCAAGCGCGCGTGATCTGCAGCATCGGCGCGATGTGGCGCGTCCCGTTCGAGGTGCCGATCACCGCATGCGCTTGCGCGCCCTCGAGCATCAGCTCGGCGGTCGGCACCTTGCGTGTGCCGAGTTTGTCCTTGAGCCGCTCGACGCGGATGGCGTTGAGCTTCCCATCCGGTCCGCGGGTCTCGACGTAGAAAAGCGCGAGTCCGCTGCCACCCGGCCCGCCGCCTTCCGGGCGCGCGAGCGTCAACGCCATCTGCGAGGTAACGGCGGAGGTGAACCACTTCTTGCCATAGAGCTTCCACGTACCGTCCGGCGACGCCACCGCACGCGTCGTGCTGGTACCGACGTCCGAACCGCCGGTCGTTTCGGTCATCCATTGGCCGCTGGTCCACGCCGTGGCCGGATCGCGGCTCGTGAGTCGCGGCAATGCGCGCTCGATGAGTGCGGCGTTGCCGGCCGTCAGCAGCGTGCGTGCCGCGCCATCGGTCATTGCAAGCGGGCATGTGTAAACGTCGGAAAACGGATGGAACAAATAAACCGCGGCGAACTGGTGAATGCGCGAATAGCGCCCGTGCCGGCGCTCGTAGGGAATTGCGATGAGACCGTGGCGCGCCGCGAGCGGCACGAGATACTGCCAGAGCGGCGTCACATCAATTTGGTCGATGCGGTTGCCCCACGCGTCCCAATGCGTCAGGCGCGGCTCGTTCAGGCGGTCTTGCAGCTGCCGGGCGTACATCTCGCCACCACAGATGCCGCCGAGCTCTTCGAGATGCGGCTCGATTTCGCGCCGCACCTCCTGAGGCAAGACGCGGCGTAGGTAATCGCGCAGAAATGAATCGTCCGAGTACTGGTTGCCGAGCCGCGGCGGCGACTGCGTGAAAATCTCGTTCATGGCACTGTTTCCCCGTTCGGCCGTGTTCACTCTTTCAGCTCGATCCACGTCGCCAGACCGACGGCGCACACCGCGCCGTCCGCTCCGAAAACCGCGGTTCCGACTTTGTGCTTGCGCCCCTCCGTCGCGATCGGCCAGCCGAGGACGACGCAGCGCTCCTCCGCGTTCGGCCGGCGTTCGATGCGTGCCGCCAATTCGCCGAGCAGCATTGGCTTGTCCGAACCGGAAGCAAAAGCGCCTGGACAATCGAGCGCCGCCCACACGAACTCGGATTTGACCCCGCCGGCGTCGGCAAGCGATCTGTCCGGCTGCCAGGGAGCCGCGACAAGCGACGTGCCCGGTAACGGCGCCGCAAAAATTCGCAGCCCGTCGCCCGGCGCACGCCCGGGCCCGCAAACGAAACAATGCGGCAGATCGTGGTCCTCGACGCTCGGGTAGCCGCGCGCGGCGGTGCACGCCGATTCATAAGATGGTGGAGCGGGCACGGTCACTTCGACCGACGCGGGAACCGCGGCGGCCAGCACGTCATTCGCATCGCGAAGCTGCCATTCGTCCGCACTGTTTTGGATTACCGAAAGCGGCGTGTCGAGCGCAAGCGCCTTTCTCAACCGCACCCGCACCGTTTGGCCGATTGCATTGGCGACGAGACCACTCGCGTATCCGCCGTTGCCGGAATTCGGCGGACCGTTGAAGCGGTGGGCAATGACGATAGACTGCATGAGATCCTCAGCACTTCTCGAATTCAGCGAGCGAAGCGACGAAACTACGAAACATTGTAACGTACCGATACGTCAGCGAGCTCCGCGGCGCGTTCCGCGCCCGCGTGATTGAGTCCAGTTCCGGTAATCGGTAAGGTTGACGGGAAAAATAACCGGAAGTGAAACGATGGGCATCGATTTCAAGGGGAAAGTAGCGATCGTCACCGGCGCAGGCGGAGGCCTGGGACGCGCGCACGCGCTCGAGCTGGCGCTCCGCGGCTGCAGCGTGGTCGTCAACGATCTCGGCGGAAACGTCGACGGCAGTGGCGGTTCGAGCGAAGCGGCACGAAAGGTCGTCGCGGAGATCGAGGCCGCGGGCGGCAGAGCCATCGCCAACGGTGCGAGCGTCACTGATCCGAAAAGCGTCGACAACCTCGTACGCGAAACGCGCGAAACCTTCGGCCGGATCGACATCCTCATCAACAACGCCGGCATTCTGCGCGACAAGAGCTTCAAAAATATGACCGTCGATGACTTCCGACTCGTCATCGACGTGCACCTCACAGGCTCCATGCATTGCACGAAAGCGGTGTGGCCGATCATGGTCGAGCAGAATTACGGCCGCATCGTGATGACGACCTCGCCGTCGGGTCTTTACGGCAACTTCGGCCAGGCGAATTACGCCGCTGCCAAGCTCGGTCTCGTCGGTCTCATGAACACACTGGCGATCGAAGGCCGCAAGTACAACGTACGCGTCAACGCGATCTCGCCGGTCGCCGCGACACGCATGACACACGGCTTGCTGCCGCGAGAAACGCTCGATCGGCTGGCACCCGAGCTGATCACGCCGGGCGTCGTTTATCTTTGCAGCGACGACGCACCGAGCGGCACGATTCTGCAGGCCGCGGGCGGGCGGTTTAGTGTCGCGGCGATCGTCGAAAACGAAGGCGTGGACCTCGGCGCGCGACCGACGGTTGAGGCGGTCGCGACCGCTTGGACGCGAATCGCGGATCTCACGGACGCGAAGCCGCGACGGCGCTAGCCTACTTGTCGTCGATCTCGACGATCAGGCAAGTACTCGACGCGTGGGCGAACAATCGGCCGGTGGAGTCGCTCAGTCGGCCCTCGGCCGTCGCGACCCGCCGCCCAACATTGATCACTTTGCCCTCGGCCCGCATCGGGCCGCAATCCGGCGCTATCGCTCGGACGAAACTGACGCGGATATCGAGCGTGGCGTAGGCCTTGCCGAGCGGCAGCATCGAATGAATCGCGCAGCCGAGACAGGAATCGAGCACCGTTGCAGCCCAACCGCCATGAACGCTTCCCAGCCGGTTCATGTAATCAACCCGTGGATTTGCCTCGAAAACTACACCGCCAAGCTCGACTTCAACGAGAAAGAACCCTAGCGTCTGGCACATCGGCGGGCTGGGAAGCTCGCCCGTCAGCGTTCGCTGGAGCAGTTCTAATCCCGAGTATCGGGCCAACGCCTCCCGGCTCAGTAGCTGCGATAGCGCCGCTTGACGCAAATGTGAGTCTTCGTGGTCGAACGACTCGACTCGAACGTCGGCGAACTGTTTCATAGTTATGTGCACCCCTTCACCTTATATAGCCCGCCGGGGGTGGCCTTGCCATGTCGTTTTTGGGGACAATAGCCGCCGGGGGGCCTTGAAACTATGCCAAGCCGTCTCGGTACACCGCTTTCTCCGTCCGCGACACGCGTCATGCTGCTCGGGTCGGGCGAGCTGGGTAAAGAAGTTGTTATTGCGCTACAGCGCGTTGGCGTCGAGGTGATCGCCGTCGACCGCTACCGTAACGCCCCGGCACATCAGGTTGCGCATCGCAGCCACGTCCTCCCGATGACCGACGGACGGCAGCTACGCGACTTGATCGTGCGCGAGCGTCCGCATCTGGTGGTGCCGGAGATCGAAGCGATCGCCACCGAAACGCTGCTCGACATCGAGCGCGAAGGGATCGCCGAAGTCATCCCGACCGCGCGCGCGGCGAATCTCACGATGAACCGCGAAGGCATACGCCGCCTCGCCGCAGAGACGTTGGGACTGCCGACATCGCCGTACAAATTTGCCGAGAGCCTCCCCGAGCTGCTCGCCGGCATCAACGAAGAAGGCATCGGCTACCCGTGCGTGATCAAGCCGGTGATGTCGTCGAGCGGCAAGGGACAGTCGGTCATCCACTCGGCGGGCGGCGTGATGAAGGCGTGGCACTACGCGCAGAGCGGAGGGCGCGTCAAGCAGAACCGCGTCATCGTCGAAGGCTTTATTGAGTTCGATTACGAAATCACGCTGCTCACCGTTCGCGCGGTCGGCAAGTCGGGCACGGTCGAGACGTTCTTCTGCGAGCCGATCGGTCACGTGCAGGTAGACGGCGATTACGTCGAGAGTTGGCAGCCGCAGCCCATGTCGCCTGTGGCGCTGGCGAAAGCGCGCGACATCGCCGCCAAAGTGACGGGCGATCTCGGCGGCCGCGGCGTGTTCGGCGTTGAATTGTTCGTGAAGGGCGATGAGGTGTGGTTCTCCGAAGTGAGTCCGCGCCCGCACGACACCGGTCTGGTCACGCTCTGTTCGCAAGCGCAAAGCGAATTCGAGCTGCACGCGCGCGCCATTCTGGGGCTTCCCGTGGATACGCGCCTGCGCGAACCGGGCGCGTCCGCGGTCATTTACGGCGGCGTCGATGCGCCGGGCATCGCGTTCGAGAATGTGGCGAAGGCGCTCGAAGTCCCGCAATCGGATCTACGGCTGTTCGGCAAACCGGAGGCATACGTGAAGCGGCGCATGGGTGTCGCGCTGGCGAACGGACCGGACATCACGGAAGCGCGGTTGCGCGCGAAGCTCGCCGCCTCGCGCGTCAAACCGGTCAAAGTGTAGCCACGCATGGGAAAGGCCTTGGCAGCCTCTTTCATTCTGCACTCGACTCGGGTCTTCCGCGTTCGCGCACGGCTTGGCAGGTGCTCTCGTACGCGAACCAACCACTAGCTCGTAAACAACGACCACGGAGGGAACCCGATGAAAAAACCAAAAGGATTGTATGCCGTGCTGCTCGGCACCGTCGCGATCATCGTCGCGACATCGGCACGAACCGACACCAAAGACTTCATCATCGTCGCACCGGAACAGATCGCGTGGCGCGACGTTCCGAATGGTAAAGGGCTGCAAACCGCCGTCGTCGCGGGCGATCCGAGCAAGTCCGGTGTGTACGTCGTGCGCGTGAAATTTCCCCCCGGGGTCATGACGCGGCCGCACACGCATCCCGAAGACCGCTACGCGGTTGTGCTAAAGGGCACGTGGTGGGTCGGAACCAGCGCCGAGTTTGAGCCGGGAAAAACGACGCCGGTGAAGACCGGCAGCTTCATGAAACACCCGGCGGGCGGACCGCATTACGACGGCGCGAAAGACGAAGAGGTGATCGTTCAGATTACCGGCGTCGGCCCGAGCGGAACCGATTTTCTGAAACCGGAGCTCGGACCGGTCGGGGCCTCGACGGCGAAGTAGCTAACCCAAACCTGCAAGTCCGCCGACCGATCGTTTAAGACCGCGCGAGCGCCGCTTCTATTCCCGGCGGCGCAAATTGCGCGGCGTTTCGCGGCTTTAACACACATCTGTCACGCGGTTGCGATGATGCGGCAACCGTGTCGCTTGGATTTCATTTCCGCGGCTTTACATCTTTTTTCGCCACGCCGATACTCATCCCGCTTCGGCTCGTTTTGAATCCGCTCTGGGTCGACAACAAGGAGGTCGATAATGAAATCGGCAACGCATCGGTTTCACCCGCTCTGGTTTCTTTCGGTTGTTGCTGTCCTCGTCGCGCTCACTTCGTTCACGCACGCACGCGAGCGCGACATCATCGTCAATGCGGATGCCGCGGTGGAATTCGCGCGGCTCCCCGCTGATTTGAAGTTTCCCGAAGGCATCAGCGCGAATCCGGCGAACGGCGATATCTACGTCGCGACCTTGAACGGCGGCGGCGCGAACGCACTGCTGCGCTACGACCGGAATGGTCGGCTCGTCGCGCGCAATGATTTCTCCGGACCGGTGCCGATGCTCGGTCTCGCGTTCAACCCGCGCGATCAGAAAGTCTACATCGCGAGCGTCGACGATTTTGTCGGCGCGGCACCCGGCTCGCGTATCCGGCGCATTCCGGCAAACTTCGACGCCAACACGCCGGTGGAAACGGTCGCCGTCCTCCCGGCGATCGGCGCGCCGTCGCCACGTACCGTGCCGAACCCCGACGGCAGCACCGACACCATCACCTTCGGCGACAACGCGCGGGTACCGAACGGCCTCGCCTTCAATCGCCGCGGCGATCTCTATATCTCGGATTCATTCCAAGGCGCGATCTTTCGCATCGATCAGGCACACGCCTGCACCGCGCCCTGCGCGATCACGACGGTCGTGCAGGACAGCTTGCTTGCGACCGCCGGCTTCCCGCCCTTCGGCGCGAACGGGCTGGCATTGAACCAGGACGAAAGCGCGCTCTTCATCGCCAACACCGGCGACGACCGCATTCTGCGGCTCAATCTCGGGAGCGGTGCGATCGATGTGTTCAGCGAGAGCATCAACGGCGCGGACGGCGTTACCTTCGATGCCGCGGGCAACCTCTGGGTTGCGGCGAATCAGGCCGATAACATCGTCGCGCTGAATCCGAATGGCCGCGTGATCGCGCAGCTTGGCGCGTTCCTCGGCATACGTTCCGACGGCGCGCCGCGCGGGCTGCTGTTCCCGGCGAGCATCGTCATCGTGGGTCACGATATTTTCGTCACCAACTTGGCGCTGCCGTTAGGATCCAGCGCGGACGAGCCCGAGAGCGACGTGACGACATTCACGCTCGCGCGCATCGCAATACCGGGGCAGCTTCGAAACAACCACTAACAGGATTATTGCCGCGCACGACAGCGGAGCGGTTGCGCTTCGTGCGCGGTTTCAGTAGGGCCGTACCACAAAACATACTAATTAGAGAGGAGAATCCCATGAACAACCGCCTACGCGCCGGCGCGCGGGCACTGGCGGCGTCCGCGCTGGTGTCCGCCGTGCTCGGGATACCCACCCTTGCCGAAGCGCGCATCACGCGCATACAGATCACCCAGGTCGAATCGCCCGCCTTCGGCGGTGCGTCGTTTGGCGACGTCGGGCCGTACGAAAAGCTGATTGGCCGCGCCTTCGGCGAAGTGGACCCGAACGATCCGAAGAACAAGGACATCACCGACATCGCGCTCGCGCCGAGGAATGCGCGCGGAAACGTGGAGTACGATACCGGCATCATCATCTTGCGGCCGGTCGATCCCAGCAAAGGAAATCATCGGCTGTTCTACGAGCTTTCGAACCGCGGCGTGATTCTGGCGCTGCGCGTCTTCAACGACAGCCCGAACGCGAGCACGACGAACCCGACGCCGGCCGATGCCGGTAACGGATTTCTGATGCGGCAGGGCTACGACATCCTCTTCACCGGCTGGGATTTGAGCTCCGCGCCCGGCGGCACGCTATCGTCCAACTATCCGATCGCGAAAAATCCGGACGGCACGTCGATCGTCGGCCCGTCCGTCGAGGAATTCGTTTTCGATAATCTGCCGCCGACACCGCAGCCGCTCACGGCAACCCTGACGTATCCGGCGGCGTCGCTCGACACCACGCAGGCGACCCTGACCGTGCGGACGCACTATAGCGACGCGCAAACGCCGATCCCGCCGAGCGGGTGGCAATTCGTCAACGATCGCACGATCCAGCTGCTACCGGCGGGCACGCGCTTCGAAGCCGGGCGGCTCTATGAGCTCGAGTATCAGGCGAAAGACCCGAAGGTGGCCGGGCTCGCGCTCGCGGCGGTGCGCGACGTCACGTCGTTCCTGCGCTACGCCGGCGCGGACGACACCGGCGCGGCGAATCCGCTCGCGGGACAAATTGATTTCACGATCGGCCACGGCGTTTCACAACCGGCGCGCCTGCTGCACGACTTCGTGCATCTCGGCTTCAATCGTGACGAGAGCAACCGGCAGGTGCTCGATGGCATTCTCAATTACATTGCCGGCCCGAGTAGCGGTTTCTTTAACTATCGCTTCGCGCAGCCGTTCCGCACGCATCGCCAGCACATCGGGCGCTGGACGCCGGAGCGCATCTTTCCGTTCACGAACCTGCCGCTGTTCGATCCCGTCACGCGTCAGTTTGACGGCTTTCTCCTGCGCTGCGGCGTGGCGCGCTCATGCCCGAAAATTCTCGAAGCCAATTCGGGCAACGAATACTGGGTGAAGGGCGGCTCGCTGCTGCACACCGACACCTTGGGTCGCGACCTCGTCGTCGATCCACCAAACGTGCGCTATTACCACTTCGCGAGCCGACCGCACTCCTCGGCTGCGGGGCGCGGCATCTGCGAGCAGGAGCGCAACCCGCTCGGGCCGGGCGCCGGCCTGCGAGCGCTGCTCGTCGATCTCGACGAATGGATCAGCGACAACAAGCACCCGCCGCACTCGGAACTGCCGCGCCGCTTCAACGGCACGCTCGTGCGTTCGCTCCCGCAAAGCGAGATCGGGTTCCCAAACATTCCCGGCGTGCGCTATACGGGGTTGATGTCGACCGGCGATCTCTTCGATTTCGGTCCGCAATTCAAAGACGGCATTCTCGATTTCAAAACGCAGGACGGCGTGATCGTGTCGCCGGTCGTCGCGTCGCCCTACCCGGTATTCGTGCCGAAGACCGACGCGGACGGTAACGAGATCGCCGGCGTCCGCTTCCCCGATGTCGAAGTGCCGCTCGCGACGTACACCGGTTACGGCTTCCGCGACGCGGCGTTCGCCGGACCGGATCTTTGCGACGCGTTCGGCCAGTCGATTCCGTTCAAGAAAACCAAAGCGGAGCGCGACACGGCCGGGGACCCGCGGCCGTCACTCGAAGAGCGCTATCCGACGCATGATGAGTACGTGAAGCAGGTGACGAAAGCGGCGGAAAAACTGCAGAAGCTTCGCTTCCTGCTACAGGAGGACGTCGACCGTTACAATCAGGCGGCGGAAGCGAGCAGCGTAGGGAACTGAGACTGTTCTTCACATCACGCCGCGGTGCTGCGTCAGCGGCCCGCGGCGTTTGTTGTAACCGTGAGTTGCCGCTCAACGCTTCATGCCGCCGGCATCGGCGGGGACGCTGCCCTCCCAGGGCCGTCGAAACCGGCAACCCTGCCCTATGGCGCCTAACTACTAGAACCTAATAGCGACCGAAGTCGCTTTATTTCGGCGACCAAACGTGGAATATCTTGGCGAGCGTGAGCAATGAACTCCTGGTCCGCATCCGTAGCGCCGGACAATTCAATATCGTTTCCACGAGCGTCCGCCGAACCCGTCATAATGAAGCTGCTCCCGCTCGAATGATCGCGCCCCTCGATCATTGACCGCCATGGAGCTGGTGACGCACGCTTGTATCGCGTTTCAATTGCTTCAAGTTCCTGAGGCGTTAACTCGTCCATAATCAGACTCCTTAAAGATCACGGCAACATTACTTCGTTCAGTACGAGCGCCGGCTCTCTCTCCTACGCGTACGACACGGCCCACCGCTTGAGCAGTGTGTCGGGGCGGCTCAGTCGAAGCTTCTCGTCTGTAAATTCGGATGGCGGGCTGGAACGAGAAGTGGCGTCTTTGACCGGCGCATCCCTGTTCGGCGAACTCGCGGCATTGCCTGCCGAAAATGGGGTCTGCGCGCCGGCGATGTGATACATCATGCGAACGGGATGAACGTAAATCGTGTTGACGATATTCGACGCGTGTACCAGCAACTCGCTCAGGCCGACCGGCTGAAACTGGAACTCTACCGGAACGGCAAACAGGAGGAGTTGAATTACCGGATAGTTAGGTAAAACACTCCTCCAACACCGCACGTCTTACCGTCAACTCCCGCCGAGCGCCTTGTACGCCTGCGCGGCCGCGGCGAAGCGGGCGCGCTTCACGTCGATGAGCACTTGCTGCGCGGTGTACTGCTCGCGCTGCGCATCGAGCACGTCGAGAAACCCGATGAGACCCGCGTTGTAGCGCGCTTCGGCGAGCTTGAGGCGTTCGGTCTGGCGCTCGACCAGACGTTGTTGCGCCGCGTATTGCTCGGCCAGGTACTGCTGATCGGACAGCACGTCGGCAACCTCGGCGAACGCGCTTTGGATCGCGCGCTCATACTGCGCCACGGCGGCCACGTTGCGCGCTCTAGCGACATCGACACCCGCGCTCAGGCGGCCGCCTTCGAACAGCGGCTGCGTGATGCTGGGCGCGAAGCTCCATGCGCGGCTGCCGCTCTGGAACAGATGGCTCAGGTCGTTGCTCGCCACCCCTAAAGTGCCGACGAGCGTGAGGCGCGGGAAGAACGCCGCGCGCGCGGCGCCAATGTTGGCGTTCGCGGCGACCAGATTCTGCTCCGCCGACAGCACGTCCGGACGATTGAGCAGCACGGTGGAGGAAAGCCCGGCCGGAAGCGGCGCCGGCAGCGGCAGGTCGTCGAGCGTCGCGCCGCTCGGCGTCTCGACATTGATCGGCTCACCGATGAGCACCGCGAGCGCATGACGTGCGTTCGCCGCCTGGCGCGCGAGCGCCGCGGCGTCGGCGCGCGCGGTTTCGAGTGCGGACTCGGCCTGCAGTAAATCCAGACGGCTCGCGACGCCCGCTTCGGCGCGCCGCGCGATCACGCGCAAACCTTCTTCACGCGTCGTTGCCGTCCGGCGGGCAAACTCGGCGCGTTCGTCGAGCGCGCGCAGGCTGAAATAAGCATTTGCCACGTCGGCGATCAGCGATAGCCGGAACGCGCGCTGCGCCTCCGTGCTCGCGTAGAAACTCGCGAGCGCCGACTCGGAGAGACGACGCACCCGTCCCCAGAAATCTAGCTCGTACGCGAGCAGGCCCAAGTTCACATCGTAGCGGCGCGCCACGACCGACGAGCCGGTGATCGAAACCGACGCGGGCGTGCGCGCGGAATTGGCCTGCGCCGCGACGTCGAAGGACGGGAACAAATCGGCGCGCTGAATGCCGTAGAGCGCACGCGCCTCTTCGACGCGCGCGGTCGCCACGCGCAGATCGCGGTTGTATTCGAGCGCACGGCTGATCAGATCTTGCAGCGTTTTGTCGGCGAAGTAGGCGTTCCACTCGGGCAGCTTTACTTCGGCGACGTTCTGCGCCGCACCGATCGTTTCCGGCACCGGTGTCTGCGGGCGCCGGTAATCCGGGCCCACGGCGCAACCGGCGAGAGCCATTGCCACCGTAAGCCAGGCGAGCTTCTTCGTGCGTTGTACGGAAAAGCGCTTCATTTGTGGCCTTATCATTCTTATACAGTCAGTCTTTCAAAAAGTCAGAACCATCGCGAATGCGTAAGCGGCGACCTTCACGTTCGGTGCGTTGCGACGCCCCTCACAATGAAACCCGTTCTTGGCGCGCTATCCTCTACTCTTCTCACGGCGCGACCGTGAAGCTTCCGCTTCCTGCTCTTCGTGCGCAGCTTCAGGGGTCTTATAAACGTGCGGCTGAAAATCGTGCGCCCGCGCGGGCACGACCGCTGGTTGCGCCGCCGGTGGAGCGGCTTCGGGTGCGCCTTTGCGCTCCGGGAAGATGCGCCGCACGACGACGAAGAACACCGGGACGAGCAGCACCGCGAGGAGCGTCGCCGTGATCATGCCGCCCATCACGCCGGTGCCGATCGCGTGCCGGCTCGCGGCGCCGGCGCCCGTGCTGATCGCAAGCGGGAGCACGCCGGCGATGAACGCAATCGACGTCATCAAGATCGGGCGGAAACGGAGCCGGCACGCTTCGAGCGTTGCTTCCATCAGTTCCATCCCCTGGCGCTGCAAGTCGCGCGCGAACTCGATAATAAGAATGGCGTTCTTGGCCGAAAGGCCGATGATCGCGATCAGACCGACCTTGAAGTAGACATCGTTCGGCAGCCCGCGCAACGTCATCGCGAGCACCGCACCGAAGATACCGAGCGGCACGACGAGCAGCACGCTGAACGGAATCGACCAGCTCTCGTAGAGCGCCGCGAGACAGAGGAACACGACCAAGATCGAGATCGCAAACAGGAACGGCGCCTGCGACCCCGACAGCTTCTCTTCGTACGACGTGCCGGACCATTCGAAGCCGACTCCCGGCGGCAACTGCGCCGCGAGCGTCTCCATGGCTTTCATCGCGTCGCCGGTGCTCTTACCCGGCGCCGGCCCGCCCGAAAGTTTGTACGCCGGCAGGCCGTTGTAGCGATCGAGCTTGATCTCGCCGATGGTCCAACGCGTGGTCGCGATTTCGCCCAACGGCACGAGCCGGCCCTGGCGCGTCTTCACCTGCAATTGCAGCAGCCGCTCGGGTGTTGCGCGGCTCACCGGGTCGGCCTGGATCAGCACACGCAGCACCCGGCCTTCACGCGTGAAGTCGTTCGCGTACGCCGATCCGAGCGCGATCGCGAGCGTGTTGTTGAGCTCGCCCGCATCGATGCCGAGCTGGCTCGCGTGCACGCGATCGACGTCGAGATAGAGCTGCGGGGCCGGCTCCTGGCCTTCCGGGCGTACGCCGGCCAAGTTCCGATTCTGCGACGCCATGCCGAGCATCTGGTTGCGCGCGGCGAGCAACCGCTCGCGCCCGACGCCGCCGCGATCCTGCAACTCGAAGTCGAAACCGCCGATGGCGCCGAGCTCCGGGATCGGCGGCGGGTTCACCGCGAAGATGAACGCCTGCTTGATGCGGAACAGCATCATGTTCGCGCGCTGCACGACGCTCGTCGCTCCCTGCTCTTTCTTCGTGCGCTCGTCCCAATCCTTCAGCGCGACGAATGCGAGCGCGGCGTTCTGACCGCGCCCGAAGAAGCTGAAACCGACGACCGACACCATGCGCTCCACTTCCGGCTGCGACAGGTAGTGTTGCTCCACCTGCTCCATCACGTTGATCGTGCGCTCGCGCGTGGCACCAGCCGGCAGCTGCACCAAGTTGATGAAGTAGCCCTGGTCCTCTTCCGGCAGGAACGATGTGGGCAGCAGGGAGAACAGCGCGCCGGTGATGACGATGATGACGGCGAAGAACGCGAGCGCAAACCCGATGCGTCGCAGGATGCGCGCCACCCAGCCCTGATAGGAGCGCGAAAAGTTCGTGAACCAGCGGTTGAATCCGCCGAGCCAGCGGTTCGTCTGGATGTGCTCGCCCTTCGGCACGGGCTTCAGCAGCGTGGCGCAGAGCGCCGGCGTGAGCGTCAACGCCATCAGCGCCGAGAAGCCCATGGTGAGCACGAGCGTGACCGAGAACTGCCGGTAGATCGCGCCGACCGAGCCGGTGAAAAACGCCATCGGGATGAACACCGCCGTGAGCACGAGCGTGATGGCGATGATGGCGCCGTAGATCTGCCCCATCGCTTTTTGTGTGGCTTCGCGCGGCGGCAAGCCCTCCTCGCTCATGATGCGCTCGACGTTTTCGATCACCACGATCGCGTCGTCGACCAGGATGCCGATCGCGAGCACCATGGCGAACATGGTGAGCACGTTGATCGAATAGCCGAGGAGATAGAGACCGGTCAGCGCGCCGGTCAGCGCCACCGGAACGACAATGGTCGGGATGACCGTGGCGCGCAGATTACCGAGGAAGAGATACATCACGATGAACACGAGGATCACCGCCTCGAACAGCGTCTTCACGATCTCCTTGATCGAGATGCTAACGAACTTCGAAGTGTCGTACGGCACTTCCCATGCGATGCCCTTCGGGAAATATTGCGCGAGCTCGCTCATGCGAGCGCGCACCGCCTGCGCCGTTTGCACGGCGTTCCCGTCCGGCGAGAGCTTGATGCCCATCGCGGCAATCGGTTTTCCGTTCAAGCGCGCCTCGACGCTGTAATCGGCCGCGCCGAGCTCGACGCGCGCCACATCTTTGAGACGCACGAGTGCGCCGGCCGCGCCTTCACGCAGCACGATGTTGCCGAACTCTTCGCTTGTCGCGTACCGCCCTTGGGTGATGACGGTCGCCGAAAGCTGCTGCCCCGGCGGCGCCGGCAGCTGGCCGATCTCGCCGGTCGCGAGCTGCACGTTCTGTGAGCGCACCGCATCGAGCGCTTCCGCGGGCGACATGTTGAAACCCGCGAGTCTGGCAGGGTCGAGCCAGATGCGCATCGCGTATTCCGAGCCGAAGAGCGTCGCTTCGCCGACGCCTGGCACACGCCGGATGGGATCGATCACGTTCGAGTTCACGAAGGTGCCGAGCGCCACGCGATCGTAGCTCTGGTCGGGCGAATACAGCGTGACGAACATCAGGTAGTTGCGCCGCGACTTCACCACCTGCACGCCCTGACGACGCACTTCCTCCGGCAATCGCGGCTCGACGCGCTTGATGCGGTTTTGAGCGTCAACGGAGGCGATGTCGAGATCGGTCCGGGGTTTGAACGTCAGCGTCATCGTCATGTTGCCGACGCTGTCGCTCGACGATTGCATGTAGAGCAGGTTCTCGATGCCGTTCATCTCCTGCTCGATGAGGGCGGTGACGGTGTCCTCGACGACTTTGGCGCTCGCGCCGGGGTACGTGGCCGTCACCTGCAGCGCCGGCGGCGCGACTTCCGGATACTGCGCGACCGGCAGCCCACGCAGCGCGAGCAGGCCGGCGAGCACGATGATGATCGCGATCACCCACGCGAACACCGGGCGATCGATGAAGAAATGCGCGAGTCCGCCGCGACCCAACGCGGGTTCGATGCTGCGTGAGCTATCTTTGCTCATGGTTCCGTCCTAGCGCTGCGCGGTAGATGGCTGTGCCGAAGACTGCCCGCCCGCGGGCGGCTTCGCCGCCGGCGCGGCCGGTTTCGCATCGGCCGGCGTCTGCGGCTGCGCGCCGGCCGGCGGCTGGCCCGCTGCCGGCCCCGCATCGGCCATAACGGGATTCACCGGCGCGCCCGGTCGAATCTTCTGGAGACCGTCCACGACCACGCGCTCGCCGCCTTTCAAACCGTCGGTGACGATCCAATCCGGACCGGAGAATCCGCCCGTGCGGATCGGCTGCGGTGCGACCTTGTTGTCGGCGCCGACGACGTACACGAACTGGCCCTGTGGGGACGCCTGTACCGCGCGCTGCGGCACGCGTACCGCGCCGCCGACCGCTCCCGGCGCGAAACGCGCCGTTGCGAACATTCCGGGCAACAGCAGCCGCTCGGGATTCGGGAATTCCGCCCGCAACGTCACCGTACCCGTGGTCGGGTCTACCGTCTGCTCGGTGAACAGTACTTTGCCCGGGTATTTGTACTTGCTGCCGTCTTCGAGGATCAGCTCTACCGGCGTTTGCGCACGCTTGAGCTCGCCGCCCATCAACGCCCTCTGCAATCGCAGGCGCTCGGCGCCGGACTGCGTGAAGTCGACGTAAATCGGATTCAGTTGCTCGATCTTCGCCAGCGGCGTCGCTTCGCCCTTCCCGACGAGCGCACCCTCGGTCACGAACGCGCGGGTAATGCGCCCGGAGATAGGCGCCGGCACGTCCGCGTGGCTCAAGTCGATTTCCGCGCGCTTCAGTGCCGCCTCGGCGTTCAGCACTTCGGCGTCGGCCTGCTTCAGATTCGCTTCGGCTTGATCGAGCTCTTGCTTGCTGATCGCCTGATCGGCGATGAGCTGGCGATAACGCTTCGCGGTTTGCGCCGTGACCTCCGCATTCGCTCGCGCTTTCGCGAGCGCCGCGCGGGCGGACGCTACGTTCGCTTCCAGCGTGCGCCGGTCGATGCGAAACAGCGCCTGACCTTCCTGCACCTCGCCGCCCTCGCGATAAAGGCGTTTCTCCAGGATACCCTCGACACGAGCGCGCACTTCAGCGGTGCGATAAGCGACCACGCGGCCGCTCACGTCGTAGGTCACGGGCGCGTCGCCGCTCTGCACGACTACCACCGTCACTTCGGGCGGCGGCATTTGCATGCCGCCGGCACCGGCGGGAGCACCGGTGCCTTTACCGCAGCCCGAGAGCAGCGCGGCGACAGCGACCAACGAAAAAATCCGATTCAAAGCGCGTAGGAGCATAAGGTTCTCAGACCACTGAGTCGTGGATTTGTTGTTGTTCAACGCGACGCCGCCCGTCGCGGCTTGCGCGGCGCGAGCGTGTACGCGCGCAAAAAGAAATCGACCGCGCGGGCGACGCGGGTTTGTTCGTGCCGCGGCGACGGCGGCTCGCCGCCGAGAAGCATGCGCCAACGATCGAGGCCAACAAGCATCTCCATGAACAAGCGTGCGGTTTCGAACGGGTCGTCCTGCCGCAGCTCGCCCTCTTGCATCGCGCGCTCGAATATCGCCGCCATCTGCCTGCACGCGCCGACGACACAATGCTCGTAACAATGCTGTGCAAGATCCGAAAAGCGCGGCGTCTCGGCGATTAGCACCCGCTGTAACTGAATTGACGCCGGGTCGAGCACTTGCGCGCGCCAGGCCCGTCCGAAACGGATCAGGCGCGTGCGCAAATCGCCGTCGTCGCTCTGTGCCGTCGAGAAGAGCGTGGCGATCGCTTTCTCCAACGCGGCGCCGAACAGCGCTTCCTTGCAGGTGAAATGGTTGTAAATCGTTTGGCGAGCCACGGCCGCACGATTCGCGACGGCGTCGATGCTTGCGCCGTAACCTTGCTCGCGAAAGACTTCGAGCGCCGCGTCGAGCACGCGCTCGACGCAGGCGGACTTGGCGCAATCGTCAGACATGGAGCCCCCGCTCGCGAATAGACTGCGTAGTCTACTCACTACACTGCGCCGGCGCAAACAATCCGATGACGAACGCCGCCCGACACCGTGCCTGCACGTCGCTATCAACGTTGAGACCGCCGCTGAATTACTTCTCCACGCGTTGTTGGACATTTGTTACCGGAGACAAGCAGGAGACCGCGCAACGCTGTCAGCCCCATCGCCGATCCAGGGTTAACAGAGAACCGATGCGTCACAACGACGCGCCGGACGACTACAGAAGTCCGACAGCCTTTCACTACGACGTTTGTACGTAAAAAAGAATCTGTATCGGGCACGCGCAGATTGAACTCGGCGATCACTTCTTCTCGTTGACCTGACTCGCTTTTAAATCGGCGCCGTAGCTTTGCACGACCGCGTAAACGCCTCGCACGACCTTCGCCATGCTCGCGTAGTCGAGACGGTCCGGGGTATCGCTGCTTTGGTGATAATGCGGGTTACGATAAAACGCGGTGTCGGTCACCATCAGCGCGGAGAAACCTTCGTTCCAGTAGCTGCGGTGGTCGGAAAAATCGACGCCGGGGACGAAGGCAGGACTGTTGATGGAAAACACCGGCAAGTCGGAAGCGCCGAGCATCGCGGCCTTCACTTTACGCGTGGCGGGCCAATCGCGGATGCGTCCCACGGCGGCGATGAAGTCACCGCGATCCGGGTAGAACAGGCCAAGCGCCGTGAACGGATACTGCTGCGAGCGCGGCGCGGCGCTGAAGTAGCCGATCATTTCGAGCGAAATCATGAGGGCAACGTCGCGGCCCGATTTCCGCAGACGGCGCGCATGGTGCGCGCTGCCCATGGTATCGCTGTGAAAGTGCGGCGGCTCTTCCAAGGTATACGCTACGAGCTCCACGGCAATGCGTGGCGGCGAGCGACCGAGGAGCCGAGCCAATTCGATCAAACCGGCGACGCCGCTCGCGTTATCGTCCGCGCCCGGTGTGTGGGCGGCCAAATCGCCGCTGCGCGGCGCTCCCCACGCTTCGATTTCGCTAAAGGTGTCGTAATGCGCGCCGATCACGAGCAGGGGACCGGCATCCGGCCCGTAGCGAGCGATCACGTTCCGATACGTGACGCCGGCCACGCGATACGGCTGGACATCGACTTTCGCTCCGGCTTTCAGAAATTGGGCATGAATATACGATGCTGCCGCGTCGAGTTGCTCCGGGTGATCGAAGCTACGCGGGAAGAAACCCGCGGAGAGAGCCCGCACATGCGCTTCGAGCCGCGAAGCGTCGACTGCCGGCGGCGCCGAGGTGCGCGCGCGCACGAACGGCTGCACGAGTATTGCAGCGCCCGTGGCAACGAGCAGCGAGAGCAAGACGACAACCAGAATCAGTAGGCGCATGTATCCATAGCCAACGCTAACGTTACCTGACGCGCCGCGAACCGCGATCTTCTCAACAGGGAGAGGTCTTATCCGTCGACCGGATATGCCGGCGTATCGAGCGGCAGTTGGTAGAAATGCGGATCGAGCCACCGACCGAACTCGAAGCCCGCGTGCCGAATGTTGCCGGAGAATTCAAATCCGAAGCGCCGGTGCAGCGCATGCTTGCCGCGTTCGCGGCATCGATGCCGCCGATGAGGTTGTGGTACTGCTGGCGGCGTGTGTGCTCGATGATGGCCGACAGAAGGTGTTTGCTCAACACTGTACTTGTACGCGGGCCAGGTACGAAAGGGACCATAGGAACCGAACGCGAGCAAGGTGCCGGCATCCTCGACGCCGCCGACGACCGGATAGTCGCCGTTCTCTTTCGCATCGAACCACGCCTCCATCATCGCCGGCGTCCGCGGCGGATAGTTATAGAGCGCGGTGGAGTTGACGATGGCGTCGCTTCAGAATGGCCAGGATGGCGGAAGAATGAGAGCGGTCGTAGAGAATCGTCTTCGTGCTCATTCCTTTTCCGCGATGGGTCGCCGCTCGAACGGCGACTCGTGCTGCGCGTCACCGCCAGGCGCGACGCGCGTCGCGCGGCAACATCCACCGCTAAAGCGCCGCCGCCAATTCGCGCGTTAGCTGCGCCGCTGGTATCTCCTTACACCCGGTCGCATTCTGCCCCGACCAGAGCGGCGAGAAATCCCCGGAGCCCTGGCTTTCAGCTTTCGCACGCAGCGGTGCGATGGCTGCCGTTGCCAAAGGGAAAGCCGGAGCCACTGAGCTCATCGGCCCGACCTCGCGCACGATGCGGTTCACGATACCGCGTGCCGGCCGGCCGGTGAAAACATTCGTGAGCGCAGTGTGTCGAGCCGCTTCGCTCTTGAGCGCCGCGCGATGTACGGCGTTGGTCGTGGCTTCCGGGCAAAGCAGATAGGCCGTGCCGATCTGTACGCCGGCAGCGCCGAGCGCCATCGCAACGGCGACGCCTTTCGCATCCGCGATGCCGCCCGCTGCTATCACCGGGACCTTCACCGCGCGAACGATCTGCGGCAGCAGTGCGAACGTACCGACTTGCGTCGTCAGATCGTCCGACAAAAAGTTTCCGCGATGGCCACCCGCTTCGACACCCTGTGCGATCACGGCGTCGACACCGCGCGTCTCGAGCCAGCGCGCCTCGTCCACGGTGGTCGCCGACGCGATGATCTTTGCACCCAACGCTTTCACGCGCGCGAGCAACTCGGGCGCGGGCAGGCCGAAGTGAAAGCTCACGACCGCGGGCTTGAACTCTTCGAGCGCGTCGACCGCTTCCGGACTGAAGGGCGCCCGCCCGGGACCGGCCGGAATCGTGGTCGGGTCGATTCCGAACTCCCTGTAATAAGGCGTGAGCGCCGCGCGCCAAGCGGCTTCGCGTTCCGCATTCGGCGACGGTGGCGTGTGGCAGAAGAAATTTACGTTGAACGGCTTTTTGGTTTGCGCCTTGATCGCGGTCAGTTCTTTGCGCATGCCATCGAGACTGAGCAAGGCGCACGGAAGCGAGCCGAGTCCGCCCGCGTTGGAAACAGCGATCGCGAGTGCGCTCACTTGTACGCCCGCCATCGGGGCCTGGATGATCGGTAGCTCGATGCCGAGGAGTGCTTGGAGTGTCATATTGGCGTCCCAGTTGCATTCGCTCGTTTGCAGCGTATTGCGGGCAGGTCGTCGCATCAAGAGCGTTCGTGCGATCAGGACATTCAAGAAACTAATGCGCCCACCTAGGGCCGAGTGAAGTCAGAGACGCCCTACGGATTTGTGGTTATTGATTCGGCGCGCCGCGCCGCGACGATACCGGCGAAGACCAGAGCCGCACCGATGAGCTGCGGGCCCATGAGGGTTTCCCCGAACAAAACCCACGCGATGACCGCCGCGACGACCGGCTGCGTGAGTACGGCGACCGAGGACAGCGCGGCAGAGATGTGGGCGAACGCATACGCGATGAGGCTTTGCGCCAGGACCTGTGAGACCAGGGCGAGGCCGAGGAGAACGCCCCAGCCACGCGCGCTCGAGGGCAGCATCGGCTGAGGCGAGAACCCGGCGATCGGCAACAGCGCCGCGACCGTGATGCTCGTGCTCACTGCCATTAGCAGCGCCGTCGAAACCCCTTGGCGTGCGTGCTTGATCGATAGCATGTACGCGGCGTAGAAAACGGCGGTAAGCAGACCGAGCAGATCGCCGAACAGGCGCGTGCCGCCCAGTGCAACGCTCGGTCCAATCAGCAGCCACGCGCCGGCGAGCGCGGTCAGCATCGCCGCGACGAAGCCGACCGATACGCGCTGGCGGAACAACAGCCAGCCGCCGAACGTAACGAAGATCGGAGCGAAATTCGCGAGCAGCGTGGAATTGGCGACGCTGGTATACACAATCGACCAGTGCCACACGGCAAGATCGGCCGCGAAGAAAACACCGGCGAGCAGTGCAACGCCGAACAACGACGACACCGGCCGCCGCACACCTTCCTTGGCAAGCACCCAGATCCACAGGAACGGGACCGCGAGCGCGACGCGCCAGAATGCGCTCGCGACGGGACCGACGTCCGCCAGGCGCACGAAGATCGGTGAAAGACCGAGCAACGCCCCCCCGGCCAGCAGCGCAATGAAAGCGAGTGCTCGCGTCCGGGAAGCGTGACCGGCCGCTACGGCGTCAACCGTGGTTTGATCAATACCCATTGATTCTCGATGCGGGAAAAGACAGCGCGTTGCTACTTGCCTATCTGTAGATAGGTGACTATGCTAGCCGGCATGAAGGCGAGCGTCGACACGCGTACCGCAATTCTCCGGCGAGCAGAACGTTACCTGCAGGACGCCGGATTCTCCAGCTTCAGCTTCCGCCATCTCGCCGCGGATCTCGGAATCAAATCGGCGAGTGTTCACTATCACTTCCCCTCGAAGGAAGCGCTTGGCGTGGCGCTACTGGAAAGCTATCGCGAATCGTTCAGCCGCTGGGTCGCCACGCGTCAAGCGAGCGAATCTGCGAAAGCTGACCTGCTCGAGTGGTTCAAGTATTACCAGCACTTGGCGCGCTCCGGCGATATATGCCCGGGGGGAGCCTTCGGCGCCGAGTACAGCGCGCTGCCGGAGAACGTACGCCGCGAGCTAGCTGCGCTTAACGACACCATCCGGAGCTGGGTCCGTGCAACGCTCGAAGCGGGCCGCAAACGCGGCGAGATTCGTGCGGACGGAAAAATCGAGGACCAGGCCGCGCTCGTGCTCGCGGCCGTGCAAGGGGGCACGCAAGTCGCGCGCATCACCGGGAATGCAAAAGTGTTCGACGGCATGCTCGAGCAATTGAAGACGGTTTTGTTCACGTAAAATTTTTTGGGCCGCGAGGCTACCTGTTGATAGGTAGATAGCGGCTGTAGCGCCGGCCCCATCGGGGTGACACACAGGAGGTTGATGCAATGGCGATTCAGTACGGCAAAGCTCCGTTTCAGTTGCTCGATGCGATTTTCCCGCGCTTGAGCGCCCGGCTTGCGCTTCAACGCTTCGTCACCCCCCGCCGCTGGCCGATGCCCGCGTGGGAGCAGGAAATCGCAGAGCGCGCGAAGGCAATCGCGCTTGCCGACGGCTACAGCGGTTGGAGCTGGGGTAAGGGGCGAACCGTGCTGCTCGTGCACGGCTGGGAAGGCCGCGTAACGCAGCTCGGCCGATTCATCGAGCCGCTCGCGGGGCGCGGCTTTCGCGTGATTGGCTTCAATGCGCCGGCGCACGGCGAGCAACCGGGCAAGGCACTCAACGTCGTCGAATACGGCCGGTTTCTGCAGCGCGTCGTCGCCGAGCACGCCCCGTTGCACGGCGTGATCGCGCATTCGATGGGCGCGAGCGCCTTTGCCTTCGCGGCGCGGGCACCGCTACCCGTCGAGCGTGCCGTGCTGATCTCACCGGCCAACTCGGTGGCCGGCGTCGTGCAGCGGTTCGAAGACCTGCTCGACCTCTCGGCGCGCACGCGCTCGCTCTTGCGACAACGACTGGAGCGCAAAATTTTCAACGGCCCCCTTGCCGAGCTCGACTTGAGCGCGCGCGTGCCGAAGTTCCTCCCCCCGGTTCTGCTGCTGGCCACGAACGACGATCAAGACGTCCCGATCGCTGACACGCAGCGGCTCGCGCTGCATTGGCCGAACGCACACATGAAAATCGCGCCCCGCGCCGGCGGCCATCGAAAGCTGCTGCGCGATGCGCGCGCGATCGACGCGGCGGTGCGGTTCCTCGCCGAGGATGCGTGGATTCGGCAGGCGCCGGACGATCAAACCGCGCCTCGCCGGCGCGCCGGCGAAGTCGCCAGGGCGTACTAGCCATCCTCTTCCATCAACGTGAACGAGTAACCCACATGCGAACGAATCCAGTCAGCACCACGGACAGCGAAACCCCGATTCATCAGCGACCGGCGCCGCTCCCCAGGGCGGCGCTCGCACAACGCTCCGGGCTCGACTTGCTGCGGGGAATATTGTCGGGCGAGCTGCCCGGCGCCCCGATTGCCCACGTGCTCAACTTCGCGCCGATTTCGGTGGAAGCGGGCCGAGTAATTTTCGAAGGCAGCCCGACCACGGATTTCTTCAACCCGATCGGCAGCGTACATGGTGGCTGGGCGGCGACGTTACTCGACTCCTGTGTGGCCTGTGCAGTGCATTCAACACTGCCCGCGGGGAAGGGCTACACGACGGTCGAGCTGAAGATCAACTTCGTTCGCGCCGTAATGCCGGACAGCGGACCGTTGCGCGCCGAGGGCAAAGTGATCCACGTCGGCGGCCGCATCGGAACGGCGGAAGGTCGGTTGACCGACACGTCGGGCCGCCTGTACGCGCACGCGACGACGACATGCCTGATTTTCGATTTCGCCGAGATGAAGCGGTAACGGCGGACGGCGTTGGCATCCGTCATGCGATGCGAACGCCGCCCGAGCACTGAAGTAATCGAGGAATAGGGCCATGCTGCTGGACATCGAACAACAATCGCTCCAAGGCTTCGATCCCAACCTGTCTGCCGCGAATACGGCACG
Organism: Sulfurifustis sp.; assembly: GCA_045810625.1. GTDB lineage: Bacteria > Pseudomonadota > Gammaproteobacteria > Acidiferrobacterales > Sulfurifustaceae > JACQFZ01. The sequence goes on from JBJMVQ010000055.1 coordinate 114,147, forward strand.
GACAGAGTACGTCGAGATCGGTCGCACGCGATACGCCTACCGTCGCTTCGGCAGACGCTCGCCGGTGCCCATCCTGCTGCTGCAACGCTATCGCGGCACGATGGACGACTGGGACCCGCTGTTTCTCGATCTCCTCGCCGAAGAGCGCGAGATCATTCTTCTCGACAACGCCGGCGTCGGTCTCTCGACCGGCAAAGTCCCCGAAAGCATCGTCGGAATGGCGCAAAACGCGGCGGCGTTCCTCGATCGCCTGGCGCTCCGGCATGTCGACGTGCTCGGGTGGTCGATGGGCGGATGCGTGGCGCAGCAACTCGCCTTAGATCGCCCGAAGCTCGTGCGTCGTCTCATTCTCGCGGGAACCGGACCGGGCGCGGTCGCTGACGGCCCCAAACCGTCGGAGAAGGTCTTCCAGATCATGCTCAAGCCCGGGAACGACGACGAGGACTTTCTATATCTCTTCTTCCCTGAAACCGAGCAGGGACGAAAGGAAGGACTCACGCATCTGCGCCGGCTGCGCCAACGACGCGAACAGCCAGCGCCGGTCGTGAAGAGCGAGAGCTTCAAGGCGCAGGCAGCGGCGCTCAAATCGTTTTCGACCGGCGCTACCGCGACGTTGCCGCATCTCGCGCGACTCGTGCAGCCGGTGCTCGTGGCCAACGGGCACGGCGACGTCATGATCCCGGCGTACAACTCGTACGTCATGGCGCAGCGCCTTCCGAACGCGCTTCTGATCCTTTATCCGAATGCCGGGCACGGCTTTCTGTTCCAACACGCCGCACACTTTTCCCGGCAAGTGATCGAGTTCCTAGCATCGTAGCTAGCAGCGCCAACTAACCGATTGCGCAGATGCGGCTTTGAAAAAACCGATCGTGAAGCGAATCGTCATTCATCCGAAGCGGCATCGCGGCTGCGCCGTCGGATGGAAACCGCGCATACGCAGACCCGCATTTTAATAGGAGATTCAGCATGAGCACCGCCGTCGTTGTTTCTTACGCCCGTACCGGTATTGGCAAAGCGTTTCGTGGCTCGTTCAATCGAACGCATGGAGCCGTCCTGGCCGCTCACGCCATTCAGCACGCGGTCGCGCGCGCGGGCATCGAACCCGCCGAAGTCGAGGATGTGATTCTCGGTTGCGGCATGCCGGAAGGCGCGACCGGGCACAATATCGCCCGCCTCAGCGTCATTCGCGCCGGGCTGCCCGTGACGACGGCGGGCGTCACGGTGAACCGCTACTGCTCCTCCGGCATGCAGGCGATCGCGATGGCGGCACAGCGCGTGCTGGTCGATAAAGTGCCGATCATGGTCGCGGGCGGCGTCGAGTCGATCAGCCTCGTGCGCGACAACTTGAACAAGACGCACATCACCGAAGAGTGGCTGATGCAGCACAAGCCGGAACTCTGGATGCCGATGAACGAAACTGCAGCCGTGGTTGCGAAGCGCTACCGCATCAGCCGTGAAGTACAGGACGAATACGCGCTGGCGAGCCAGCAGCGTACGGCCGTCGCGCAGGCGGCGGGAAAGTTCAAGGACGAAATCGTGCCGCTCACGGCCGTGATGGAAGTCACCGACAAAGCGACCGGCGCGAAGAGTCTCCAGGCGGTCACGCTCGATCGGGACGAAGGCAATCGGCCGGACACCACGCTCGTGGGGCTCGCCGCGCTCAAACCGGTAGCCGGCGACACCATCACTGCGGGCAACGCCAGCCAGCTATCGGACGGCGCCGCGGCCGTCGTCGTCATGGACAGCCGCCTCGCCGAACGCAAAGGCTTGCAACCGCTCGGGATCTATCGCGGTACGGTTGTCGTCGGCCTCGAGCCCGACGAAATGGGGATCGGTCCGGTCTACGCGGTGCCCCGACTGCTCGAACGCACCGGACTCAAGATGAGCGACGTCGGCTTGTGGGAGCTGAACGAAGCCTACGCCGTGCAGACCGTGTACTGCCGCGACCGTTTGGGCATCCCGACGGAGATCCTGAACGTCAACGGCGGCGCCATCTCCATCGGCCATCCGTTTGGAATGACGGGCACGCGCATGGTCGGACACGCACTGCTCGAGGGGAAACGACGCAAGGCGAAATACGTCGTCTCCACGATGTGCGTGAGCGGCGGCATGGGCGCGGCGAGCTTGTTCGAAGTCGTCTGAGTAAACGTATCGATAAGCGGTGGGTCATGGATACGACCGCAGCGCGCGACGAAGTCGGTCGGATGACACAGCGCGGAGCATGTCGGTATCATGCGAACCCCGGCAAGTGCATGAGCGCAATGAAGACCGATATCGAACCACGCGCAAAAACGATCGAAGCGAACGGCCTCACGCATAACGTTCTCGAATGGGATTTTGCCGGCGCCGACACTACGGTGGTTCTTTTGCACGGTTTCCTCGACCTCGCCTGGAGCTTCGAGCACGTCGCGCTGAGACTCGCGCCCCGCTACCACGTCATTGCGCCGGATCTGCGCGGGCACGGCGACACCGGTTGGGTCGGTCCCGGCGGCTACTACTACTTTCCCGATTACACCGCCGATCTCGCGCGCGTATTGCCGGCGTTCATGCGCCGGCGCGTGTTCCTCGTTGGACATTCGATGGGCGGAACGGTGGCGACGTACTACGCCGGCGCATTTCCGGAGCGCGTGCAGAAACTCGCGCTGCTCGAAGGGATCGGCCCGCCCGACAGCAAGCCCGACGACGCGCCCGAGCGGCTGCTCAAGCACATCAAGACGGTCGATGAGGTGCGCGCGAAACCGGTTCGACCGCTGCCGACCATCGCCACCGCGGCCGAGCGCCTGCAGCAGCTCTATCCGCGCCTCGACAAGGTGTGGCTCGAACGGCTCGCGGAAAAAGCGACCCGGCCGGCGCCGAACGGACCGCCGGGCGCGCGCATCTGGAAGCACGATCCGCTGCATCGCACGCGTTCGCCGCTGCTCTTCAACGAAGCGCAGTTCGCTGCGTTCGTCCGCCGCATTCAATGCCCGGTCTTGATCGTCAACGCCGCCGACTCGCCGTTCAAGCACCTGCACGATTCAGCGCGGCAGAATCTCTACCCGAACCCGCAGGTGCGCATGCTCGCGGACGCCGGCCACATGATGCAGCTCGATCAGCCCGAAGCGCTCGCGGACATGCTGCTCGAATTTTTCGCCGATTAGTCCGGCGCGATCATGCCGCATGCGTCGGCGCAGAGTTGGGGAGAGCGGTGATCGCTGCGCCAGGAACGAAGATTCGTTTCACCGCCAAGGACGCGAGGGACGCAAAGGAAAGATTTTCGACAAATCGTCGTTAACGGCGCGCTTGGCCGGTTTAGACGATGTTATCGCCGCCGGGATGAAGCGAAGCGGAGTGCCGGCATCCTGAATACGGCCCTCAAGGAGAACTGCAATGAAAGCCATACTGATCAAGCACCCCGGAGACGCCGACGTGATGGAGTACGGCGACGCGCCGGATCCGGTCGTGAAGGAAAACGAGCTGTTGGTGCGCGTGCGCGCCACCGCGGTGAATCGCGCCGACGTGCTGCAGCGCCGCGGCTTTTATCCCCCGCCGCCCGGTGCGTCGGACATACTCGGCCTCGAGCTCGCCGGCGAAGTCGAGAAACCCGCCGGGCACTGGAAAAAAGGCGATCGCGTGATGGCGGTCGTGACCGGCGGTTCCTACGCACAGCTCGCGGTCGTGCCGGCGGACCAGGCGATGCCGATACCGGCGAATCTAAATTACGAGCAGGCGGCCGCCATTCCGGAGGCGTTCCAAACCGCGTACCTCAATCTCTTCAACCTCGGCGGGCTGCAAAGCGGCGACACCGTGCTCGTTCACGCGGGCGCGAGCGGCGTCGGCAGCGCGGCGATTCAGCTGGCGCGCGCGGCCGGTGCGCGCGTGTTTGCAACTGCCGGAAGCGAAGACAAGCTCAAGCTTTGCCGCGATCTCGGCGCTGAACTTGCGATCAACTACAAGCAGGAAAAATTTCGCGATCGGGTTTTGGCGGCGACGCAAAATCGCGGCGTCGACATCATTCTCGACTTCATCGGCGCGCCGTACTGGAACGACAACCTCGCGGCCGCGGCGCGCAACGCCCGGCTGATGCTGATCGGCTTCCTCGGAACCACGCGCGGCGAGCTCGATCTTGCGCTGCTACTGCAAAGGGCGATGACGGTCGCCGCGACGACGCTGCGGCGGCTTCCGCCCGCCGAAAAAGCCGATCTGTCGCAGGCCCTGAGCGCATTTGCGCTCGGTCGTTTCGAGCGCGGCGAATTGAAGCCCGTGGTCGATTCGGTTTACCCAATCGAGAAATCGGCCGACGCGCATCGCCACATGGAAGCGAATCGCAACCTCGGCAAGATCGTGCTCAAGGTCGACTGACGTCGCGCACGGCTTTTTCGCGGTCAGAATTTTTCCACCCACGGTCGTAGATCCAGCTCCATCGTCCACGCGCTGCGCGGTTGCCGATGGAGCTGGTAGTACATCTCGGCAATCGCATCGGGCGCGAGCAACGCGTCCGGGCCGCGCTGCGCGCCAAGCTGCGCGTAGCGCTCCGATTCGATCTGACCATCGATGACGACGTGCGCCACGTGCACACCCTGCGGCCCGAGCTCCCGGGCCATCGACTGGGCGAGCGCGCGCAGCCCGAACTTCGGCACGGCGAGATTGGCGAAGCGGCTGCTGCCGCGTAGCGACGCGGTCGCTCCGGTGAAAATTATCGTACCGCCGTGAGCGATCATCCGCCGCGCGGCAGCCTGTCCCACCAAAAATCCGCCCAAGCAACCGACACGCCAGCAACGCTCGAACGCCTCGGGGGTGATCTCCAGAATACCCGCCGGCTCGAACGCGCCGGCGTTGAATACAACGACGTTCGGGGACCCGAGATCTTTTTCGACGGCGTCGAACAGACGCGCGACGTCCGCAGCTTGCGTCACGTCACAGCCGTAGGCGCGCAGGCGGTCGGATGAACCTTCGGCGTCGCGATTTTGCTCGATGAGCGCCGCGAGCTTCGTCGCGTTCCGCGCGGCGATCGCGGTCTGCACGCCCGCGCGCGCGAAGCGCTTTGCGAGCGCCCAACCGAGCCCGGGACCGACACCCACCACCACGGCGATTTCTTGCGACATGACCTCCTCCATGCGTCCGACGAAGCCGACAACGATACCGCGCAGCGCGCGACGATCAAAGGCATTTGCAAACGGCGGACTAATCCCGAATGCGCTAACGCGAGGGAGGTATTCCTCTACACGACGCACGTCGCGCGCGTTTATCGCACGATCGTCTTTGCCTCGGCCGGTGCAGGGGTTTGCTGGCTCGCGACTCTTGAACCGCCGAGGTTGACCAGCACGATTCCTCCGGCGACCAACGCGGCAGCGACGGAAAAGAGCGGCGTCAGCGACTCACCCAAGATGATGACGCCCGCGATGACGCCGAAGAGCGGAGTGAGAAACGAAAACACGGTCAGTCGCGTCGCGAGATAGCGGGTGAGCAACCAGAACCAGACGAGGAAACTCGCGAACGCGACGATGGCGCCCTGATAAAGGATGCTCACAGCGACGAATGGCGTCAGTGCAACGAGTCCTCCTTCGCCCATCAGTCGCGACGCCAGGGGCAAGATCACCGAGGCGGCAGCGAGCTGATAAAAGAGCGTTTTGGTCGCGCTGACGCGAGTCAGCGCGCTCGCGCGGATGACGACGGTCGTCGCCGCCCAAAAGCACGCGGCGCACACACCGGCAAGGTCTCCGATCCAAGTCGTACCGCCGGCCACGAAAAAGCCGTCGGAAAAAGCGAGCGCCGTTCCAGCGAACGAAACCAACACACCAATCCATTGGCGGACGTTCAAGTGCTCGCCGGGAACGAAAAGCGTGAGACCGAGCGCGGTGAGCGGTGGCGCCAGGTAAAGAAACACGACCATACGCGAGGCGGCGGTGAATCCGAGGCCTGCGTAGATAAAGACGAACTCGACGCCGAAAAGGATTCCGGCGACCAGTCCGGCGCGCAGCGTCCCGTCACGATCGAAGAGCGCAACGCCGCGCCACCGTGCCCAGATCGCCAGTAGAAGCGTCGCAACAATGGAGCGGACACCGCCCTGCATCACGAGCGGCATATATGGCGCCGTCAGCTTGATGACGACCTGCTGCACGCCCCAAAGCGCGCAGAGCAGACCCATGAGCGAAAACGCCGTTCCGTCGACGGGTTGACGGTCGGCTACCATTCGGCGGACGGGGTGGTCGCAGTCAATCTATTGGCTTCAAAGAATCGACAGTCGAAAACTATAGAGCACCAGGCGGTCGCGGAGTAACCCCGGCGAATCGATCCTCGATACGCGATCGGCACCGTTCGTAACCGGCATCGTACTCGAATGCCCGTCTTCCCTTTCCTCCCTCGCGGCCGAAAAAATTTCCCTGTCGCGCCGAACATTCTTACTTCGCCGGCATCACCATGTAGCCGAGACGCGGAAAGTGCACGTGCACCGTCCCCGCGCGCTCATCGGTACGTCGAATAACGATCTCGCGTGCGCTCGATCCGACCAGCTCGCCCACCATCGGCTCGCGGCCCGTGTCGTCCGGCATGACGCTCAACCGATCGCCGGGCTTACGTTGCGCGGGGTCTTGCGGGTCCGCGCCGAGGGCGGGCGCGGGCTTACTCGCCCGCGCCGCGTCGATCGCTTCCTTGCTGCTCATGTCGGTCGGCTTACCGTGGCCGATCGCTTTGATCCGCGCCATCCACTCGAGCAGACGTGCAAACCGATCGAGCGGTTCGACCGCTCTTCCCACCCGGCTCACGATGAACCAGAGCGGGTGGTAAGCGCCGAAATCGGCAATCGACGCAGAGGACCCGAGCAAGAATGGCCGACCGTCTTTCAGCATTTCATCGAGCACGACCAGCACCGAGCGCACCTGATCTTGCATGTAGGGCAGCGCGAGGCGCATGCGCTCGGGATTGAAATCGCGTCCGGAAAACTTCGCACGATCGTCCTTGAACTCTTGGGGAAGCGTATCGCCGATGTGCGCGAACGCGACGCCGACGGCCGGTCCGAACGTTTTCGCTTCCGCCCAGCTCGCGATCGTTTCCGCTTCGGGGCTCGGATAAAGCGGCTGCTGCGGGTAGCGCCGGTCGATCTCGCGCGCGATGCAAGCGGTGTCACAGTAAATGTCCGCGCCAATCTGCATGATGGGCGTCCTGCGGTAACCGCCGGTGAGCGCAATGACGTCCGGCTTCGGCATGATCTGCGGAATCGTGACCGATCGCCACGCAACGCCCTTCAGGCCGAATATGAGCCGAATTTTCTCGGAGTAAGGAGAGGTCGGGTAGTGATGCAGAATCATTTCGTCCATGTTTTTATCCTTGTCTGGTTTGCGTTCCCGTCTGTCACGCTTCTAACGATTCGAGGCGCAACCGGCGGGCCGCGCGACTCGACTGGAGAAACATTACTCAACCGGCACTCCGCCGGCGATACATGCCCATTCCCTCCATCGTCATCACCAACTCGTCGTTTTGATTGAACACTTCCCACTTCGACTTGATGACGCCGCGATCCGGCTTGCTCGTCGACGCGCGCGACTCCATTACGGTCATCCGCGCATGCAACACGTCGCCGGGTCGGACCGGTTTGAGCCAGCGGATATTGTCCACACCGGGGGAACCGAGGCTCGCCGCACGATTCAGCAAGCCGTCGTACAGCAAGCGCATCATGAGCGCGCAGGTCTGCCACCCGCTCGCGATCAGTCCGCCGTAAATGGATTTTTGCGCCGCCGCCTCGTCGGTATGAAACGGCTGAGGGTCATAGCGCCGGGCAAACTCGAGCACGTCCTCGCGCGATACCGGGCACGTGCCGAGATCGATGATCTTACCCGCCGGCAGGTCTTCCCAATAAACCGAAACGGTCATTCGCCACCCCCGCTCGCCGGCTTGCGACTTTAACTGCTCGGTCCTGACGGGCGCAACTATCGGCGGGGGCCATCCGAGCGCCGGGAGGTTTCGAGTGTTGAGGAGGTACAGCGCACTTTCCGGAACGACTCCGGCGACCTCACTCGGTGTGCGAGCCCGCCTCGAGTCCGTGGCGCTCCATTATATAGCGCAGCGTGTTCGGCCAGATTCCGAGCAGGCGCGCCGCCTTGAGCTTGTCGCCCCGCGTCGCCTTCAACGCGGCGGTAACGATCTCCGCTTCGCATTCGGCCAAGTAACGCTCGAGGGTTTTCTTGCCCGAGGCGATCGCCTCGGGCAACTGGCTGCGCACGACGCGCAGGCGCTGGCGCCGCAACCGTGAGTTCTCTTCGCGCAGCTTGCGGTTTTCGTCCTCGGCGATTGCGACGCGGCGGCGCAAGGTCGTCAGCTCTTCCCAGGCCACCGCGATGCGCCGCTTGTAATTGCGAATGTCGGCATCCGCGTCCGCCAGCCTTGTACGCAGCACGAGGAGGTTGTCGAGGAAACGCTCCGAGATCCGCTCGAACAGCGTCTCCACCATTTTGAAGTCGAGCGGCGTGTAGACGTGGTCGCTGAAATGCTCGCCGAACAACATCCAATGCGCGGAAGCGGCGGCGTGCGCGTTGAACGGCACGATCGCGCCGACCTTGTGCTGCTTCATGAGCCCGTGCAGCTCGGGTAAGCGGTCCGCGATCTCGTTCACGACCACGATATGATCGACTTTCTCCAGTACTTGCCGCGGGAATCGCGACAACGGGAGGTCACCCGGGCTCAACTGCTGCCCCTTCACGAGCGCCACGAGTGGCCGGGGGCCACCGATCAGCGCGACTTGGCAGTGCAGCACCTGCGCCACGTTCTCCAGCATTTCCTTGACCGAACGCAGCTCCGCGACTTCGGCGATCATCGCCTGAATGCGCTGATAGAACGCCGACTTGCGCTTGCGAACCTTGGACCAGGGGATGAAGAACTCGATATCGAACGGGCGATATTGGTGGGTGGCGTAGGCGGTCAGCAGAAGGAAGAACGTAAGCGCGATCGGCATTGTTACCGACGCGTTGAACAGGCGCACGCCCGTATGCAGCGCTACGAGCACGCCGATGGCCACGAGATTCAGCGGAACCATCGCAATCAACACGATCTTGAGCTGCGCCTTGCGGTACCCGGAACGTTGGCCCTTCATACCGTAAGCAAGTATTCCGATAGCACTCACCGCCGTCGCGATCACATACAACTCAAACGCCCAGTAAAGCGGACCCGGGATTCTGGTGACGGTATATCCGCCAATCGGGCTATAACCGGCGATCAACCAAGGCGTGAATAACAGTAATGCTTCGAGAAGAACGGCGTATACATAGACGCCGTCGGCGAATCTGCGGACGGTCTTGTCTTGCGCATTGAATGCGAGTGCCAGTGAAAGATGAAATAGGAACGCATACGCCGCGATGCTCGCCGCGTAGAAAGTATTCACTTCGAAATTCGGTGTTACGCCGCGCTCGATGAGAGTATAGAAATGAGCGACCTCGGCGATATTTTGAATCGAGAAGGCAAAAAGGGTCAGCAGATACAGACGCGTCAGAAGGTTGTGGGTCCGCGAATAATGCGCGTACAAATAAATCCCGCCCTTTAGCGATAGCGAAATCAGGGCGGGAAGACTCACCAACCAGAAACTAACTTCCATATTTCGCATCTCCCTCTGGATTCTTCAGCACATGCTCAAGGTCCGCTAGCGCTAAGCGGTCTGTTCCCAAACAAAGGCCGCCTGACTGATGGACAACCCACTCCCGGCACCCGCTATGAACACCTTGTCGCCATCGGCAAGCTCCCGATTGACCACGAGGTTATGAAGATTAACCGGGATGGAAGCCGTCGCAAGATTACCCATCGTGCTCACTGTATTCGGCATAAGACCGACCGGCACCTTCGAATATTCCGAGTGCATTCTAAACGCGCGGAGACTCACCTGATGATGGACGAACTTGCTAATTTCGTCAGGTTCCCAGCCGAATTTAAGCATAGACTCGCGATACATTTCTGCATGCATTTGCAAATGAGCCTTGACGATATTCGGCATGTCCGTCATCAACGGTGCCGACTCCTCACCTCGGGCGCCGTAGGTACATAGGCCGGAATGCTCACCCATTGAGCGAAGCATACAACCCATGAACCCGCTTTCCGGGGTCAGTTTGGGACCCAGAATGATCGCCGCCCCCGCGTCACCGAGGGTGAGCCCGCCCGCGAGATTCTTAAACACTTTACGATCGTGCGTCATTTGCAGGGTCTCAACAGCCCGTCTGACGACTCGCGACAGATGTTCGCCGGTAACGATCAACCCGTATCGGGCCTGCCTCAAGCCAATCAGCGCGTCGACCAGGTGGATCGCGTTCATGAATCCATGACACGCATTGGTGACGTCGAATACGATCGCATTCTTCGCCTGAAGCCTGTCCTGCACTATGTGCGCGGAGGCCGGTTCAACGTAGTCGCGCATGATCCCGGCATAGACAATCACGTCGATTTCGGGAGGCGGAATAGCTGCACGATCGAGCGCTTCACGCGCGGCGGTGAGGGCCATCTGTGACGGAGAGACGTCGGCAGGCGCCATCCTGCGCTCCCTAATTCCCATGCTCCTTTCGAGCCAGTCGTAGGGAATGTCGAACCGGTTTTTCGAATCAAACGATTCGAAAAGCTCCGTGGACGTCACCCGTTGCTCGGGAACGTAAACCCCGGTGCTGACGAGCCGCGAATGACAGACGGTGTAAAAGAACCGGTCATGCCTTTTGCCAAGCGCGAGTCGATTGACATCGAGGATCTGAGGACTTGGCTGGAGTGGCGTCGCTTCCTCTCGCAGCAATCGGACGTCCGACTCCAGACGCATGACCGCCCTCTCCGCATCTCCAGTCCGCCGAGGCATGCGGGAGACACGATTCTCAGAAAAGGTGGCTTCGGGCTGAGGATCAGAGAGCGATCCGGCGGCTTTTTCGATTTCATCTGGGTTTTCGGACCGCCTCGCAGCAACGTTGTTGACAACAGGTACATGAACTTTCGACATTAAGACCTCCTGTTTGAGAGCCAGGAGGTACCCCGGACCGCTCCTGGCCGGATGGGAATAGACGCTGGGTCAATTAGCGCCCGGGATGAACGCGGTCGAGATACTTGATCGCGGTATGGAATGCATTACACGTCATTCCATTCACTCATTCCAGCACGGTTTTAGAAATTTTCCATTTAGGATGTCTCGCCCGGTGATCTCTGCGTCGCTGAACAAGGGAAAAACCCCGGTTCAAACAACGTGCAGAACAAAACTAACGGAAAGAATCGACCCCTTGATGCTTAGAGCTGGTGAACTCGAAAGCTGACTGCGCTGGAAACACAGTCAAGAAGTAATACCGCGCCGTTTCGGGACACCTATTCTTGTTTCTACTCTGCTTCCTTCGTGTCTAGCCCATAGCGAGCGATAAGAGAATTAAGGGCTGCTTCTGTCGTGCCCAACAGCGCGGCTGTCTCTGACTTACTTTCACAATAACTGAGCGACGCCGCGACGATTTGCCTTTCCCGGTCGGTCAGGTACTGCTCCAGCGTCTTTTCTCCGGAGAGTACAACATCCGGTGCCACAGGCTCGACAACGCGCAGCGCTCCTCGACGCCGTCTCGCGTTGTCCTCCCGGAGCAAACGATTTGCCGCCTCGGCGACCTCAAGCCTCTGCTTCACCTCGTCTACCGCCCCGCGTACCGTCGCGAGCCGTTTCTCGTAACGTCGAACATCCGATTCCGCCTCGGTTAGATACGAGCGAAGGAGAAAGATGTTCTTCACGAAACATCGGCTGATGTCGTCGAACAAACCTTCCACGACTTTGAAGTCTTGGGAGGTATACACATGGTTCTGGAAGCGTTCGCCGAGAAGGAGCCAATGCATCGGCAAACGAGCGATGTTGAGCGGCACTACCGCGCCCACTTTGTAACGCTTCATCAGTTCGTGGAGAACGGGATCGCTGTCCGCAATTTCCTCCGCTGCTACGATCCGATCGATCTTCGCCAACTGGTCCCGCGGAAACTCGGACGGCGTGAAATCGTCGATAACAGGATCGTCGTCTTGCGGAACGGCGAGCAGAATGCTCGGACCCCCGACGAGCGCGACCTGGCATTGCATTACATCGGCAACGCGGTTGAGCATATCGCTCGTCGATCGCAAATCGGGAATTTCGCTGCTCGCCTGGCGGATGCGCTGGTAGAACTCGACTTTTTGTTTACGAACCTTCGACCAAGGGACGTAGTAAGAAACATCCACCAGACGATATTGATGCAGCGCATACGTCGCGGTCGCAGCAAAGAACATCAACGCAACGGGTCCGGTGCCGGTAACGTTGAAGCCATGATACCCGTGATGCAATAGGATCAGCACTGCGACCACTAACGTGACATAGGGAAAAAACCCAATCAGCAGCAGCTTGTTGCGTAACCGCATTATCGAGGAAAGTTGTTTGCGAGCTCCGTACAAGAAAAGTCCTAGTGCGGCGCACAAGTATGAAACAAGGTATGTCTCGATGATGAAATAATAAGGTCCCGGAATCTTCGTGATGGTGTAGCCCATCGATCGAAAACCCGCTATCAACAGGTGCGGCTGTAGCCAGAGCACCGCTTCGAGTACCGCAACCGGCGCGTAAAGCAAAACTAGACTTACGATGGACAGGTTATTTTGCGCGTTATCCTGTTTCGTCCCCATCACAATCGCTAAGTGCATCAGGACGCCGATCGCGAGAATCGTCGCGCCGTACCAAAGTTTTCCGTTCGTGGTTTGCGAGTTGGCCCACCCCTCAACGTGGGTGAGAAAGAAGCTGATTTCGGCGACGTTTTGAATCGCGATGCAGAAGATGAAGAATAGACACAGTCGCGTCCGCAGGCGGCGAACTTTCGAAAAACAGGCATGAGCAAAAATGGCGGCCTTGAGCAAGAGCGCCGCCGTCGCCGGAATGGCAGAGGGAGGGAACTCCATATCCGCAGTTACCTATCGCAATCCGTTGTGATGGGCCAACTTAATGTAGCAAACGACCAAGTACTGCATACACTCGCCAAGGCGGGCAAGGGTCGGGCAAATCGCCGCGACAATCGGCGGACGGGGAGCTGGCGGCTTCCCTAAGCGAGGGGATCGACCAAATATATAACGACCGGCACGAAGTCGATGTTCAGGCTTGTTTCGAGGCGAACAGACGATAGCGTTGGACGATGTTCTGCAAGTCGGTCTCCGAAATGCCGAGCAGGTCCGCCGCACGGGTGATGTCATTGTCGCAAGATTCGATTGCGGCCTTGGCAACTTCGGCTTCGCATTGCGACAAGTATTCCCAGAGCGAAGCCTCGCCCGCGATGATCGCGCTGGGGAGCGCCGAAGACACCAGACGCAAGCTCTTGCGCCGCCAGTGCGTGTTTTCTTCCCGCAAACGTTGGATCTCCATTTCAGCGAGCATGACTTTCTGCCGCAGCGCATTCACTTCGGCCCACGCCGCCGAGAGCCGAAGCTGGAATTCGAGATTGTCCGCCTGCGCGTCCTCGAGCTGAGAGCGAAGCAGCATCAGGTTGTCGAGAAAACGCTCCGCCAGACGATCGAAGAGCGTTTCCACGAACTTGAAATCGAGCGGCGTGTAGACCTGATTGCTGAAGTGCTCGCCGAGCAGCATCCAGTGCGGGGATACGGGGCTGTGCGCGTTGAACGGCACGATCGCGCCAACCTTATAGCGCTTCATCAGTTCATATAGTTCGGGCTGCCGCTCCGCGACCTCGTTCGTGACGACGATATGCTTGACGTTCTTGAGCGCTTCGCGCGGGAAGGACGGCGGCGAATCATCGTCGATAACTAGCTCCTGTCCGTCCACGAAGGCCACCTGCGGACGCAACCCACCAACCAAGGCCACTTGGCACCGCAACGTGTTCGCGATGCTGTTCAACACCTCTTTCACGGAATGCATCTCGGCGATCTCGGCGATTGTCGCCTGAATGCGCCGATAGAACTCGGTTTTCCGCTTGCGCGTCCTGGACCAGGGGATCAAGAACTCGATATCGAAAAGCCGGTACTGATGTGTCGCGTAGGTCGTAACGATGAAAAAGAAGGTCAACGCGATTGGAATCGAAATCGTCGACGATATTTTCGCCAAGCCAAAGTGGTTCGCGATGATGAGATAAACGTGCAGCGCCACAAACGGCAACAGCGCGAACAACCACCACCGGTTACGAATCCGGTTTATGCGGGAAGGACGCGATGTCCGCGCGCCGTAAATTACGTAAACCAGGGCAGCCAGTACGTAGAGCGGTACGTAGACTTCGAATAAGAAGTACAGCGGACCGGGCACGCGGAGAATCGTATAGTTCTTGAAAAGCTGAAAACCAGCGACAAGTTGATCGGTGCCCAAAAGTAAACATTCGAGAAGCAGAGCGGGTAGATACAGCAAGGGAACGACACGTTTGACCTTGGCCCAATCATCGATGCTAAGACGGAGCGACACGTGCAAGGTCGCAGCTATAAAAGGAATTGTGGCCGCGAAGTACGCGAACCCGAACAATTCCATCGTCCGATCCAGGCCGCGAGTCGCGAAATGGTCGAGACCTAACCACTCGACTAGATTTTGAAGGGCGAAAAGCCCAAGCAGCATTATGAAAAGCCGCGTCGTCGGATCGCGCCGTGGCGAACGCAGCGCATAAACAAGAAGAAAAACTTTGGATAGCAGCGCGATAAACGCCGGGATGGCGATAGCAGCCATACGTTAGGATGTACAGCCGCCCGATAGTGGATTCATGGACATGCTCTCCTTCCCTGTCCCTATTGATGCAGAGCTGTTGCACACGCCGCAATGCAAGCGGTGCTTTGTAGCCATACGTACCCGTAACATAGCACGGTTTAGGCCACCTTCCGCAAGCCACGTTCTATCCAATTGATCTCCCGAGGGCGTTTTAGGTGTCGATCTAGAGGAAAGACGTGACACGGTTGACCGTCTCCAAGGATGAACCGATAGAAGCTTTCTCCAGTAACCGGGTGCGCTGGATGTTTCCTGGAAAACAACCCATGGGCCTGAATCAAATCGAGAGTAAGCAAGCAACCGACATCATGCGTGTAGCGGTAATAGGTCGGTCCGCTGACTTTCGAAAAGCACAAGGCAGCTTCGTAGAAATCAGCATGCGCGCAACCGCACGAGGCCACGAGTCGATCGACGCCTGCGTAGTAAAAGCTGAACTGAAACATGTAACTGATCAGATATAAGAAGAGCGGGGATCGGGCTACCGCTCGATCCATCGCGAATGCCGAAACCTCGGCCAAACTACCACCTCTGGCCCGCAGGTCTCGCATCACCCCCGGCTGCGCACTGTCGGAGGGCAGCCCATCCGGCGAATCCACGATGATGCTCATCGTGCCGAGAAGGCGGTCTCGATCCTTCATCACGAAGACATGACGCGCCGGCGTGTGCAGATACTTGTTCTTTCGCCATCGATCCTCGTTGTCCTCCCAAAACCCGGCGGCGACGTAGTTGCGGAATACGAGCTTGTTCGCTTGTTCGATCTCTGATTTTTCGGTGGTCCAGCGGACGACAATGTTCGGATTAACGAGCTTCGGCACTCTATAGGACGATACCATGACAACCCTCCCCTTGAGCGGTGAACGAGGTGGGCCGCGAGAGGGGTGGAACGGGAGTCAGTTGAGCGATTGCCTGGCGTTTGCCGCAGACCCGACAACGAACTGCGGTCGTACCTCTATCGACTGCCTTGCTGAACCCTCGGCTCATGAACCCGGGCAGCAAAGCGACTGCATCGGCCGACGTTCCTGAGTCAGTGATCGGAACGACGAAAAAGCCGCTCGCATCCCACCCTCCTACGCGACAGCCCTAACTACTTGAGCGCGGCCGATAAGTTTCTTTCGGAATCCTTTCTAACTGGCCGCTTTGCGCATCATATGCTTGTCCGCCGGTTTCGGTACAGCATTCCACGAGACCATGCCCGATCACCGTGGCGTAGCTCAGAGAACACGCTACAGACTTCCCCGGAACGAACAGTGGTGTCTCGGTCCCAGGCGGCAGCTGCATGCTAAAAAATCATGATGCCGCTATAGACCTGGACTTAGTCCGTGGCGTACCTTTTCGCGAAATAACACCTTTTGCGGCGTACTTAAAGGCAATAAACCGCAAGAGGCCTCAGGGGAGGAGCAATGAAATCCTTCTTTCGCTTTGGAATCTTTCAAAAACTCCTCGTGGCAATGCTGGTGGTCGCGCTCGCGCCCCTCTGCGCGATCTGGTACATCGACTACCTCAACGCCGACCAGCAGATTTCCGCGCGGGTCAGCCAGCAGCTCGGCGACACGTCCGAGAAGCTCACGGCGCAAGTGGATGGCTGGGTGAGCATGAATCTCAAGGCGCTGCGCCAGAACGCCACCGTCGCCGATATCGTGTCGATGGATGCGCGGCGCCAGAACCCGATGCTGAAATCGATACTTCAGGAATACGGCTGGTCGTACCTCGTCTTCACCATCGGTCCGACCGGCGCAAACATCGGCCGCAGCGACGACAAACCCACCGTCGACTACAGCGACCGCATCTATTTCAAACAGGTCATGGAAGGAAAGCCGTACGGCAAGCAGGTCGTCATCAGTCGCACGACCAATCGACCGGCTCTGATCCTGTCTGCGCCGATCGTCGACGAGGCCAAGAAAGTCATCGGCGTGATCGCGATGGGCGCGCACCTTACGGACATTTCCGAAATCATCACCAAACTGCACATCGGCTCGACCGGCTACGCGTTCCTGCTCGACGAAGAGGGAAAGATCATCGCGCATCAGAAGCAGGAATATGTCGAGCAGATGGCGGACTTCAGCAAGCATCCGGCGTTCCTCGCGCGACCCGAAACCGGCAAGAAGCAAGTCGTCTATGAAGACGGCGGCCAGAAGATCATCGCCTACGTGCAATCGACGCCGCAGGGTTGGACGATGGTCACGCAGCAGAACTATGACGAAGCGTACGCGCCGATCCGGGAAGCGAATCGCAACGCGCTCCTCCTGCTGGCGCTTACGCTGATCGTGGTTAGCGCGATCGCGTACCTGCTATCGAGGCAGCTCGCCACGCCGATTCGCGCGTTGACCCGCATTGCGAACGAAATGAGCCGCGGACGCGTCGTGCCGCGCATGGCCGAAGCCGAGCGTAAGGACGAGATCGGCGATCTCGCGCGTGCGATCGACCGCATGGGCACGAGCATCCGCCTGGCCATGGACCGGCTGATGCCGAAAAAATCTGCATAAGCGGGCGTTGCACAGGCCAACGGGGATGGTCGAATGAGCCCGGAACCGCTGCTGAGCCACGAACAGATCATCAAGGAGATTGGGCGCCTGCACGCTGAGCGGAAAACCGGGCTTGCCCGGATCGCGACCGTCGACAATCAATTGTTCCAGGTGGCCTTCGACAACGGGGACATCATCGAGGTGGTTGCGGGCCTGAAACGCGGTCAGGACGCCATTAAGCTCTTCAACGCCTCGACCGCCTCCGGGCGCGTGAAATTCGCGGAAGGCAAAGTGCGCCAAGCGGGCGACAGCGGACTGGTCTCCACCGCCGGGACGCTGCGCATGTTCGGTCTCACGCAAACGCTCGCCTCGGCGCCGGCCGGCGCGTCGAACGACGGGCCCACGATCGATGTCAGCGTCATCGAACGCGAGGCGGTCGAATTCCTCGGCCCGATGGCAAGCATCATCTGGGAAGAGCAGCTAAAAAAGGTCGGGAGCCTCGAACGCCCCGGCGCCGTACAACGGCTTGTCGACGCGTTGACGAAAGAAATCGGCAGCGTTGGCGACGCCGGCAAAGCAAAGCTCTTCAAGACCACGGTCGAGCGCAAACTCGCTGGAAAGTCGTAGCCGGAATTCGAGGGCATCTTCAAATTCCCGGATTCCGCTGTCGCTCCATCCGGGCTACGCAACTAGAACCTGTCTCAAAGTTGAATTGAAGCGGCCTTCGCCCCCTCCCATTCCTTCCCCGCAAGTGGGGGAGGGTTAGGCTGGGGGGATTTTGGGATAGGTTTTAATTTTATTTCCCGATTAGAACATGTAGCCCGGATGAAGGCGCGAAGCGCCGGAATCCGGGGCATCTCTTCCCGCATTCCGCTGTCGCTCCATCCCGGCTACGCAAGTGTCGCTCCATCCGCGCAATGCGTTTTTGATCCTTGATCCTCGGACAGCACGCTAGTCGCGCGACTGCGTCGAGGCGAAGCCGTACAACCGCTCTGGATTGTCGACCAGCACCTGCCGGCGTGCCGCATCGTCCGGAATCCAGTCGGCGAGAAGATCGAGCAGATCGCCGACGTTCATCATCGGTCCGTAGTGCGCGACGTGCGGCCAGTCGGAGCCCCACACGCAGCGCTGCGGGGCCGCCTGATGCAGCCGTTGCGCAAAAGCGATCGTATCGCGATAGGGCGGCCCCTCGGTGGTCAGTCGATACGCACCCGAAAGCTTGACCCAAGCACCGTCGCGGACGAGCGCGAGCAGCGATTGGAACGCGGGATGGTCGACGCCGAGCGACGCGGGCAGATAGCCCATATGATCGATCACGTACGGCACGACGAGTCGCGCGAGCCGCGACGCGAGGGCCGGCAACTCGCGCGCGTCGAGCAGAAACTGCAAGTGCCAGCCCAGCTCGCGACACAGCGCCCCATATTCCACGACGTCGTCGAAGCCGATACCGCCGCCAAAGAGCGTGTTCAGCCGCAAGCCGACGATGCCTGTTTCCTGCAGCTGACGATAATCGCGATCGGCGAGGCCGAGCGGTGCGACGGCGATCCCGCGCAGCCGCGCCGCGTGCGCCTGCAGCGTCTCGATCAGTAGTCGGTTGTCCGTCCCGTGCACGCTCACTTGCACGAGTACGCCGTAAGTCATTCCGGTCGCATCGAGCATCGCCAGATAATCATTTGGACTGGCGGCAGGCGGCGTGTAGCTGCGCCCGGGCACCAACGGGTATTGCGGCGGCGAGCCGATCACATGCGCATGCGTATCGACGGCGCCACGCGGCACCGAGTACCGCGTGGGCGGGTGCGGATTCGGATCCGGCCCCGGGCAAGCCGGGGCCGGATGGTCCCCCCTCCCTTCACTCCCCGAGCGCGGTGACGTGCAGGGACGCACTAAGATCGCGGGAGACAGGATGTCGGGAGCGATCCAGAGGCTTGCCATGCTCGCAGGAATATCTGTCCTCGTCGGCATGCTGCTAATGGGAACATCACGCATCCGGCCGTAGCACTTTACCGCGCGTCTCCGGCAACAACACGGCGGCAACGAACATCAGCCCGTAGGCTGCGATTGCGAAAATGGCCATCGCATTGGCGAGCGACATCGTGGCCGACAAGTAGCCGACCAGCGTCGGAAACAGCGCGCCGATGCCGCGTCCGAAGTTGTAGCTGAACCCCTGCCCCGAGCCGCGCAACGGCGTCGGAAAAAGCTCGGTCAGGAACGGGCCCATCCCCGAGAAATAACCGCTCGCGAAGAAGCCAAGCGGGAAACCCAAGTAGAGGATCACGTTGTTCGAGATCGTCATCTGCGTGTACGCGAGGATGAGCACGATCGCGCCGACGGAGAAGATCAGGAACAGATTGCGCCGGCCGACGCGATCCGCGAGATACGCACCGACGAGGTAACCCGCGAAAGCGCCGGTAATCAGGAACGCGAGATAACCCGTGGACCCGACGACGGTCAGACCACGCTCGGCTTTGAGAAACGTCGGCAGCCACGTCGCGACCGCATAATAGCCGCCCTGCGCGCCGACACCGAGCAACGACGCAAGAATCGTCGTCTTCACGATGCCGGGGCCAAAGATTTTCCAGATTGCCGGTTTTGCCTGTCTGCTGCGGCGGGCTTCAGCGGCGACGGCCGGCTCCGGGACGTGGCGGCGCAGATAAAAAACGAGCAACGCCGGGAGCGCGCCGAGCAGGAACATCGCGCGCCACGCCTGCTCGGCCGGCAATACGGTGAAGAGTATCGCCTGCAGGAGCACGGCAATGCCCCAGCCGATCGCCCAACCGGACTGCACCGAACCGACCGCACGCCCGCGGTACTGCGCGCGAATCGCTTCGCCCATCAGCACCGCGCCTGCCGCCCACTCGCCGCCGAACCCGAGGCCGAGCAGCGCACGAAAAACGATGAGCTGACTGAAACTCTGTGCGAAAGCGCAGAGCAGGCTGAACAGCGAGAACCACACGATGGTAATTTGCAGTGTCTTCACGCGACCGATTTGATCCGAGAGATATCCGGCCAACCATCCGCCAAGCGCGGAGAAGAGCAGCGTCGCGGTAACCGCGAGCCCGGCGGAGCCGCGGTCGACCTGCCAGAGCGTAATGATGGTGCTGATAACGAGCGGATAAAGCATGAAATCCATTCCGTCGAGCGTCCACCCGCCGAAGCAAGCCCAGAAGGTGCGCCGCTCGGGCGGCGTCATGTCTTTATAAAAAGTGGCGAGGCTGGTGTCTGTGGGAGCAACCATTGTTTTGGCCATTGTGGTATCTCCAGGTGGGAAGGAAGGATGGAGCTACTGGCTCAATACTACTCCTAGACCTTTCATTCCGGCGACACGCGCTCCAAAACGCAGGATGGCAACGGCGTCATTGCGAACTCGATGCGGCAGGGACGGTTCCGGTGCCGACACCATCGGCGCCCGAATACGGCGGATCGCCTTGTTCTTCCGCGGAAATCACTTCGTCTTACGGCCCGCTCACGCGACGCGCCTCGGTTATTCGAAACCGTTACACGGTTTGCGCGCCTTCGCACACCCCTTATAATTCGTCGCCTGATGCGTTCTTGGTAGAACTTAAATCCCAGATACCGAGCGGATCGCCCGCCCGTTGTCCCGCATCAATCGATCACCCTGTTTCTTTCAGAGAGGAGTCGCAGATGAAAAAACCGATGCGCGTCGCGGTAACCGGCGCCGCCGGCCAGATCGGCTACAGCTTGCTGTTTCGGATTGCCAGCGGAGAGATGCTGGGGAAAGACCAGCCGGTAATTCTGCAACTGCTCGAAATTCCGGACGAGAAGGCACAGAAAGCGCTGAAAGGCGTGATGATGGAGCTCGACGACTGCGCCTTCCCGCTCCTGCAAGGAATGATTCCCGCCGCCGATCCGATGGTCGCGTTTCGCGACACCGACGTCGCGCTGCTCGTCGGCGCGCGGCCCCGCGGTCCCGGCATGGAACGCAAGGACCTGCTCGAAGCGAACGGCAAGATCTTCGGCCCTCAAGGCAAGGCGCTCGACGCCGTCGCGAGCCGCAACGTGAAAGTTCTGGTCGTCGGCAACCCCGCCAACACGAACGCGCTGATCGCCATGAAGAATGCGCCGAGCCTCAATCCGCGAAACTTCACCGCGATGATGCGCCTCGATCACAACCGTGCGCTCACGCAGGTTGCACAGAAGACCGGCAGGCCGGTCACGTCGGTAAAGAAGATGACGATTTGGGGCAACCATTCGGCGACGCAGTATCCCGACGTCTTCAACGCCGAAGTCGACGGACAGAACGCCGCGAAGCTCATCAACGATCAGCAATGGATCGAGGGCACGTTCATCCCGACCGTGCAGAAGCGCGGCGCGGCGATCATCGAGGCGCGCGGACTGTCGTCGGCGGCGTCGGCCGCGAACGCGGCGATCGAGCACGTTCGCGACTGGGTGCTCGGTACGCCGGCCGGCGATTGGGTCAGCATGGGCGTTCCCTCCGACGGCAGCTACGGCATTCCCGAAGGCGTGATGTTTGGATATCCCGTGACGTGCAAGAACGGCGCGTACCAGATTGTCCAGGGCTTGCAGGTCAGCGACTTTAGCCGCGGCCGGATCGCCGCTACGCACAAAGAGTTGCTCGAAGAGCGCGCGGCGATCGAAGCGCTGTTGAAGTAATCCTGCGTCCGTTCCCGAAGTAACGTTACCTATCTGTAGAAGCCGAGGCCGGGTCGCAAAAGCGACGCGGCCTCGCGCGTTTTGCGTCGAAAAAACTCATGTCCACGCGCGAAGGACGTCTGGGCTTTTTTAGAATCTTTTGCTCGGCGTCCTTGGTGCTGATGTCTGCCATACTCGTCCACGCGCGCGATAGCCCATTCAAGGCTGGCTATTGCGGTAAAAAAGCGAAGGCCGAATCACGAGCGCTCGTCGACGCGAGGAATAAAACGAAGCGCATTGAAAGACCTTTGCGTCCTCCGCGTCGTCTGCCGTTTGAATCTAATGGGTCGAGCGAAGGGAAACCGCAGGACCAAGCAATTGGTTATTTACATATCGCGATTTCGTCATTAGCCGCTTCGTTTTGACGCCCTGATTATCTTGCGCCCGCCGAGTGCGATGCTTTTATATAGCGGAACTTTTCGAATAATAGGGGGACATCGATGGAGCAGCGGCGTGGAATCAGCGAGGACTGGCTCGCGTTTATTCTCGGTTTGCTCGTCTTTGTGCTCGCACTCGGCCCGCTCGCGGGCGTCGACCTCCTCGGCTGGGCGGTGCGCACGAAAGTCTGGACGGATATCACGCAGTCGCTTGCGACCGTTTCCGCCTCGTATTCCGGGATCAGCGGATTCGGCGCCCTGGTCCTGACGTATCTCTTTCTGCTCGTCGTGTTCACCGCGGGTGCGTGGCTGCTCAATGCGCGCCTCGGCCGCTTCGCTGTCGCGTTCAGCGTGGTGTTCTGGATCAGCTATCTCTGCTGGATACTCGGCAGCTGGGCAAACATCGCGGTGAACAATCCGGCCGAGATGCAGAAACTCGGCCTCACGTGGTCGCTGCGACTGACGGCCGAAGCGGGGTTCATCGTTGCACTCGTCGCGGGCCTCGTGATCGGCAACTTCTTCCCGAAATTTGCGCAATGGATCGCCGAGGCGACGCGCCCCGAGCTCTACATCAAGATCGCGATCGTGCTGCTCGGCGCGAAGATCGGCATCGTCGCCGCGGAGAAGCTCGGCCTCGCTTCGGCGGTGATGTTCCGCGGTCTCGCCGCGATCATCGAGGCGTACCTCATCTATTGGGCGATCGTTTACTTCGTCGCGCGCAAGTATTTTAAATTCAGCCGCGAGTGGGCGGCGCCCCTCGCCTCCGGCATCTCGATCTGCGGCGTCTCGGCGGCGCTCGCGACCGGCGCCGCGATCCGGGCGCGGCCGATCATTCCGATCATGGTGTCGTCGCTGGTCGTGATCTTCGCCGTCGTCGAGCTGTTGATTCTGCCGTTCATCGCGCAGGCATTTCTGTCGCACGAACCGATGGTCGCGGGCGCGTGGATGGGTCTTGCCGTGAAAACCGACGGCGCGGCGGTCGCGAGCGGCGCGGTCACCGAGTCGCTGCTCCTCGCGTCGGCGGCGGCCGAAGGCGTCAAATACCAGGCGGGTTGGATTCTCGGCGCCACCGCGACCGTGAAGGTTTTCATCGACATCTTCATCGGCATCTGGGCGTTCGTGCTCGCCTATCTCTGGGCAACCCGCATCGAGCCGCGTAAGAGCGACCGGCCGCGGGCGCGCGAGATCTGGGACCGGTTTCCGAAGTTCATCATCGGTTACGTGCTGACCTTCGTCGTCGTGCTGCTGCTGGGCATAGGCGCGAGCAAAGAATCGCTGAAGACGCTGAATGCCGGCATCGCAGGGGGCGACAACCTGCGCGTTCTCTTCTTCGTCATGACGTTCTTCAGCATCGGCGTCATTTCGAACTTTCGTAAACTCTGGGAAGAAGGCATCGGTCGGCTCGCGGCGGTTTACCTCGTATCGCTCTTCGGCTTCATCATCTGGATCGGCCTCGTCATCTCCTGGATCTTCTTCGCCGGCGTCAAACCGCCGTTGGCCGGGTAAATAAGTGTTGAAAAAGTTCATCCCTGGCCTTCTTCAACTCGCTTCGGTGCGGCACAAGTCCGCACCTCGCTTGGAGGATCAAACGAAGAATGGTTTGATCCTCGATGCGCCACATCCGTGTGGCGCGTTAGCAGGGTGTTCTTCGATTCCTGCTAACGAACCCTGCTAACGGAGCAAATCGCTATGGCAAAACTGATGCAGAAAGATACGCGAATCAAAAAAGAAATGGCGAAGATGCCGTACGAGCCGCTGCTCCCGATCGAGAAATCGCTGATCCTCTGGAGCCTGATCCTCGGCGGCGTGCTGATGGTCATCCTGATCTGGGCGAGCTACACGTTCTTCCCCGGTGGCTGAGCGCGTCGCGGAACGTGGCGAAACGGAAGCGCTGCTGATCGATCGCGTTCCGATTCCACACGCCGCCATCGTTTCGATGG
The DNA here is from genome assembly GCA_045810625.1 of Sulfurifustis sp. GTDB lineage: Bacteria > Pseudomonadota > Gammaproteobacteria > Acidiferrobacterales > Sulfurifustaceae > JACQFZ01. The sequence goes on from JBJMVQ010000055.1 coordinate 138,262, forward strand.
CGGCGAACCGTTGTTGCCGGTAAATCAGACTGTCTTGTAGACTGGATCGGGTTTCCTCATCCCGAGGAACCACCACCGGAGATTTACCATGAAGGGAATCACATTTGGCAGCGGCGTCATCTCGCCCAAAGTCGTCGCGCATCTGCGTAACAAAACCCAACTGGAACAAGCAACGCCCCCAATACAATTCGGCGGCGGCGCTATCGCACCAAAAGTCGTTGCGCATTTGCGCGGCGATAACAAACCGAAACAAGCGACGGCGCCTATACAATTCGGCGGCGGCGTTATTTCCCCCGCCGTAGCAAAGCAAGTTCGCCAAGTAACACCTCGCGCGAAGTAACACACGCGGCCGGGTCGAGCTGCGCATGGAAAGCATCGTCACTTTCCATCGGATCTATCCGGCCGCGATCCCGCCGATGCGCGCGGATAAATCGGCGTTGGGCACGCTTCCAACAGCGGCGTATCAATACTGCGAAGCGATACGCTCCGCGTCCGGTTTCGGTTGGTACGTCTTCCCGCCCACGGACATCGTGCTGCGCTGGAACGGCGCCGACGTTCTCCATCGAGTCGACGGCGAATGGCAGACGTTATCGAGCGTTCTGCTCGAAGACGAATTCCTCGAATACTGGGACACCCACGCGCCCCCGGACTTGAAAGGTCGCTCGCCGCCGTATCTTTCGAGTCTTTTTGTTCCGGGCATCGTGCAAATCTGGTCGGGACTCTTGATCGGCACGGCGAAAGATTGGGCCGTGCTGATCCGGCCGCCCGCGAACGTCCCGCAAAGCGCGGCGTTCGCGTGCTATGAAGGCATCGTAGAAACGGACGAGTTCCGACCGTGCCCGTTGTTCGTGAATATTCGGCTCCTCGCGACCGATCGCGACATTGTCATCCCGAAGATGAAACCGCTCTTTCAGGTTCAGCCGCTGCCGCGCGTGTGCTATTCGGACAAAGTCATGAAGCACGCGCAATCGGACGGGCTCGAGCCGCTCGCCAACGGATCGGGCGGCATGTCCGAGGCGGATTGGGAGGGATTTCGAAGAACCGTACGCAGCGTAGAGCCGGACCGAACCGACCACGAGACTGGCAGCTACGGCGCCAACGTTCGGCGCCGCGGCAAGAACGAACAAACGTAAGGTTGCGCGGGCACTTGCTTGCCACCCGCAGCTCACAGCCGATATCGGCATGACTATATCGCGCAGAGAACGCGGAGTACGCCGAGGAAGGATACTGAAGAGATCATGCACGAGTTGAAGCAAATCTTTTTTCGCCTTTCCTCTGCGTCCTTCGCGTCCTCTGCGGTTCATCAGTCTTAAATCTTGACGCAGTAGCGCTGGCATAGATGGCGCCACAAGAAATCAAGCACGAACCTTCTTCAAGCAAAATCTTTTTTCGCCTTTCCTCTGCGCCCTTCGCGTCCTCTGCGGTTCATCAGTCTTAGATATTGAGGTGCGCGTCGGAGAGATCGGTTGACGCCGCGTTACTCCGCGCGCGGACGCTTCGCCAGCTTCCGTTGCAGCGTCCGGCGATGCATGCGCAGTCGCCGCGCCGTCTTCGATATATTGCCGTCGCATTCTGCGAGTACCCGCTGGATGTGTTCCCATTCGAGCCGCGCAACCGAGAGCGGTTGCCGATCCACCGCCGTCGTCACGTCGCCCTCATCGCGATGGAGCGCCGCGATGACTTCGTCGGCGTCGGCGGGCTTCGCGAGATAATACGTCGCACCGAGCTTGATCGCCTCGACTGCCGTTGCAATGCTGGCGTAGCCGGTGAACACGACGATGCGGGTGTGCGCATCGAGGGCTTTCAACGCCTGCACCAGCTCGAGACCCGACGGCCCGGGCATCTTGAGGTCGACGACGGCGTATTCGGGCGGATCGATGGCGGCGAGCTGCATCGCATCGGGCACGTTATGCGCGACGCGCACCGCCATGCCGCGCGCTTCGAGGGCGTCGGCCATAACGGCACAGAAGCTCTTATCGTCGTCAACGAGGAGCAGCGTCGGCCGTGCGTCCGGCGCGTCGGTCATGAATCGCCCACGCGCAACGCCGCGAGCGGAAGCCACGCGCGGCAGACGGCGCCGCCGTCCGCGCGATTCGCGAGCCGCAGGCTCCCGCCCAAGCGTTCGAGCGTGCCGCGTGCGAGAAACAGTCCGAGTCCCATACCCTCGCCCGGCGTCTTGGTGCTGAAAAACGGCTCGCCCGCATGTTCCTGCGCGTCGGCGCTGAGCCCCGGTCCCCGGTCACGCACCTCGAACGTCAGCTCGGCATCCGTCCAGCGCGCTTCGACCTCGACGTCCTGCGCCGACGCGTCGGCCGCGTTGTTCAGGATGTTGAGCAGCGCCTGCTCGAGCGTGCGCTCGGTGAGAATGCGCGGCGCCGGCCGCACGCCGTCGAGGCCCACGCGCGTGCGTACCTGCGGTCGAACGGAGCGCCAGCGCTCTACCAGGCTCGCGAGATAGGCGTCGAGCGCCTGCACGCCGCCACCCTCGGCGCGCGTCTGGCCGGCGGCGACCGACAGCGACGCGAGAATTTCCTTGCAACGCGCAATCTGCGCGCGCAGCGTCTTCAGCTTCTCGGGCGACCCGGCGCCGTCGCGCATGAGATCGTTGGCGAGCACGGCCATCGTTGAGAGCGGTGTCCCGAGCTCGTGCGCCGCGCCAGCCGCCAGCGTGCCGAGCGCGAGCAGGCGTTCGTGGCGCAGCTCCTGCTCGCGCATCTCGGCGCGCAGCCGTTCGCGCTCGCGCAGCGTCTCGCGCATGCGCACCGCGAAGTACGCGATGAGCGCGGCGCTCAGCAGAAAACCGATCCACATGCCGAGCACGTGCAGCTCGAAGTCGTTGACGTGCCCGGCGTGGCGGCCCGCGATCGGCACGTACCAGAAGAGGAGCGCCGAGTAGCACGCGATGGTGAGCGCGGCTACCGCCCACGTGTAAATCCACGGAAGCGCGGCGGCGGCGAGCGTGAGCGGCAGCAGATAGAACGGCGCGAATGGATTGGTCGACCCGCCGGCGAAGTAAAGCACCGCCGTAAGCGCCAGCACGTCGAACGTGAAATGCGCGAACAGCTCGACGTCGCGCACCGGCCACGGCCGCCGCAGCCGCAGCCCGGTGAGCAGGTTCACGGCGGCTGCGGCGGCGAGAATGCCGGCGAGCCGCTGCCAGGGCAGCGCGATGTCGAGCCAGGCGACCGACGCCCACACTGCGAGCGCCTGGCCGCCGAGCGCGATCGCGCGCAGCACGACGAGCCGCCGCAGGTTGATGGCGGACGGCGTCGGGGCGGTTGTCGCCGATTCGGCGGGAATTGCCGCGCCGCCGCTCGCGCGCCGCAGCGCCCCGGAATTGAGGAACGTCGCCATGAGGTAAGCCTACTGGGGCTTCGCCGCCCGTATCAAGCCAGCCGGCCGAGCGACTTCGGCGACGCGCGAATCCGCCGGGCGGTTCGCGTTTGCGCGAACAATCGGCGCGGGTAACGGCTCGTCATCGAGCGCGGATCGCCGCCGCGCTGTTGCCGATCATCCGTCCGGGCTGCGACAACGTGTCGCATTGACCGCCGTCACAACGCTTCGTAACTTTTGCGCTCCTAACCCGCAAGAAGGTGCGCATGGAGCTACTCGGGCGGCCAATGAAGAACTCAGCGATCTTACTGCTCGCAAGCTTATCGACTGCCGTACCGATGAGTGTCGAAGGCAGTTGCGGCGCGGCGTTCTGCACGCTCAACACGTCTTGGGAGAGCCAGGGCGTAGCGGGCGAGCCAGGGCTGCGGCTGGATTTGCGTTACGAGTACATCGATCAGGACCAGCCGCGCGCCGGTCGGCGAGAAGTAGAGGTCGGCGAAATCCCGCGCGATCACTCGGAGCAACGCACGCTCAACCGCAATCTCGTCACGACGTTAAGTTATGCCCCGAACGCTGATTGGGGTTTCTCGGCGCAGATTCCGGTCGTGAACCGCGACCATCGCCATATCGACAACGACGTCGTGCCGACGCCGGAGTCGTGGCAGTTTCAGGAGCTCGGCGACGTACGCCTGCTCGGGTACCGGCGCCTCGCGAGCGGCGAGGTGACGCACGGCGTCATGGGCGGCGTAAAGCTGCCGACCGGCAAAACCGACGTTACCAATGACGACGGCGTGGCAGCCGAACGCACGCTCCAGCCCGGGTCGGGCACGACGGACCTCGTCGTCGGCTACTACGCCAACACGATGCGTGCGCTCGGCGACACGCCGGCCCGATACTTTTTTCAAACATTGATCCAGGCGCCCACGAATCAATCGGATGGTTTCCGACCGGGTGCGCAGTACAGCGCCGACGTCGGGATGGCGTATCCGGCGGCGGGGACGTGGAGCGGCCTGTTGCAGTTGAATATCGCGATCAAGAATCGCGATCGCGGCCCTGCAGCAGAGCCCGAGGACAGCGGCGGTACCTTCGCGTGGCTGAGCCCGGGCGTGAGTTTCGCCGCGGGTCGCTCGACTCAACTCTACGGCTTCGTGCAGCTACCGGTGTACCAGCGCGTCAACGGCGTGCAGCTCACGGCGGACTGGAGCGCGAGCGTCGGGGTAAGCGTGCGGTTCTAGCCGAGGCATTCTCGCCACGCAAATGCAAAACGTCGGCTAGCGCAGTTTCTTCTTGAGTAGCTCGTTGACTTGCGCCGGGTTGGCCTTGCCGCCGGTCGCTTTCATTACCTGACCGACGAAATAGCCGAAGAGCGCTTCTTTACCCGAACGGTACTGCTCGAGCTGCTTTGGATTTTTGGCGATAACGTCGTCGACGACTTTTTCGATCGCGCCGGTATCGGTGATCTGCTTCAGGCCTTTCTTTTCGATCACCGCGTCGGCATCGCCCTCGCCCGACCACATCGCATCGAGCACGTCCTTGGCGATCTTGCCCGAGATGGTGTTGTCGGCAAGGCGCTTGAGCAAGCCCGCCATCATCGACGCCGTCACCGGCGAGTGCTCGATCTCTTTGTTTTCCCGATTCAGGTAACCGGAAAGCTCCACCGCGATCCAGTTCGCCGCGATCTTCGGGTCGGCGCCGGACGCGCGCACCACCTGCTCGTAATATTCCGACATTGCGCGCGAGGCAGTCAGCACGCCGGCGTCATACGCCGACAGCCCGTAGTCTTTAACGAAGCGAGCGCGCTTCGCGTCGGGCAGCTCCGGCAGCGTCTTCTCGACGTCCCTGATCAAGACGGCGTCGATCACGAGCGGCGGCAGATCGGGATCGGGGAAGTAGCGGTAATCCATCGCTTCTTCCTTGCCACGCATGGAGCGCGTCTCGTTCTTGTCCGAATCGTAGAGGCGCGTTTCCTGCACGACCTTGCCGCCCGATTCGAGCAGCTCGATCTGACGCTCGATCTCGTACTCGATCGCCTTCTCGACGAAGCGGAACGAGTTCACGTTCTTGATCTCGGCGCGGGTACCGAACTTGCTCTCGCCCTTCGGCCGGACCGACACGTTGGCGTCGCAGCGGAACGATCCTTCCTGCATGTTGCCATCGCAAATGCCGAGATAGACGACGAGCTGATGCAGCTTCTTCAGATACGCAACCGCTTCCTTGGCCGAGCGAAGATCGGGCTCGGATACGATTTCGAGCAGCGGCGTGCCTGCGCGGTTCAAGTCGATGCCCGACATGCCGTGGAAATCTTCGTGCAGCGATTTACCGGCGTCCTCTTCCAGATGCGCGCGCGTAACGCCGACGACCTTTTCTTTGCCGTCGACCTCGATCGTCACGCGACCCTTCGCCACGATCGGCAGCTCGTACTGACTGATCTGGTAGCCTTTCGGCAGGTCCGGGTAGAAATAATTCTTGCGTGCGAACACCGAGCGGTGATTGATTTGCGCGCCGATGGCGAGGCCGAACTTTACCGCCATGCGCGCCGCTTCCTTATTAAAGACGGGAAGCACGCCGGGCAGCGCGATGTCGACGGCGCACGCCTGCGTATTCGGCGCCGCGCCGTATTTGGTCGACGCGCCGGAGAACGCCTTGCTCTTGGTGAGCAACTGCGTGTGCACTTCAAGACCGATGACGGGTTCCCATTCCATGCTATTCGAACCCCCGCGGTACACGCTGGTGCCAGTCGGTCACCTGCTGATACCGGTGCGCGGCGTTGAGCAGGCGCGCTTCGTCGAAATATTGCCCGATCAGCTGCAGGCCGATCGGCAGCCCTTGCTTGTCGAAGCCCGCTGGGATCGACATGCCGGGCAGGCCGGCGAGGTTGACCGAAATCGTGTAGATGTCGGAGAGATACATCGCTACCGGGTCGTCCGTCTTGGCGCCGAGCTTGAACGCGGTGGTCGGACTCGTCGGGCCGGCGATGACGTCGCACTTCTCGAACGCGCGGGTAAAGTCGTCCGCGATTAGGCGCCGCAGTTTCTGCGCCTTCAAATAATACGCGTCATAGTACCCGGCGGAGAGCGCGTAGGTGCCGATCATGATGCGCCGTTTCACTTCGGCGCCGAAACCTTCCGCGCGGGTCTTGCTGTACATATCTACTAGATCGTCGTACTCCGCGGTGCGGTACCCGTAGCGCACGCCATCGAAGCGCGACAGGTTGCTGCTCGCCTCGGCCGGCGCCAGCACGTAGTAGCACGGCACCGCGAGCTTCGAGTTCGGCAGCTCGATGTCGACGATCTGGGCGCCGAGCTTTTTGAATTCGGCAATCGCGGCTTCCACTACGCGCGCGACCTCGGCGTTCAGACCTTCGCCGAAGTACTCGCGCGGGAGGCCAATCCGCAGACCGCCGATGTCGTTATTGAGCGTCGCGGTGTAATCCGGCACCGGCCGCTCGAGCGAGGTGGAATCGCGCGGATCGAACCCGGCCATGACGTTCAGGAGCAGCGCGGCGTCTTCCGCGGTGCGCGTCATCGGCCCGCCCTGATCGAGCGACGACGCGAACGCAATCATCCCGTAGCGCGACACCCGCCCGTAGCTTGGCTTGAGACCGGTCAGGTTGCAGAGCGCCGCCGGTTGCCGGATCGAGCCGCCGGTGTCCGTCCCCGTCGCCGCCGGCGCGAGGCGCGCCGCCACGGCCGCCGCCGATCCGCCGGAACTGCCGCCGGGGACCGAGGCGGTGTCCCATGGATTCTTCACCGGGCCGTAGAATGACGTTTCATTCGACGAGCCCATGGCGAACTCGTCCATGTTCGTCTTGCCAAGCGTGACGGCGCCGGCCGCGTTGAATTTTTCCACGGTTGTCGCGTCGTAGGGCGCGACAAAGTTGGAAAGGATCTTCGAGCCGCAGGTGGTGAGCCAGCCGTTCGCGCAGAAAATATCCTTTTGCGCGATCGGAACCCCGGCAAGCGCGCCGGCCTTGCCGGCGGCGAGACTCGCGTCGGCCTCACGCGCCTGCGCGAGCGAACGCTCGGCGTCGACCGTGATGAAGGCGTTCAGCGCCTTATACTTATTAATACGGTCCAGAAAGAGCCGCGTCAGCTCGACGCTCGATATCTGGCGCGAGCGCAAAGCGCGGGCGAGCTCGGCTACCGTCTTATCGAACATCCCGCACCCGCTACTCGATGACTTTGGGGACTAAGTAAAGGCCCGCTTCGACCGCAGGCGCGACCGCTTGGAACTTCTCGCGCTGATCGACTTCGGTGATCTGGTCCGGGCGCAGCCGCAGCGCGGCGTCCGAGGGATGCGCCATCGGCGCAACCTGTTCGGTCGCGACAGCATTCATCTGCTCGATGAGCCCGAGTATCCGGGAGAGTGATTCGGCATACGCACTCGCTTCATCGTCGGTGATTCGCAACCGAGCGAGGTGTGCTATTTTCCTGACCTGGGTTGTATCAAGCGACATATGGTGGTGTCGGACGCGGTGAGCGGTGTCGCACTAACAAGCGCTCGACCTTATCATATCCCACCTTTTAGTTGAACCTACTGTGAGCGGTTGATACAGTTAGGCGCCTTTTTTTAAACCAACTACCTCGGTATCCCATTCCATGTTCAAAGGCCTCCGCGGTTTCTTCTCCAGCGATCTTGCTATCGACCTGGGGACCGCCAACACACTGATTTTCGTCCGCGACAAGGGCATCGTCCTCAACGAACCTTCGGTCGTCGCAATCCGCCAGGAACACGGCTCTCGCAACAATCGCTCGATCCTCGCCGTCGGCCACGAAGCCAAGAAGATGCTTGGGCGCACACCGGGCTCGATCCAGGCGATTCGGCCGATGAAGGACGGCGTCATCGCCGACTTTACCGTCACCGGCGAGATGCTCAAGTTCTTCATCCGTCGTGTGCACGAGAACCGACTGTTCCAGCCGAGTCCGCGGATCATCATCTGCGTGCCGTGCGGCTCCACCCAAGTGGAACGGCGCGCCATCCGCGAGTCGGCCATCGGCGCCGGCGCGCGCGAAGTGTATCTAATAGAAGAGCCGATGGCGGCGGCGATCGGCGCCGATCTGCCGATCATGGAGCCGACCGGCTCGATGGTGCTCGATATCGGCGGCGGCACGAGCGAAGTCGGCGTCATCTCGCTCGGCGGCATCGTCTACTCGCACAGTCTGCGCATCGCCGGCGACAAGATGGACGAGGCCGTCATCAACTATGTCCGCCGCAAGTACGGGCTTCTCATCGGCGACGCGACCGCGGAACACGTCAAGAAAGAGATCGGCACCGCCTGGGAGAACAGCGAGGTGCGCGAAATCGAGATCAAGGGCCGGCACATCGCCGACGGCGTGCCGCGGGCGCAGGTCATCAACAGTCAGGAAGTCCATACCGCGCTCTCCGAGTGCCTGTCCGGCATCGTCACCGCCATCAAGATCGCCCTGGAACAGACCCCGCCCGAGCTCGGGGCGGATATCGCGGAAAAGGGTCTGGTGGTAACGGGCGGCGGAGCGCTCCTGCGCGACATGGACCGGATGCTCGCGGAAAAAACAGGCCTGCCTATAATCATTACCGAAGACCCGCTGACGTGCGTGGTGCGCGGCTGTGGCCGCGCGTTGATGGAGTCGGAGAAGCTGAGCGACGTCTTCGTGCATGAATAAGACCGCTTGATCCGCCCGTCCGCCGTTGTGCTGCACCGCCCGCGAGGACCTACCCGCGGGCGTTTTGTTGTCGGTCGGCCTAAATGATTACAGTATTCGGTAAACCGCTGCGTGGCCCTTCGCCGCTCACCCGATTGGTGCTGCTGGCGGCGTTGTCGGCTGCGCTCATGCTGCTCGACCACCACAGCCAACAGCTCGTGCGCATCCGCGCGGCGCTGATGACGATCCTCTACCCGGTGCAGGTCATCAGCGGCATCCCCCTCGCGCTCTACCACGGCGCCGTGGATCTCTTGACGACCGACAAGGACCTCAAGGCGCGCAACGAGTCGCTCGAAACCGAGCGGATGCAGTTGCAGGTGCGGTTGCAGCAATTCGAGGCGCTCGAAGCGGAAAACGGGCGCCTGCAGGCCATGCTCGGCGCCGCCGCGCGAGTCGCCAACCGCGTGCTGGCCGCCGAGCTGGTCGAGGTCAGCCTCGAGCCGTTCTCCCGCCGGCTGCTCATACGGCGCGGCACGCAAGACGGCGTGTATGTCGGGCAGCCCGTCATCGACGCTTACGGCATCGTCGGACAAGTCACGACCGTTTCTTCCACTTTGAGCACCGTCACGCTCATTACCGATCCGAGCCACGCGATCCCCGTGCTCGACAACCGAAGCGGACTGCGTGCCGTGGTGTTTGGATCGGGCGACCAGGACAGCCTGACTGTCCCGTACCTGAGCGCCGTTGCCGACATCAAGGAAGGCGATCTGCTCGTCAGCTCGGGCATGGGCGGCACGTTCCCGGCGGGCTACCCCGTCGCCGTCGTGACGAAGATCGAAAACGATCCGAGCGAAAGCTTTCTCGATGTGCGCGCGCGCCCGGCGGCGCAGATCAATCACGGCAAGCAGGTGCTGCTCATTTGGCCCGGCCAGGCGGCGCAAGCCACGGCGGTGCCGGCGACGACCAAGGGGAAGGCCCAATGAGCGTGCCCGCCGGCGTCCGCGGCCGCCTCGTGCTGTACGCGAGCTTCGGCATCGCGACGATCATGAATATTCTTCCGGGCCCGTCGTGGGCGGAGCCTTTCATCCCCGACTGGGTGGCGCTCACGCTCCTCTACTGGTGCATGGCGCTGCCGCAGCGGGTGTCCGTCGGCACCGGCTGGACGCTTGGTCTGATCCTCGACGTCCTCTACGGCTCGCTTCTCGGTCAGCACGCGCTCGCGAAGTCGGTGATCGCGTTCATCACCGTGAAGCTGCATCCGCAGCTGCGCATGTTCCCGCGCTGGCAGCAAGCCGTCAGCGTGCTCGTGCTCCTCGCAATCAATCAGCTACTGGTCATTTGGATCCGCGGCGCGATCGGCCAGGCGCCGGCGAGCGTCGCGTATTGGACGCCGAGCATCGTCGGCATGATCGTGTGGCCATGGCTGTTCGTGGTGCTGCGCGACGTCCGGCGGCGCTGGCAAATCGGTTGAGCTCGGTCCGCGGGACGGTGATGTCGCGCGAAATGACAGCGGCTCGTTCCGGTTCTCCGCGCCGGCGGTATCACCACATCGAGCACCGCTCGAGGCGCGCGTCTGATGCTTAATATCCCGCTGAAGGATTACCTGCGCGAGACGCGCATCTTCAACGAGCGCATTGCCGTTACCGGCACGATCGTCGTGGTACTGACAGCGATTCTGCTGATCCGCCTCGTCTATCTGCAAGTCATCGATTACCGCCACTACGCGACGCTGTCGCAGGCGAACCGCGTGAAGCCGGTGCCGATCGCGCCGGCGCGCGGGCTCATCCTCGACCGCAACGGCGTCGTGCTTGCGCAGAACTTCCCCGTGTACACGCTCGACATCGTGCCGGAGCAAGTCAAGAACATGCGCGAGCTGCTCGCCGAGCTCGGCAAGCTCGTGCGCATCACCGACTACGACCTGAAGCAGTTCCAGAAACAGCTGCGCGAGCGCCCGCGCTTCGAGTACATGACGCTGCGCTCGTACTTGAACGACGAGGAAGCGGCACGGGTTGCCGTACGCCTGCCGTTTTTGAACGGCGCGGAGCTGCGCGCGCGGCTGCAGCGCCACTACCCGCTCGGCGGCTTTGCCGTGCACGCCCTCGGATACGTCAGCCGGATCAGCGAACAGGACCTCGACCGCATCGACAAGTCCGAGTACCGCGGCATGCAGCAGATTGGGAAGCTCGGGCTGGAGTACACCTACGAAGAACTACTGTTCGGGCGCATCGGTTTTGAAAAGGTCGAGACGAACGCGCACGGGCGCAGCCTGCGCACGCTCGAACGCATCAAACCGACGGCCGGCAAGAACATCTATTTGAACATCGACGCCAAGGTGCAGGAGGTCGCGGAACAGGCGCTCGGGAAACACCGCGGCGCCGTCGTCGCGATCGAGCCCGCCACCGGCGCGGTGCTCGCATTCGCCAGCACGCCCACCTACGACGCGAATGCATTCGTCAACGGCATCGATCCGGCGTCGTACAAGCGGCTGCTCGAGGATCCCGACCGGCCGTTGATCAACCGCGCGGTCAACGGCCAGTACGCGCCCGGCTCCACCATCAAGGCGTTTCTCGGGCTCGCCGATCTCGAAGCCGGCAATGCGATCGACATGAACCGCAACGTGTTCTGCGGCGGTTCGTACAATTTACCCGGCAGCGCGCACCAATTCCGCGATTGGAAAAAAGGCGGTCACGGGCCGATCACGCTGCACGATGCGATCGTGCAGTCGTGCGACGTCTACTTCTACAAACTCGCCGTTGCGCTCGGTCCCGAGCGCATGAAGAACTTTCTCGCCCCGTTCGGCTTTGGGCGGCAAACCGGCATCGATCTGCCCGCTGAATCGAGCGGCCTGCTGCCGTCGCCCGAATGGAAGCGGTCGCGCGGCCAACCGTGGTATCCGGGCGACACCGTGGTCGCCGGCATTGGTCAGGGATCCGTGCTGGTCACCCCGCTGCAGCTCGCATCCGGCATTGGTACGATCGCGAATCGCGGCATCCGCATGCAGCCGGCGCTCCTGCGCGCCTACGAGGACCCGGCGACGAAGGAGCGCACCGAGGTGACGGCGAAGCTCATCGCGGAGATAAAGGTCAACAACCCGAACAACTGGGACAAGCTCTTTGCGCACCTCATGGGGGTCGCGCACGAAAACCGCGGGACGGCGTACGGCATCGGTTACAACGCGCCGTATCACATCGCGGGCAAGACCGGAACCGCACAGGTGAAAACCATCGCACAAGGCGCCCACTACGACGAGCACGGGACGCCGGAGCGGTTTCGCGATCACGCGCTCTTCGTCTCGTTCGCGCCGGTGGAGGCACCGAAAGTGGCGGTGGCCGTGATCGTCGAGAACGGCGGCCACGGTTCGAGCGCAGCCGCTCCCGTGGCGCGCAAGGTGATGGACCAAGTCATCCTCGGTGGGCCGGCCGATGCGCGTAAAGCCCCGCCCGCGGAGCGGCGCCGCGAAACGCCGCCGGAGGACGAAGAATGATGCCGAACATGGGACCGCGCCGATTCTACGTCGACAAGCCGCTGCTTTACGCGCTGCTGCTGCTCGCGGGCTTGAGCCTGATCATCCTGTACAGCGCGAGCGCGAAAGACATCAACATGACGATTTCACACGGCGTCCGCCTGCTGGTCGGGTTCGGCGTGCTGATCGGTCTCGCGCAGCTGCGCCCCGAGCTGTTCGAACGCGTCGCACCGTGGTTTTTCGGGGCCGGGCTGCTGTTGCTCGCCGCCGTGCTCGGCGCCGGGGCGATCAGCAAAGGCGCGCAACGCTGGCTCGGTATGGGACCGCTGCGCTTTCAACCGTCGGAAATCATGAAGCTCGGCGTGCCGCTCGCGCTCGCATGGTACCTCGCGCGCGGAGGGCTCCCGCCATCCTGGCTGCGGATCGCGGTTTCGCTGGTTGCGACGCTCATTCCCGCAGCGTTGATTGCAAAGCAACCGGATCTCGGGACCGGCTTTCTCGTCGCCATCACGGGTATCAGCGTGCTGTTTCTCGCCGGTCTGCCGAAGCGGCTGATCTTCATCGCGCTCGGCCTGTTCGCTGCAGCGGCGCCGATTCTTTGGGGCCACATGCACGACTATCAGCGCAACCGCATCCTGACGCTTCTCGACCCCGAAGCGGATCCGCTCGGCACCGGCTATCACACGATCCAGTCGATGATCGCGCTCGGCTCGGGCGGGCTGTACGGGAAGGGCTGGCTCAACAGCAGCCAGGCGCATCTCGAATATCTACCCGAGTCGTCGACCGACTTCATCTTCGCGGTGTTCGGGGAAGAATTCGGGCTCATCGGCATCTTGTGCGCGATGGCGCTCTACGGCTTCATCGCGGCGCGTGCGCTCCTAATCGCGTTCTACGCGCAGGATACGTTTACGCGGCTGCTCGCCGGCGGCCTTGCGCTCGGCTTTTTCATTCAGTTCTTTGTGAACATCGGCATGGTCGCCGGCATTCTTCCGGTGGTCGGCGTGCCGCTACCGATGATGAGCTACGGCGGCAGCTCGATCCTCACGCTCATGGCGAGCTTCGGTGTGCTCATGAGCATCCAAACGCACCGCAAAATCGTCGAGTTCTGAGATGCCCGTGCTGCGCCGCGGCGTTCGCGCGACCATCCTCGGAGCCATTGGTCTGCTGCTTCTCGTGCTCGTATCCGCCGACGCCGTCGCGGTCACGGTCGAGGAATATCCCGAGCTCGGATCGATCATCGATCGGCTGGTTGCCGAGCATCACTTCAATCGCACCGCGCTGACGAAACTTTTCGCCGCCGCGACGGTGCGTCCGGAAATCGTCGCCGCGATGGAGCGGCCGCACGAGACACTCCCGTGGTACACGTACCGGCGCCTTTTCATCAACGATGAGCGCATCCGCCTTGGCGTGCATTATTGGCAGGAGCACAAAATGGTGCTGGACCGCGCAGAGCGCGAGTTCGGGGTTCCGGCGGAATTGATCGTGGCAATCATCGGCGTCGAGACGCGCTACGGTATGAAACGCGGCGAGTACCCGACGCTCGACGCGCTGGTCACGCTCGCTCTCGCGTATCCGCGCCGCGCGCAATTTTTCCGCCAGGAGCTCACCGATTTCCTGCTGCTCGCGCGCGAACTAAAGGTCGATGCGCGGACGGTGAGGGGCTCATACGCCGGCGCACTCGGCATCCCGCAGTTCATGCCGCGCAGTTATCGCGACTACGCGGTCGATTTCGACCAGGACCGCCGGCGCGATTTGCTCGGCAGCTCCGCAGATGCGATCGGAAGCGTCGCCAACTTCCTTCGCCGCCACGGCTGGATCGACGGCGATCCGGTGATCGACCCGGCACGCGCCGAAGCCACCCTGTATTCATGGCCCCTCAAGGCGGCCGACGAGCCGCTGCTCCGGGTGCGTGACTGGATAAGCCATGGTGTTTTTCTGCAGCGCGAGCGATCCCGCGGGAAGCCCGTTGACGACGATCGTCGCGCGGTTCTCGTCACTTTCGAGGGGGAAACCGGGCCGCTTTATTACCTCGCGTACGACAATTTCTATGTGATCACCCGCTATAATCGCAGCAAAAACTACGCGATGGCCGTATACGAGCTGGCTCAGGCGATACGCAGGCAATATCAAGAACCGGCATGAACGAGCCGATGAGCGCCAAACCGTCTCTCACCGAGGACCGATCCACGAGGAATGTCCTTTGCGCGCTCGCAGCGGTCGCTACGCTCGCGCTCGGTGCCTGCGGTTACGTGCCTCGGAATTCCGGTTACTACGAAGACGACGGCCCGCCCGCGCGCACGCCGGTCGATGTGCTGAAGGTGCCCGATGCCGTGCCGCGCGATGAACCGCCGAGCGCGAAAGGGAACGACCCGTACACCGTCTTCGGCGTCCGCTATGTCCCCTTGACCGACGGGCGCGGCTATCGGGAGCGCGGTGTCGCGTCGTGGTACGGGCGCAAGTTTCATGCGAAGCGAACGTCGAGCGGCGAATCGTACGACATGTACGCGATGACCGCCGCCCATCGTACGCTGCCGTTGCCGACGTACGTACGCGTACGCAATCTGCAAAATGGGCGCAGCGTCATCGTGCGCGTCAACGATCGCGGCCCGTTCTTGCAGAACCGGCTGATCGATCTCTCGTACTCCGCCGCGGCCCGGCTCGACATGCTCGGCACCGGCACCGCGCTCGTCGAGGTGGAGAGCATCGGGCCGTCGCCCGCGCCGATCACGGTCGCCGCGAACGCGAAGACGTCGCTGATTTCGACAGCCGAAGCGGCGCCGACGGATGCTGCCGCCGATACTCCCGGCGCGTCCGCGCCGCGGCTGGCGGTTCAGGTCGGAGCGTTTCAGCGCTATGAGAACGCCGTGCTGCTGCGCGAGCGTCTGGAACGCGCCGGCTTCGCCTCCGTTTCTATTCAGTCGACCCCCGCCGAACCGGCGCGCGGTGCGACGCCTCTCTACCGCGTGCGGATCGGGCCGGTCCCGAACGTCGAGCGCGGTGATCAACTTGTCGCCGAAGTCGCCCGTCTCGGGATGACCGACGCCTTATTGGTAGTCGAATAACAAATGATGAGATATCTCGTCCGCCCGTTTAATCGCTTCGTGCGGCTGCGTCGGCGAAGCTCGCGCGTGTCGCTGTGGTTCGTTCTCGCGTTATTGCCGCTTTCCGGTTTCGCCGCCGACCGATTGCCGATGATAAACGCGCACGCGTGGTTGCTCATCGATTACGAGACCGGAAACGTGCTCGTCGAGCGTAACGCCGATCAGCGGATGGCGCCGGCGAGCCTGACGAAGCTCATGACGGCCTATCTGGTCTTCGAACGGTTGAAGGCCGGGCAGCTGCATTTGTCCGATAAGGTGGTGATCAGCCCGTACGCCGCGCACGTGCGCGGCTCGCGGCTGCGTCTGCGTCCTGGAACGGAGATCGCAGTCGAAGACTTGATCAAGAGCATGCTGGTCAAATCCGCCAACGATGCGACGACCGCGCTCGCGGAGCATGCGGCGGGCAGCGAAGCGCGCTTCGTCGAAGAGATGAACCAGCGCGCCCGCGCGTGGGGGCTCGATAACACCACGTTCGTCAACAGCACCGGGCTCGACGTGCCGGGCCACTTGTCGACCGCACGCGACCTGAGCCGCATTGCGTCGGCGCTGATACGCGACTTCCCCGACTACTACCGCTGGTTTTCGTTGCGGCAATTCAGTTTCAAAGATCTGCTGCTGCACAACAGCAATCACCTTTTATGGCGCGACAGCGCCGTCGACGGGATGAAGACAGGCTACACCGCGCAAGCGGGATGGTGCTTGATCGCCTCGGCGCAGCAGCACGAAACGCGCTTGATCGCGACCGTGCTTGGCGCCCCGAACGATCGTTGGCGCGTCGAGGGCGCGAAGCGCCTGCTCGACTACGGCTTCCTCCACTTTGAAACGCACCTGGTATACGCCGCGAACCGCCCGGCGACCGAGGCGCGGATATTTTTCGGCGACGCGGCGGTGGTGCCGCTCGGCGTGGCGCAAAATCTTTACGTCACGGTTCCGCGCGGCATGTACTCGCGACTGCGTGCGCGCCTCTCGATCCAGGATATGCTCTACGCCCCGGTGCGCTACGGTCAGCGCCTCGGTATGCTCACGCTGCAGCTCGATGACAGGGTCTATGCCGAGTATCCGCTGGTCGCGCTCAAGGAGATTTCGAGCGGCGGCGTGATGCAGCGTATCATCGATGATCTTCAGCTCTCGCTCCGCTAAGAGGGCGGTTTCGATGCACAATTTTCGATTGGTTTACTTGAACGGCGAGTTCGTCCCGCCGGAGCGCGCGCTCGTTTCCGCGTTCGATCGCGGTTTCATCTTTGCCGACGGGGTGTACGAAGTCATTCCGGTGTTCGCGCGCCGGTTGTTTCGGCTGCCGCACCATTTGGCACGCCTCGATCGCAGCCTGCACGAAATCCGCTTGCGCAATCCGCTCGCCGCCGAGGAATGGGGCAAAATCTTCGCGCGCCTGGTACAAGCGTGCGACGCGTCGGATCTATCGATTTATCTGCAAGTGACGCGCGGTGTCGCGCCGCGCGATCATGCGTTTCCGGCACAGGTGACGCCGACGGTTTTCGCCTACGCGCAGCCGCTCAAGCTGCCGACGCCCGAAGTGATCGAGCGCGGCGTCGTCGCGGTGACCGCGTCGGACAACCGCTGGCTGCGCTGCGACATCAAAGCGATCGCGCTGCTCCCCAACGCGCTCCTGCGTCAGCAAGCCATCGAGCGCGGCGCGGTCGAGGCGATTCTGGTGCGCGAAGGACTGGTGACCGAAGGCGCCGCCAGCAATGTGTTCCTCGTGCGCGACGGCGTTCTCTACACTCCGCCGACCGGGCCGTTTATTCTGCCTGGTATCACCCGCGACCTCGTGCTGGAGTTGGCGCGCGCGAATGGTACCGATGCGCGCGAAGAACCGATCGCGGAAGGAGCGCTCTTTGAAGCCGATGAAATATGGCTCACGAGCTCGATGCGCGAAATCAGCGCGGTCACGCGGCTGAACGATCGCCCGGTCGGCAGCGGCAAGCTGGGGCCGCTCTATACGCGCATGCTCGCGTTGTATCGCGCGTACAAGCAGGCGTTCGCGGAAGGACGCGTCGAATGACGCGCGGCCCGGCTAGCTGCGGCGTGCGCCGGCTGGGCACCATCGACTACAACACCGCGCTCGAACGCATGCGCGCGTTCACGGCGGCGCGAACGTCCGATACCCCGGACGAAATCTGGCTCCTCGAACATCCGCCTGTTTATACCCTCGGTGTTCGCGCCGCCGGGCGTGAACTGCAACCAACGACCAGAATCCCGGTGGCCATCACCGACCGGGGCGGCGACGTGACCTACCACGGTCCCGGACAACCGATTATCTACGTGCTGCTCGATCTGACCCGGCGCGAAATGAATGTTCATTCACTGGTGCACGCACTCGAGCAGTCCGTCATCGACCTTCTCGCCGAATGGGATCTCGAGGGAGCGCGTCGCGCCGGCGCGCCCGGCGTATACGTCGCGGAACGCAAAATCGCCTCGCTCGGGCTGCGCGTGCGCGCGGGCCGCAGTTACCACGGCCTCGCGTTCAATGCGGCCATGGATCTCCGCCCGTTCGGCGCGATCGACCCGTGCGGCTACCCCGGTCTATCGATGACGCAGCTTCGGGAGTGGCGCCCGGATATTAGCGCGTCGGAGGCCGGAGAGCGGCTGCTGAATCAGGTGGCGCGCCGGCTGGGTTATACTGAGATTTCAACACTCCCTAACCGGCTCCCCGAGGCCGCTCCGACGTTCGATGGAAAACCCTGATTCCGTCCGTGAAGGAAAAGGTGCCGCCAAGACCGCGCGCATCCCGATCAAGATCCAGCCGCGCGAGCCGCTGCGAAAGCCGGCGTGGATACGCGCGCGGTCACCGACGCATCCGGAAGTCGGCCGGCTGAAGACGCTGTTGCGGGAGCATCATCTCAACACTGTCTGCGAGGAAGCCTCGTGCCCCAACATCGGCGAGTGCTTTGCGCACGGAACTGCGACGTTCATGATCATGGGGCGCCTCTGCACGCGGCGCTGCCCATTCTGCGACGTGGCTCACGGTAGGCCCGATCCGCTCGATGCGGAGGAGCCCGAGAACCTGGCTCGCGCCGTCGCCGCGATGGGCCTCAAGTTCGTCGTCATTACGTCGGTCGATCGCGACGATCTGCGTGACGGCGGTGCGGCGCACTTCGTCGCCTGCATTGAAGCGGTCCGCCGGCACGCGCCGCAAACTTCGGTCGAGGTACTGGTCCCCGATTTTCGCGGTCGGCTGCCGGTCGCGCTCGACACGCTCGGGCGCGCGCTGCCGAACGTCTTCAACCATAACCTCGAAACGGTGCCGCGACTTTACAAGGCCGCTCGCCCCGGCGCCGACTACCGGCACTCGCTCGAGCTGCTGCGCCAGTTCAAGGAACGCTACCGGGACATTCCGACGAAATCCGGCCTCATGGTCGGGCTCGGCGAAACGAACGAGGAGATCGACGCGGTCATGCGCGACTTGCGCGCCGCCGGGTGCGATCTGTTGACGATCGGTCAATACCTGCAGCCGAGTCGACATCACTTGCCGGTCGAACGATATGTGACCCCGGACGAATTCGAGCGCTTTGCCCGGTTCGGCCGGGAGCTTGGTTTTGTGAACGTTGCGAGCGGTCCGCTCGTGCGCTCCTCGTATCACGCTGAACAACAGGCGCGCGGCGCGTTTTAGCCGGTTGGCCCGTCTTGTTAAAAAAATCGGCGCCGCCAAGCTGAAGGCGCTCGTAATGAGTTAACGCAGCGATGCCGGCGGGCTTTAAAGATGGCGGGAAGTGCCTGCGCGTCCCTGGCGTCTTCGACTTCAACGACGCCGCCTAGCCGGTCCCGAACTCCGGAACGTTTCGCACCCACCCATGCTGGTTATCGCCAAAGCGATCGGTACCCTGGTGACGCCACCAACCGTCCTGGTTGTGCTCGCCATGGTGGGCCTGCTCGTACAGCGGCGGTCGCGTTGGGGAGCGTCACTCGCCTGGGCGGGCCTGCTCTCGTTACTGCTGTTGAGCGTGCCGTTCACGGCGCACGTCCTCATCGGAACGCTTCAGGATCGGGTACCTCCGCTCGTGACTAACGAAACGTTACGCGCGCACGCCGACGCGATCGTGGTGCTCGGCGGCGGTCGCATAAGGAACGCGCCGGAGTACGGGACCGATACCGTGAACGACTTTACTCTCGAGCGGCTGCGATACGCCGTACGCCTGCATCGCGCCTCGGGCCTGCCGTTGCTCATGAGCGGTGGATCGCCGTTCGGCGAACCGGTTTCGGAGGCCGAGTTGATGCAACGATCGCTCTCCGAAGATTTCAACGTTCGCGCGAATTGGATCGAAGGCCATTCGCGCAATACGTACGAGAACGCTACCTATACTCGCGCAATTCTCGAAGCCGGCGGCATGCGGCGGATCGTTCTCGTGACGCACGCGTGGCACATGCCACGCGCGCTTCACGCCTTTCAACGCGTCGGCCTCGATGTCATTCCCGCTCCGACGGGTTATATAACGTTCCGACGCTCCGTGCTGAGTTTTCTACCGTCCAGCTCCGGGCTATCGGAAAGCAGCCGCGCTATAAATGAATGGATCGGAATTTTCTGGTATGCGCTCCGTTACGGAACCGGTTTTCCGCATTCGTGCCCGGACTCGGGTACTCTGCAATGCGTGAGTCGAATTGCCGCTAGTACCGGTAACTAATCGACCTCCAGAGCACCGATGGTGACGCTCGACGTCGCTCGCTCTATACCGGATACGTCCACCAATCCAATAAACTCGGTATTGCTACCCCCGGTGTCACTCTCCACTGCGCCGCTCGATCCCCCGCCTCCACCACAACCGCCTAATGCGGCACCGCAAAGAAGCAACAGCAACAATTTCCTATACACGTTCTCAATCTCCGCGTTGGTGAAGCACCGATTCCAACATCCGTAACGCGGGTATCCAAAGTCTTTCCGCTCAACCGAACGAAGCGCCGGATCAGTGGCATACAGAGGGTTCTTAAAGCGAGCCGTTACTTCTTGGTTCCCGGCTGGCGTAAGCAGCAAGCGCGGGCAAGTCGAAGCGGCTTGCCCGGAATCGGAGAACTGATCGGCGAGCACATGCAGGTATCGAGCCCGCGCGTGACGGTCGAGGTAGTGTAGGTGGGGGATGCGAACCCGGCGGCATGCGGACATTGAAGCGTTCAGTGCATCACCGGAGCCCGGGAATTTCGCGAACGTCGTAAACGTCAAGCGTAAACGGATGCATACGCGCTCTTTACGCTCGATTCTGTTAGTTTACTTGTGAGCGCGCTCATCTTGATGTTGCTTCGGGCGAGCCACGAAGGGACGCGTTTGGCGCGGAGCCTCTTGCGGTGAATACGGAGAATAAGACATGGATAAGGTGCCGTTCGATCTCCCTGCGTATCGTCATCTACAAGCCTCGTACGATCACGAGACTCGATCCATCTGGTGCTATCTCGATCCAAAACCTCGGCCAACGTTCAATCACGAAGCGCTCGACGAGATCCTCGACCTGCAAAAGCGTGTCACTGCAAACCTGCAAAGTGATGACCCTGATAGACAAGACACGCGCTATTTCGTCGCCACCTCCCTTGAGCCTTCGGTTTTCAACTTAGGGGGCGATCTAGCGCTATTCGTCGGGCTAATTAAAACTAGAGACAAAAAAGGCCTGATGGCGTACGGGGTAAAGTGCATCGAGGCCCTTTACCAAAATGCGACGAGCCTGGGGGTCCCTCAGCTTACGACCATATCGCTGGTATGCGGGGCGGCGCTTGGCGGGGGGTTCGAAGCTGCGCTGTCGAGCGATGTCTTGATCGCGGAACGAAGCGCACAAATGGGTTTTCCAGAAATCTTGTTCAATCTCTTTCCTGGTATGGGCGCCTATAACCTGCTCATCCGGCGCATCAATCCGGCTCTCGCCAAACGGCTGATCGCAAGCGGTAAACAATACAGCGCGGAGGAGCTGCACAAGATGGGCATCGTCGACGTACTCGCGGACGACGGGGAGGGGTTTGACGTAGTTCGAGAGTTCATGCGCCAGCACGCACGCGCGAGCAACGGGCATCTGGCGATAAAACAAGTGCGTGATCGCGTTTATCCGTTGTTGTGGAATGAGCTAAAAGACATCGTGGAGATTTGGGTCGATGCCGCACTCCGTGTGACAGCGCGCGACTTACGCATGATGTCGCGACTTGCCGAGATGCAGCGCCGCCGGCCGGAAGGTGGAGGCTTGTTGGCGGTCCCAGATGCGCCGCAGCCGGCACAGCCAGCACCAGCAGCCGACCAACAAACGGCCTACCCGCTCACGCTTGCGGCTCGATCGGTTTGATGAGTCAAATTCAATTCAGTGGAGCCTAGAGCCGCTCGAAGGATCGCTATCGCTCGCTTTGGTGAATTCGCGTAGCGCTTGCGCAGCCTCCGCGAATACGACTTCAAGCCGGGCCACGATCTCCTTGCCTTCGCGCCGGAACTCGATCAGGCTGAAACCTTCCACTTCACTGCATGCCTGCACGAGACGCATCGCGCCGACGTTGGCGCCGTTTCCCTTCAACGCGTGGACACCTTCACAAAACGCCGCGTGATTCTTCGTGTGAACCGCGGCAGCGAGCTCGTCCAACAAGCGCCGACTTTCGGCTTCGAACGTATCCATCAGCTGAGCGACCTCTTTCGGGTCCTTGTATAGACGATCGAGCTCCGTAATCACCTCGGTGTCGAGCGCCGGCACTTCATATTCGGAAGGAGCGACGCCGCGCGCGCGTTCGATATCGAATACTTCCGCCTCTTCGAGAACCTTCTCGACGGTGTTCAGCACGATGCTGGTCGTGAACGGCTTGGTGAGATAGGCATGCGCACCTGCGTCCGCCGACTCCATCTGTGCCTCTATCGTGGCGTTCGCGGTCAGCATAATGATCGGTACTTTCGGGTAACGCTGCGACTTCTGGTACTCCTTGATGACCTCAATGCCGTCGAGCCCCGGCATATGCATGTCGAGAATCGCGGCCTTGTAGCGGCCCGCTTGCAGCATCGCCAAGGCCTGATCGCCGCTCAGCGCCGTATCGACTTCGTAATTCGCGGATTCGAGCGTCTTGCGCAGAATCATCAGATTCGTTTTGTTGTCGTCGGCGATGAGCAGGCGCGGACGTATGCGCCCGGGCTGGGATGGGCTCTTGCCCCAGGCCCAAGGCTCGACCTGAACGACACCGCGCTCGAATGCCGCCTCGTACGCGCCGCTCCACCGCAGGGCGTTGAAGAGCAGGTTGCGCGGTACATCGTAAGAAAGCACACCGGCGTAGCCCCATTGACGCAGTAGCGCCGCCTCCGGTGAAACGTCGCAGAGAAGGAAAACCGGGGTCGACGAGAGCGCGGCCTTTCCGAGAAATTCGCCCGCGCAGTGAATGCCGGCGTTGGTCAACACGGCCTGACTGTCGGCAAGCACCGCATGGAGTGGATTACCCAGGCGAATGCCGCGCGCGAGCAATCCCTCGGCCTCACCCGCCGATGGCACGACGTTCAGCGTGATGTTCCAATGATCCGTCCGTGCCGTTATCGCGCGGATCAACGCGGCATCTTTCGAGATTAGCAATACCCGCATGCCCGCGATCGCGTCGCTGCTGTCGTCCACCGCGTCGGGCGCTCGGGGAAAGCGGATCTCCGCGTAGAAAGTGCTGCCCTTGCCTTTGATGCTATGCACTCCAAGGTTCCCGCCCATCAACTCGACCAACTGCCTAGCGATGGTCGTGCCAAGGCCGGTGCCGCCGTATCGGCGGGTCGTGCCGCTGTCTTCCTGCGCGAAGGCATCGAAAATACGATCGATGGCCGCGGGCTCGATGCCAATACCGGTGTCGTGCACCTCGATTCGCACGAGTACCGAATTCTCGTCGGCAACAACCAGGTGCGCCTCGAGCGATACGTATCCCTTCTCGGTAAATTTGATCGCGTTCGAAAGCAGGTTGAGAAGCACCTCGTCCAGATGGTGCGTGTCCCCGGCGAGCCAATACGGAATAGCGGGGTCGATGCGCAAGGTGAGGCGCAAATTCTTTTCGAACGCGTTGGCGCGAACCAGCCGGACCGCCCGATTCAGCAACTCATGAAGGTCGAACTTGGTTTGCTCGATGACGAGCTTACCTGCCTCGATCTTGCTGAAATCGAGCACGTTGTCGATTTGTCGCATCGAAACTTTAACGGAGTCGCGAATCACTTCCAGCAAGGAACGGTCCTCGCGGGTCAGACGCTTGCTCGTACCTAGCAGCTCGGTCGTGCCCAAAATACCGTTCAAGGGCGTTCGCAGCTCATGGCTCATGCGCGCGAGGAAGTGGCTCTTCGCCGCGCTCGCCTCCTCGGCGCGCCGGCGCGCTTCGTGCAGTTGGCGGATCAGATGGGCAGCGTATGCCGGGATAACGATCAAGCCGATGAGCATGCCGGCCGCCAACGTCGCCTGCTCGCGCCAGCTCTCGGAAACGATGACGACTGTTGAAAAACCGGCAACGCTCAACGCCGTACCGACTAAGAGAGCGTTCACGCCGAAGCGAAAGCCGTTACCGAGCGTGATCCAAAGATACAGGACAAATAACGGCAGACCGGTATTGCCAAGCGCCACAATCAAATAACTCGTCGCACTGACGTCCGCGACGTTAACCGCTATGCGTCGAACTACCGAAGGACGAGGATCGACCAGCAAGAGAGCGGCGATGATCGCGGAAAATGCTAAATAGCCGAAGCAGAATACCAACCAGGGCTCTAACGATAGGATCGGGTGATGGCGAGCGACTAGATAAACAAACACCACTGAACAGATGAGTACGCGTATCAGGGCTTGCCCGAGTTCGCCGGTCTCTTTCATACGTTTCAGGAACGGCTGGCGCGTAGAAGAGCGAGCTGAAGAATTCGACATGGTACCTTCACGCATTGAGCGAATCGAAAAAGTTGGGATGAGCACCAACGCTGCGACTACCGCCGCTGCTACGCCTGCAAACTGTTTCCATGCCGTCGACAGACCCAACACCAGACAAAAACCGACAACGCTTAGCAGCGCACTGATGACGCCGCCCTTTCGTCCGAACCGGAGTCTGTTGCCCAGCGTTATCCATAGATACAGCACAAATAGCGGGATGCCCGCTTCACCCGTCGAGATCATCGCGTACGTAACGGCCACGATATCGGCTATGTTAGTAGCCAAACGCCGCCTCGCTGACACCACGGTGTCTTGCAGGGTAAGCACTAAAATAGCGACTGACACGGCAAGATAGCCGACCAAAAAAACCAACCACAGCGGTGGGCCGAGTTTTAGGCTCATCGGGTAGTGGCGGATAACAAGGTACGTGATGCCAAAAAATACGATCATCACGCGAATGGCTGCCTGGCCGCGCTCGCGGCCCAGCTCGTCGTAGCGCCTTGCTGCAGTCCCCAGCATCATCTGCTGCAGCGGCAAGATCTGCAGCAGCCGCTCGAAAGCTTTACTCATGCTGAACTCCTAGCCACTTTCGTGCCTTACCGGCCGCCGCGAAAAAATATTCCGCTATCCGAATGCAGCGCCGAACAGCCGGAAATTCAACTTCAGAGCGTTGACGACCGTGGCGCCAGCTTGGTCGTCGATTTCCTTGAGAATCTCATCGAGTTCGCGCAAATGGTCGTTATCCATAGGGCCGTGCGTGGCGAGGAATTTGACGCCGACCGGAGGGTTCAGCGAGAGACCGAGCGCTTTCGCCACGCCGGCGCTGGCGCGGCCGGCGAGCCGGGACGCGATCGCTTCGAGCGTGTATATCATCCCGAGTACGCCGCTCGGGTGTTCGCGCTCACAGACCCAGTAGTTGAAGCTGATCATTCCTTGGATCTCCGGGCGCGGGCGACCGTTCTTGACCCCACGGGCGAACTGCGCACCTCCGATTGCTTCGCAGTCCTCCAGAACCCAGCGCTCATGACCCTTCTCGTCCTCGATGCGCGTATATAAGAAGTATCGTAGACCTTCATAAGCGTCCCCACACTTCGACGCCGCCAACGCCATGATCGGACAGAAATGCCAAACAACGTGGTAGAGATCGTTAAGAAACTCCTCGTACCGTTCTTTATCCAGTGTCCCAACAGCGAGCCTGCTGATGAGAGGTGAAACGGCAAACTTCCCCAGCTCCACCGCACTCTCCTGCTGCAGCTTCTCACTCAGCGTCATCGTTGCTCCTCGGGAACCCCGCAATGAACGGGTACGCGGTCGTAACAATCTAATTAGCTTGAAGAAATATAGCCATTTTTGATAGGCCGACACCACAACGACGCAATCCTGCATGGCGAAACACAGAGAATGCTTTGAATCTTATTGGATTTACAGGATTGGAGACGCCGCGTTTAACGAATTCGAGGCCGTGCGGCTCCCGGCTCGATTGCATACAAATGGGGCAAGAATGTCGCGAAAAGTCAGCGGTGAGCCGGCGCGACCGGTCGAATCGAACGGTCAGTGGCGAGAGCGGACGCGTTCGACAGCGCGACGCCAGCTCGCCAGAAGCTGTTGTGCCGCTTCGCGATTCATCTGCGGGTCGAATGCGCGTTCAGCCTGCCAGCATCGCGCCAACTCCGCGACATTCGACCACACTCCAGCTGCCAGCCCGGCAAGATATGCAGCACCAAGCGCGGTCGTTTCGAGCACACGAGGACGAACCACCCGAACGCCGAGCAGGTCTGCTTGAAATTGGAGCAACAGGTTATTGGCCGCCGCTCCGCCGTCTACGCGAAGCTCTGCGATGGCGTGCCCGGCGTCCGCCTCCATCGCACCGAGTAGTTCCGCCGCCTGATACGCAATCGACTCGACCGCCGCGCGCGCAATGTGCGCCGCCGTCGTTCCGCGCGTGAGCCCGAATATGCCACCGCGTGCGTGCGGGTCCCAGTAAGGCGCGCCGAGACCGGTGAAGGCCGGAACGAAATGGACGCCTCCACTGTCGGGCACCGAAAGCGCCAAGGCTTCGATGTCTACCGAACGCTTGATGACGCCGAGACCGTCGCGCAGCCACTGCACGACTGCGCCACTAACGAAAACGCTCCCCTCGAGCGCATAGCGAGGCGTTGCTTGAAGCTGTGCGGCCGCCGTCGTCACCAAACCGTGCGCCGATGTCTTCGCCTCCGCGCCGGTCTGCATCAGCATGAAACATCCGGTGCCGTACGTGCTCTTCGCCATGCCGGGCTCGTGACAGGCCTGCCCGAAAAGCGCCGCTTGTTGATCGCCAGCGATCCCGCCGATAAGCAACGGCACGCCGAAAAGATCCGCTTCCGTTTCGCCGTACCGGTAGCTTGAAGGTAATACCTCGGGCAGCAGCGCGCGCGGAATTCCGAGTAGGCCGAGAAGCTCGTCGTCCCAGCGGTTCGCGCGGATGTCGAACAACAACGTGCGCGACGCGTTGCTGACGTCCGTCACATGCCGCCGTCCACCGGTGAGATTCCATACCAACCACGCGTCGACGGTACCGAAGGCAAGCTTGCCCGCTTCCGCCTGAGCGCGCGCATTCGGTACGTTGTCGAGCATCCACGCGAGCTTGGTCCCCGAGAAGTACGGATCGAGAACGAGTCCAGTCTTGGCACGAAACGTCGTTTCCAGCCCGCGGGCTTTCAACGCCTCGCACCGATCCGCGGTGCGCCGATCCTGCCATACGATCGCGTTGCAGATCGGCCGGCCGGTCGCGCGCTCCCACACCACCGTGGTTTCGCGTTGATTGGCGATTCCGATCGCAGCGATTTGCCGAGCAGCGAGACCGGCCTGCGCGAGCGCTTCGCGCGCGACCTGGAGTTGCGATTGCCAGATCTCCAGCGGATCGTGCTCGACCCAGCCGGGCGCCGGGAAGATTTGCCGGAACTCCTGCTGGGCCATCGCGACGATGGCGCCGCGATCGTCGAACACGATTGCCCGCGAGCTGGTCGTACCTTGATCGAGTGCGAGTAGATAGGTCATGTCTCAGAGCCTCGTTCCGGTGGCGACTATTATCTGCGAGCCAAACATATGATCACAGCGTACCGGCGAAGTACGCCGGCGATCGAGAGCTGCCAAGAAAAAGGGGCGCGGCTGAATCGCCGCGCCCCGCGTCACGCCTCGCCCGCTTCGCCGTGGCGTCACATTGCGCGGCCTTCCTTCCATGCCTGTAGCAGCTTTTCGTACTGAACCGTCTCGCCCTTCGGCTTTTCGTTCGCGAGCTTGGCGTGCGGCGCACGGCCCGGCGCAAGCCATTTGTCCTCGGCCTGCGGCTGATTGAGCTTCGGCCCGCACTCGCCTTGCGCGCCGGAGCGCTCGATACGCGCCATCACCTTGTCCATTTCCTCGGCCAGGTTGTCCATCGCCTTTTCGGGCGTCACCGATCCCGACACGGCCTCGCCGATGTTCTGCCACCATAGCTGCGCGAGCTTCGGGTAGTCGGGTACGTTCGTGCCGCTCGGCGTCCAGGCGACGCGCGCCGGGCTGCGATAAAACTCGACCAAGCCGCCGAGCCGCGGGGCGCGCTCGGTGAACGACTGGTGACGGATCGTGCTATCCCGAACGAATGTTAGGCCGGTGTGCGACTTCTTCACGTCAACGGTCTTGGACACCGTGAATTGTGCGTACAACCACGCCGCTTTGCGCCGATCCACCGGCGTGCTCTTCAGCAGCGTCCATGAGCCCGCGTCCTGATACCCGATCTTCACACCGTTCTGCCAGTACGGACCATGCGGCGAGGGCGCCATGCGCCAGAGCGGCATGCCTTTGTCGTCCACGGTATTGTTGCCTTTGCTCTTCGGCTCGACCATCGAGGCCGTGAACGCGGTGTACCAGAAAATCTGCTGCGCGACGTTGCCCTTGGCGAGGCTCGGCAGCGACTGATAGAAGTCCATGCCGAGCGCTCCCGGCGGCGCGTACTTGCGCAGCCAATCGAGATACTTGCGCAGGGCATACTTCGCGGCCGGACCGTTCGCTTCGCCGCCGCGGCTCACGCTCGAACCGACCGGGCGGCAGCCTTCGACGCGAATGCCCCATTCGTCCACCGGCTTGCCGTTCGGCAGGCCCTTGTCGCCGACGCCGGCCATCGAGAGCCACGCGTCGGTGAAGCGCCAGCCGAGATCGGGCGCTTTCTTGCCGTAGTCCATGTGGCCGTACACCGCTCTTCCGTCGATTTCGCGCACATCGTTGGTAAAGAACTCGGCGATGTCTTCGTACGCCGACCAATTCACCGGCACGCCGAGCTCGTAGCCGTACTTCGCCTTGAACTTTTCCTTGAGGTCCGGCCGATCGAACCAGTCTTTGCGGAACCAATAGAGGTTCGCGAACTGCTGATCCGGCAACTGATAGAGCTTGCCGTCGATACCGGTCGTGAACGACTTCCCGATGAAGTCGTTGACGTCGAGTGTCGGAAGCGTCACGTCTTTGCCTTCGCCCGCCATCCAGTCCGTCAGGTTCACGACATACGGGTAGCGGATGTGCGTACCGATCAAATCGGAATCGTTGATCCAGGCGTCGTAGAGATTTTTTCCGGTCTGGAACTGCGTCTGAATTTTTTCGATCACGTCGCCTTCTTGGATGAGGTCGTGCGTGACTTTGATGCCGGTGATCTCCTCGAACGCCTTGGCGAGCACCTTCGATTCATACTCGTGCGTCGGGATGGTTTCGGACACCACACGAATATGCATGCCCTTGAAAGGCTTCGCCGCGTTGATGAACCACTCCATCTCTTTGAGCTGCTGTTCCTTGGAAAGAGTCGAGGGCTGGAACTCCTTGTCGACCCATTTCTTCGCCGCCGCCATGTCGGCGCTGGCCGAGCTCGATAAGGCCACCAGCGCAAACGCGACGACGCAGCTCAAGAGGACCCTGCCGAACTTTGTACTGCTGGTTGTGGCGTTCATTTCGGTTCCTCCGTAGTGGCCTTCGATCGCAAACCGGTTTCCCGGCACACGCTATCCGGTGTTGAAGGCCTCGCCACCGGACGGCGCGCTTGAAATCTTGCCGCCCAATATCCGCCTGGACTCGTCGTTCAACCCCATTTCATGACGACGGCCATCCATACGAGTGAAATCGCGAAGATGATCCAAAGACTCGCCTGCGTAAGGCCGATCCACGCGAGATGCAGATAGGCCGTAACGAGCAGGCCGACGAACAACCGGTCGCCGGGTGTCGTCGGCAACGGCAGGAAGCCGCGCCGCTCGGGGCTCGGCGCGACGATCTGCCACGCGGTCATCGCGACGAGAATCAGGGCGATGACGATGAAGAAAATCGCCGTCGGAAGCGTCCATGCCATCCACTCGAAGCTCATGCAGCCTCCTTCATACGCGACCGAGCGCGAAGCCTTTCGCCATGTAGTTGCGGACGAAATAGATGACGAGCGCGCCGGGGACGATCGTGAGCACGCCGGCGGCGGCGAGCAGCCCCCAGTCGAGGCCGGTGGCGCTCACCGTGCGCGTCATCACGGCGGCGATCGGCTTCGCTTCCGTGGTCGTGAGCGTGCGCGCGAGCAGCAGCTCGACCCACGAGAACATGAAACAGAAGAACGCCGTCACGCCGACCCCGGCGCGGATCAGCGGCAAAAAGATCGCGATGAAGAATTTTGGAAACGAGTAGCCATCTAGATACGCGGTCTCGTCGATCTCCCGCGGCACACCCGACATGAACCCTTCCAGTATCCAAACGGCGAGCGGCACGTTGAAGAGACAATGAGCGAGCGCGACCGCGATGTGCGTGTCGATCAAGCCGAAGGTCGAGTACAGCTGAAAGAACGGCAGCAAGAATACCGCCGGCGGCGCCATGCGGTTGGTGAGCAGCCAAAAGAACATGTGCTTGTCGCCAAGAAAGCGGTAGCGCGAGAACGCGTACGCCGCGGGCAGCGCGACCAGCAGCGAGATGACCGTGTTCATGCTGACGTAGATGAACGAATTGATATAACCCGAGTACCACGAGGGGTCGTTAAAAATCGCGCGATAGTTGTCGAGCGTTGGCGCCGTCGGATACAGCGAGAACTGCGCGAGGATGTCGGCATTGGTGCGCAGCGACATATTGAGCATCCAGTAAATCGGCAGCAGCAACAGGCCGATATAGATGATGAGGCCAATCGCCCGTTTTTCGATTTTTATGCCGCGGCGGCGGGCGCGTTCGGCGGCGGCGTCCGGCCGCGCCGCGGCCGGCACGGCGCCGCGCTCGGCGAACGCTTCCTGCTCCGGTGCGCTCATCGCCTGTCTCCCGTGCCGACGCGCTGCAGGACTTGGTAAAACACCCAGCTGAACAGCAGCACGATCAGGAAGTAAATGATGGAGAATGCGGCCGCCGGACCGACGTCGAACTGACCGACCGCGATCTTCACGAGATGAATCGAGAGGAAGGTGGTTGAGTTGCCCGGACCGCCGCCGGTCAGCACGAACGGCTCGGCGTAGATGAGAAAGCTATCCATGAAGCGCAACAGCACCGCGATCGTCAACACGCCGCGCATCTTCGGGAGTTGGATGTAGCGGAACACCGCCCAGGACGAAGCGCCGTCGATCCGTGCCGCCTGATAGTAAGCGTCCGGAATGGCGCGCAGGCCTGCGTAAGCGAGCAGCGCGACGAGCGGCGTCCAGTGCCACACTTCCATCGCCATCACGGTGATCCACGCGTCGAGCGACGCGGCCGTGTGGTCGAACTCGATACCCAGGTTGTTGATGCCGTAGCCGAGCAGGCCGATATCCGGGCGCGTGAAGATGATCCAGATCGTGCCGATGACGTTCCACGGAATGAGCAGCGGCAGCGCGAGCAGCACGAGCGTGAGCGACGTCGCCCAGCCGCTCTTGCGCGGCATCGCGAGCGCGATCGCGACGCCGAGCGGTATCTCGATCAGCAACACCAATCCCGAGAATAGAAACTGCCGCCACAGCGCCTCCTGCAGCCGGGTGTCGTGCAGGACATCGCGGAACCAGTCGGTGCCGACGAAAACGCGCTGCCCGGGACCAAGAATGTCCTGCACGGAGTAGTTGACCACCGTCATCAGCGGAATGATGGCGCTGAAGGCGACGATCACGAAAACGGGCAGGACGAGAAACCAGGCTCTGTTGTCGTAGGTCTTGAGCATCGTTCGCCTCGTTAGCCGATCAGGACGCCGTCCGCGTAGAGCTTCGTCAGCGACGGGCTCATAACCAGATAAGCCGACTCGCGCGGCACCTCCTGATCTTCCGGCACTTTGACCCGCAGCCGCTGCTCACCCAGCCGCACCGTCGCGACCCGGTAGTTGCCGAGCTCCTCGACGTTCTCGACCTTCACTGCCGGCGCCTCGGCACGTGGCGCGGGATCGAGCTTGAGAAATTCAGGCCGCACACCGATTTGCAACTTGCCGCCGCGACGGCGCGCTTTGTCGGCGAGGCCTTCGGCGAGCGCAATGCGCGTCCCGTTCACGATGCCGGCTTCGCCGTCGAGGGTGCACGGAAGGAAATTCATCCCGGGGCTGCCGACGAAATGGCCGACGAAAGCGTGCGCCGGCGCCTCGAACAGCTCCTGCGGCGTGCCGCATTGCACGATCCGCCCCTCGTACATGACGACGACCTGGTCGGCGAACGTCAGCGCTTCGGTCTGATCGTGGGTGACATAGATCAGCGTCAGCTTGAACTCCTGATGGATCTGCTTGAGCTTGCGCCGCAGCGTCCACTTCAAGTGCGGATCGATGACAG
Source organism: Sulfurifustis sp. (assembly GCA_045810625.1). Taxonomy (GTDB): domain Bacteria; phylum Pseudomonadota; class Gammaproteobacteria; order Acidiferrobacterales; family Sulfurifustaceae; genus JACQFZ01. Next base: position 170,347 of record JBJMVQ010000055.1, read on the forward strand.
TGAGCGGCTCATCGAACAGGATCGCCGCCACGTCTTTACGCACGAGTCCGCGCCCGAGCGAGATCTTCTGCTTGGCATCGGCGGAGAGATTGGCGGCGCGCTGCTTCAGGTGCGCGCTCAGTTCGAGCATCTCGGCGACCTGTTCCACGCGGCGCTTCACCTCGTCTTCCTTGCCGCCGCGGTTGCGCAACGGAAAGGCGAGGTTGTCGAATACCGTCATGGTGTCGTAGATGACCGGAAACTGGAAAACCTGCGCAATGTTGCGATGCGCGGTCGCAAGCCGCGTGACGTCGCGACCGTCGAACAGCACTTGTCCCTCGCTCGGTTCGAGCAGGCCGGAGATAATGTTCAGCAACGTCGTCTTGCCGCAGCCGGAAGGTCCGAGCAGCGCGTAGGCGCCGCCGTCCTGCCATACCTGATCGGTCGGAGCGAGCGCATAGTTCTGCGGACCGTGGCGGTTCGGGTGATAGGTGTGGCCAAGCCGCTTGAACTCGATGTGCGCCATCACGCCACCTTCCGATCGAATGCGGAGTGCCGCGGCGCAGCGACGAGCGCGCCGGAATCGTCGAACACGAACAAACGCGCCGGATCAAAGTGGAGCGTGACCCGCTCACCCAGCCGGTAGTCGTGCACGCCGGCAAGTTGCGCGGTGAGCGATAGCTCGCCGTGGCGGGCGTGGACAAAGGTTTCCGAGCCGCTGATCTCGGCGAGCTGTACGATTGCAGGGACCGTCGCAACCGCCGCCCCGCCGACGGCAACGTGATGGGCACGAATGCCGGCGCGATACAGTCCGCTTACCAGCCCGCGCATGTGCTCGGGCCGCGGAAACCGTGCGTCCTCGGAAATGCGGCACGAGTCGCCGTCGATGTGCAGCGGAATGAAATTGATCGGCGGGTCGCTGTATACCTCGGCCACGCGCATGTTGCTCGGACGATGATGAACCGCGAGCGCCGGGCCGAATTGCAGCACGCGCCCGGCATCGAGCACGGCGGTGTGGCCGCCGAGAATCAACGCCTCCTGCGGCTCGGTCGTCGCGTAAACCACCGTGGTCCGGCCACTACCAAAGAGCGACCGCAGCTCTTCACGCAGTTCCTCGCGCAGCTTGTAGTCGAGATTCACCAGCGGCTCATCGAGCAGCAGCAACTCCGCGTCTTTCACGAGCGCGCGGGCGATCGCGGTACGCTGCTGTTGGCCGCCGGAAAGCTCGGCCGGCAACCGTTCGAGCAAGTGATCGATACGGAGCATTTGCGCGGTGGACCGGACTTTCTGATCGATGTCGCGCGCGCCCAACGCTTTCTTCTGCCGCAGCGGCGAAGCGATGTTGTCGTACACCGTGAGCGACGGATAGTTGATGAACTGCTGATACACCATGGCCACGTTGCGACGCCTCACGCTGACGCCGGTCACGTCGCTCCCGTCGATCAGCACCCGCCCACTCGTGGGGCGATCGAGGCCCGCCATGATGCGCAGCAGCGATGTCTTGCCGGACTGCGTCGGTCCGAGCAGCACGTTGAGCGATCCGTCCTGTAGCGTCAGGTCGAGATCGTAGAGGTACGGTTCCGCCCCGACTCGATGGCTGAGGTGCTCAAGCGTTAGTCGCATGGCGGATTTCTTGTTTTTGGTGAGCAGTGACGAAAGCGGGGAGCGCATTCGCCAGCTGCTGCGCAGTCTTGGTTGTGACGTGCAGACCCAGTTTCGAGCGGCGCCAAAGGATGTCGTCGGCGGTGCGCGCCCACTCGTGTTTCACCAAATAATCCACCTCCGCTTCAAAAATTCCGTCGCCGAGGTTTTCCCCGAGGCCCGCGACACTGGATGCACCGCCGATCAGCCGCTCGATGCGCGTCCCGTAGGCGCGTGCGTAACGCCGACACTGAGCCGGCGGAAGCCAGGGATATTGCCTGCCGACGCGGAGCGCGAACGCTTCGAAGTCGGCATTCGCGATATCGCCGCCGGGCAGATGTGCTCGCGCCGTCCACACCGGCCGCACGCCGCCGAGCGCCGGCGCGAGCAGGTCCAACGCCTCCTCCGCGAGTCGCCGGTACGTCGTGATTTTTCCACCGAAGACCGAGAGCAGCGGCGCGCGATCGGGACCGGCGTCGTATTCGAGCGCATAGTCCCGCGTGACCGCCGAGAGATCGGCAGCCTCCTCCTCGAGCAGCGGTCGCACGCCCGAATAGCTCCACACCACGTCGCCCGGTCCGATCTGGCGCTTGAAGTAGTGATTCGCCATCGCACAGAGGTAATCGGTTTCCTGCGCGGAGATCGCCGGCCGCGCGGGGTCGGCGTCGAACGCCACGTCGGTCGTGCCGACCAGCGTGTAGTCGTGCTCGTAGGGAATCGCGAAGATGATGCGCTTGTCGGGATTTTGCAGAATGTAAGCGTGGTCGTGCTCGAACAGTCTGCGTACGACGATGTGACTCCCCTTCGCCATGAGCAGACTGCGCTTCGGTGGAATACCGAGCGCATCGCGCAGCAGGTGAACCACCCACGGGCCGGCGGCGTTGACGAGCGTTCGCGCGCGCACGCGGCGCGACGCACCGCCGTCGCTTGGTTGCAGTGCCGCATCCCAGCGGTCGGCGCCGCGCGTCGCTGAAACGAAGCGCGTCCCCGGCAGCACGGTGGCGCCACGTTCCGACGCGTCGATGGCGTTCAGTACAACCAGGCGCGCGTCATCGACCCAGGCATCCGAATAAACGAATCCTCGCTTGATGCCGGAGCGCAGCGGCTGCCCCAAAGGGCTGGCGGCGAGGTCGATGCCCGTCGACCCGGCCAGCAATTCGCGCTTCCCGAGATGGTCGTAAAAAAGCAGGCCCAAACGGATCAACCAAGCCGGCCGTAGCGCGGCGTTGTGCGGCATGACAAAACGCAGCGGCCGGATAATGTGCGGGGCGGCGCGCAACAAAACCTCGCGTTCCTGTAAAGCTTTGCGCACGAGGTTGAACTCGTAGTGCTCGAGATATCGCAGTCCGCCGTGGATGAGCTTGGTACTGGCCGAGGACGTGTGGGCAGCTAAATCATCTTGCTCGCACAGCAACACCGATAGGCCGCGACCGGCCGCGTCGCGCGCGATTCCAATACCGTTGATTCCGCCGCCCACAACCAGAACGTCGTACTCCGGGACCGCCGCCATCGCACTCCGGGCTCGTGTGGATCTTTTGTATGTTCTAAAAGCGACCCGAAATGACCGTAAACGATCATTCGATGTTCGAAAACGAAACATACCCGACATGCCATGCCGGAACAAGCGGTTGAGGCCAAGAAAACCCAGAGGGTAGGGGCGTCGGATCAGGTTGGAACGTGCACGACCGTTCCGCTTTCGGCGAAAACCCCCGCCATCGCTTCCGGGGGTGGCCGATCGGTAAAGAGCGCGTGCACCTGTGACATATGCCCCAGCCGGACGAGCGCGGGGCGGCCGAACTTCGAATGATCGGCGACCAAATAAACCGTGCGGGACTGCGCAATGATCGCTTCGGCAACCCGCACTTCGCGGTAATCGAAGTCGCGCAACGTACCGTCGAGCTCGATACCCGAAATGCCGATCACGCCAAAGTCGACCTTGAACTGCCGGATGAAATCGATCGTCGCCTCGCCGGTGATGCCCTTGTCGCGCGCGCGCACGACGCCGGCCGCGACGATGACTTCGTTGTCCGGATTGCCGGACATCACGTTCGCGACGTTGAGGTTATTCGTGATGACCCGCAGGCCGCTGTGACGGGACAGTGCCTTCGCCACTTCCTCGGTCGTCGTACCGATATTTATAAATAAGGACGCGTTGTTCGGGATCTGCTCCGCCACGAGTCGGGCAATTCGGCGCTTCTCCTCATGAAACAGAACCTGGCGCATCGAGTACGCCATGTTCTCGACGCTCGACGGCAACCCGGCTCCACCGTGATAACGACGAATCAGTTTGAGATCCGCGAGACGGTTGATATCCCGACGAATCGTTTGATGCGTGACCTTGAAATGACCGGCCAATGCTTCGACCGAGGCGAAGCCTTCGCGCTGAACCCAGGCGAGAAGCTCTTGCTGTCGCTGGTTGAGGTTGAGCGAGGTGTGCACGACGGTTCTTATTGGAGCCGAGCGCTCAACGCCCGCGGCGCCGCCGGCCTCCGCGTTATGGTAGTAGTGCGAGCACTATAGCGGTTTCAGCGGCGGAACACCCATAGGCAAGCGCTAAAAGCATTCGTCTTGAACGAGAACACGCGAGGCGCCTATCCCGCAGCCGTCACGCCTCGCCCAGACAGCCCTTGGCCGCCAGGATTTCAGCAATCAGGCGTTCCATACGCACAATCGCCTCTTCGCCTTCATGCGATGCGGTCAAGACCACTTGGGCTCCAATAGTCGCGATGTAGAAGAGGAGCGCGAGGTCGCGCGCTCGTTGCGCGTTACCGGTCACGTTCTGCAGGAGCGACGCCGTTTGGGCAACCCGCGCCGCGTCGACCTCAGCCACAATTTTGGCGGCATACGGCTCGCGTCGTGCGAAATCCCGCACGGCCAGTTCGATGCGCATGCGCCGCGTCGTCCGCGCCGGTTCGCTCAAGAGCATATGCACGATGCGATGAACTTCCGTCTCGATGTCTTTGCTTGCGGGCTTCAAGTGAACAAGCTCCCGCAGACGACGATCGCGCCAGCGGTCGAGGAAACTGGTGACTAACTCGGCGTGATCCTGAAAGTGCCAATAGAAACTTCCGCGCGTGACGCCCAGCCGCTTTGCGAGCGTTAACACACGAACGTTGTCGAAGCCGCCCTCAGCAACTGCCGTCGCGGCGGCATCGAGCCACGCATCCCGACTGAGTTGCTCCCGATCGGACGGCTTCGTTACGAGCGAAGAAGCTGTATCGTTTGCCATGCATCACCGTAATGATTGACGTCGCATACAAGATGCACTAGTGTATGGCACCGCAGTGCAATTGTGTATGGCTCTCGAATTCAAACCGTCGGATTTTCCTCAATACGAGGAGATCGACCACATGGATGTGACCAAGCCGCATTAATGACAGGTGCACCAAGCGGCGATGCGTTCCCGGCTCGCGCGTATCGCGTATAGATAACGGCGCCCGCTCCGACCCAGCCATTCAGCTAACGATCGAGGAACAGACATGACCACCCAGTACGAATTGCACGGTAGGGTAGCCGTGATCCGCATCGACAATCCACCGGTCAACGGCCTCGGCTACGACGTACGCCGTGGCATCGTGGAGGGCATCCGGCGGGCGGAAGCGGACAGCAACGCCAAAGCGATCGTCATCATGGGCAGCGACAAGCTGTTCTCGGGCGGCGCCGATATACGCGAATTCGGCACCCCAAAGATGCTCGCCGAGCCGAACCTGCACACTGTCATCAATTTTCTCGATACTGCAAAGAAACCTGTCGTCGCCGCCATCGCCGGCACCTGCATGGGCGGCGGCCTGGAGCTCGCGCTCGCGTGCCACTACCGGATCGCCAAACCCGATACGCAAGTGGCCCTGCCCGAGGTGAAGCTCGGCCTGCTTCCGGGAGCCGGGGGTACCCAGCGGCTGCCCCGTGCGATCGGCCTCGAACCCGCGCTCAATCTCATCGTTTCGGGCGAATCGGTCCCGGCCGGCATGTTCATGGGAAGCGCGCTCTTCGATCAGTACTCGCAAGGCGATCTGCTCAAAGACGCCCTGGCGCTCGCGGACAAGGTGATCAACGATAACATGCCGCTCAAGCGCGTGCGCGACATGAAAGTGACGCACCCGAAGCCCGAAGCCTTTTTCCTGTGGGCGCGTCTGGGCGTCGGTCAGATGGCGAAGAATTTTCCGGCGCCGCTCAAGTGCGTCGACGCCGTCGAGGCGGCCGCGACGAAAAGCTTCGAGGAAGGCATGAAAGTCGAGCGCGACGCGTTCTCGCAATTGCTGATGAGCGACGAGTCGCGGGCGCTGCGGCACATTTTCTTCGCCGAACGGGCGGCATCGAAGATCGCCGACGTACCGGAAGAGACGCCGACGCGCGACATCCGCAAAGTCGGCGTCGTCGGTGCCGGCACGATGGGCAGCGGCATCGCGGTGAATTTCCTCAACGCCGGAATCCCCGTCGTGATGATGGAAGCGAAGCAGGACGCGCTCGACCGCGGCGTCAAAGCCATCCGCAAGATCTACGAAGACCGCGTGACGAAGGGCAAGCTCACGGCGGACAAAGCGCAGAGCCGCATCGGCCTGCTCAAGCCCACGCTCTCTTATGACGACTTCAAGGACGTCGATCTCGTGATCGAAGCGGTCTTCGAGGAAATGGGCGTGAAGGAAGCGGTGTTCCGCAAGCTCGACGAGGTGTGTAAGCCGGGTGCGATCCTCGCCAGCAACACCTCGACGCTCGACATCGACAAGATCGCGGCCTTCACCAAGCGCCCGCAGGACGTCATCGGCCTGCACTTCTTCAGCCCCGCGAACGTGATGCGGCTGCTCGAAGTCGTCCGCGGCGCCAAGACAGCGAAAGACGTCCTCGCTACGTCGATGAAAATCGCGAAGACGATCAAGAAAACCGCGGTTCTTTCCGGCGTCTGCGACGGCTTCATCGGTAACCGCATGGTCGGGATGTACGTGCGCGAAGCGATGACGATGTTGACCGAAGGCGCATCGCACAAACAAATCGACGATGCGATCGAGAAATTCGGCTTTGCCATGGGTCCGTTCAAGATGGCGGATCTCGCCGGCGGCGACATCGGTTGGGCGGTGCGCAAACGCAAGTACGCGGAAAACCCGAGCATGCCGAAGGCCGTGATCGCCGATAGGCTCTGCGAGATGGGTCGCTTCGGCCAAAAGACCGGCGCCGGCTTCTATCGCTACGAGCCCGGCCGACGTGATGCGCTGCCCGATCCGATCGTCGACGAAGTGATCGAGACCTGCCGCAAGGAACAGGGGGTCAAGTCGCGCAAGATCGCCGATGAAGAAATCGTGCAGCGTTGCGTCTACGCGCTCGTAAACGAAGGCGCGCGCATCCTCGACGAGGGCATCGCGCAGCGCGCCTCCGATATCGATCTCGTCTATTTGATGGGCTACGGGTTCCCTATCCACCGCGGCGGCCCGATGCTCTACGCCGACGTGATGGGACTGATGAACGTGGTCCGCTCAATGGAGAGCTTCGCGGCCAATCCGTATACCGATACGCGGTTCTGGCAGCCGGCACCGTTACTCGCGAAGCTCGCGGACGCGGGCAAGACCTTCAACTGAGCGCGCACGTCACCGCACGCTCGAGCAGGAGAACCAACATGACCGAAGCAGTCATCGTATCGACCGCCCGCACGCCGCTGACGAAGTCGTGGCGTGGCGCGTTCAATCTCACCCACGGCGCAACGCTCGCCGCCCACGTCATCAAGCACGCCGTCGAACGCGCCAAGATCGAAGGCGGCGAGGTCGACGACGTCATCTTCGGCTGCGGGCTGCCCGAAGCATCGCAGGGCAACGACGTGGCGCGCATGGCCGCCGTGCGCGCCGGGCTCCCGGTCAGCGTCGGCGGCGTGACGGTGAACCGCTTCTGCTCAGCGGGGCTGCAAGCCATCGCCATGGCCGCGCAGTCCATCATCGTGGACAAGGCGCCCATCGTCGTTGCCGGCGGCGTCGAGTCGATCTCGACGGTTCAGGGCAACGTGAATACGAAATACATTCAGGAAGAATGGCTGAAGGAACACAAACCGGCGCTTTACTGGTCGATGCTGCAGACCGCGGAGACGGTCGCGAAGCGGTACCAGATTCCGAAAGACAAGCAGGACGAATACGGCGTGCGCAGCCAACTGCGCGCCGCGGCCGCGCGCGACGCCGGCAAGTTCAAGGATGAAATCGCTCCGATGACGACGATCATGGCGACGAACGACAAGGCGACCGGCGCGATGATCACGCGCGAAGTGACCGTCGCCGCGGATGAAGGTATCCGCCCGGACACGACGCTCGAGGGCGTGTCGAAAATCCGCTCCGCCTTGCCGGGCGGCGTGATCACGGCAGGAAACGCAAGTCAGTTCTCCGACGGCGCCTCCGCCTGCGTGCTGATGAGCGCGCAGGAAGCACAGCGCCGCAACCTTCAGCCGCTCGGGATCTTCCGCGGCTTTGCCGTCGCCGGTTGCGAGCCGGACGAGATGGGCATCGGTCCCGTGTACGCGGTGCCGAAACTCCTCAAGCGCCACGGGCTCACGGTGGACGACATCGACTTGTGGGAGCTGAACGAGGCGTTCGCCGTGCAGGTGATTTACTGCCGCGACAAGCTCGGCATCCCCGACGATCGCCTGAACGTGAACGGCGGCTCGATCGCCGTCGGACATCCGTACGGCATGACCGGCGCGCGCCTGACGGGGCACGCGCTGATCGAAGGCAAGCGTCGCAAGGCCAAGCTCGTGGTCGTCACGATGTGCGTCGGGACAGGCATGGGCGCCGCCGGCTTGTTTGAAGTGGCGTAAAACCGACGGCGCACTTTGCAGTTCCCGGAACGACCGTTGCATATTTTTACTGTTAAGCACTAACCGACAGGTTCAACGATGGCCCAATACAAAGCTCCCCTGCGCGACATTCAGTTTGCGCGCGACGAACTGCTCGACTTTCCCGAACACTATCGAACGCTCCCGGGCGCGGAGGAAGTGACGCCCGATCTCGTGCAAAGCATCCTCGAGGAAGGCGCGAAGTTCGCGGAGGAGGTCATTGCGCCGCTCAACGCGGTGGGAGATCGCGAAGGCTGCACCTGGAGCGAAGGCGGCGTCGTAAAGACGCCGACGGGATTCAAGGAAGCGTACCGGCAATACATCGAAGGCGGCTGGCCCGCGCTCTCTTCGTCTGCGGAGTACGGCGGTCAAGGGCTGCCCGAATCTTTAGGGATGGCGCTCGGCGAGATGATCGGCGAGGCGAACTGGGCGTGGGCCATGTACCCAGGGCTCTCGAACGGCGCGAAGCGCACGATCGAGGCGCATGGCACCGCCGCGCAGAAGCAGACCTATTTGCCCAAGCTCGTCTCAGGCGAGTGGACCGGCACGATGTGCCTGACGGAGCCGCAGTGCGGCTCCGATCTCGGCATACTGCGCACCAAGGCCGAACCGCAGGCCGACGGCAGCTACAAGATTTCCGGAACGAAAATTTTCATCTCGTCCGGTGAGCACGATATGGCGGACAACATCGTTCACATCGTGCTCGCCCGCCTACCCGACGCGCCCGCCGGGACCAAGGGCATCTCGCTCTTTATCGTGCCGAAGTTCCTTCCGGGTGCAAACGGCGGCGTCGGCGCGCGCAATCAGCTGTCGTGCGGATCGGTCGAGCACAAAATGGGCATCCACGGCAACGCAACGTGCGTGCTCAACTTCGACGGCGCGACCGGTTATCTCATCGGTCCGCCGAACCGCGGCCTCGCCTGTATGTTCACGTTCATGAATACGGCGCGCATCGGCACGGCGACGCAAGGGCTGGTGAGCGCAGAAGTCGCGTTTCAGAACGCGACGCGGTACGCGCGCGAACGTCTGCAAATGCGCTCCTTGAGCGGCCCGAAGGCACCCGATAAACCGGCCGATCCGATCATCGTGCATCCCGATGTGCGCCGGATGCTGCTCACGATGAAAGCGTTCTCGGAGGGCGGCCGCGCGCTCATCTATTACTGCGGCAAGCAGGTGGATATCGCGTCGCGCAGCCCCGACGAAGCCAAACGCGCCGAAGCGGAATCGCTGCTCGCGTTGCTCACGCCGATCGCAAAGGGTTTTCTCACCGAGGTCGGCGTCGAGTGCGCTTATCTCGGCATGCAAGTGTTCGGCGGGCACGGCTACATCGCCGAATGGGGGATGGAGCAAAACCTGCGCGACGCGCGCATCTCGACGCTGTACGAGGGAACGACCGGCATCCAGGCGCTCGATCTGCTCGGGCGCAAAGTCCTGGGAAGCCAAGGACAAGCGCTGCTGAGTTTTACGAAGATCGTCCACAAATTTTGCAAAGCCCACGCAGATGACGCAGCAATGAAAGACTTGATCGAGCCGCTCCGGCAGATCAACACCGAATGGGGTGAAATGACCATGAAGGTGGGCATGGCGGCGATGCAAAACCCGGACGAGGCCGGCGCCGCCGCGTTCGACTATCTGATGTATTCTGGCTACGCGACGCTCGCCTACCTCTGGGCCGCAGCGGCGCGGACCGCGGCCGCCAAACTGGCGACCGGTTCGGCCGACGAGGGCTTCTACCGAGCGAAGCTCCAAACGGCGCGCTTTTACTTCGAGCGCATCCTGCCGCGTAGCCGCGCTCACGCGGCCGCGATCCAATCCGGTGCGCGCAATTTGCTCGAGATCAAGGAAGCTGACTTTCTGGTTGGAGAGTGAACGACACTTAAAAAATAACGACAGGCTGGATCGCGTCGAACGACGATCAGCACATCACAGGAGAGGGCCATGGCAGACAAAATGGCGGGACAAACCGAAACGAAAAAACCGCGCAAAGCAAGTTTCGACGCGTACGATTCTCGACCCTGGAGCAAGTACTACGCCGGGGCAACCAAGCCCGATATCGCGATCCAATATCGGAACCTCGGCGACCTGGTGACCCACGCGAGCCGTGAATACGCAACGTCGCCCGCCTTTACGACCTGCTTCCCGAACGGAACCACCGGCACTCTGACCTTCGCCGAGGTCGACCGGATGACCGACGAGTTCGCCGCTTACCTGCGCCTCGAGCTCGGCCTACAGAAAGGCGATCGCGTCGCCATTCAAAGTCCGAATTGCCTCGCCTACCCGATCTTCCTCTTCGGCGCGGCCAAAGCCGGATGCGTGATCGTCAACATCAATCCGCTGTACACCGCCCCGGAAATCGAATTCGCGCTGAACGATTCGGGCGCGAAGCTGGTGCTTATGATCGACATGTTCGCGGACAAGCTCGCGACGGTCGTGCCAAAGAGCCAGGTGCAGACGGTGCTGATCAATAGCGTCGCCGAATTCTTCCCGCCGGTGAGCAAGCTGTTGATACGGACGGTGCAGAAGCTCAAGAAAATGATCCCGGCGTGCCCGGTGCCGTCGATGTCATTCACGCGAGCACTTGCTCTCGGCGCAAAACAGCTTGCAAGCGGAAAGCGGCTCCCGAACGACGTCGGCCTCGACGATCTTCTCGCGCTGCAATATACCGGCGGCACGACCGGCCGACCGAAGGGCGCGATGCTGACGCACGCGAACCTCGTCGCCAACATCGAACAGTCCTTCAACAATGTCGTGGGTCGGCTCGAAGAAAATCGTACCTCGCTAACGCCGCTGCCGATGTACCACATCTTCGCGCTCGGGGTGGGCGGCGTCGTATACCGCGCCGGCGGACACAATATCCTGATTCCTTCGCCGCGCCCGGTTTCGAATCTCAAACCGGCATTCGAAAAGTTCGACATCGCTTTCATGACCGGCGTCAACACACTGTTCATCGGCTTGCTGAACGAGGAGTGGTTCCGCACAAACCCGCCGAAGAATCTGAAGACAACCATCGGCGGCGGAACCGCGGTGCAAGATGCTGTCGCCGAGCGCTGGAAGCAGGTGACGGGCTATCGGCTGTATCAGGGCTACGGTCTGTCGGAGACAAGCCCGTCGGTCACGTCGAATCCAGCCGACGGGCCGGAGAAGATCGGCAGCATCGGCATTCCGTTTGCGAGTACGTATGTGCGCATCGTGGACGAACAGGGCAACCCGGCGCCGGTCGGCGCGGAGGGCGAGCTTATCGTCAAGGGGCCGCAGGTGATGCGCGGCTACTGGCAACGGCCGGACGAGAGCGCGATGGTGCTGAAAGACGGCTGGCTCTACACCGGCGATATCGCGCGGATGGACGAAGACGGCTTCTTCTATATCGTCGACCGCAAGAAAGACATGGTGATCGTCTCCGGATTCAACGTTTACCCGAACGAGGTCGAGGATGCGATCGTCAAACATCCGGGCGTCCTCGAAGCCGGCGTCATCGGCGTTCCCGATGAGGCCACCGGCGAAGCGGTGCGCGCCTACGTGGTTCGGAAGGATCCGTCGCTGAACGAAGAGGCACTGCGCGAGCACTGCCGCAAGTACCTCGCCGCATACAAGATACCGAAGCAGATCATCTTTCGGCCCGAGCTTCCGAAAACACCGGTCGGCAAGGTATTGCGCAAGGACCTGCGCGCCGAAGCGCTGAAGGAGCTGAGTAACACCAGCGCGGCGATGTAGCGCCGCGCCCCGATCATCACCGACTGGCAGAACCGAGGAGGAGTTATGAGCGTTGCTGGAAATTGGAAACTGACGATGAACACGCCGTTTGGCGTGCAAACACCGCTACTCGCGATCAAGAGCGAGAACAATGCCCACAGCGGCAGCCTCGCCGGCACCACCGGAACCGCGCAGCTCGAACAGCTCAAAGTCGAGGGCGACAACGTCAGCTTCTCGGCGAAAGTGGCGACGCCGATGGGCAGCTTCCCCGTGTCGTTCCAGGCGAGCGTTGAAGGCGACGCGATGAAGGGAACGTACGAGACGATGATGGGGAAAACCGAATTCACCGGAGTCCGGCAGAAATAAGCATTTCCCGCAGAGAGCCGCGTGAACAAAAAGGCCGCGAAAGCGGCCTTTTTGTTGGCGCGACCTCGATCTCGCGCTATTGCTCCCAAACGCACAATAGCTGTTTTGCCGTGATTCGCGTCTCGCTCGGATAGCCGAACGCGTTGTTGATGTAGCGCACGCCGTCGATCGTCACCTGCCGATTCACGTGACTGTGCCCGTAAACGTGAATACGCGAGCCGAGCGCGCGAAGCTGCGCTTCAAGCCGCGAGGTGCCGAGCACCGGATAGAGAATCCGCTTGTCGGGCGGTATGTAGTGCGGCATGAGATCGATGCGCGGCAGAAAGTGCGAACACGAAATAATGTTCCCCCCGCGAACCTGCAGCGCCGCGGCGTTTTCTTCGGCAAATCGAGCAGCGACTCCCGCGACATCGCACGGCCAGACACAGGCGCGGTAGTCCGCCCAGATGTCGAGCAACTCGCGCGACGGCATGCCGAAGCTATAGTCGTACCATCCGAAGAGCGGCACGATATCGAGCGCATCGAAACGAAGCGGCGTAAGCGACAACCCGAAGCTCAGCGCCAGCTCGCGCACCAGATCGAATTTATCGAACGAGGAGCGCCGGGGATTGTCGCGGATCACCCATAAGTCGTGATTGCCCGGGACATAGAGCACCTTTTTAAACCGGTGCGCCACCGTCTCGAAGCAGGACGCGAGCAAAGCGACGTTGTCCGAGATATCGCCGGCGAGAATAAGCACGTCATCCTGGTAATCGACACGCGACAGCCCGGCCAACCAGCGAGCGTTGGCGTCGTAATCGATGTGCACGTCCGATAACGCAAAGACCCGCATTCGTGTCCCTCAAAGCGGAACGCCACGGAAAGGCGCATTTGTACACTAACCCGAACGTGCGACACTAGTCAGCCATTTCGCGGTTATGCTCGGCGACGTTTCATTCTCCAATGCTGCTGCCACTATCTGACAATCAAATTGACCTCTGGTTGGTCTTCCCGGATGAGATACGCGAGCCGGAGCTGCTCGCGGCCTATCGCCGGTTATGTACCGACGACGAGCGGCGGCGAGAACAACGCTTCCATTTCGCCAAGCATCGCCATCAGCACCTGCTCACGCGCGCTTTGGTACGTACGGTCCTCTCGCGCTATGCGGCGGTGCGGCCCGAGGACTGGCGTTTCGCGGACGGGTCTCACGGCCGCCCCGAAATACTCAACGAGCGTTGCAACCTCCGTTTCAACGTCTCGCATACCGAAGGACTCATCGTCTGCGGCGTCACGCGCGCGATGGAGGTGGGCGTCGACACCGAAAATATTCGAACGCGCCGCTCGACGGTAGACATCGCGGAGCGCTTTTTTGCGCCCGAGGAATGCGCGGCGTTACACCGCTTGCCGGCGGCGGAACAGCCGGATCGATTCTTCGACTATTGGGTGCTGAAGGAATCGTACATCAAGGCACGAAGCCAAGGGCTTTCGCTGCCGCTCGATCAGTTCAGTTTTCACTTCCCCGACACACGGCGGATACGTGTCAATATTCAACCGTCACTGGCGGACGATCCCGAGCGCTGGCGCTTCTGGCTGTTTCGACCTTCTCCGGATCATGTCGCTGCGATTTGCCTTCAGCGATCGCGCGAGCGATCCGAACGCGTGGTAGCACGCAAGTTGATCCCGTTACGCTCCGAGGAGCCGTTCGCGTGCACGATCGAACGCGACTCGGCGGCTCCGAGATAGCGAACGCCGTATCGGTTGCGCTGCACGATCAACGCTGGTCGCTAGATATATGTTTCGAATAGTTCGACAGCAAGCGCTCGGCCGACATTCGCCTCGAGCCCGTTGCGAATCCGAAAGCAACGCGGTGCGGGAAGATCGGATCAGATCGCGCTCATCGCAAACTACGCAGCCAGGGGCGCATTCGGCCATCGTTCGCGACAAATGGCGAGGAAGCGTGCGCCCGCTTGCGAGAGCGGTTGGTGCTTCAAGTAGTACGCCCCGACCTGGCGTTGAATGCTCGAGAACGGCAATCCCACGATCGGAACCAATGTCGCCGCATGCGTCTTCTCGGATTCGATCAGGTCGGACACATAGGTCACACCCTTGCCGTCCGCCACCAGCGCTAATCGCAATTCCATGTGGCTCACTTCCCACACCGCGCCGAACGCATCGCGCAGTCGCTCGCCCGAAGGTCGGCGCGCGTGCTCATCCAAATACGAGGTCAACAGAGGCAGCTTGCGCAGAGTCCCGGCGGGATCGCGATTCAACGCCCCGCGACTGGGGTGATTGGCCGCAATCATTAAACGTCGCGTCTCGCCAAAACAAGCGTGCCGTGCAAACTGACTCGGCATGTTGTGTGTGAATGGACCGAATCCAAGTTCCCACCGACCTTCCGAAACGCCGTAGACAATTTCGCGACTGGGCGCGACCACTACTTTCAATCGCGTCAGCGGACTACGCTCGCTAAAGGCTTTCAACAATTCCACGCCGACATACGCATTCGCCGACGGTGCAATCGCCAGCGATAACGTCGAGAGCTCGCCGGACTTGATCCGAGCGATGTCGGCCAGCGCTTCGCGTTCCTCGTTGAGCGTGGATTCGACAAAACGCATCAGGCGCAGTCCCGCCTCCGTCAGCTGCGGCGGCGTACCGCGCTGCAAAAGGCTTGTGCCCAGGCGATGTTCCAAATTGGCGATCGCCTGGCTGACGGCGGATTGCGACAAATCCAGACGCTCCGCCGCGCGGCTGAATCCGCCCGCCTCGATCACCGCCTGAAAACAACGCATTTCGTGTCGTTCGATGGACATAGTGTGGACTCGCGTTGTTCGTTGATTGGAGCATGCGACCGAAACGAGTCGGTTCACTGCCGCTGCGTCCCAAGCAGCCGCTCCATTGGCTGACTCGCGAAGATTCTGTCGCGTCTCGCCTCACGTGTCACGCGTCCTACCATCGCGTTTGCTAATACCTCCATCACTGCGACTTTCTCGCAGGCGGAATCGCACGGGTCTACCTTATCCCGACAGTCACCGAACGGGAGCCTGCCATGAACGCAGTCGTCAGTTCATCCGTAGAAATCAAGAAAGGACTCGAGGGCGTAGTAGCCGATACGACAGCCGTGTCGGATGTCGATGGCGAGCGAGGCAAACTTTACTACCGCGGCTACGCCGTTGAGTCATTGACCAAATATCGCTTTGCCGAGGTGGCGCATCTGATCGTGTTCGGCGAATTGCCAAACGCGACGCAGCTTGCGCAATTCGAGGAGTACCTGTGGCAGGCGGGTCAATTGCCAAAGTGGATCGCCGAACAGCTGGCACGACTGGCGCAGAGCGATGCGCATCCGATGGAGGTCCTGCAGGCCGTTGCGCCGCTGCTGACGATGGAGCAGCCAACACGAACCGCTGGCCGTACGTCGGACGAAGAACAAGGGCTAGTCTTTGCGGCGCGACTGCCCGCGGCCATCAGCACGATCCTGGCGACACGGCAGAATCGCGCGTTGACCTACTCGGGCGCGCGCCGCTTCGGCGAACGCTACCTACACATGCTGACCGGCCAGGCGCCGGGCGCGAGCGCCGTCGACGTATTCGAGCAAACGCAGATCCTCCAGCTGGATCACAGCTTCAACGCCAGCACGTTTGCGGCGCGCCTGGTCACGTCGACTTTGGCGCCAACGGCAAGCGCACTGGCCGCGGCGCTCGGCGCGTTGTACGGCCCGATCCACGGCCGCGCCGATCAGGCGGCGCTCGAAATGGCCGAAGCCGTCGGCGCGCCCGACAATGCGCACGCCTACGTCGCCGATTGCCTCGCGACGAAGAAACTCGTCATGGGAATGGGGCATCGCGAATACCGCGTGGTCGATCCGCGCGCCAGAGTAATCAAAGTCGTCGCGAATGAAATCGCGCAGACGCGCGAGCATCGAGCGCTGTTCGATACTCTGTTAGAGGTGGAAAAGGAATTCGTTCAGCAGACTTCGGGTCGCACGCGCGCGCTCCGCGCGAATCTCGAATTCTATAAGGGTATTGTTTATCTGGCGCTCGGCGTGCCCAAGGATTATTTCACGGCCTGCTTTGCTGCGTCGCGCGTCTTCGGTTGGGTCGCCCACATCGTGGAGCAGCGGAAGAACAATCGCATCATCCGGCCGAGCGCGCTCTACGTCGGGCCGGCGCCAAGATAGTTCGGCGCCGCGACGAAGAAATGGTGGGCCCGCTAGGATTCGAACCTAGGACCAAGGGATTCGCTTACTCCGCCGTTTCCCGCGGGAGCGGACTATCTCATCGCCCGCGATCAGGTCGATCGGTAAGGGCGCGGGACGCTCATGCCTGTCATTAAGGACACTGTAGTCCTCAGGTAGTCTCTGCACCGTCCGGGAGTGCACTCCCGGCTTGGCTCAGGATTGCCGCCAACCGGATTGCTGCGGTTCCCCTGAATTCGTCCCGTTCATCTCACACCTTTCGGTGTGAGCGCACCAGTAAAGATGAGTCCCCTGCTCTAACCAGCTGAGCTACAGGCCCAACGCCTGCAAATTCTATCAGCTTCGGCCGGCTCGTCTTACCTGTTCGGTAACAAATGGGCACAAAAGAGACAGATTACCTCAAATGTAATAATCTGATCCGCGGGAGGGACCATGAAGCGATGCGAGACCTGCAGCAAAACACTTAGTGGCCGCCAGCGAAAATTTTGCTCTCGTACTTGTAAGAACGCTGATACAAATAACCGGCATCAAAACTATCAAGCACAACAGCGGCGCGGTCGTGAACGTAAGCTAGCGCTCATTCGTTTGAAAGGTGCTCGCTGCGGACGTTGCGGATATAGGAACAATTATGCGGCGCTCGAGTTTCATCACCCCGATCCCGCGAACAAAGATTTCCAACTCGATTTCCGGGCTCTCTCTAATCGCCGGTGGGACACGGCACTAGCCGAAGCGAATAAGTGCGTCCTGTTGTGCGCAAACTGCCACGCCGAGGAACACAATCCCGATTGCACTTTCTAATCCGATTCCATAATCCCTCAAAAAACAAAAGGGCCGAAACGGCCCTTTTGTCTGTCCACGGTCCGCTGACGTTCAGTCGAGAAAGCTCCGCAGGTGCTCGGAGCGGCTCGGATGGCGCAGCTTGCGCAGCGCCTTGGCTTCGATCTGCCGAATCCGCTCGCGCGTCACGTCGAACTGCTTGCCGACTTCCTCGAGCGTATGGTCGGTGTTCATACCAATCCCGAAGCGCATACGCAGCACCTTCGCTTCACGCTGCGTCAGCGTGCTCAGGATTTCCATCGTCGCCTGCTTCAAGCCGGTGCCAGTCGCCGCATCGGGCGGCGCAACGGTGTTCACGTCTTCGACGAAATCGCCGAGATGCGAATCCTCGTCGTCGCCGATCGGCGTTTCCATCGAGATCGGTTCCTTCGCGATCTTGAGCACCTTGCGAATTTTGTCTTCCGGCATGTCCATGCGCTCGGCGAGCTCTTCCGGCGTCGCCTCGCGGCCCATCTCCTGTAGCATCTGCCGCGAGATGCGGTTCAGCTTGTTGATGGTCTCGATCATGTGCACCGGAATGCGGATGGTGCGCGCCTGGTCTGCGATCGAACGCGTGATCGCCTGGCGTATCCACCACGTCGCGTACGTCGAGAACTTGTAGCCGCGGCGATATTCGAACTTGTCGACCGCTTTCATCAGGCCGATGTTGCCTTCCTGAATCAGGTCGAGGAACTGCAAGCCGCGGTTGGTGTACTTCTTCGCGATCGAGATGACGAGACGCAGGTTCGCCTCCACCATCTCCTTCTTCGCGCGCCGCGCCTTGGCCTCGCCGATCGACATCCGGCGATTGACCTCTTTCAGCGCGCCGATCGGCAGACCCGTGCGCTCCTCGATCTGCTGCAGCTTGTCCTGTGCCGACATGATCTCTTCCGCGTGGCTCTCGAGCATCGCGGCGTTCACCTCGGGCGATTTCTGCGCCTTCTTGACCCAGCGCTTGTTCGTTTCGTTGCCCGGGAAGATCTTTATGAAGTTCTTCCGCTGCATCCGCGCCTTGCCGACGCAGATGTCCATGATGACCTTTTCCTGTCCGCGCGCTTGATCGACGAGCGAACGGACGTATTCGACCAAGCGGTTGATCTGCTTGGAGACGAATTTGATCTGCATGAACTCATCGGCGAGCTTCTTCTGTACACGCCGCGCTTCGGGACTGTCGTGACCGTGCTTCTCCGTCCCCTTGAGCAGGTTCGCGTGCAGCTTGCGAATGCGCGCAAAGCGGATCAGCGCCTCTTCGCGACTCGGGCCGCCTTCTTCTTCGGCGTCACCGCTCGATCCGGCCTCCGCTTCGTCCGTTTCGGGCTCGTCCGTCGCGGCCGCGGCGGGTTTGATCTCGGGCGGCGGCAGATCCGGCGCATTCGGGTCGACGAAATCGACGACGAGATCCGTGAGCCGCATCTGATCGGCTTCGACGAGGTCCATCATCCGCACGACTTCGGCGATCGCCGCAGGGCACGCGGCGATGGCTTCGGTCGTCTGGCGAACGCCGTCTTCGATGCGTTTCGCGAGCTCGATTTCGCCTTCGCGCGTCAGCAGCTCGACCGTGCCCATTTCGCGCATGTACATGCGCACCGGATCGGTCGTACGACCGAACTCGCTATCAACCGCAGAAACCAGCACCTGCTCCGCTTCTTCGGCGGCCTCTTCGTCTTCCTCGGCAGGGGTCGGTTCAGTCTTGAGCAGCAGCGCATCGGGATCCGGCGCTTCGTCGAACACCTGGATCCCCATGTCGTTGATCATGTTCACGACCGCCTCGATCTGGTCGGTGTCGTGAACTTCTTCGGGAAGATGGTCGTTGATCTCCCGGTACGTCAAAAAGCCTTGCTCTTTGCCTTGAATGATCAGCTTCTTGAGCTGGGAGCGTTGGGTTTCCTGGTCCATGTATTCAGTTTGCGTCTGCAAGATAGGTTCGCGCCAAGTAAAGCCGTAAATTATAGCGTAAGTAACGCTGTGCCTGGGAAAAAGGCTAATACCCTTTTTCAGCTGCCGGAGACATCCGGGCGGCCAGTAATCTGGTCAACTCAGCCTTTTCCGCAGGCGTTAGACCGTAAATTTGCTGTTTCTTCAGCAAGCGATCCGTTTGTGTCTTCATAGCGATTTTGCCCATCCGCGCGATGACACCGTCAAATTGAGCACTCACATCACCAGCCAAGGCCGAATGACGCCAAACTGCAAGTCGGGCTACGCTTTGTTGGTGCTCACTATCGCGGAACTGCTCGACAATCGCGGCTGTGTTCAAACCCGGTTGACTCATGAGAACGTCGACGACCGCGCGGAGCACCGGCATTCCCGGTAGGTCCAGATCATCAAAAAGCCTGCGATCCCTAATGCGTCCGAAGAGCTCGGGATGCTGAATAAGGAGCGCCGCAGCCAGGCGCACGACAGAAGGCGGCGACTTGGGCGATGAGCCGAAGCCTTGCATCGCCCGGCCGTCCGTTGAGCTCTGGGTGCCCAAAGCGCCGGCTAGATCTCCGCGCTTCGCGCCCGTCACCTCGGCGAGCCGATCGACCATCATTTCCCGGAATACGCCCGCGGGAACCTTAGACAACAGGGGACGACCAAGTTCCACCAGACGGGCGCGGCCGTCGAGCCGATTCAGATCGACCTCTTTGGCAAGCGATTGAAAGAAAAAATCCGGGAGCGGAACGGCACGGGACAGGCGTGCCCTAAAAGCTTCGGTGCCCTCTTTGCGCACCAATGTATCCGGATCTTCGCCCTCGGGGAGAAACAAGAAGCTCGCTTGGCGCCCCTCGTGCATCACCGTTAATGCCGTTTCGGTTGCTCGCCAAGCCGCCTCGCGACCCGCACGGTCGCCATCGAAGCAAAATACAACCTCAGGCGCGAACCGGAACAGCCGCTCCAGGTGATCGCGCGTCGTCGCAGTCCCAAGCGTCGCGACGGCGTTGTCCACACCAAATTGTGCGAGTGCTACCACGTCCATGTAGCCCTCTACCACCAGAACCCGGCCGGTATTCCGTATGCTCTCTCGGGCCCGGTAAAGACCGTAGAGCTCGCGGCCCTTGTGGAATACGGGGGTCTCGGGCGAATTCAGATATTTCGGCTCACCTTTATCTATTATTCGGCCGCCAAACCCGACGATGCGCCCGCGGTAGTCGTGGATCGGAAATATGATGCGGTCACGGAAACGGTCGTAACACCCTCCGGCGTCTTTGCGAACGGCGAGGCCGGCCTGAATCAGCGTCTCACGTTCCGCCGGCGTTTTGCCGAAAAGACGCGTAAGACAGTCCCACTCGTCCGGTGCATAGCCGATTCCGAACGCTGCCGCGATCTCACCTGTGATACCGCGTCCCTTCAGATACGCGATTGCTCGAGCAGCGTCGCGCAACTGGGCACGGTATACACGCGCGGCTTCTTCGAGAACGGAGAAAATTTGCGCCGTCGCACCGCCCGCGGTCGCGGACGTTTGAACTTCCTTTGGTAACGTCAGCCCGAGGCGCCCGGCAAGCTCTTCCACGGCCTCCGGGAAACTCATGTGCTCGTATTCCATCAAGAAGCCGATTGCGGTGCCGTGCGCGCCGCACCCGAAGCAATGGTAGAACTGCTTCGTCGGGCTGACCGTGAAGGAGGGAGACTTCTCGTCGTGGAACGGGCAGCAGGCCTTGTAGTCTTTGCCGGCCTTCTTAAGCGGCACCCGCGCGTCGATGACTTCGACGATGTCGGCCCGCAGCAGTACTTCGTCGATGAACTGCTTGGGGATCCGCCCGGTCATGCGCCTATTCTAGCGCTGTCCCGCTGTACCGGGGCGCCGAACGGCGGGCGGTGGGAGAATCAGCCGCCGAGCCTGGCCTTAACCTGAGCGCTAACCTGGGCGATGTCAGCGCGGCCCTGCAGCTTCGGTTTCAGCAGGCCCATGACCTTGCCCATATCCTTGACGCTGCTAGCGCCCGCGGCCTTCGTGGCTTCGCCGATCAGCTGATCGATTTCAGCGGCGGTGAGCGGCTGCGGCAGGTAGGCTTGCCAGACGGCGATGTCCGCCTGCTCTTTGGCGACCAGATCGTCACGGCCGCCTTTGCCGTACTGCTCGATGGATTCGCGCGAGCGCTTGATCAGCTTATCGACGGCGGAGAGCACCTGCGTGTCGTCGAGCGTAATGCGCTCGTCCACTTCGCGCTGCTTGATCGCGGATGTCAGCAGGCGCAGCGAGTCGACGCGCGCCTGATTCTTCTCGCGCATCGCCTGCTTGAGGTCGTCTTGAATCCTGTCCTTTAAGCTCATCCCGCCACGCGCGGCCGGAAGGGCATGTTCATGCGTGCCAGCTTCTTCTGCTCGCGCTTACGCGCCGCGGCGGCTTTGCGTTTGCGGATCTCGGTGGGCTTTTCGTAATGCTCGCGCCGGCGCATCTCGGTGAACACACCCGCCTTTTCGCAGGAACGGCGAAAACGGCGCAACGCCAGCTCAAACGGCTCGTTTTCTTTAACGCGGACTGAAGGCATCGAGTCTCTACACCTCGCTCATCGGGTATACGGTTCTTGGATAAACGCCGGGAAACGGGGGCACGCCCCGATTGGCCGGAAGGGGCGCGATTTTATCCATTAACCCCACATTTGTACACGCGGGGCGCCCGAAGCGCTCCCGCTGCCGTAAAATGCCGCCATGCGGGTATTGGGCATAGAAACGTCGTGCGACGACACCGGCGTCGCGATCTACGACTCGGAGGCGGGCCTCCTCGGGCACTTACGCTATTCGCAGGCCGCCCTGCATCTCGAATACGGCGGCGTCGTCCCCGAGCTCGCGTCCCGGGACCACGTCCGCAAGACCTTGCCCCTGGTCCAAAAAGTGCTTCGCTCGCTGGGGGTGGCAGGGGACTCGATCCACGGGGTGGCGTATACGGCCGGTCCCGGGCTCGCCGGCGCCCTCCTGGCCGGCGCGGCGATCGGCCGGTCTCTGGCCCATGCCTGGAACGTACCGGCGATCGGCGTCCATCATATGGAAGGGCACCTGCTGTCGCCGATGCTCGAAGCCGACCGCCCCGACTTCCCGTTCCTGGCGTTACTGGTTTCCGGCGGCCATACGCTGCTCGCCGATGTGCGTGCGGTCGGCGATTACCGGATTCTCGGAGAATCGATCGACGACGCGGCGGGGGAAGCGTTCGACAAGACGGCGAAACTGCTCGGGCTCGGCTATCCAGGCGGCCCCGCGATCGAACGGGCAGCCAAAGATGGAACGGCCGGTCTATTCCGCTTTCCGCGCCCGATGACCGATCGGCCGGGACTCGACTTCAGCTTCAGCGGGCTCAAAACCGCGTGCGCGCTCGCGATCGAAGGCGCGCCGTTAACGGCGGAACGCATCGC
Source organism: Sulfurifustis sp. (assembly GCA_045810625.1). Taxonomy (GTDB): domain Bacteria; phylum Pseudomonadota; class Gammaproteobacteria; order Acidiferrobacterales; family Sulfurifustaceae; genus JACQFZ01. The sequence goes on from JBJMVQ010000055.1 coordinate 193,139, forward strand.
CGATATCGCGGCCGAATGCCAACATGCGGTGATCGATACCTTGGTGATCAAAGCCGAGCGCGCGCTGGAGCAGACCGGGCGCAACCGACTCGTTATCGCGGGCGGCGTGAGCGCGAATCGCCTGCTGCGCGAACGGCTCGACCGCATCGCGGCCGGGCGCGGAATACGCTGCTACTTCCCGCGCTTGGAGTTTTGCACCGACAACGGAGCGATGATCGCGTACGCGGGTTACCTGCGCTTGAAGGCCGGAGAACGCGAGCCGCGCACGTTCGAAGCCCGTCCGCGCTGGCGTCTCAGCGACCTTCGGCCGATCGGCTGAGACGAATACGGCTTTCTTTGCCGGCCGCGAGATTTCGGATATTGGCGCGGTGGCGCCAAACGAGCAGCGCGCTCATGCCGACACTCAATATCAGATACGGAGTCAGCGGCGCCAACCAGGCGACGTAAAGCGGCGCGGCGCCGGCCGCGACAATCGCCGCGAGTGACGAATAGCGGAACAGCAACGCCATCGCGAGCCAGGTGACGAGCAGTAGTGCGCCCGCGCCGGGCGCGATGACGAGCCAGACCCCGAGCGCCGTCGCGACACCCTTGCCACCCTGAAAACCAAAGAAGATTGGATACAAGTGACCGACAAAAACGGCCATGCCGCTCGCGGCGATGATGCCGGCATCGGAAGTGAACTGCCGCGCGAGCACAACCGCGATCACGCCTTTCAGCACATCGCCCGCGAGCGTCAAGGCGGCGGCGGTCTTGCCGCCGATGCGCAGCACGTTGGTCGTACCCGGATTACCGGACCCGGCGGTCCGCGGATCGGGCAGCTTCATCAACCGCGCGACAACGATCGCCATCGGCACCGAGCCGATCAGATAAGCAACGACGACGAGAAGATATTCCACGGGCGCTAATTGGAAGCGTCGCCGAGGCTGCGGTCAAGACACCCAGGCGAGTTTTTGGCTATAGTGCGGCTCCGGAGCGGCGGACGGTGTCATGGATCTCGTCTACATTCGCAATCTTCGTATCGACTGCATCATCGGCGTTTTCGAGTGGGAGCGCCGCGTGCGCCAGACGGTCGCGATCGACCTCGACCTCGCCGCCGACGTGGCGCGAGCCGCACGAACCGATCGTCTCGAAGATACCGTCGACTACAAAGCGATCGCCAAACGGCTGATCGAGTATGTCGGCCAATCGCAGTTTCAACTCGTCGAAACGCTGGCGGAGAAAATCGCCGAGATCGTGCTAACGGAGTTTGGCGTCCGCTGGGTGCGGGTCTGCATCAACAAGCGCGGTGCGCTGCGGCACGCAACCGACGTCGGCGTCGTCATCGAGCGCGGAACCCGGGACTGATGCCGCGCGTGTACGTGAGCATCGGTTCCAACATCGACCGCGTCGAGAACATCCGCGGCGCGATTCGCGAATTGCGCGCGCGCTTCGGAGCGGTTGCGCATTCGGCGGTGTACGAAAGCCCTGCAGACGGCTTCGACGGGGAAAACTTCTACAATCTCGTCGCCGCATTCGATGCTGACGAGCCGATTGAAAAAGTCCGCGCCGCGTTGAACGACATCGAAGCCGCACACGGACGTGTACGCACCGCCGATCGCTTCGGTCCGCGCACGCTCGATGTCGACATCCTGCTCTACGGCGACCTCGTGCGGCACGACGATCGCTTCGATATTCCGCGCGGGGAAATCACCGAATGCGCCTATGTGCTTCGTCCGCTTGCGGAGCTCGCGCCTGAAGCGCGCCACCCGGAAACCGGGGCGCGCTTCACCGAGCTCTGGCGTGACTTTAATGTCGATGACCAAGCGCTTTGGACGGTAACGCCCGACCCCCTCGCGCTTTGATTACGCTAGGCCGAACACTCAACGACGATCGCGGAATTTAAAGATGCCCGGATTCCGCTTTGCTTCCGTCCGGGCTTCGTTCTTTCCTCTCCGGTGCGAACAAACATTCACCGCGACGCTAAACCACCACGCAGCGCCCGCCATCGATGGCGAGAACCTGGCCGCTGATATAGTCGGCATCACGAATCAAGAAGAGCGCGGCACGCGCGATGTCCTCCGGCTCGCCGGCGCGCTTGAGGGGTGTGCGCGAAATGATGCGTTGCTTCGACATCTCGTCGAGCCCGCTCTGCGGCCACAAGATGGCGCCCGGCGCGAGAGCGTTCGCCCGCACTTCGGGGCCGAGCTCGCGCGCGAGACTTTTCGTGAGCATGATCAAACCGGCCTTGGCGATGCTGTAAATCGGATAGTCGGGGAGCGGGCGATCGCCGTAGATATCCGCGATATTGAGCACGCAACCGTTTTGCTTCTTGAGATGCGGCGCCGCCGCCTGGGACAGAAAAAACGGCGCCTTGAGATTAACCGTCATCAGCTCGTCCCACTGCGCCTCGGTCGCCTGGCCAAGCTCGGTCGAATAAAACTGCGACGCGTTGTTGATCAGCACGTCCAGCCGGCCGAACGCCTCCACCGTTTCGAACACCAGATTTCGCGCGAGCCGCTCGCCCGCTCCGAGGTCTCCGCGTACGAGCATGACGGACTGCGGCCGCGACTGGTGCAGCTCCGCCTGCAGCGCGTGTGCTGACTCTTCGGAAGAGTGGTAATGGATCACGAGACGCATCCCTTCGGCATGCAAGGTTCGCGCGAGCGTGGCGCCGATGCGATGAGCGCCCCCGGTGATCAGCGCCACCTTGTCTCGTAAGGTGTCCGTCATAGCGTGGTTCAGCGCCTCCGGTATACTGGCAGCCGACGTCGCAGGGCACCGCGCGTGCCCCCAACACATCCGGTCAACGATACTCGCCTCCCCACTTCGCGCCAAGCGCTATGTCACCGGCACACCAGCCTCCAGGCCTTCCGGCACCGTCGGCCGATGAAGAAGCGGTTTCCGTACGGCTGTCGGCACGGATCGCGGATGAGATACGACGCGAGGGTCCCCTGCCATTTCGCCGCTTCATGGAGCTCGCGCTCTACGCGCCGGGGCTCGGCTACTACAGCGCCGGCAAGGAAAAGCTGGGCCGGGGCGGAGACTTTACGACCGCGCCGGAGGCGTATCCGGTATTTGGTCGCTGCGTCGCGCGGGCCTGTGCGGAAGTGCTCGCGCAACTCGGCGGCGACGGTGAGATTCTCGAGGTGGGCGGCGGCAGCGGTCGTCTCGCGGCAACCGTGCTCAACGAGCTTGCCGCACTCGACGCGCTCCCGCGCGCCTATTGCCTACTCGACGTGAGCGCAAGTTTGCGCGCGCGCCAGGCCGAGACCATCGCGGCCGAGGCATCAGATTTCTCAAATCGCGTGCGCTGGCTCGATCAGCTGCCGCCCCAGGGCTTCCGCGGCGTGGTGCTCGCAAACGAGTTGCTCGACGCGCTGCCCGTCGATCGCTTCAAAGTCGAAGCCGATGGCATCCGCGAGCTGCGTGTAACGTCGGGCGAGAACGGCTTCGCGTGGACCGAAGCGCCGGCCCCACCCGCGACGCAAGAGCGCATCGGTCCGCAGCGGCTAGCGCCGGGCTACGAATCGGAAATCGGTTTCGCCGCAGAGGCGTGGGTGCGCAGCGTCGCCGAGATTCTGGATTCGGGAGTCCTGCTTCTCATCGACTACGGCTTCCCGCGCGCCGAGTTCTACCATCCCGACCGCTCCGCCGGAACGTTGATGTGCCATTACCGCCATCGGGCGCATACCGATCCACTGACTCTCGTCGGCCTGCAGGACATCACCGCGCACGTCGACTTCACGGCCATCGCCGAGGCGGGCGGCGAAGCCGGCCTCGATCTGCTTGGCTACACGTCGCAAGCGGCGTTTTTGCTCGGCGCCGGGATCGCTCAGATTGCAGCGGCGTCAGATCCAAACGACGCCCGCGCACATCTTTCGTTAACGGCGCAGATCAAGAAACTCACGCTGCCGCATGAGATGGGCGAGCTATACAAGGTGATGGCGCTCGGGCGCGGGATGAAAGCGCCGCTCTCCACGTTCGCGATCCAGGACCGCCGCGGCCGGCTTTGACCCGAAATTAACGCGCGTTCAAGCGCGCGGCTTCACGACGTTGGCCCAGAGATCGTGGGCGTCGGCGCGGATGATTTCGACGTCGCAGAACTCGCCGACGCGAAGGTCGCCTCCCGCTTCGACGTAAACGACGCCATCGATCTCCGGCGCATCGGCGCTCGAACGCGCAACCGCGACGCCGTCCTCGATCCGGTCGACGAGCACCGTGAGCGTACGGCCGATCTTATGCGCCAAGCGCCGGTAGGAAATCGCTTCCTGCTTCTGCATGAAGCGCGCCTGCCGCTCCTGCTTCACCTCTTCCGGAACCGGACCGGGCAGCGCGTTGGCGGCGGCGCCTTCGACCGGCGAATACGTAAAGCAGCCGACGCGATCGAGCTCCGCGGCTTCGAGAAAATCGAGAAGCTCTTCGAAATCCTCCTCGGTCTCGCCCGGGAAGCCGACGATGAACGTGCTCCGAATCGTCAGGTCCGGACAGGTCGCGCGCCACGCGCGCAGCCGCGCGAGCGTGCCTTCGGCGCTCGCGGGCCGCTTCATCATCTTGAGAATGCGCGCGCTCGCGTGCTGAAACGGCACGTCGAGATACGGGAGGATCTTGCCTTCCGCCATGAGCGGAATCACGTCGTCCACGTGCGGATACGGATAGACGTAATGCAACCGCACCCAGACGCCGAGGCTCCCGAGCGCCTGCGCCAGCTCGGTCATGCGCGTCTTGAGCGGACGGCCGTTCCAAAAACCGGTGCGGTACTTGATGTCGACGCCGTACGCGCTCGTGTCCTGCGAGATCACGAGCAACTCCTTCACGCCGGCGCCAACGAGCGCCTCGGCCTCCTGCATCACTTCGCCGATCGGCCGGCTGATCAAATCGCCGCGCATCGACGGGATGATGCAGAACGTGCAGCGATGGTTGCAGCCCTCGGCGATCTTCAGATACGCGTAATGCCGCGGCGTGAGCTTGATGCCGCCCGGCGGCACGAGGTCCATGAACGGATCGTGCAGCTTCGGCAGATGCGTGTGGACGGCCTCCATCACCTCGGCGGGTGCGTGCGGGCCGGTCACGGCGAGGACTTTTGGGTGCGCCTCGCGGATGACGTCGTCTTTCGCGCCGAGGCAACCGGTGACGATCACGCGCCCGTTCTCGCGCAGCGCTTCGCCGATCGCGTCGAGCGACTCCTCGACCGCCGCGTCGATGAATCCGCAGGTGTTGACGATGACGAGATCCGCGCCCTGGTAGTCCGGCGCGATCGCATAACCTTCCGCGCGTAGCTGCGTCACGATGCGCTCGGAGTCGACCAGCGCCTTCGGGCAACCGAGGCTCACCAGTCCGATACGCGGCGCCTTCGCCCCGCGCGATTTCGTTACGGTCGTCATGCGTTACTCGACTTTGATATAAGCGAAGCCCGTTTGTTGCAGCTCGACCAGCCGGACGACGCCGGAGGGCACGAGCGTGACGCCGGTGATCAGCTTCTGCGCCGGCAAATGCGCCTGCTCGCGGGTGATGTCGCACAGCTCGAGCTTCACGCCGTAGACGTCGCGCAGCGAACCAAGACGATCGAGCAGCTCGGCCCGGCGCTTCCGGAGCGCGGCGTCCTCGGCGAACGGCGTGCCGGCGAGCTTGTCCGCGGTCACGAAGCGTATCCCGTACGCGACGAACACGATGCGCACGTCGTAATCCCTGAGCTGCGTCTCGTACGAGGCCACCATATTGCGGATGCTCGTCAGCATCGCGCTGAAGCGCCGCGGATCGGCGAAGTCGGCGTGAAAGACGACTTTGGCGACCGGCGGGTTGGCCGCGGCTTCGGCCGAGCCGGCTTGTGTCGCACCCGCTTCGGACGCTAACAACGCGAGCAGCAAGCCGGCGCCGAGGTACACGCGCCGGCACACTTGGACGGCGCTTCGTATCATGAATTCCCTTCCGCTTCGGTCCGGGGCAATGCGGCTTTGATCGCCCGCAGGCGCTCTTCGCGGATGCGCGCACCTACCGCTTCGCCGGCGAGCCCCTGCCGGGCGGCCTGTGCCGCGATCCCCGCGGTGTCGATCGCCCGCGCCGCGGCGAGCGCGCCCAGCAGCCGCGCGCGCTGCGGGTACGGATTCGCTTCGAGCCCGGCGCGCCCGCGCGCGTCCGCTTCGCACGCCGTCGCGTACTCATCCACTCGCTCCGGCCGCCGGAACGCGTCGAGCGCTTCGAGGAGGTCGAGCACGGTTGCCGGCCGCAGCTCGAACAGCCGGTGACAAAGACCGTGATGGCGCGCGACGAGCACGGCCAGCTCGCGGTAATCGTTCGGAACGCGGAACCGCGCGCAAAGCTGCTCGATCAGCTTCACGCTGCGCGCTTCGTGACCGATGTGCCGCGGCCATTCCGCGGGCGGCGTCGTGCCCTTGCCCAGATCGTGTACCAGCGCAGCGAAACGCACGCGCTTGTCCGACGACAGCCGCGCCGCCTGATCGACGACCATCATCACATGCACGCCCGTATCGACCTCGGGATGATGTTGCGGCGGCTGCGGCACGCCGTAGAGCGCTTCGAGCTCCGGAAAGAGACGCGCCAGCGCCCCGCACGCCCGCAGCACTTCGAAGAACCGCGACGGCGTATCTTCGCCGAGCGCGCGCGCGAGCTCGGCCCATACGCGCTCGGGCACGAGATGATCCACCTCGCCCGATTCCACCATGTTGCGCATGAGCGCGATCGTTTCATCCGCGACCGTGAATCCGCGGGCTGCGAAACGTGCCGCGAAGCGCGCGACGCGCAGGATTCGCACCGGGTCCTCGGCGAACGCAGGCGACACGTGCCGTAGCACTTTCTGTTCCAAATCGCGCGCGCCGCCGAACGGGTCGATCAGCCGCCCGTCGAGCGTTTCCGCCATCGCGTTGATGGTCAGATCGCGCCGCCGGAGATCGTCTTCGAGCGTCACGTCCGGCGCGGCATACACGGTAAATCCCTTGTACCCGTGTCCGGACTTGCGCTCCGTGCGTGCGAGCGCGTACTCCTCGTTCGTCTCGGGATGCAGAAACACAGGGAAATCGGCGCCGACCGGCTTGAAACCGCGCGCCACCAGTTCATCCGCCGTCGCGCCGACGACTACGTAGTCGCGATCCATTACTGGAACGCCGAGCCGCTTGTCGCGGACGGCGCCGCCGACCAGATAAACCTCGAAGCTCATAGGGCTTTCTCGGGCGCGGCGGCAAGCCGAGCGCCGCGCGATCGATCGGATCGAACACGACGGAATTCCGGCCCGCTTTGCCGTTCCTCGGCGACAGCGGCCCGGCCATCTTTTTGGTGGCCACGCATTTCGTCAACTAAATTCAGGGTATCGGCAAATTGTGGCATAGTGCTGCGCGCAAGGGGAACGTTATGCTTCGCCTCCGAACCCTCATCATCGCACTGTCCATCCTGCCCGCCTTTGGCTGCGCCAACGTCGGATACTACGCCCAGGCCATCAACGGCCAATTCGAGGTGTACAGCCACACCCGGCTTATCGACGACGTGATTGCCGACCCGGGCACCGATTCGACGCTGAAAGACAAGCTCGCGCAAATCGAGCGGATCCGCGAGTACGCGAGCCGCGAGCTCGGGCTTCCCGACAATGACAGTTACCGCGTGTACGCGGACCTGAAGCGTCCGTACGTGCTGTGGAATGTGTTCGCCACACCCGAGTTTTCGCTCAAGCCCACGGAGTGGTGCTTTATCGTCACCGGCTGCGTTGCTTATCGCGGATATTTTTCGAAACAGGACGCCGAAAATTTTGCGACGCAGTTGCGCGCGGAAGGCGCCGACGTTTACGTCGGCGGCGTAACCGCCTACTCGACGCTCGGCTGGTTCAAGGATCCATTACTCAACACCGTCGTCAACCGGCCGCTCCCCGAAATCGCGGGACTCATCTTCCATGAGCTTGCTCATCAGCGGCTGTACGTGCGCGGCGACACGAGCTTCAGCGAATCGTTTGCGATGACCGTGGAGCTCGAAGGCGTGCGCCGCTGGCTGAAGACAAACGGCACGGACCGCGACTACGAGAAATATCAGGCGCAGCTCCGCCGCCGGCAGGAATTCGCGGCGCTGATCGCCAAGCACCGCGACCGCCTGGAAGCGCTGTACGAATCGGGCGCCGGCATCGCCGAGAAGCGCGCGGGCAAGGCGCAAATCTTTGCGGAGCTGCGCGCCGAGTACGAACAGCTGAAGGCGAGTTGGAACGGCTACCGAGGCTACGACGGTTGGTTCGCACACGGCCTGAACAACGCGCACCTGATTTCCCTCGGCATGTACTTCCGCCACGTGCCGGCGTTCGAGGCGCTGCTCGCACGCAATCGGGGAAATCTGATCGCGTTTTATCAAGCGGCCGAGGACCTGGGACACATGCCGTCGGTCGAACGCGTCGCGGCACTGAACGCCTTCCTGCCCACGGCGACCCTCGACCCGGCGTTCTAGCGAAATTCGTCCGCTCCGCCGCCTGGCGGGTCGATCTCTTCCGCTTCATCTGTTCGATCTTGTCGAGTGCGCAAACGCGCGGCGGCGCCGGCAACGAGCACCATTCTTACTCTTCTCATTAGGACCTCCCTTGTCCAATGCATCGTTGACGGAACATCACCGATGCCGGCATGACGTTCACGCGACGACGATAGGAAGAAGCTCGAGAGACACTGCTTGTCGCCCGAAGCTGGATTTGTACACGGTCGCTCCGCGCGGCCGGTGATATCGTTTGCAAAAAAAGGCGCGTGATTCGCGCGACGGGAATGACGAGCGCACAATAGGAACAGACGGGCTTTGCGAAACACTAGCGCGAGAGATACTCGGGAACGATTCTCTCGAGCGGGGTGGGGTCGATGCCGAACACCGAGCGCAGCGTATCGGATCGGCACGTCGCATCGACCGAGAGCGAGCGATAGTTGTCGCGGGAGAACGGCTTCCCGGGGACGTGCTCGAACACCGCCGCCTGCAGCCGCGACAAGCGATCGTTGAGCCCGAAGATGTAGACGCGGCGGCGCTGCAGCCGCGCGAGGTAGGCGACGATATCGCGCAGCCGGTATGCGGTCGGGCCGCACAAATCGTAGCGGTTCCCGAACGTGCGATACGCGCTAAGCGCGGCGACGAACGCGCTCGCTACATCTTCGACATAAACCGGTTGAAAGCGCGCATCGGGACACGCCAGCGGAAACACGCCCGGTGCGATACGAAGCAGCTTCGCGAAACGATTGGTGAAGCTGTCGCCCGGACCGAAGATCACTGAAGGGCGAAAGCTGGTGACACGCACCTCCGGTGCCGCCGTGTGCGCCGCCTCTTCGCCGGCCGCTTTGCTCCGCAAGTAATGGCTCGGGGCCGACGCCGACGCGTGGAGCGCGCTCATGTGCAGCAAGCGGGCCACACCCGCGGCGCGGCAAGCGGCGGCGATCTTGCCGGGCAGCTCCGCGTGCACGCGGTTGAAGCCGCGCCCGTCGTCGCCGCGTTCGTTCAGAATGCCGATTAGATTGATCACGACATCGGCGCCGTCGAAGACGCCGCGCAAGAATTCGGGCTCGTGCACGTCACCGTCGAGGACGACGACGCCGGGGAGCACGAGCATTTCGCGGTGACGCGCACTCACGCGCGAGGGGATGCGAATGCGACGTCCCGGTTCGACCAGCCGCTCTACGATGGCACGCCCGACAAACCCCGTTCCTCCGAGCACGCAGATCGTGCGCGCGCGCATCACGGCTCGCGAGTCAGGGACCGCGCGGCCCGACCGGCGGCATGCGCTCGGCGAGACGCGTCGGATGCTTGCCAAGACGATGCTCGTACACCGCCGCGAAGGCGAGCACGTTCTTCACGTAACCGCGCGTTTCGTTGAAGGGTATCGTTTCGATCCAGACGTCGGCGTCACGCGACTGCTCCGGAATCCAGCTGCTCACGCGGTTGGGACCGGCGTTGTACGCGGCGGTCGCAAGCGCCTGATGGCCGTTATATCGTTCCAGCACTTCTTTCAAATAGCCGACGCCGAGCCGGACGTTGTGCTCGACCGTGAGGAGCGCGTCGTCCAGGCGGTTGCCGAGCTTTAGTCGGCGCAAACCGGCGCGGCCGGTCGCGGGCATGAGCTGCATCAGCCCGACAGCGCCGGCACCCGAACGTGCGTCGACGACGAAGGCACTCTCTTGGCGCACGACGCCATAGATCCAACCCGGATCGATGCTGTACTCGGCCGCGCTCGCTTCGATGACGCCGCGATAAACCACCGGGAAGCGCAGATCGAGATCGTCGGGATGACCGCTTAGCGCGACCGTGTAAATCGCGCGATCGTACCAACCCCACTGCCGCGCGACGACCGCGGCCACCTGCAGCTCTCGATTCGTTAGGTTACGTATCGCCCACTGCCACTGACGCCGCGCTTCGGGAATCTGCCCGAGCGTATAAAGCTCCCCCGCCGCTTTGATCGCCGGGCGCCCGAGCAACGCCGCGACGTCTTCGGGCGTCGCTTCGACCGCCACGTGCTGCATCGAATACTCCGCGCCGACGCGGTCGGCGGCGAGAAAGCCGTAGTAGTCGCGCTCGCGCGCCAGCTTCACGTACAGGTCGCGCGCCTGGGATTTGTCGCCCTTCAACTCGAGCAGCCGGGCGTCCCAGTAGCGCCAGCGCGGGCTGCGCCGATCTTCTTCCGGCAGCGCCGCGATGAAGCGCCGCGCCGTCTCCCATTCGCCGGCGAGCAGCGCCGCGTGTACCCGCCAGATGCGCAGCGCCGCCTCGTCCGAGCGCGCCGACACCGCGGCCAGCCACTTGAGCGCGAGCGGCGAACGGTTTTGCGCCGCCAGGATGCCGACGTTGCGCAGGATGTAGTCGTCGTCTTCGCCGAAGAACTGATATTTCGCCTTGAGCTGCTCCCAACGCTGCATCGCCGCTTCCGGATCGCGATTCGCGAGCCGCACCACGCCGTGCTTGACGATCATGCGCGCGACCGGCGTGTCGAGCGGATAATTGAGGTCGTCGAGCTCGCCGACCGGGTCGCGATGCATCGCCTGCCAGCGTTCCGCCCACACGCGCTCCTTCACCGGCAGGAACTCGGCCACCTCGCGCGCCAGACTCAAGTCGCGCGCCTCCATCGCGAGCCGAAAACGCTCCCAGATTTTCTCCGTCGTCATGTGACCGGCTTTTCGCCAGGTATCGAATAGCGGCTCGCAGGCGGCGGGCAAACGTCGGCCGCCGACCCAAAGCTGCTCGATGCGCTGCATCACCACCGCCGCTTCGTCGCGTTCGTGCAGCCGCCGCCGCAGCTGCTGGCACGTCAACTCGGTGTCGCCGGGGATCTCGGCGTATTCGCGCATGAACGTGGTCCAGTCGCCGCGGTCGGCCGCCACGTGCAGCCACTTCTGGCGCAGCATCTCCGCGAGCGGCGTGTGGGCGTTTTCGGCGACGAACTTGTGCAGCGCCGAGCCGGACGACCGATCGACGCGGTCCTTCAGGTACTCGTACTCGGCATAGCCGCGCAGCACGTAGCCGTCGAGGCGTTTGAGGTTTTGCAGATAGCGCGCTTCGTCGTGCGCGCGCGCGGCGGTCAGCGCGGCGTTGTAGCTTTGACGTTGCGCTTCAATATCCGGCGCGTCGGCCGCGGCCGACACCGCGGTATTCGTGAGAAAATACAGGCAACTAAACAGAATTTTGCGCTTCATATTCGCGACTTGGCCATTTGGAATAATATAGCCCATTACATTTTCCCGATGTGAACGAGGCGCCCGATGGAATCGATCAATCCCGCGACGGCGGAACGGATAAAGCAGTTTTCATCCTGGGACGACGCGACGCTGCAGCGAAAACTCGCTGAAGTCGATTCGGCGAGCACCGCTTGGCGGGCGACGAGTTTCGCTCATCGGAGCAAAATTCTGCGCGCGGCGGCCGCGGAGCTGCGGGCGAATACCGCGCGCTACGCGGCGATCATGACCGAAGAGATGGGGAAACTGCTGCGGGAAGCGCGCGCGGAAGTGGAAAAGTGCGCGGTGAATTGCGACTTCTACGCTGAGCACGCCGAAAAATTCCTGCGCGACGAGCCGATCGAGAGCGACGCCGACAAGAGCTACATCGCGTATCAGCCGCTCGGAACCGTGCTCGCGATCATGCCGTGGAACTTTCCGTTCTGGCAGGTGTTCCGCTTTGCAGCGCCCGCGTTGATGGCTGGTAATGCCGCCGTGTTGAAGCACGCGTCGAACGTCCCGCAATGCGCGCTTGCGATCGAAGAAGTGTTTCGCAAAGCCGGATTGCCGGAGGGCGTGTTCCGCACGCTGTTGATCAACAGCAGTCAGGTCGAGCGCGTCATCGCCGACCGGCGCATTCATGCGGTCACGCTCACCGGCAGCGACGCGACCGGCCGCCAGGTGGCGCGCCAGTCGGGCGGCCACCTGAAGAAGACGGTGCTCGAGCTCGGCGGCTCCGACGCGTTCGTCGTGCTCGACGACGCCGACCTGGATCAGGCGGCGACCATCGGGGTTGCGGCGCGCATGCAGAACGCGGGTCAGAGCTGCATTGCGGCCAAACGGTTTGTGTTGCTCGAATCGATCGCCGACGATTTTCTCGCCCGTTTCAAGGCGCGCATGGAGGCGTTGCGCGCCGGCGATCCGATGCGCGAGGAGACGACGCTCGCGCCGCTCGCGCGCGGCGACCTGCGGGAAGAGCTGCACCGCCAAGTACAGGACTCGATCGCCGCCGGGGCAAAACCACTGCTCGGCTGCAAGCCACTGCCCGGCGCGGGATTCTATTACGCGCCGTCCATCCTCGATCACGTGAAGCCCGGCATGCGCGCATACGACGAGGAATTGTTCGGACCGGTCGCGATCGTCCTGCGCGCCCGCGACGAAGCGCACGCGCTCTCCCTCGCGAACGACAGCCGCTTCGGCCTCGGCGGTTCGGTGTGGACGCGCAACGCCGCGCGCGGCGAGCGCTTTGCGCGCGCGATGGAGGCGGGCTGCTGTTTCGTGAACGGGATGGTGAAGAGCGATTCGCGGCTACCGTTCGGTGGGGTCAAGGACTCGGGCTACGGGCGCGAGCTGTCGGCCCACGGCATCCGCGAGTTCGTGAACATCAAAACGGTCTGGATGAAGTGAGAAAATGAGGCAAGCGCCTCGCTGGCGCTTGCCCTAGCTGAAGAGATCAGCGGAACTTAATTAAGACACGCACGACGCGGGAGGATTGTTCCGCGCCGACGCGTTTCATCGATTGACCATCGGCGTCCGACGTAGACGAATCGCGTCAGAACCGAAACAACAGGTTCGCGCTCACGACGGCGAGATCGCTGCGGCCGGTCGTATCGGTGTCGCCGACCTTCGGAATTTGTTCCCACTCGAGACGACCGGTGATGAGGCGCCCGAACCGATACTGCGCGCCGACGCCGACGTCGAGGCTCGTTCCCGACGCGCTCGCGCTGACGGGGCTGCCGTTCAGCACGAACGTGTCATCGACGTTCCAGCCGATCAACCCGGCTCGCGCGAAAATCGAGAAACGGGGACTGATGGGACCGCCGAGCAAAGCCGAGACGCTGACGCCGGTCGCCTCCCAGCGATCGCCATCTACCGTGCCAAAGGGCGGGACGCTTACCGCGCCGCTGGCCGAGAACTTTCCGAAGTCGGTGTAGCCAACCTCGAACGCTACATTGGGATTGAACTGATAACCGGCGAAGATCTTTACGCCGGCGTCGTGGTCGTCGAAAACCGTACCGATCAATGTGGTGCCGGCGTCTTCCATTCGCGTGTAGGTCGAACCGATCCCGAAGTAACCGCCTTCGGCGAGCACGCTGCTCGACGCGAAGACCGCACACAATGACGCCGCGCTTGCCGCCACGCGCAATGTCGCTCCTGTTTTCGATTTGAACATGTTTCACCTGTCCCGGTTTGCGATGCGTATATAACGGCGGCGAGCCTCAAAAGGTTGGCACGAAAGGCGGGACAAGAACCGCGAAGCCCCGCCGTCCGCGACGCGGGCGATCGGGCTAACGCGCGACCTCGGCGGTCGCCGAATACCCGCGCCAGATGAGCCAGGCGCCGAAGAGGATCATGGGGATGGAAAGTACCTGGCCCATCGTCAGCCAGCCGAATGCGAGATAGCCGAGCTGCGGATCGGGGACGCGGAAGAACTCGACGATGAAACGAAATAACCCGTAGAAAACGAGAAACAATCCCGAGACGCTGCCGACCGGGCGCGGCCGCGCGGAGTAGATCCACACAATCACGAACAACACGAGTCCTTCGAGGGCGAACTCGTAAAGCTGCGAGGGATGGCGCGGCACCGGTCCGCCGGTGCGGGCAAACACCATGCCCCACGGCATATCAGTCGGACGGCCCCATAGTTCCTGATTGATGAAATTACCGATGCGACCGGCGCCGAGACCGAGCGGACAGAGCGGTGTGACGAAATCGGAAACCTGAAAAAGGGTTCGCTGCGTGCGGCGCGCGTACCACCACATCGCCGTGATGACGCCGATCAGTCCGCCGTGGAACGACATGCCGCCGTCCCATAGCGCAAATATTTTGAGCGGGTTCTGCGCGAAATAGCCGAGGTTGTAAAAAATGACGTAACCGATGCGCCCGCCGAGAATCACCCCGAGCGCGATGTAAAAAAGAATGTCGCCGACCTCTTCCCCGCGCCAGCCGGAGCCCGATCGACCCGCACGGTAAACGCCGAGCGCCCAGCCGGTGGCGAAGCCGACCAGGTACATGATGCCGTACCAATGCACCTTGAGCGGGCCGATGGAAATGGCGACCGGATCGATATCGGGGGCTAGCATGGCGGCGCCATTATGAAGCAGCCCGAGTGGCGGTAGAAGGGTGCCGGCTACAAACTGAAACGGGCGAACCGCGGAGGACGCAGAGGACGCGGAGGAAGGAAAAAGGGTAAATAAACCGCATGCTGCGCGCTGGAGCATCCATTCGTGGACATCCTCACTCCGCTGTCAGAAAAAAATAACAAGCTCTTCAAATTCGAATTTTCCTTTGCGTCCTTGGCATTGACGGGCAGATACGCGTGCCGCTCACTTGGGTTTCTTGTATCCACGCTTTTCTCTGCGTCCTTGGCGTCCTTTGCGGTGCGAAACGAATATAACTTCTACGCCGCCTTGGCCCCCTGGAGCGCGAGCGTGCCGGAGCGGCCGTCGATCTCGCCTTGGACGAGCTCGTAAACCGGGACCGACGCGGGCACGGCGAGAAATCGCGCGGCGATCCGATCGAGGCGCACGATACGCACGGACTGCGCCATCGCTTGCCGCAGGAAATCGCGAAACCAATCGAGCTTCGCCATGCCCTCGATCTCGGCGTGCGCGGTCAGCACGTTCGGACGATCCGGATACAGCCACGAGAGGTACTGCGCGCCAAGCGTGCGCTCCGGATACTCGGGCCGGCCGAGCAGCTCGTCGAGCGTCGGCAGCGTCGTCGGCATCTGCAATGTACGGAATACCTGCGCGCCGACGCGCGGGAAGAAGGGCGCGTCGCCGCGCGCGTCGCTCGCGTAGTCGAGCTGTGCATCGTCGTACGCGGCGAGACTGAAAGCGTTCGCCTGCCAGCCGGCGGTGCCGGCGGTACGCGCCGGCGCCCCGAAGATACGCTCGAATTCCGCGCGCGCGCGACCGAACTCCGCATAGACTTCGTCGCGCGACATTCGCGCGAGCCCGTCCTGCCACCGTACGTGGTCGTACGAATGAATCCCCACCTCATGACCCGCATCGCGCGTGGCGCGCAGCAGCGCTTCGTTGCGCCGGCCGATGTGAGGACCCGGGAGCAGCACGCCGTTCATGAGCGTGCGCAAGCCGTACACGCTCACGACGCTCGTGCGGCTCACTTTCTCGAGAAATCCCCGGCGGAAGATGCGCCGGATCGCGCGCCCGGTATTGTCCGGGCCGAGCGAGAACAGAAACGTCGCTTGCACGCCCAACTCATCGAAGAGGCGCAGCAGATTCGCGACACCGACGCGCGTCCCGCGATCGGTGTCGACGTCGATCTTGATCGCGAGCTCGACCGCCATCGTTCGTTCTAGCCGGCGATATCCTGCGCCGGGCGATCGAGGTGATAGTCGAGCGTCTTGCGCAGCGCAGTATCGAGATCGACCGTTGGGCTCCATCCGAGGTACTTCGCTGCGTTCTTGATCGACGGCACCCGCGTCAGGATGTCCTGATAGCCCTGGCCGTAGTAGTCGCTGGACGACACCTCGACGAGGTGCACCTTGTCGGCGAGCGCGGCGTACTTGGGATAGCGGCGCACCGCGGCGATCAGCCGCTCGGCCAACTCGCGCACCGACACGTCGTTCTTCGGATTGCCGATATTGAAGATACGCCCGTTCGCGGCGTTGTCGGCGTTCCTGAGGATGCGCAGCAGCGCGTCCACACCGTCGTCAATGTAGGTGAAGCTGCGCCGCTGCGCGCCGCCGTCGACGAGCTGAATGTCCTTGCCGCGCAGAATATTGCCGATGAACTGCGTGAGCACGCGCGAGCTGCCTTCCTTCGGCTCCAGGATGTTGTCGAGCTTCGGTCCGATCCAGTTGAACGGCCGGAACAGCGTGAATCTCAATCCAACCTGCGCGCCGTACGCGTAAATGACGCGATCGAGCAGCTGCTTCGAGCACGAATAGATCCAGCGCTGCTTCGCGATCGGCCCGAGCACGAGATGGCTCGTGTCCTCGTCGAACTCGCGGTCGGTGCTCATGCCGTAGACTTCGGACGTCGACGGGAACACCACGCGCTTCTTGTAGCGCACACACTTGCGCACGATGTCGAGGTTGGCCTCGAAGTCGAGCTCGAACACGCGCAGCGGGTCCTGCACATAGGTGGCGGGCGTCGCGATCGCCACGAGCGGCAGCACCACGTCGCATTTCTTCACGTGGTACTCGATCCATTCGCGGTTGATGGTGATATCGCCCTCGACGAAGTGAAACCGGGGATCGGCGACGAGGCCTTCGAGCTTGTTCGTCGCCATGTCCATGCCGTACACCTCCCAATCGGTGTCGCGCAGGATGCGTTCGGTCAGACTGCTGCCGATGAAACCGTTTACGCCGAGGATAAGAACTTTCAAGCTCATAACGTCGACTCCTAATCACTCGCTCGTCCCCCTCCGCTGCCTTCGAAAGCGGGGAGGGTTAGGGTGGGGCGTTGTTGCTCGCCATGGGCGCTCTAGGCGCGAGCCGGCGATGAATCGAACACCATGCCGACCGGCAGACCGTGAGCGTCATCGTGACGACTGGTTTGATCGTGCTGCCACTGCCATTCCTTGACTGCGAGCGCGCCAACGCCGCACGCGACCGTGAGCGGCGCGACCTCGATCACTTCGCCGGGCCGGCCGCGGGCTGCAAACACCGGTGCGGCCCACCAAATATAAAAGCGCCGGCCGCCGACGTCCGCGAACGCGCCGGGGTACGGATGCGTCACGGCGCGAATGAGATTGAACACGGCGCGCGCGTCCTGATCCCAGTCGATGCGTCCGTCGTCGGGCTTGCGGCCGCCGAAATAAGTCGCCTGCGTCTCGTCTTGCGGCCGACGCGGTGCGCGTCCGGCGAGGAGATTGTCGAGCTGACGCGCCAGCACGCGGCGTGCCGCAGCGGTGACGTTCGCGAACACCTCGCGCGCCGTTTCCTCGGGCCCGATCGCAACGCGCTCCTGATCGACGATGTCGCCGGCGTCCGCGCGCTTCACCATGACGTGCAACGTCGCGCCGGTCTCGGTCGCGCCGTGCAGCACCGCCCAGTTGATCGGCACGCGCCCCCGGTATTTCGGCAGCAGCGAGCCGTGCATGTTGTAGGCTCCCAGGCGCGCGAGATCGAGTATCTCCGGGGCGATCATGTTTCGGTAGTAGAACGAAAAAATCAGCTCGGGACCGAGCGCGCGAATGCGCCCGACCCATTCCGGCGCGTTCACGCTCTCCGGCGGGTACACCGGGACATGATGCGACTGCGCGAGCGCGGCGACCGACTTGAACCAGATGCGCTCGTTCGGATTGTCCGTGTGCGTAAACACCGCGACGACGTTGACGCCGCGCGTGAACAGCAACTCCAGGCATTCGTAGCCGACGTCGTGATAGGCGAATACCAGGACGCGCGGCTCATTCATTCGCCGCGACCTTGCGGATGTTCGGCAGCTCGATGACTTCGCGAATCACGAAACGCGGGCGGCGCCGTACTTCCTGATAAATGCGCCCGACGTATTCACCGATCAGACCGAGGCCGAAAATTCCGACGCCGACGAGGAGATAGAGAATGGCAAACAGGGTGAACAGCCCTTCGGCTTCCGGACCGACGATCAGGCGGCGGATGAAGAGATACACGACGAACACGACGCTGCCGCCGGAAACCAGCATGCCGAACATCGTGAACAACTGCAGCGGCACGACTGAAAAGCCGGTCATGAGATCGAAGTTCAAGCGCATCAAGTCGTACAGCCGGTACTTCGAAATACCGGCCGCGCGCGCCGCGTGCTCGACTTCCACCTCGGTCGGGTGCGCGGCGTAGCTCATCGCGAGCGCAGGAATGAACGTCGAGCTTTCGCCGCTCGCGATGATCTGCTCGACGATCAGCCGCCGGTACGCGCGCAGCATGCAACCCTGGTCGCGCATGCGGATGCCCGTGATGCGCTCGCGTATGGCGTTGATGACGCGCGAGGCGTAGCGACGAAAGGCCGTGTCCTGCCGGTCTTTGCGATAGCTGCCGACGACGTCGTGCCCGGCGTCGATCGCCGCGATCAGCTTCGGTATCTCCTCCGGCGGATTTTGCAGATCCGCGTCGAGCGTGACGACGATATCGCCGCGCACGTGCTCGAACGCCGCCATGATCGCCATGTGCTGCCCGAAGTTGCCGTTGAAATCGATGACACGAACCTCGTTGGGACGGCGGCGGTGAAATTCGCGCAGCAACGCGAGCGACTTGTCGCGCGAGCCGTCGTTCGTGAAGACGAGCTCGTATGGACGTGCGAGCCGGTCGAGCACGCCGGTCAAGCGCGTGAAAAGTGCTTCGAGGTTTTCCGCCTCGTTGTAGACGGGAATCACAACACTGATATCGGGCATCGTGCTCATCGGAATGTCCCGCGGACCCCGGGCGCCTCGACCCTCGCACACAAACGGCGAAGAAGGGACGAGACGCCGGCGTCCGCCACTGATAACGATCTGCTCATCGGGTTGACTGACTCTGCCGCCGCTCAAACCCGAAACACGTCGCGCATCGCCGCGATCACGCGATCCTGGTCCGCTTCGGTCATCGTTGGAAACAGCGGCAGGCTCACGATGCGATCGCCGATCGACTCGGCGTTCGGGAATTCGCCGCGACGGAAACCGAATTTGTCGCGGTAATAGGGATACCGGTGCGCCGCACGGTAGTGCAAGCCGGTGCCGATGTTGCGCTCCTTCATCGCCTGCATGAACGCGTCGCGGTCCATGCGCGCCGCATCCGCATTGATCAGCGGCGTATAGAGGTGCCACGCGTGCCGGTGCGCGTAGGCCGGCGCGCGCGGCAGCGTCCACTGCGGAAATGCGGCCAGTAGTTTCTGGTAGCGCGTCGCCAGCTCGGCGCGCCGCGTAATAAAACGGTCGAGCTCGGGCAGCTGGTGCAACCCGAGCGCCGCCTGGAGATCCATCATGTTGTACTTGTAGCCGGGCTCGACAATCTCGTAGTGCTGGTTCCCGGTCTTGCCGAAACGGTTCCACGCTTCCCGGTCCATGCCGTGGAAACGCAGCAGCTGCATGCGCTCGGCGAGCCGCGCGTCGCGCGTCGCGATGGCGCCGCCCTCGCCGGTCGTGATGTTCTTGTTCGGATGAAAGCTGAACACTTGCGTGTCGCCGAACGATCCGATGCGCCGGCCCGTGTACTCGGTGCCGATCGCATGCGCCGCGTCTTCGATGACGCGCACGCCGTGCTTTTCCGCCAAGGCGTACAGTGGATCGAGATCGACCGGCAGCCCCGCGAAGTGCACCGGCACGATGGCGCGCGTGCGCCGCGTGATGGCGCGCGCGAGCCGCGCCACATCCAGGTTGTACGTATCCCGCTCGACATCGACCAGCACCGGGCGACCGCCCGCGAGCACGATCGTGTTGAGCGTCGCCGCGAACGTGAGCGGCGTGGTGATGACTTCATCACCGGGCTGAAGATCGAGCGCGACGAGCGCGATGTGCAAGCCCGCGGTCGCCGAGGACAGCGCGAGCACGTGCGGCGCACCCAGGTATTCCTTCAGCAGCTCCTCGAATTTCTTGACGCGAGGACCGGTCGTAATCCAACCGGATTCGAGGCACGCGACGACCTCGTCGATGGCGGCGCGACTGATCGACGGCCGGGCGAACGGCAGGAATTCATCGCTCATATCAGCTTCGCGTCACGAGATAGACGCCGGCGATGATGATGAGAATGCCGGTGGCGCGGGTCAGCGAAAGATTCTCCTGGAACAAGTAGTATCCCGCGATCGCATTGACGATGTAGCCGACGCTCAAGAGCGGATAGGCGAAGCCGACTTCCACGCGTGACAGCACGAGCAGCCAAACGACCACGCTGATCACGTACGCGAGCAGGCCGAGCAGCACGAACGGATTCGAGGCGACCTGCAGACCGACGGGAATCGCGTTCGCCCAGGCGAACGCGAAATAACCGACCCGGCGCATGCCCTCCTTCAGGAGCAGCTGGGCGCCGGCGTTCAGCAGCACTCCGAGCAGAATCAGTGGAAGATAGTTCACGGCGCGGCCTCGCGATTGGTCACCAGAACCGCGTACTCGGTTTGCGCGAGCAAGTGCATCGGCCCGGGTGGGTCGGCGCGCAGCTTATCGTAGTTCGCCCGGCTGGTCAGCAGATATTCGGTACGCGGCGCGTTCCAGCGGCGGCGGAATTCGGCAAACTCGACCATCCACTCACGGGTGTCTTCCACCGACATGCCGAATTCGAGCTCGCCCTTCCAGTTCACCACCGTGATCCGCCGACCGAGGTAGACCGGCAAATCCTGGTAATAAGTCGCGTAGTTGATCACCTCGTCGTCCGCCTTCAGTCGCCGCTTAAGCACGAGCGCCAGCTCCTTGACCGAGCGGCCGACGTCGAGACGCGAAGAATTAAGGTCGAACGTACCGACCAGCAGTGCGCCACCGAGAAACAGCGCGCCTACTGCGAGGCGCGGGTTGCCGAAACGCCAGGCAACGAACGGCAGCGCGCCGGCGGCAAGCAGCGCGCCGGCCATGGCATAACGGCCCGCTCCGAGCTGCTGCAGGATACGGGCGACGCCCGGACTGCTGATCGGGGCTCCGAGCAGCAGCACCAGCGCAAACGCAACGCCGAGCGCCAGCGACAACCAGTACGCCACGCGCGCGACCGGCACCTGGCCTTCCCAAACCTTCTCCAGCCAGCGTCCGACGAGCAGCGCGAGCGGAGGCCAGATCGGCAGCACATAAGGGATAAGCTTCGAGTCGGACAACGAGAAGAAGAGGAACGGCAGCGACGCCCAAAGCAGCAACAGGCAGACATCGTCGCGTTCGCGCCCGTGCGCCCAAAGCTCGCGCAAAGCATCGCGCAACGTGTACGGCAGGAACACCGTCCACGGGTAAAACCCGACGAGTAGGACCGGCACGAAGAACCAGGCGGGTTCGTAGCGGTTGTGTACGGTCGTCAGGTAGCGCTGCAGATGCTCGTGAACAAAATAGAAGTACAGGAACTCCGGGTTGGCGCGCGCGACCAGCACGTGCCAAGGAGCGGCGATCGCGAGGAAGATGACGATGCCGTGGACGAGGTGGATCTCGCGTAGAACGCGCCAGCGCCCGACGAGAACCATCCAGGCGCCGATGATCATGCCGGGAAGCGCGAGGCCGACGAGACCCTTCGTCATGACCGCGAGCGCGATACAAACATAGAAGCCGTAGAGCAACGCCCGGCGCTCGCCACCGGGCGGCGCGCGGATGCCAAGTAGGAACGCGCAGAGCGCACCGGTGAGGAACCCCGTGAGCGGCATGTCGAGCGTCAGGATGCCGCCCATGAAATCGTAAAGCGGACTGATGGCGAGCAGGCCGGCCGAGAACAGCGCGGCGCGCCGGTCGTAGAGTCGGCGTGCGGTGTAGTAGACGACGAGACAGCCGAGCAGCCCGAACAACGCCGGCCAGATGCGCAGCGCCCACTCGTTTACGCCGAAGAGCTTGATTGCGCCGGCTTCGAGCCAATAGACGAGCGGCGGCTTCTCGAAGTACTTCACGCCGTTGAGCCGCGGCGTCAGAAAATCGCCGCTCGCCAGCATCTCGCGGGGAATCTCCGCGTAGCGGCCTTCATCGGGCGTCCAAAGGGCGCGGCTGCCGAGCTCGTAGCCGAACCACAGGGCGAGCACGAGCGCGAGCAGGAGCGGTTCGAGCCAACTCCAGTGCGAACGGGCTGCGGCCTGCGTATGCTCCGCCGCCGGCGGGTTCAACAAAACGCGCATTGCGTACTCGGACGGATTACGGGAATCAGGCGCGGCTCGAAAAACCGCGGCCGGGGCAAGAACGTGGGATCACGGTCCAATCATACAATACCCACACAGGCAGTACGAATGCGCGCTACTGACAAGTCATCCCGCCAAGCGCACCGCTCGGAAGCGAAGCGGACCCGGGGGTCGCCGGCGCAGTCTGACGCCAAACCGGCCGCTTAGGTATAGTCAGAGACTTCGCTCGGATTCCGCCATGGCCCATGTAAATCGTCTTAGCAACGAGACCAGTCCGTACTTGCTGCAGCACGCGCACAACCCGGTCGATTGGTTTCCCTGGGGCACCGAAGCGCTCGAGCGCGCACGCCGCGAGGACAAGCCGATTCTGCTCTCGATCGGCTACTCGGCCTGCCACTGGTGCCACGTGATGGAGCACGAATCGTTCGAGGACGAGGGCGTGGCGCGCGTCATGAACGAGGACTTCGTCTGCATCAAAGTCGACCGCGAGGAGCGGCCGGACCTCGACAAGATTTATCAGACGGCCCATCAGCTGCTCGTGCAACGCGGGGGCGGCTGGCCGTTGACTGTGTTCCTCACGCCGAACGATCTCATGCCGTTCTTTGCCGGAACGTACTTTCCGAAAGAGCCGCGCTACGGCATGCCGGGGTTCGTCGATGTGCTGAAACGCGTGGCGCAGGCCTACCGCGAGCAGCGCGACGCGATCCGCGCGCAAAACGACGAGCTGCGCTCGATCTTCGCGCGCCTTGACCGCGGCGCGGAGGCCGCTGACGTTTCGGCCGAGCCTCTGCTCGAGCAAGCGCGCACGGAGTTGCGCTCGCAATACGACCCGGACTACGGCGGTTTCGGCGACGCCCCTAAGTTCCCGCACCCGACGTCGCTCGAATTCCTGCTGCGCCGCTACGCCCACTCCGTCGCTCTTGGCAGAGCGGATACGGAAGCGGCGGCGATGGTGCGGGGAACGTTGCGCGCGATGGCGTATGGCGGCATCTACGATCAGATCGGCGGCGGCTTCTGCCGCTACTCGGTCGATCGCTATTGGGCGATACCGCACTTCGAGAAAATGCTCTACGACAACGCGCAGCTCCTGCCGCTCTACGCCGACGCGGCGCTCGTCACCGGCGACGCGCTGTTTCGCCGCGTGGCCGAAGAAACGGGGATTTGGGTGATGCGCGAGATGCAATCCGCCGACGGCGCTTACTACTCGACGCTCGACGCCGACTCGGAAGGTCACGAAGGCAAATACTACGTGTGGACGCCGGACGAGATCCGCGCCGCGGTGACGGCGGAGGAATACGCCGTCGTTGAACGCCGCTTCGGCTTGCAACGGGCGCCGAACTTCGAAGGCAAGTGGCATCTGTGTGTGCAGGCCGAAACCACCGAGATTGCTTCGGCGCTCCACCTCAGCGAAGCGCAAGTGAACGAGCGCCTCGGCTCCGCGCGCGCGAAGCTTTACGCCGTGCGCGAACGCCGCGTGCGGCCGGGGCGCGACGACAAAATCCTCGCAAGCTGGAACGGGCTGATGATCCGCGGCATGGCGCGCGCGGGACGACTGCTCGATCGTCCGGACTTCATCGACTCGGCTGCGCGGGCGCTCGATTTCGTGCGGCGCACGCTTTGGCGCGACGGTCGACTCCTCGCCACGACCAAAGACGGTCGCGCGCACTTGAACGCTTACCTCGACGATTACGCGTTCCTCATCGATGGCACGCTCGAGCTGCTGCAAGCACGCTGGCGCAGCGAGGATCTCGAGTTTGCGAGCGCGCTCACGCGCACGCTGCTCGACCGCTTCGAAGACAAGACCGAGGGCGGCTTTTACTTCACCTCGGACGATCACGAGCGACTGGTACATCGGCCGAAACCGGCGGCCGATGAAGCGCTGCCGTCGGGTAACGGCATCGCCGCGCAAGTGCTGCTGCGCCTGGGCCATCTCCTCGGCGACGCCGATTTGCTCGCCGCGGCGGAACGTACGATCAAGGGACAGTTAGGGCGCACAGCGCAGTACGCCTCGGCACATTGCGCGCTGCTGATCGCGCTCGAAGAATCGCTCGACCCGCCGCAAACGCTGGTGCTGCGCGGGCGAGCCGATACGATGCGCGACTGGCAAGAACGACTGCTTCGCCGTCACGCGCCGCAGCGGCTGAGCTTCGCGATTCCTACGGATGCGGGCGCGTTGCCCGGCGTCCTCGCAGAACGAAAAAATCTCGGCGAGACGACGGCGTATCTTTGCGTCGGACACGCGTGCCAGGCGCCGGTAACGGATCTCGGCGCGCTCGAAGCGCAGTTGCGGGATAACGCCGCGGCGAAGATGTAACCGTCGTGCGGCACGCGGTGAAGCGCGTGCCGTAAAGTGCGACCCGCGGCTAGCGCTCCGCCGCGGAACTCCAGGTGAGATCGAGCTCGCGGGCGGCGCGCACGTCGTCGAGGCGGCGCACCGGCGTCGTGTGCGGCGCCGTCTTCACCAGCTCGGGATTCTCGTCGATCTCGCGCAATATCTCGCGCAATGCATCAGCAAAACGGTCCAGATCTTCTTTCGCTTCGGTTTCCGTCGGCTCGATCAAAAAGCATTCGGGCACGAGCAGCGGAAAGTACGTCGTCGGGGCGTGGAAATCTTTGTCGAGCAGCCGTTTCGCGACGTCCATCGCGATCACGCCTTTCTGCTCTTTCAGCTTCTTCAGCGTCAGGATGAACTCGTGCGTGGCGCGCCGGTTCGGATAGGCGGGCTCGAATCCGGCCTCGCGCAACCGCGCGAGCAGATAGTTCGCGTTGAGCGTCGCGAACTGCGCCACGCGCAGCATTCCTTCCCTTCCGAGCAGGCGCGCGTACACGTAAGCGCGCAGCAGCACGCCCGCGTTGCCCATGTTGGCGGAGAGCCGTCCGATCGTTTGCGGCCGCTGCTTCTCGGTGAGCCAAAAATAACGACCGTCCTTCGATCCCACCATCGGCACCGGCAGGAACGGCTCGAGACGCGCGTTCGCCGCAACGGGTCCCGCGCCCGGGCCGCCGCCGCCATGCGGCGTCGAGAACGTCTTGTGCAGATTCATGTGGATCACGTCGAAGCCCATGTCGCCCGGCTTCACACGCCCGAGAATGGCGTTCAAGTTCGCGCCGTCGTAATAAAGGAGCCCGCCGACCTCGTGCACGATGCGCGCGATCTCCGTGATGCGCCGCTCGAACACGCCGAGCGTGGACGGGTTGGTGAGCATGAGGCCGGCGGTCTGCGGCCCGACCGCGGCCTTGAGCGCCGCGAGATCGACGTCACCGTTTTTATCGGTCGGGATTTCACGCACGGTGTAACCGCACATCACGGCGGTCGCCGGATTCGTGCCGTGGGCGGCGTCGGGCACGAGAATTTCCGTGCGAGCCTTGTCGCCGCGCGCGTCGTGATACGCGCGGATCATCGCGACACCGGCAAATTCGCCCTGGGCACCGGCGAGCGGCGTGAGCGACACCGCTTGCATGCCGGTGACGTCTTTCAACATCTCCTGCAGCTCGTACATGCAGGCGAGAAATCCCTGCCCGGTGGATTCGGGCGCTTGCGGATGCCGCGCGAGAAATGGCGGCAGCATCGCAAGCTTGTTGCACGCGCGCGGGTTGTACTTCATGGTGCAGGAGCCGAGCGGATAGAACTGCGTGTCGATCGAGAAATTCTTCTGCGACAGACGCGTGTAGTGCCGTACCGTCTGCATCTCCGACACTTCGGGCAGCAGCGGGCGACGCTTGCGACGAAACTGCTCCGGAATGTCGCTCGCGTCGGCTCGCGTCAGCGGCGACTGCGAAGGATTGCGGCGGTGGGGTTGGGACTGTTCGAAGATCAGCATCGTCTTAAGTCGGTGCGCGCTCCGCGCGGTTGTCGAGTAATAAACATACTTCTGGGTGGTTGACCCAGGGCAAGTGACTTTTCTTTGTCTCGCCAAAGAAAAGTCACCAAAAGAAAGGCGACCCCGGATGGCGCAAACGGCATCTGCGCTTCTCGGGTTTGGGGCCCTCGCCGAGCCACAGTACCTCCCTGTACTGTGTCTCGGGAGCGGCCCTCCTGGCCGCTCCCCTGACGGGCTTCACCCCAAACCCTGCGATGCTCGGCGCCGCGCCATACGGGGACCCGAACGGCCAACACCTCGGCATTATGTTCCGGTGGCTCCGCGACGCTAACGACAACCGTTAGTGTCGCAATACATGCCGTTTTTCCCCTTCCTTTCCTTCACACGCTTCGAGCTACATGAGGTCCGCTTCATGTTCGAAGCACGAGCCTGCCTGCTGTTGTCGTTTAAACCCGTATGGCGCGCTTTGAGCACCGCAAGGGTTTGGGCAGGAGCCCGAAGGGCGCGGCCATGGAATGGCCGCGCGGCGAGCAGTACAAGGACGTACCATCTCGCCGCGACGGGCCCCAAACCCGAGGAGCGCAAGAAGCGTCCGCGCCATCCGGGGTCGCCTTTTCTTTGCCTACTTTCTTTTGGCGAAACAAAAGAAAG
>JBJMVQ010000056.1:0-84641 GCA_045810625.1 Sulfurifustis sp.
TCACCCAGCGACTGCTCGCAAAATCGCCTGGAAATGAGCAGATGCAGGAGATCTCGGGCGCGGTCCAGGAGGGCGCCAGCGCGTATCTGAAGCGCCAGTACATGATCATCGCGGGGGTCGGCGTGATCGTCGCGATCGTCCTGATCCCGCTGCAGAATGTGGAGACCGCCATCGGGTTCGTGATCGGCGGAATCTTCTCGGGCGCCGCCGGGTTCATCGGCATGAACCTCTCGGTGCGGGCGAACGCTCGCGTGGCCGAGTCCGCGCGAGGCGGGGTTCCTCCGGCGCTCGACGTTGCCTTCAAGGGCGGCTCGGTGACCGGGCTACTCGTCGTGGGGCTCGCGCTTCTGGGCGTCGCCGGGTACTTCGGGGTCCTCATCGTCACCGGCCAGAGCGACAAGGAGGCGGTGGATGCCCTCCTCGGACTTGGCTTCGGCGGATCGCTGATCTCGGTCTTTGCCCGGCTGGGGGGAGGGATCTTCACCAAGGCGGCCGACGTGGGGGCGGACCTCGTGGGCAAGGTCGAGGCGGGGATTCCCGAGGACGATCCGCGCAACCCGGCGGTGATCGCCGACAACGTGGGCGACAACGTCGGCGACTGCGCCGGCATGGCGGCGGACCTGTTCGAGACCTACGCGGTGACGATCATCGCCGCGATGTTGCTCGGCAGCCTGCTGCTGCCGAACTTTGGCAACGCCATCCTCTACCCGCTCGTGCTTGGCGGCGTCTCGATCATCGCGTGCATCGTCGGCACCTTCTTCGTGCGCTCGAGCGGCAAGGGCAAGATCATGAACGCGCTGTATCGTGGTCTCATCGTCGCCGGTGTCATCGCCGCCGTCGCCTTCTGGTTCGTGACGGACAAGATGATGGGCGGCAACGGGGTTTACTCGACGAACGCACTGTACGGCGCGGCCATCATCGGCCTGCTCCTGACCGCCGCCATGGTCGTCATCACCGAGTACTACACCGCCACCGAATACACCCCGGTGCGCGGTATCGCGAACGCGTCCGTCACCGGTCACGCGACCAACATCATCGCGGGGCTCGGTCTGTCGATGAAAGCGACGGCGCTGCCCGTCATCGCCGTGTGCTTGTCGATCTGGGGCGCCTATCAGTTCGCGGGTCTCTACGGCATCGCGGTCGCCGCGACCTCCATGCTGTCGATGACCGGCATTATCGTTGCGCTCGACGCTTATGGTCCGGTGACCGACAACGCCGGCGGCATCGCCGAGATGTCCGAGCTGCCGAAGAAAGTGCGCGACGTGACCGATCCGCTCGATGCCGTCGGCAACACCACGAAAGCCGTGACCAAGGGCTACGCCATCGGCTCCGCGGGTCTTGCCGCGCTGGTGCTCTTCGCCGACTACACCGATGCACTGAAGCATGCGGGTAAGGCGGTCGAGTTCTCGCTGTCCGACCCACGCGTGATCATCGGTCTGTTCGTCGGCGGCCTGATTCCGTATCTCTTCGGCGCCATGGCGATGGAAGCGGTCGGTCGTGCGGCCGGCAGCGTCGTGGTCGAAGTGCGCCGGCAGTTCAAGGAGATCAAGGGCATCATGACCGGCAAAGCGAAGCCGGATTACTCGCGCGCGGTCGACATGCTCACGCGTGCCGCGATCAAGGAAATGATCGTACCGTCGCTGCTCCCGGTGCTCGCGCCGATCGTGATCGGCTTCGCCCTCGGCCGCGAGGCGCTCGGCGCCATGCTGCTGGGCTCGATCGTGACGGGCATCTTCGTGGCCATCTCGATGACGACCGGCGGCGGCGCGTGGGACAACGCCAAGAAATACATCGAAGACGGCCACCATGGCGGCAAAGGCTCCGACGCTCACAAAGCGGCGGTCACCGGCGACACCGTTGGCGATCCGTACAAGGACACCGCGGGCCCCGCGATCAATCCGATGATCAAAATCATCAACATCGTCGCGCTATTGATCGTACCGCTGCTGTAGCCTTACTTAGTCCACTGCAACGAAAGAGGCCGGCGCTCGCCGGCCTCTTTATTTTCTGTCTCGATTCGCGCAAAGCTCCTTCCTTTGCGTCTTTTACTGGCGAAACAACAGCATTAGACGAGAAGTTTCAAGAAGCTTGAAAGCTCAAGCGACGCCGCGCGCACCTCACGCTCGTGAAACCCCCGGCTGTACGTCGGGCATTTTTTTAATATGCTAGCCACTGGGGCCATGGACGGTGTTCGTTCCACGTTGTCACACCGAGGGCGCTATGGCCAACGTTCGAAACTTCGTTGTCGTGCTGTTTGCGCTGACTGCCTCCGCTTCCGAAGCATTTGCCACCGAACGCGATGCTGAAAAACTCCGCCTGGTGGCGCGGGCCTACCTGCACGTCACCGATGTCACGTCGGTATTCCAGCAGTCGCGCTGCGGCCGTTTTTTCTCCAAATCCACCGAGAGTCTCGCGCAAGTGATGGATGAGCTTTCGCAAAACATGAAACCCGACGATTTCCGCGAGCTGCAGGCGTTCCTGAAAAGCGAACAGTTCGCCAAAACGCACCAGGAGAATCAGAAGTTCCTCGATAGTTGGTACGGTTCGTTCGCAGGACCCGAGTATGACGAACAAACGACCTGCGAAATGATCGCGTCGGGCGTCGCGAAGATGCACGACTACGCCAAGGAAAAGTGGGACTACGAGCGGAGGACTTACGCCGGCATCAAGCCGGAGTCTGCGAGCGCGCAATGAAGTCGCGCGCCGGCGGCTTCCTCTGAATCAAGTCGCAAGCGTTCTGAGTCGATAAAAAAAGGGCCGGTGTTCGCCGGCCCCTTTTTCGTTGTTGCGCGCGTACGCGGTTCAAGCCGTCGCAGCTTTCGCAACCGGCACGTCGTCCGTCGCCATGGCGCGCAGACCGAGCTGGGTGAACAGCTCGGCGTCGGAGTCGGCCGCGGGATTCGGCGTGGTCAGGAGCTTTTGCTCGCCGTAGAAAATCGAGTTCGCGCCGGCCAGGAAGCACAACGCCTGCAAGTGATCCGGCATCTGATTGCGCCCGGCCGAGAGCCGCACCATCGACGTCGGCAGCGCGATGCGGGCGACCGCGATCGTGCGGACGAACTCGATCGGCTCGAGCACGGGAACGTCGGCGAGCGGCGCGCCGGGAACACGCGCGAGCATGTTGATAGGAACGCTTTCGGGAGCAGGATCGAGCGCGGTCAACTCCGCGATGAACGCCGCACGATCGCGGCGCGACTCACCCATTCCCATGATGCCGCCGCAGCACACCTTGATGCCCGCCCGGCGCACTTTATTCAAAGTGTTCAGCCGATCGTCGAAAGAATGGGTATGGATGATTTCCTTGTAATACTCGCGCGACGTATCGAGATTATGGTTGTAGTAGTCGAGCCCGGCCGCCTTTAACTGTTCCGCCTGTCCGTCTTCCAGCATGCCGAGCGTCACACAGGTTTCGAGCCCGAGGTCTTTCACCGCCCGCACCATCTGAGCGACTTTACTCAAATCCTTGTCGCGCGGGCCGCGCCAGGCAGCGGCCATGCAGAAACGGGAGGCACCTCGCGCTTTCGCATTTCGAGCCGTTTCCAAAACCTTCTCGAGCGGCAGCAGCGCATGCGGTTCGATCGCTGTCTTGAAATGAGCGGACTGCGAACAGTACCCGCAGTCTTCCGGGCAACCGCCGGTCTTTACCGAGAGCAGCGTCGACAACTGCACGGCGTTCGGATCGAAGCGGCGGCGATGAACGGTCTGCGCCTGAAAGATGAGATCGTTGAACGGCAGCTCGAACAGCGCTTCGACTTCGGACACAGTGAACGGCATTGGGGCCTCTCCCGGAATGAAAGGGATGGCGCAAACCTAGGGGAAGCGTGCGACCGTGTCAACCGCGGCCGCGACCGGCGGTTGACGTGTCGGGGCCGAACGACCCTTCGGACCCGCCGGACGCACTCGATCGTGACGGCCGACCGACCAGCGACACGGCTCCGCGCAAGCTACGAACGCGTGCGTCGAAGCCGCGGATATCGGCCTCGGGCAACAGCAGCGGCGGGCGCAAACGCCGATCGAAGTTGCTGCACCCGAACGTCGGCATCGGACGTCTCCTCCAGACGGCGCGCGACTGCGTGGCGCCGAACCGGCAAATGCGCAGACCACGACGTCGCAACCATGCGGCGCAAAGTCGCCGCACATCGCCGGCTGGATCTCGTCGCTATCGGCAAACCGGCTCCATCCGTACTCGAAAAACCGCCGCGAACTGGCACGCCGTACAGAGGAACGCTACTATCCGCGCGTGGCGAACATCGCACATCGCGCGTGGCAATGCGCCACCGCACGGCTTCGGGAGCTCGGTCCTCTGCGTGTGGCACTGCTTGCAGCCGCCGGGGTGGCGCTCGTGTTGATACCGGCACCCGGCACACGCCCGGTCTACAGCGGTTGGCCCCTCGTCACGACGCTCCTGATCCCCGTCGCGGCGCCGCTGCTCTTTCTGCTCCTATTGCTCGACGCGCTGATGTCGCGCGTGTTCCTGATCGACGCCGAAGGGTTGGACCGGCAGCGGCGCAAGACTGCCATCATCGTCAACCTGCTCGCCGCCGCGCTCCTGATCGTCCGCTGGCTGCCATACTACAGCGCGCTGCGCGTTTGACCGCGTCTGGTTCGCGCCGGCCATGATTCCGGCAGTCGCCTTCTACGCCGTCGCCGCCTCGGTCGCGATGCACGCCGCGTGGAATCTGGCGGCGCGGCGCGCCGATCCGCGCAGCTATTTCCTCTGGTGGGCGCTGCTCGCTTATCTGGTGCTCGTCGGCCCGTGGTCGCTCGTGGCGCTCGTGCGCGAAGCGAAATGGTCGTACCCGGTCATCGCTCTGTTGCTGTTGACGTCGGCAGCCGAAACGCTCTACTTCACCGGCCTTCGAATCGCCTACCGACACGCACCGGTCCCGTTGGTCTATCCGATCGTACGCAGCTCGCCGCTTCTCATCGCTGTCTGCACGGCGTTGTTTTTCGGAGAGCAGCTGCCGCCGCTCGCCTGGACGGGGATTGTGGTCAGCGTCGGCGGTGTGCTGGCGCTCTCCCTGACCGCCCGCGGCGGAGAGCCGGCTCGCGCGATTCCTTGGGCGCTCGCCGCCGCCGTCGGAACGACGACTTACTCGATTTCGAACAAATTCGCGCTGGCGGCGCTGCCGAGCTATGCCGCGTTGCTCGGATGGGTCAGTGTGGCGCTCGCCTTCGCGTGGATCGGACTGACGTTTCAACTTCGCTGGTCCACCGGTAGGCTGGTTCCGCCCGTGCGCCCCGGCTTCGCCGCTGCCATTCTCGCGGGCCTGTTCATGGGCAACGCGTACGCGCTGATCATCCACGCCATGCGCTACATGCCCGCGGCATATGCGGTCGCGTTCACCAATGCGGGAATCATCATTGCCGGGGTGATCGCAATGACGGCGTATGGCGAGCGCGAACACTGGCAGGCACGGCTCGCCGGCATGTTCGCGATCTGCGTGGGGCTCGTGCTGATTGCGATGCGTTAGCGCGGGGAAAATTCGCTTGAACCGCAGAGGACGCGGAGGACGCACAGGGTAAAATTAGCGCTCGGCAGCACGACGCCCGGAACAATTCTTACCGACCGTCCGCCCGCGGGTCTATGATCAGTTCGCACGCTATCACAGACGTCCGCTTCGAGCGCCTCTCGCCGACCGCACGTTCTAAAGGATCGGATTATTTATTCCGTTTTCCAGAGTTTGTTTTTCTCCGTTTCGCTAACACTTCTTCTCTGCGTCCTCTGCGGTTAGAAATTCGTATCAGTTTAAGTCTTCGCCACAGCTGCCGAGCCTTTCGTCTCGCTAAAATTTTTTCCTCTGCGTCCTTTGCGTCCTCTGCGGTCTGCCTTCTCGATGAACGCCGCCGTTCGCCTACGGCACCGCCCACCGATTCGTTTTTCTTCCTATTTTTTCCTCTGCGTCCTTTGCGTCCTCTGCGGTTAACAATTAGTTCATATCTGCTAAGTTTCGATAAAACGTCCGCCGTTCGGATGGAGCACCTGTCCGGTCATGTAGGACCCATCCGCGCATGCGAGAAACACGTACGCAGGCGCGACCTCCGCGGGCTGACCGGCGCGCCCTAACGGCGTCTCCGATCCGAACGTTTCGACTTTCTCCGGCGGAAACGTCGCGGGAATCAGCGGCGTCCAAATCGGGCCCGGCGCGACACCGTTCACGCGTATCCCTTTATCCGCAAGCGACAACGCGAGCGAACGCGTGAAGGCAACGATCGCCCCCTTAGTCGCCGAGTAGTCGATCAGTTGCTTGTTGCCCGCGTACGCGGTAACGGACGTGGTGTTGAGAATGACACCACCGGGCGGCAAGTGATCGAGCGCGGCCTTAGCCATGAAAAAGTACCCGAAGATATTGGTGCGAAACGTCCGCACCAGCTGCTCGGCCGCGATCTCGCGCAGATCGTGCTTCGCGTGCTGCTCGGCCGCGTTGTTGACCAGGACATCGAGGGCGCCGAATTCCTGCACCGTGCGATTCACCGCCTCGTAGCAAAAGCCCTCATCGCTGACGTCGCCGGCGATCACGAGGCACCGGCGCCCCTCTTCCTCCACCAGTTGCCGCGTCGCTTCGGCGTCGTGATGCTCTTCGAGATAAACGATCGCGACATGCGC
This sequence comes from Sulfurifustis sp., assembly GCA_045810625.1. Taxonomy (GTDB): domain Bacteria; phylum Pseudomonadota; class Gammaproteobacteria; order Acidiferrobacterales; family Sulfurifustaceae; genus JACQFZ01. Next base: position 6,608 of record JBJMVQ010000056.1, read on the forward strand.
GCCTTCGCGCGCGAAATGTACGGCGACCGCACGGCCGATACCGCTATCACCGCCCGTGATCAGCGCGATTTTGTTTTCGAGGCGGCCGCTACCGCGGTAATCCTCGCGAATGTAAATGGGACGTGGCCGCATCTCCTGCTCGCGTCCCGGTTGACGTGCTTGGTGTTGCGGTGGGCGATTTTGCTGCGGCGGCTCTTGCCTCGGTTCCATGGCGCACTTCCTCTGATGAGATGTTCGCTCTCAACGAAACAATTAAGGGTTTGTTTGAAAAAGTCCGATTCATGGGCTCTTTCAACTCTCGCGCGGGCGCATGTCCGCCTCGCTTTAGAAATTGCGGACGCTCTCGCGTTTGCAATTTCCGCCGTCGACGTCCGTGTGTCGCATGGGATTTGCTTTACAACAAACCTTAGGGCCTTTGCGCGGAGCATCGATGTAGGGATTCGACCTCGCTGTGACATGCGCGGTTCCCCTTGCTCAATCCATCTGTTATGCGGAGAAGCGGCTCGCTAGACTGCGACCAACTTGCGACACTCGTGCAACGCTTCGCCCCGAGGGGGCGCTTCAACAAGAACAAGAAAGAGGAACGACCGGTTTACGTATGCGAGTGTCGCGCCATTCCATACGATTCGGGAAACGTCTAAGTCATGAAACGACGCATCATCGGCTTTCATAAGGACGAACGAAACGATTGGGTTGCCGATCTCGAGTGCGGCCATGCGCAACACGTGCGGCACCGGCCGCCGTGGATCAACCGGCCGTGGGTGGTCACCGCGGAAGGCCGGCGCGGGCGCATCGGCGCGAAACTGAACTGCAAGAAGTGCGGCGCCGAACTCGCGGAAAACGGGCAGCAGCGTCATACGTACCACTGACCGGACGGCCCGAGCAGCGGATGGGCGAGCGACACGCGGACGATTTAAAATAAGCGCCGTTTACTTCAGCGAACGGCGATGAAGTACAAAGACTACTATCAGACGCTCGGCGTGCCGCGCGGCGCCTCGGAAGCGGAAATCAAAAAGGCGTACCGTAAGCTCGCGCACAAGTTCCATCCGGACGTCTCGAAAGAACCGAATGCAGAAGAGCGCTTCAAGGAAATCAACGAGGCGTACGAGGTTCTGAAAGACAAGGAAAAGCGAGCGGCGTACGACCGCCTCGGCCAGCACCGGCCGGGTGAGGATTTTCGTCCGCCGCCCGACTGGGCGGAGCAGTTTTCGCGCGGCTTCGGGCGCGGCGGTTTCGGCGCCGGCGCGGGCGGCTTCGCGGAAGAGGTCGATCTCTCGGACCTGTTCAGCGATCTCTTCGGCGCTGCACGCGGCGGTCGTTCCCGCGGCGGCTTCGCCGCGCCGGGGCAGGACTACGAAGCCGTCGTCGAGTTGAGCCTCGAGGACGCGGCGCGCGGGACCGAGGTCAGCCTCAATTTGAACGTGGCGGAGTACGACGCCGAAGGGATGCCGCGTCGTACGCCGAAAACCATCACCGTCCGTATCCCCAAAGGTGCGACCGACGGCCAAAAGCTTCGCGTCCCCGGCAAGGGTGGTCCGGGGGTCAACGGCGGACCGCCGGGGGCGCTCTACCTCGAAATCCGGCTGCGCCCGCATCCGCTGTTCCGGCCGAGCGGGCATGATCTCTACCTCGATGTTCCAGTCACGCCGTCCGAAGCAGCGCTCGGAACGACGCTCGAAGTCCCGACGCTCGCCGGCCGCGTGCGCCTGAAGATTCCGGCGGGCGCCGGGTCATCGCAGAAGTTGCGGCTGGCCGGCAAGGGGTTGCCCAAGCCCGACGGCGGCCACGGCGATCTTTACGCCGTGCTGCAGGTGGTCACTCCGAGCCGGTTGAGCGCGAAGGAGCGCGAATTGTACGAGGACCTCGCGCGCGCCTCCACGTTCGATCCACGAATCCATTTCGAGCGCCGCTAGCATGCGCCGCGACGAACTGCTGCTCGATGAGTCCACCCTCGTCTCCGTAACGGAGCTGACGACCATCTCGGGCTTGAGCCGCGACGAGATCCAGGAGCTGGTCGAGCTCGGCGTGTTCGCGCCGCGCTCCGCCGCCTCGGCCGAGTGGGAATTCTCGGCGCGTTGCATCGAGCTGGCGCGCCTTGCGCGGCGCCTGCGGGCCGAGTTCGAGCTGCCGCTGAGCGGCGTCGCGCTCGTCCTCTCCTACCGCGAACGTATCCGCGACCTCGAGGAGCGGCTGCGCCGCCTCGAATGCGAAGTTCCCCGCATTCACGGCTAACGCACTGCCCCGCACGAGTCCCTGGGCGTTCACTCATTCCAGATCGTTCAATTCGGGACTGACGCGAAGCGCGCACTCGGTTATAGTGCGCGCAAGCCGATACAGGGCGCGTTGCCTATCGAATGCTGAATCCGGCATTGGCATCTCAGCGGCTGCCGCAGATCCTCATTGCCGAGGACTCCGAGACGGCCGCTACCATCATCGCGCGTCACTTGCGCAATAAGTTCGACATCCTCCACGCCCGCGACGGCCTCGAGGCGTGGCAGATGCTCGCCGCCCACCCCCGCATCGAGCTCGTCATCACCGATATCGAAATGCCGCATCTCACCGGGCACCAGCTGCTGCGACGGATTCGGCAGGCGGAGCTACAGCGCATCAAAGATTTGCCGGTGCTCGTCGTCACCGCGCACGACGAGGCGGCGCGGCGCGAAGCGCTTGCCAACGGTGCCAGCGATTTCATCGTCAAGCCGGTCGACAAGCTCGATCTGATGGCGCGCGTCTCGCTGCATCAGCGTCTCGCGCAGACGCATCGTGAGCGCCAGGCGAGCCGGCGAATGCCGGAAGATTCGGGATTCGTCGACCCGCTCACCGGTCTGAAAAGCCGCCGCGGCTTTTTCGAGATCGGCGCACATCATCTCGCGCTCGCGGCGCGCCACGACACGGAATTGTCGCTCCTCGTGATCGATCTCGATAACGTGAGGAGAATCACGGATGTGTGCGGACAAGCCGGCGGGGACAAGGTGCTCGCCGACGTCGCGCAGTTACTGACGGCGAAGATTCGCGGTGCCGACATCGCCGCGCGCATCGGCGCCGATGAGTACGCCGTTTTGCTACCGAACACCCGCTGTCCCGGCGCGGCCCTGCTCGCCGAACGCATCCGCATCGCTGTCGAGCAACACCGATGTTCGCTCAGTTGCGGGGAGGTCTCGGTGACGGTCAGCGTCGGTGTTGCCGCGTACGGGATGGACGGCGACGAGAGCCTGGACCGGCTGCTGGAGGCCGCGAACCGGCGACTGGCAGCGGCGAAGCGGCATGGCGGCAACCGCGTGATAGCAACCGACTGAGCGTGGTACCGCCCGCCGCGAAACGGCGCGGATCACTGCAGCAACGCGTCGATCTCTTTGGCAAAGACGTCGAAGGACGGCGTTCCGACCGCAGTTCGCTTCACGATGACCCGATCGCCTTCGATGCGACCGAGCGCGAAGCTCGGCGTCGCCTCGATCCCGAGGCGGTGCGCCTCGCTAACGTCGCGATCGACGAGCCGGCGTGTCGCCTCGGAGCGGCGACACGCGCGAAACGACTCGACGTCGAGCCCGATCCGGCGCGCCAGCTCGTCGTAAAGCGCGTCGCCCAGCCGCGCCTGCTCAGCGTACAGCGAGTCCTGCATCGTCCGGTACTGTCCCTGTGCCGCGGCACAGCGCGCGGCGACGCTGGCGCCGAATGCCTGCGCGTGCATCGACAGCGGGAAATCGACGTAAAAATACCGCACCTTGCCGGTCTTGATGTAGACGGCGTCGAGCTTCGGCAGCGTTGCGTTATGAAAGGCGCGACAGTAGGGACATTGATAGTCGGCGAACTCAACGATCGCGACGGTCGCCGCGGAATCGCCGCGGGCGCGATCGGGATCGACACGCACGAACGGCTCCGCGCCGAATCTCACGATCGCGGGCGGTGCGGCGCCTTGGACGACACTCGAGCTGCGGTTGCTGCGAGTTGCATTCGGTCGCGCGGCGGGCGCGGAATCCTCCGCAACAGCGACAGCACTCGACAGCAGCAGGAGTAGAAACAGGTATCGGATCAAACGAGGCATCTCCGGCGGAGTTTCCTTCGAGTCTAGGCGGCAGCGGATCCTCGCGCCATTCGAATACCGCTCTCGACCGACGCTCGAAGTCGGTCACTCCTCGCTAGCCGCGATTCCCAAAATAGAAAGGCGCGGATCACCGCGCCTTGCTTCGCCTCAGCGTCGGTCGCCTTAGCGTTGCATCCGCGTGGCCGGCGTCTGATTCATGACCTCCCTTATTTAGTTGAAAGCGTGCGGGATTGAGTCGCAGTCGTGTAGAACTGTTTATTCAGGAAGGGTTTTCGCATTGAATGGAGAACGCGCCACACCAAGATACAATGGCCGGATGGATGATCCGCGACGAGATTTGTCACCGCAGACGATCGGCGAACTGCACGACGCCGCCCTCGAGCTTGCCGACGTCGCACGCGGCATCATCCTGCCCGCTTGGCGCGACGGTTTCACGGCCGAGCGCAAGCAGGACGGCAGCTTCGTAACGAACGTCGATCTCGAAGTCGAGGACCGGCTGCGTGGATTGATCCAGCGCCGCTTCCCGGACCACGGTGTGCTCGGCGAAGAATTTCCGCCGGCGCGTCCGGGCGCGCGGTTTCAATGGATCCTCGATCCGATCGACGGCACGGAGGACTTCGTGCATCGCGTACCGACGTTCGGAAGCATTCTGGCGCTGCACTACGGCGGCGTCCCCATCGTCGGCGTGATCGATCATCCGGCGCTCGACTTGCGATGTCATGCCGCCTACGGCCGGGGCACGTACCGCAACACCGAGCGCGTCGCGCTCGGTGAAATCGATCCACCGCCGCGACCCGCCGCCGCGCGCGTGGTACTGAGCGCGCGCGCCAACTTCATGCGCTATCGCGACGCGGGCGAATGTTTCGACGCGCTCGCGCGCACTTACCCGAACCACCGGATTTATCGTTCGTGCTTCGGTCACGCGCTCGTCGCGACCGGCGCGGTCGATGCGATGGTCGACTTTCACGACACACCGTGGGATCTCGCCGCGGCGCGCATCGTCGTCGAAGAAGCGGGCGGCAGCTATCGCGTCGTGCGCCACTTCGTCGTCGACGGCGTGCCGATCGAAAGCAGCGTCTTCGGCCGGCCGGCCATCGTCGATCGGCTGGTCACCTTGCTCGACGCCAAATAGCGGCATTACTCGGCCGCGCTCGTCAGGTCGGTTGAAAAACTCCATCCGCGGACGCATTCATCCCTGCGGCGCTTGGCAGGGTCGTTCGGCACAGCCTGTTATAATGCGCGCCGTTTGTATTACCAACGTTGCTCCGGAGGTCGCATGCGCAAACTAGGCTCCGTCGCCCTACTCTGGGCGGCACTGCTACTCGGCGGTTGCGGTTACAACACCATGCAAGGCCAGGATGAGCAGATCAAAGCGACCTGGTCGGAGGTTCTCAACCAGTACCAGCGGCGCGCCGACCTGGTACCCAACTTGGTCAATACCGTCAAAGGCTTTGCCGCACAAGAGCAGCAGGTTCTGCTCGGCGTAACCGAAGCGCGTGCGAAGGTCGGAGCGATTCAGGCGACACCGGAGCTGGTGAACGATCCCCAAGCGTTTGAGCGCTTCATCGCGGCGCAGGGGCAGCTCACCTCGGCGCTCTCGCGTCTGCTGGTGGTGGCGGAAAACTATCCGCAGCTCAAATCGAACGAGAACTTCCGCGATCTCCAGGCGCAGCTGGAAGGCACGGAAAACCGGATTGCGGTTGCGCGAAACCGCTACATCAAATCGGTGCAGGAATACAACGTAACGGTGCGCTCTTTCCCCACGAACCTCACGGCGATGGTGTTTGGCTTCAAGACGCGACCGAACTTCAGCGTCGAAAACGAACGTGAGATCGCGCGGCCGCCGGCGGTCGATTTCGGCACGCCGAGAGCTCCCGCGCAGTCGCCGGCCCCCGCACGTTGATGCCTATGCGCGCGGCCGAAACGCCGCGGAGGACGTGGCTCCGCTCGTTCCTGTTCGCTGCACTCGTCGCAATCGCCGCCGTCGCCGCAGCGGAAGTCGCGGTCCCGCCGCTGCAGGCGCGCGTCACCGATCTCACGAATACCCTGACTCCGCCCCAGCGCCAGACGCTCGAACGCGAGCTCGCCGATTTCGAAGCGCGCAAAGGCAGCCAGATCGCGGTGCTCATCGTGCCGACGACCGAGCCGGAAACGATCGAGCAGTACGGCATTCGCGTCGGCGAGGCGTGGAAGCTCGGGCGCAAAGGCGTCGATGACGGCGCCATTCTCATCGTCGCCAAGAAAGACCGGGCGCTTCGCATCGAAGTCGGCTACGGGCTCGAAGGCGTGATTCCCGACGCGGTCGCCAAGCGCGTGGTCGCCGAAGTCATCGTGCCGTTCTTCAAGCAAGGCGATTATTACGGCGGCATCCACGCGGGAGCGCTGCGCATCATGCGCCTGATCGACGGCGAGCCGCTGCCGCCGCCGGCCGCGCGCGACACGAGTTGGTCGCGCCTCGAGCGCGCGCTGCCGTTCGCGTTCGTTGCTGTGTTCGTCCTCGGCGGCATTCTGCGCGCCATCTTCGGCCGGTTGCTCGGCGCGATCACTGCCGGCGGCATCGCGACACTCGTCGCCTGGTTTATCGTCGGATCGCTCGCCGTCGGCGTGCTGCTCGGCCTGCTCGTGTTCATCTTCGCGCTGCTGATTGGCCTACCGAGCCGCGGCGGTTACGGCGGCTGGTCGAACCGGTCCGGAGGATTCGGCACGGGAGGCTGGGGCGGTGGCGTTGGGGGCGGTGGTTTCGGCGGAGGCGGAGGCTTTGGCGGCGGCGGGGGCGGGTTCGGCGGCGGCGGCGCGTCGGGGCGATGGTAATGAACGGGACACGCCTGCTACGCCATCTGAGCACGCCGCGTTGGAAGCTGCGTCGTGTCTTTCCCGCCGCCGCGCTCGCCAACATCGAGGCCGCGATCAAGCGCGCCGAGGCGAGTCACGGCGGGCAGATTTGCTTCGCTGTCGAAGCGGCGCTCGAGATTGCACCGTTATTGCGCGGTCACTCGGCGCGCGCCCGCGCACTCGATGTCTTCGCACAGCTTCGGGTCTGGGACACCGAGCACAACAACGGCGTCCTGATTTACTTATTGCTCGCGGATCACGACGTCGAAATCGTCGCCGACCGCGGCGTGCACGTGCGCGTCGGCGGCCACGAATGGGAGCGCATCTGCCGCACCATGGAGCAGGCGTTCCGCGAGGGTCGTTTCGAACAGGGCGTCATCGACGGTATCAACGCGGTAAGCGCGCATCTCACGCGCCACTATCCGCCCTCCGGTAAGTCAACCAACGAGATTCCCGACCGCCCGGTCGTGTTGTAGTAGTTGCGCACAATATGTTGTGCTTTTGAGGAGACGACGGTACATTAGCTCGTACTCCATCGGTTCCCCTCACTTTTACAGGGAGCGGCAGGTTTTGACGGTGAGCCAGATTCTCACGGGCGACTCCCGCCTGATGCAGATCATCACCCGTTACCTGGAAAACCTGCGCCAGACCGTCGACGGCGACGAGCTGCACGGCATCATCTCCCGGACCCTGCGCCGCCATTCGCGTAACGGCTCGCCGGGCCCCGATTGCCTCCTCGATCTCTACAGCCAGCTCGATGCGTACGCGCGCGACCCGGTTTCGCTCTCGAGCATGCGGATTCGTGCGCGGCTGCTGCAGCAGCACATCGCACCTTATATTTCAGAGCTGAAGATCGCGCCGCTCGAAGAACCCGCCGCGCCCGCGAGCGAGACACCGGTGCGCTCGGAAAGCGTCGTCGAGGTGGCGCCCACCCCACCGACCGAAACCACGACGCCTGCGCCGTCGCCCAACGAATCCCCGGCCGCCATCGAAGGCGTGCTCGAACGACCCGCGGAGAAGAAAAAGGCGACGTCGCAGGCGCGGGCCGAGAAGTACCAGCAGCTGCTGCGCTCCGAGAACGACGCGTGGCAGGCGATCTACGGCACCGTCAAAGACTACCAGCGCTTGAAGGACGCGTGGCTGAAGAGCCTCGATGAGCTCGCGCGCCAACGCGCGGCGCTCGAGGACAGGCTGGTCAAGACCACGGAACAGCTGAGCAAGCTCGAAGTCGAGAACGACCAGCTGCGCAATCAGCTGCAGAGCGCGCGCAACGAAACTGCCAAGCGCGGGCGCGTACACGCGGTGCCGAAACTGCTGCGCGCCGGCGGCCGCGCGGGGTCGACCAAGCGCGACGCCTTCCTGAAAAGCCTGGAGGCGGAGATTAAACGCATCAAGCGCTCGGGCGCGCCGCTCGCGCTCGGCTTGATCAAAGTGGAAAGCCTCGACGCGCTGATCGCGCGCCACGGCGCGGACGCGGCGGCCGCGGCGCTACGCTGCTATGCCGAAGAAGTGCTGTCGAACTTCCGCGCCTACGACCTGGTCGCGTCCTACGACCAGGACGTGTTCGCGATTCTCTTCCCCGATACGTCGAAAGACGGTGCGCGCCGCGCGCTGGAAAAAGCGTTCAAGCGCGCGGTCGAGTCGCACGTGACATGCAGCGGGGGGAGCATTCCGCTGCCGCCGTTCGCGGGCGCGCTCGTGATGTACTCCGCCGGCGAAGAGCCGGCGGCGTTTCTGGGCCGAGCGGGTGAGGCACTGGCGAAGCTATGCGAGAGCGGCACGCGCGGCGTCGTGCCGTCGTAACGCGTGAGGCAGTCCCGACCGGATTGCTTCGTCGCTAGGCCCCTCGCAACGACGTACGGCTTTTGTCATTGGGAGCGAAGCGAAGCAATCTACTTTTGAGATAGGCCGATAGGTCGAGCCCGCGTTCAATGGCGTGACCACTCTCTTCGGCTTTTCCTTTGCGCCCTTAGCGTCCTTTGCGTTTATCGCCTTTGTTTCTTGGCCTCTGCGTCCTCTGCGGTGAACGCAATGACGTACGGCTTTTTGTCATTGCGAGCGAAGCAATCTATTTTGAAATAGCTAGATAGCTTCTAGCCTTACTCCGCGTCCTTGGCGTTTCAATTTATTAGCAGTCTTCCCTCTGCGTCCTCCGCGTCCTCTGCGGTTAGACTGAATGTTCGCTGACGCCGTCGTTTACCGGATTCCGCTTCGCTCCATCCCGGGCTACGCAAACCACTTTGCCATTAATCTTTTCGCCTTCCTTGGCGTCCTTGGCGTCCTTTGCGTTTATCGCCTTTATTTCTTTGCCTCTGCGTCCCCCGCGTCCTCCGCGGTTAGACTGAATGTTCGCTGACGCCGTCGTTTACCGGATTCCGCTTCGCTCCCTCCCGGGCTACGCAAACCACTTGCCATTAATCTTTTCGCCTTCCTTGGCGTCCTTGGCGTCCTTCGCGTTTATCGCCTTTGTTTCTTTGCCTCTGCGTCCCCCGCGTCCTCTGCGGTGAAAATTAATATTTCAGGCCTTCCCTGACTTACCTACCTCCCCCGTGAGAGGAGAAGGCAGCCTCAGCGCCGCGCCGGCTCGAGCGTCGCGTCGATGTTCAGTGTGTCGCAGAAATCCGTGAAATCGTCGCGCAGCCGGCCGATGTGCACGTCCGCCGGCACGCTGATGTTGAGGCTGATTGAGACCATCTCCGCCCCGGTGTTCACCGCGGTGTAAGACCAGGTGCTTAGCTCGTCGATGCCGATATCGCGGCTAGCGAAGAAATCCGCGACGTCGCTCAGAATGCCCGGACGATCGAGCGCGGCGACGTCCACCACGTACGGCGCCATGTCGCGCGGCGCGCGGGCTTCGGTGCGGCGTGTCGCGATCGCGAGATCGAGCTTCTTGCCGAGCGAGGCCGTCTGACTTTCGAGCTTCGCCACGGCGTTCCAGTTTCCAGACGCGAGCAGCAGCACCGTCAATTCGCTCCCCAATACCGCCATGCGGCAGTCGCTGATGCTGCAACCGACGTCGGTGATCGCTTTGGCGAGATCGCGTATCAGCCCGGGACGATCCGAACCGATCGCGGACAAGATTAGGTATTTCTTCATTGAGTGGTCGGGTGTGATGTTACGGCTTCTTGAGCAAACTCTTCAGGTCGGCGAACGGGTTGTGCGTGGCCGGCTTCGCCGGCTGTGCAGTGACACCAAAACCGGCGCCCGCCCCACGAATCAGATGCGAATATTTTTGATGTTCCCAGTCATGACAATAGAGACACAGGTTCTCCCAATTGCTGCCGTCCGGGGGATTGTTGTCGTGATCGTGGTCCTTGTGATGCACGGTGAGCTCATGCAGGTTCTCGCGCGTAAACTCTCGCCCGCAGCGCGCGCACACCCACGGGTGGAGCTTGAGCGACTGCTCGCGGTAACCGCGCATCCGCTCGTCCGACTCTTTGCGCGCCTTGGCGACGAGCCGGTCGAGCTTACTGGTATCGATCATTCCGCCTGGCGGTTTGCGCGGGCCTCGTGTCGTCATCGTCGAGTCCTTGCCGCAGCCATCGTACCGAGTGTGAGCACAACCGAACAAGGCCGTTTGCCTACGCCCCCAACTGCTGTAAGCTTTTTCGATGCTCGGATTCTACGGATTTCGAGCAATAAGGCCGCATAACGGCCGTCCATTACCTAACAAGTCTATTAAAGGAGACAACCATGAAGTTCCGTTTCGCTGCAGCGGCAGCCGTTCTCGCATTCACCACCGGCACCGCGTTCGCCATGCATTGCCCGGCGGATATGAAGAAGATCGACCAGGCGCTGGCGGCGAACCCGAAGCTGAGCGCCCAGCAGCTCGCCGAAGTGAAGCGCCTGCGCGCCGAAGGCGAGGCGCAACACAAGGCCGGCAAACATGCGGAGTCCGTGGACACGCTCGGCAAAGCGATGAAGATGCTGAACATCTAAGCTTTGCGCCCAACCCGTGCTTCTCCCGTCCGGGGGAAGCACGGGAAGGTCCGAACAGTTCCCGATCAGTCAATCCCTCACTTGTCTCGAAGTTCTTATTTGCAGACCATTTTCGGTCGCGCGGTCTACGCCGAATAAGACTTTCGCTCGTCCGGTTCTTCCCGAACCGTTAACTCGCGACGCGCTCCTCCTCTCCCTCCTCCTGCACGAACGTGTCCTGCTCGAATACGCGCTCGAGCTCTTCCGCCGCTTCTTTGCTCGTTTCGATCAGGCGCTCCTCGTCCTGATGGAACGGATACTGGCGGCGCACCAGCGCTTCGTCGTACTCGCGGAAGCGCTGCACCGTGTGCACCGCCTCTTCACGACGAACGCCGAGCCCACCCAGCACCGATTCGGCCAGATCGAGACTCGATAAAAACGTCTCGCGCACGATCTTCTCGACGCCGATGTCGAGCAGGCGATACGTATGGTGGCGGTTGCGCGCGCGCGCGTAGATCTTCAAATGCGGGAAATGCCGCTTCACCAGCTGCGCGGTTTTGATCGACGCCTCGACGTCGTCGATCGCGAGAACGAAGACCTCCGCCTGCGCCGCGTTCGCGGCGCGCAGCAATTCGAGCCGCGATGCGTCGCCGAAATAGATCTTGCTGCCGAAACGCCGCACGAAGTCCACCTGCTCGAAGCTCGCTTCGAGCGCCGTGAAGGGAATCCGGCGCATCCGCAGGACGCGGGCGACGATCTGACCGAAGCGTCCGAAGCCCGCGATGATCACGCGCCCCGCTTCGCCGTCGATCGCGTCATAGGGCCGCGTCGGGCCGGTCGCGCCCCGAAAGCCGAGCCGGCGGGCGACGAGGAGCAGCAGCGGCGTCGTCGCCATCGACAGCGACACGACGACGATCAGCAGATTCGCAAGCTCACGATCCATTACGGTGGCGCTGCCTGCAAGCGTAAAGAGTACGAACGCGAACTCGCCACCCTGCGACGCGTAGAGTGCCAGATTGATCGCGCAGCGTTTGCCTTGGCCGCTGAACCACGACAACCCCCACAGCACCACGCCCTTGACCAGCACCAGACCGACCACGAGGCCCGCGACCAGCCACGGGTGCCGCGCGATTAGACCGAGGTCGAGTGACATGCCGACCGAAATGAAGAACAGGCCGAGCAGCAAGCCGCGAAACGGCTCGATGTCGCCTTCGAGCTCGTGCCGGTATTCGGAATCGGCGAGCAGCACGCCCGCCAGGAACGCGCCCAACGCCATAGACAAGCCGACCGCTTGCACGAGGAGCGCCGTGCCCAACACGACCAGCAACGCCGCGGCGGTGAATATTTCCTGAATACCCGTTTTGGCGATCACGCGAAACAGCGGCCGCAGCAGCAGTCGGCCGCCGGCGATGATCGCGGCGATAATTGCGACCGCTTTGAGAATCGCGGACGGGTCGAAGAGCTGTGCCGTCTCGGCCCCCGCGGCCGGTACGGCGGCGAGCAATGGGATGATCGCGATCATCGGAATCGCGGCGATGTCCTGAAACAGCAGAATCGAGAACGCCATGCGCCCGTGCCGCGTGTTGAGCTCCTTGCGCTCCGCAAGGAGCTGTAAGGCAAAGGCGGTCGACGAGAGGGACAGGCCGAGACCGACAACGACGGCGGTCGAAAATTGCAGACCGGCCAGCAGGCCCAGAATGGCGATCAGCCCGGCGGTGATAACCACCTGCGCCGTGCCGTAGCCGAAGATCGGCTGGCGCAGCGTCCAGAGCCGGCTGAGCTGCAGCTCGAGGCCGATCACGAACAGGAGAAACACGACGCCAAGCTCGGCGATGCGCATGATGTTGTTGACGTCCGTGAGCAGGCCGAGCACCCACGGGCCGATCAGCACGCCGGCGCCGAGATAACCGAGTACCGATCCAACCCCGGCGCGCTTCGCTAACGGCACGAATACGACCGCGGCACCGGCGAGCAGTACCACGTCGAATAACCGCGCTTCCCCCATGAAGGTCCCCCGCGAACGTTCGGAAAACGCCCACTCTAGCGGATTGCGGCGTTGAATGGCGGTCGGGCACATCACGCGTCGAGCCGCAGACAAGGACGCCGCTTACGACGCACAATACACGCTTCCGACGAACGATTTGGAGACCGCAGGTGGCGGCACCGAAAAACGTGTTTCTGCTCGCAGTGTGTCAGGCAACCATGATGACCGGTCAGTCGCTCATGCTCGCGGCGGCGCCGTTCATCGGGCTCACGCTCGCCCCGACCCGGGCCGCCGCGACACTGCCGATCGGTTTACAGTTCGCGGCAACGCTCGCTACCACCATGCCGGCGGCGTTCGTGATGAAGCATATCGGCCGTCGCGCCGGTTTTCTGATCGGCGCGGTGCTCGGCATCGCCGGCAGCCTCCTCGCCGCCTATGCAATCTGGGCCGGAAACTTCGTGCTCTTCTGCGCCGGCCTCATGTTGAACGGCATGTTCAACGGCTTCGGGACGTACTATCGCTTCGCCGCCGCCGACGCGGCGGGGCCGGACTATCGGGCGCAGGCGATCTCCTACGTGCTCGCCGGCGGCGTGGTCGCCGCGCTGCTCGGGCCGAATCTCGCCCGCCTCACGGCCGGGATTCTGCCCACGACCCCGTTTACCGGCAGCTACCTTGCGCTCGTTGCGGTTTATATCGTAACGCTCATCACGTTGCTCTTCGTCGACATTCCCGCCCCGACGGCGGCCGAGCGCGCCGCCTCCGGAGGGCCGCTCGCCGCGCTCGTGCGCCGACCCGCATTTGCCGTCGCCGTGCTCGGCGGCATGATCGCCTTCGCGGTAATGAACCTGATCATGACGTCGACTCCGCTCGCGATGCACGACGCCCATTACGCGTTCGGCGACGCCGCGTTCATCATTCAATGGCACATGCTCGGAATGTTCGCGCCGTCGTTCGTCTCCGGACGTCTCATCGCCCGCTACGGTACGCTGCCGATCATGCAATGCGGCGCGGCACTGCTCGCTTTGTGCGCCGGCATCGATATCGCGAGCCAGGCGCTGTGGGCAATCTGGCTCGCCCTGGTGCTGCTCGGCATCGGTTGGAATTTTCTATTCGTCGGCGCCACGACGCTGCTGACGGGGACGTATGCGCCGGAAGAAAAAGCGAAGGCGCAGGCCCTCAACGACTTCCTGATTCTCGGCACGACCACCGCCACCGCGTTCTTCGCCGCGCCGCTGCACTATCACTTCGGCTGGAGTGTCATCAACGCCGCGGTGATTCCGCTGATTGTCGGAGTTGCGGCCGCGGTGCTGTGGTTGCAACGACGGAACGCCGCAGTGCCGGCGGCAACAACCGTAGGATGACATCGCCATGACCGAACGCCTGCCCTTTCTTCTCGTCCCCGGCCTGAATTGCTCGGCGCGCATCTTCGCGCACCAAGTACCCGCGCTGTGGCAGTACGGCCCCGTCATGATCGCCGATCACACGCAAGGCGACTCGATGGAAACGATCGCGCGATCCATCTTGGCAAGCGCACCGCCGATGTTCGCGCTGGTCGGCTATTCCATGGGCGGATACCTATCGTTCGAGATCCTGCGCCAGGCGCGCGATCGCGTTGCCCGGCTCGCGCTCATCGACACGTCCGCGCGTCCCGATACACCCGAGCAGACCCGCTTTCGGCAACAGCGTGTCAGCCAGGCACAAGCCGGGCAATTTCGCGAGGTGCTCGACCGACAATATCCTTTTTTGGTTCATAGCAGCCGGCACGGCGACGTGGCACTGCGCGAATTCATGACAAACATGTCGATGGACGAGTACGGCGTCGAAAATTTCGTGCGCCATCAGAATGCGATCATCAACCGCCCGGATTCGCGACCCGATCTTGCGGCGATTCGATGCCCGACGCTGGTCGTGGTCGGCGACAGCGATCAGGTAGCGATCCCGGAGGCCGCGCAAGAAATGGCGAGAGGCATCAAGGGTTCGCGCCACGTGATCGTGCCGGAGTGCGGCCACATGTCGGTCCTGGAAAAACCGGACGCGGTGAACGCGGCACTGCGCGAGTGGATTAACGGCTGAGTATCCGCGACGCGGGCGCTCGACTAGGAGATAGACGCAAAGAGGGCGCGTCGTGCGCCCCCTCTTCGTGAAGCCGGTATTTCAGAACGTCGTTAATTCTGTGCGTAGTCGTACTTGCCGTTCTTCCATACGTAAACGACGTAGCCGGGTGCGGTCACGTCGCCCTTCTGATCGAAACTGATCGGCCCGAGCACCGTTTCGAACTTCTGTCCGCTCTTCAGTACCTTCGCGACCGCGTCGGCCTTGGGGCTGCCGGCCTTCTGCACCGCCTGCGCCCACGCCTGCATCGCGCCGTACGAGTAAAGCGTGTAGCCCTCGGGCTGGTAGCCCTGCTTCAGGAACTTGTCGACGATGGGTTTCGCGATCGGATTGCGTCTCGGGTCCGGGCTGAAGGTCATGATGGTTCCTTCGCCCGCCGATCCGGTTATCGACCAGTACTCCTCGGTCGCGAGCGCGTCGCCGCCCATGAGCGGCGCCTTCAACCCTTGCCCGCGCGCCTGACGCACGATGAGCCCGGCCTCCGCGTGATAACCGCCGAGATAGATTATTCCTACGTTCGCCGACTTCAGCCGGCTCACGAGCGCGGAGTAATCCTTCTCGCCCGCGGTAATCGCTTCGTACAGCGTTTCTTTCTTGCCGAGCGCATTCAACGTCTTCTTCGTTTCGTCCGCGAGCCCCTTACCGTAGGCGCTCTTGTCGTGCAGGATCGCGATGTTCGCGTTCTTGAAGTGCTTGGCGAGATACTCGCCGGCCACCTTCCCTTGCTGGTCGTCGCGCCCGCAGGTCCGGAACACCGTCTTCAACTTGCGCTCGGTCAGGAGCGGGTTGGTCGAAGCGGGCGATATCTGAAGCAGGCCCTCCTCGTTGTACACGTCCGAGGCGGGGATCGAGGTGCTCGAACAGAAGTGTCCGGCGACGAACACCACACGCCGGTTCGCCATTTGATTCGCGACCGCCACAGCCTGCTTCGGATCGCACGCGTCGTCGCCGACTTCCAGAATCAGCTTCTGCCCGAGCACACCGCCCTTGGCGTTCAAATCCTCGACCGCCATCTCGCTGCCGCGCCGCATCTGTTCGCCGAATGCGGCCTGCGGTCCGGTCAAGGGGCCGACCACCGCGATGCGGATATCCGCATGCGCAGCCGCCGTCAGCAGCATGCCGATCAGGAATGCGCTAAACCTCGTTTTCATTCGGTAAGCTCCTTTAGTTAAGAGCGGCCGGGCGCCGCGTCGTTATCGTCGAAACGACCTGTATCTTAGGTAAGCCGTGCGGCGCCGCCAATAGCCGAAGCCGGCGCGGTCACGACGCTGCGGGCGCGACAACCACGACAGTCGCCTGCTTGTCGAACATCGGTTCCAGGCAAGGCCGCGCGCCGGATGGCGTCAAGGCACGGTGCTCTCGCACCCCCTCTCCCGACGGAACAAGCATGGAAGGCCGCCCGAGCGGCGCTGCCGCTCGGGCAAGGCATCTAGGCTTTCGCGCCGGCGGTTTTGACCACCATGTACAGCATGAGCAGCACGCCGGAAAGAACGGTAATAGAGGCGATGCCGAGGACCGGATCGAGCCGGGATTCCTCAACCATGTTGCCGTAGAGCAAAAACAAACCGACGAACAACGTAATCGCGCCTGCGTGATGCACGACGAAGTGCGTCATGGCGAGGCGCCTCGCCCTGTCGCCGAGCCACAGCTTATGGATCACCCCGTAAACGAGCGTGAGAACGAATCCGACGAGCAGGATGTGCGCATGGGTGACGTGCTCGGCGTGATTGTGCGACGCGGCCATGAAAATGCCCAAGCTCATCCCGACAACCGCGTAAGCCAATGCCCAGACTAGAAACTTTCGATCGAAGCTCATTAGTGCCCCCTCGTGTAGGCGAAATGAAGGAAAGTAAGCGCCGAGCCAATTGTTGCTCGCCGGCGGACGATCACCACCGCGCCTACGCGATCGTCGCCCGCTCTTCAGCATGAGCCGCAATCAGCCATACCCTTGGCGACTCCCGGGCCCGCGACGTCACGTACGACACGCGACGGAGCTGGCCCGTCCCGCTTTCCCTGCACCGAAGACGCCTTGTACACTTTCCGAAGAACCGGTGGAAGCAATTTGGCGACGCTTCCGATTCAATGTCCGGTGCGGAAAATAAGCCAGGAGAGATAAATCACCAGAACGATAATGACGGGTAGAACCACCACCAAGGCTTTGCGCGCGCCACCTACGAGCTGCGCGCTCCTTTCTTGCAGCTTCTCCGCCTTGTCTTGAATTCGCTCGGCGCGCTCCGCCTGCCGCTGAAAGATCGCGAACTGCTCCCGCTGAATCGCCAACGCCTCGAGCTGGCGCTCTATCTGCAAGCTTTGATTGTTTCGAATTTCTTCGAGGACGCGGATCACTTTTTGGCTGTCGTTGTCGTTCATGATCGGTTTCAACTTGGCACGGCCGCTATGGTGAGTATAGGCGGGCCCAAAGCGTAGATCGGCGTGAGCCGAGTCGGCGTCTTGGCCTCTTTCGATATTGTTTTCGCCGGATGTCCTTCCGGGCCCCGGAACACCGCGACGCTTCCTAGATGCCGCGGCGACGGTGGCGCAAGCGTACGCCGGACGCGAAGCATTAATCCCAAGTACGCGAAGGCGAACCGCCGATGTCCGAACCCTCCGACTCCAACAATGCGCGCCGTCCTTTATACTGTCCGACCGTATCGGTACGCACGACGGAATTACGCGAGGACCTAGCATGGGTGCACAGTGGAAAGCGAAGGGCCGGGAAGCGGCCGCGAACGCGAAGGGCCGACTGTTTACGAAGCTGGCGAAAGAAATCATGGTGGCCGCGCGCAACGGCGCGGACCCGGGCATGAATCCGCGCCTGCGCATGGCCGTGGAGCAGGCAAAAAAGTCGTCGATGCCGAAGGACAGCATCGAGCGCGCGATCAAGAAGGGCGCGGGTCTGGTGGACGAAGGCGTGAGCTACACGAAGCTCACGTACGAGGGCTTTGCTCCGCACCGCGTGCCCGTCATCGTCGAGTGCCTGACAGATAACCCCAACCGCACCGCCTCTAACATCCGCATGCTGTTTCGTGAGGGACAGTTGGGCGCCGAAGGCTCGGTGTCCTGGGACTTCGACTATCTCGGCGTGATTGAAGCAACACCCGAGAAGACCGACGCGGATCCCGAAGTCGCCGCCATCGAAGCGGGAGCGCGAGACCTCGAGCCCGGCGAGAGCGGTGCCACGCTATTTCTCACCGAGCCGTCCGATCTCGATGCCGTGGCCAAGGCGTTACCCTCGCACGGCTTCGGCGTGCAATCGGCGCAGCTGCGCTACCGGCCGAAAAATCCGGTGACGACGCTGAGCGACGCGCAACGCGCGGAAGTCGAGGCGTTCCTCGAAGCGGTCGACGCCGACGATGACGTGCAAGAGGTTTATCCAGGGCTTGCGGGCTCGTGATTCGGCTGAGCCGCGGTGCCGCGCCGAGAAAACGATTCGCGCGGCACCGCGAAAAGCCGCAATTCGTTACTCTTGGCCGGCGGGCTTTTGCTGAGCCCGATGCAATTGGCTGTACCTTGCTTGCGCGCGCTCGGCTTTCTCTTGCAGGGTCAGCGTCGGGTCCTTTTCGTTGCGCATCAGCTCGATCAGCTCGCGGATGACGGCCTCGTCCTGGCCGTAAAACGCTTGCGCGGTGTTCTCGCCAAAGTACGCGACGCGCAGCCCATGCATGGCGTCGAGTTGCGCCAGCGCTTCGTCTTCCGTTACCGGCGCAACGCCCGGCGGAACGAGCTTCCGCTGATCCTGCTGGTACGTCTTGTAACGCTCGACGAGCTCGCGCGCACGCGCCGCGGCATCGCGCGGCAGATTGCGCAGCTCATCTTCGATCGTGTCGTACAACTTGTCCGGTTCGATGAGCCCCACCAGCGCTTCGATGTGCAAACGGGTATTCTGGTTTTCCACCAGCTGTCCTTTCGCATCGACGTGGAACTTCTCGCCGATATTGCCGACGACCTTAGCCATCGGTTCCCGTTGTTTGGCCGGCGCAGCGACGATCTTCACGGCGTCCAGCGGTATTCCTTCGGCTTTCGCTGCCGCCGCTAAGGCTTCCTCCGGCGAAAGCTGCGGTTGCGCGACCGCAGGTGCGGGCGCAGCCGGGGCAGGCGCAGGCGGCTGCGGGCGACTGAAATAAAGCTCGGCGACCACGATGGATGCCACGACGACAACCAATGCCACCAGGGCGAACCGTCTAAACGTCGTGCTTCGCAGACCGCTTTCTTCGACTTTGACCTTGGCTGTTTTGTTCATGGTTGCAAACCTACTTCGAACGAGTTCGTTATCGTAACCAGACCGACGTACTTAGTTTAGTATGGTGAACGGCACATAAGGCAACGGCGGTTACTCGCGTAACCGCCGTTGATTCAAACGCTGCTTGGTGTTTCAGCAGTCAGGCTTAGAACGGCGCGGTCGATCCAAACGAGCTGCAGGCGCTCCAGCGGGTCGCTGCGATCGTGCTGTAGCGGAGATCCTGATCGGCGAAGCGCTTGGCCCAGGAAATCTGGATGGCGCTCGACGGTTGGTCAGCCGGATTCTCCTGCGGGAAGAAGTGATCTTCGCCGGATTCGATGCAGATCAGCTTCTCGTTCTGCGTCATGCTGTTGTAGAACGGAATCGAGTGCTGATTCACCGGAGCCACGTTGTCATTCTGACCGCCGATGATCGCCGTGGGAACGCGGTCGCCCGAGAAGTTCGTGGTGCTCGAGTTCCACGGGGCCAACGCGATCGCCGCATCGATCGTCGACGGGTTGTTCGTCGCCGCGATCAGCGTGCCGCCGCCGCCCATCGAGTGGCCGGTCGCCACACGACGGTTCGGGTCGACCTTACCCGCCGCCGCGCCGCTGTTCAGCGCCGCGAGATCGTTCAGCACAGCGACGATCTGCGTGGCGCGGCTGGACGGTTGGTCCTGAGTGGACTCGGTGTCCATCGCCGCGACGATGAAGCCATGGCTCGCGAGACGTTGGGCCATGACAGAGACCGACGAACGGGTCGCCGTGAAGCCCGGGCAGAACGCAACGATCGAGTACTTGCCGGCCGTATTCGGCGAATACACCGTGGCGCCGCCGTACGGTCTACCGAACCCGGAAATCGTCTGCGACGAGATGGCGAACGGACCGGTCGCCTGAACGCTGCTGGTCGTGGGCGCGGGACCAATTTCTACTGCGTGAGCAGCGGTAGCGAGGGCAAACAAGCCGGCAGCGGCCAGCCAAGTCTTTCCTTTCATTTTTTAGAGCCTCCACAAACGTTGGTATGGTTAAGTGCACAACCCCCAGGCGTCCCACTCTGTTGTGATAGCGTTCGAGCGGGTGGGTCTGAGATGCACCATCCTGATCGCGCAACTGCCTGTGCGTCAACTACGCGCGCTGCGTTTCGTCACTTTTGTTACATCGACGTCTTTTTTTCATTAACAGTTTTTGTAACTCAAAAAAATCTTTGTAAGCAGTCGCTGAAAACGTTGTATGCAGTCGCTATGCGTGAACATTCGATCAAGATAACAAACGTGCGGCTCTTTATTGCTTGCATAACGATCAAGGGCTCGACGTGGATCGCGATCACGTTTCACCTCGGCACCGTCGCGCGGGAGCTACGCGTTTCATATCGCTTCTTTCTCGCGCACCACTGATGGTCGCTTTGCGCGCTGCTCGCAAGCCGCTTCGCGATACGCCCACTGAGCATGAATAGACCGCGCTATTCGACATCTGGATGTCGGCGATCATTGCATCTTAATGAGCCATACCAAGCAGCGTGTCGTGGCGCGGCTCGTGGCAGCTCCGCGGGTCGTTCGGTTTCGCGGCATCCATTCGCACGCCAGCACTGGCAGGCGCTCGTTTGGGCGGGCATTTGCCGTTTGCGGTCGCCGGCAATATTGTTATTCGCGCGCAAAGCGCGCAGCCGAAATGTGATCCAATACTGCTTTCCCGGCCAAAGACAGCCACGCACCCTAATGTACGAAACAAGAGACGTTCCGCTTGCGGAGTTGCCATGGCCGCTCCTGCTCGAAGCGGACCCATACAAACCGCATATCGAGAAGTACATGCACCGAGCCGTGTGGCTGGGACTGCATGAGCAGGAACACGTGCTCGCCGTGGCAGCGCTCGTTCAACTCGATCCGGGAACGGTCGAGCTGATGAACATCGCCGTTGAGCCGACGCGGCGCCGACAGGGCCTCGGCAGGCGCATGGTGCGGATCTCGATCGAGAGAGCGCGCGCGATGGGAGCGCGAAAACTGGTGGTTGGAACAGGAAACTCGAGCCTCGACGAGCTGGCGTTTTATCAGAAGGTGGGATTCAGGATGGAGTCGATCGATCGCGATCATTTTGTTCGGGAGTATCCGGAGCCCATCGCGGAGAACGGCATCGTGTGTCGGGACATGGTTCGACTTGGTTTGTTGATCGAAGAGGCAATCTCGTCAACGGAGTCACACAAGTGGGCGCGATTTATCTGATACGCCACGGGCAAGCATCGTTCGGAAAAACCGAGTACGACGAACTATCGGAAATGGGCGTCGAGCAATCGCGACTGCTCGGCGACGCGCTGCGCAGCCGATTGCCAAACGTGGACGTCGTGTTTTGCGGAACGCAGCGGCGACATCGGCAAACCGCGGACGCCTGCCTGCGCGCCTACGGTTATACCGACACGCCGCAGGAAACCGCGGATCTCAACGAATATGATCACAACGAAATCGTCGAGCGCTACGAACCGCGCTACGTCGATCGCCAGGCAATGTTCGCGGAGCTCTCGAAGACGGGCAATCTACGGCGCGCCTTTCAGGAAATGTTCACGAAAGCGGTCGCACGCTGGGTGAGCGGGCAACACGATACCGACTACACGGAGTCTTGGCCGAGCTTTCGCGCGCGCTGCCTTCGCGCGCTCGACCACATCGTGCAGTCGTCGGGCAGCTCGAAGACGGCGCTCGTATTCACTTCCGGCGGTCCGATCTCGGCGGTGTCGCAAACGCTACTCCGCATTCCGGACGCGTACGCCTTTCAGATTAATTGGACGCTCGTGAATTGCGGTGTCACGAAAATTATTTACAGCGAGCGTGGCAAATATCTTCTGACGCTCAACGAGCATTCCCACTTCGAGGGCGAGCGCAAAGAACTGATCACGTACCGGTAACCGCGCCACGCATCGGCTTCGGCCGACATTGCAACGCGCCGCTGCTGCGGCACGCGCTGAGCCTGATCGCCGCGCCGGCGAGGTCGGGCCACACGTCGGCACCCGAATGGCGCCGGACGGGAAGTCCTTCGCGACCGAAACTCGCTGCGAGCTATTGATAGCAATTTTCCCCAAGTCGCGCCTTCCGCGCGCGCCTAGGATATCCGCGTTTTCGACTGCGGGAAAAAAGGAGAGGTTATGAGCGGAACCGCATCAACCGCACCAGCAGCGCTTGAGCAAATATTGCACGCTGACGCGCCTGCACCCGACCGCGCGAAGCAAATGATGCTTTACGGACAGTTCATCGGATCGTGGGAAGGCACGCTGACCTATGTGGATGCGCATGGCGTCCGCCGCGAAACATCCGCCGAAGTGCACTTCGGCTGGGTGCTCGAAGGCCGCATGGTGCAAGACGTATGGATCGCTCCGTCGCGCGACGCGGGTGCGGGCGCCTCCACGCTCATGCACGGCACGACGTTGCGTGTATACGATCCCCAAAACGACCTCTGGCATATCACGTGGATCGATCCGGTCAGGCAGGTATACAACCGCATGACCGGCCGCCAAGTCGGCAACGAGATCGTGCAGGAATACCGCGCTGATGACGGCGCCCGCGTGCAATGGATGTTCACCGAGATACGCGCCAATTCGTTTCACTGGATCAATCGGCGTTCGGACGATGACGGCAAGACGTGGCGAGTCAGCGGTGAGTTCTATTTCCAGCGCCGAGGAACAGAACCGCAGTCATCGCCAAACTAAAGCGCTTTGCTAAATCAATGGCGCGGGGCATCAGCTTCGGTCTCACGAGCTTGCTGATGCTTTGATCATATCCGCGCCTTTCTCTCCGATCATGATGGCCGGCGCGTTGGTGTTGCCGCTCGTGATCGTCGGCATGATCGAGGCGTCGATCACCCGAAGCCCCTCCACACCGCGCACGCGGAGTTGTGGATCGACGACCGCGTGTGCGTCGATACCCATCTTGCAAGTACCCACCGGGTGGTAGATGGTCTCGCCCGTTTGACGCACATAGGCTTCGAGCGATTCATCATCAGCGATCGCCACACCGGGCAACGCTTCCTCGGTAACAATGCCGGCAAACGCACGCGTTCGCGCGAGCCCACGCGCAATCTTGAGGCCTTCGACCATCAGCGTCAGATCCGCCGGGTCGGAGTAGTAGCCAGCGCGAATAATCGGCGCGGCGGCGGGGTCCGCCGACCGTAGCCGCAGCTCACCGCGGCTGTTCGGACGCTGCACGGCCGACACGATGCCGAATGCCGAACGTTCCTTACCGTTGTTGAGGGTCTCGACTACTGCGACCGGTAGGAAATGGATGTAGAGCTCGGGCGCGACGGGGCCCGGCCGCGAGCTGCAGAACAGACCGGCCTCGACCAGATTACTCGCGACGTCGACCGGGCGATGTCCGGACGTCCAACAACGAACTCGCGCAAACGGATGATCTTGCAGGTTCGCGCCGACACCGGGCGCATCGACCCGCACGGGGATTCCCAAGCGTTGTAAATGCCCCGCCGGTCCGATGCCGGAAAGCATGAGCAGCTTGGGAGAGTTGATCGTGCCCCCGCAGAGAACCACTTCGCCGCGCGCGAAGACCTGCGCCTCGATCCCGCTTCGAACATAGTACACACCGGCGGCACGCTTGCCTTCGAAGACGATGCGCGTCGCTTCGGCGCCGGTGATGACATGCAGGTTCGCGCGAGCGCGCGCGGGATGCAGGAACGCACGCGCGGTACTGCAACGCTTCCCGTCTTTTCCAATAGTGCACTGCCAGAGACCGGCTCCCTCCTGCCGCTCGCCGTTGAAATCCAGATTGCGCGGGTGACCCAGCTCCACCGCGGCTTCGATGAACGCGAAGGAATAGGGATGCGGGGCGGGTGGATCGGTGACGTCGAGCAAACCATCGGCCCCGTGCCACGTGGACGCGCCCCGACTGTTGCGTTCGGACTTGAGGAAATACGGCAGCACATCCTCGTAGCCCCAATTCACGTTGCCCAAGTTTCGCCAATGATCGTAATCGGCGCGATTGCCGCGCACATAAATCATCCCGTTGAGCGCACTGGTGCCGCCGAGAACTTTGCCGCGGGGCCAATTGAGGGAACGGCCGTTCAACGCCGGCTCCGGTTCGGTGACGTAGGCCCAATCGACCGAGGTGTTGAAGAGCTGCGCATATGCGCGCGGATCGTCGATGGCGGGTTGCTGATCCGTGCCGCCGGCTTCGAGGAGCAGGACGGTGACGTGCGGATCTTCCGTCAGCCGGTTAGCCACCACACAACCCGCCGAACCAGCGCCGATGACGACATAGTCATAAGTGTTCATGCGTACGGCCCTCGGTTGATCGCGCTGCTCCTGCTACTTACGCGTACCGACCACGACAAGGTACTCGCGCGGCATAGCGACACCAAGCTCCGACTTGAAGCCCTCGTGATAGGCGGTGAAATCGCGCCTCAGATTCTCACGCCGATCGCGATCGAGACTCGAGGCCAACGCCTTGGTTGGCCCGTAGGCTTCGACGAAAAGCTGCCAGACAGACGGGCCGCAGGGTTCGCGCAGGACCGTCGTGCCAGTCTCGAATTTGAGGTCGAACGCAGCGCCGAGCAACTGTTGCACGTGCTCGCGTCCGCCCCACGCGAACGGCGACGGCGGCGGCGGATTAACGGGCGCGGCCATGTACGGCTTCATGACTTTGAACAACCCGCCGACCGTTCCCTCCGCCGGCCATGTCGCCAACGCCAGCCGGCCGCCCTTCTTGCAAACACGCGCGAGCTCCGCGGCCGCGGCGGCGGGGTCGCTCACGAACATCACGCCGAACGTCGAAATCACGGCATCAAAGCTGCGGTCGTCGAAGGGCAGCGCCTCAGCATCGCCGACGCGAAAATCGATTGCGAGGCGCGCATCGGCCGCGTACTGCCGCGCCGCTTCGATGAGGTCCGCGCCGAGATCGATACCCGTCACCGTCGCTCCGCGTGCGGCGCAGCGGCGCGCGGCCCAGCCGGTTCCGGTCGCCACGTCGAGCACCTGCTCGCCGCGCTTCGGCGCAAGCCGCATTACCGCATGCTCGATGGCGTCCGAGATGCTGTGGGAAATCCGGTCATAGGCGCTTCCACCGCTATCCCACGTGGCGGCGGCTTTGGCATTGTGGAGTTGGATCATCTGTGCGTTCATGTTCGATCCCCTTATTCGGTCGTGAAATCGCGAACCGATTACTGCTTATTACGCGGGTCGTCGGCCGGATTGATGAAGGTGATGTCCGTCGGACCGTAGCCGTGGACTTGAACGACGGTCTCTTTCGGCCCCGACCATGCAAAGTGCGGATGCTTGGGAGGAACGGCGACGAATCCGCCCACGGGTAGCGCCGTACCCGCGCTTTTATTGAATTTTTCGCCGAGCCCGAGATAAAACGTTCCGGACAACACGGTCACGTTCTCTCCAGCTTTGTGCGTGTGCGGCGCGATCTTGTAGTTGGCCGGCAGCTTCACGCGATACGCGAATATCCCTTCCTTCCCAGGATCACCCTGTATGACAGCGAGCTTTGCGCCGGGGAAAACCGGGACGTCTACCCACGTCAACGTGTCCGGTTGCACGACGGTATGTTCTTCGGCGTGGGCGGATGGCACGGCGACGAACAGCGCGCCGAGCATCGTCAATAGCAGCCGGGGAGCGGCGAACCGTGCAATGCGCCGCGATGGGTCGAATTGGGTGTTCATGACATTCTCCTTTCGAGCTAAGTGGCAGAATCGGTAGACTCAGACGGCGCCAGGCCGGTCTTTCATCGACCGCCGGCGCCCGGGACTCTCAAATCCCGTGGGCGTGATTATCGAGAGCGGCGTCCGGATCGAAATACGCATGTCGGCGTATACGGACGCGCTCGAGGAGGACGGTTGGATATATCGGGCGAGCTGTTTCGCAAGGTCGTTACCGCCGCCTACGACTTGCATCGTCATCGCGACGCGGCGACGTATGCGGCGTGGCTGTTGCGGGTGCTGACGCAAACGATCGACTGCGACAGCGCACTCCTGATTACCGTCGATCTAGAGAGGCAAGACTTCGATGCAATAGCAAGACCGACCGACACGCTGGAGCGGATCGATCGGCGCAACGTCTGGCGCTGGCACGCTGCCGAGCATCCCTTCGTCGCGCGCTGCACCGCCTCACGCTCGATCCGTGCGTTTCGCCTCGGCGACCTCGCGCCGCGCGCGCAGTTCGAGCAGACCGAGCTCTACCGCACGTTCTATCGACCGCGCGGCATCGAACATCAATTGCTGATGCTCGTCGCGACGCCGAGCGCGCGCTGGCGCGCCGTCGCGCTGAGTCGCCGCGATCGCGACTTTTCGGACGAAGAATGCGCGGCGCTCGAGGCGCTGTGGCCGCACATCATGCTGGCACAGCGCAATCTGGGTCGCCGCCGGCGGGTAGCTGACGTCAGCGACATCGAATCGCCCGTGGCGGAAACCGCGGGTGTCATCGTGATTACGAGCGCTGCCAAGGTAACGGTCTGCTCGGAGCAGGCGCGCCTTTGGATTACTGAGTATTTCGACGCTGTGTTCATCGCGCGCGCCATCAGCCTGCCGGAAACCGTAGAGCGGTGGGTGAAGCAGCGCATCGAAAACGAAGGCGCGGGTCGGCGCCTGCGACCCGAGCGACGCGACCCGTTAGTGATAACGCGCGGCGACCGTTGCCTGGTGCTCGATTTAATCGTCGATCACGGGAAGAACCTGCATCTGCTCGCGCTCGAGGAAGTCGTGCTCAATGCACCCGCGGCGGCGCTCGAAACCCTAAACCTGACGGCGCGTGAGGCGGAGGTGCTGGCATGGGTCGCGCAAGGCAAAACCAATCGTGAAGTCGGGATCATTCTCGGCGCGAGCGCGCGCACCGTGCAAAAACACCTGGAACATATTTTTCAGAAGATCGGCGTCGAGAGCCGCACGGCTGCCGTACTACGCGCCTGGCAAGCCGCGCGTTACCACGGTCTCGCACCCGCCGCGGCTATTCGTCCCAACAGTCCACGCTGAACTCGTTAACGATGCGGCCGTTACGCAAGGTCGCCATGGTAATGCTGACGACTTGGCAGCCGTCCGGATAACGACAGAGCGTTAAATAAGAGATGGAGTTGTCGCCGGCCGACGTACGGATAACATCGTGCGTCATTTCACGCGCGCACAGGTCTTCGAACATCCGCTGCATGGCCGCGCGCCCGCGCAGTACCAGCCGTTTCGAGGGCGGATTGTTGCGGTTGACGACGGTGTATTCGACGTCTTCGGCGTAAACGCTGACGAGCATCGACGGATCGCGATTCTTGTAACCTTTGCGAATCGTATCGAGTACCACCTGTTCCGTAGATTGGCCCGACCGCGGCCGGCGACGACTCTTGATTGTACTCATGGCTAACCTCGGCAGTACGGCATGCGACTCGGAGAATCGGGAAAGCTTACTCGCTCGCAGCACCGAGGGAAATTGTGGCGGCTGCGAACACCTGTACCCGCTCGATCAGTGCGATCTGCCGAACCGCCCTGCGCCGGGAAGGCTTAGCGACCGGGTCGAACAGGGGTACTGCGCATTCCACATGCTCGACCCAGGTCTTATGCTTGCGGCCGTCGACTTGTGGCGCCGGGAGCTGGAATCCTCCAAGCGCAGCAACCCGCCCATGGCATCGCCGATACCGTCTGGCGGGTTCCCGTCATCGGATCGCGCGCTGGATAATCGTCAGTGGCGGGAACGATCTTGCGAAAATATGGGCGGAATCGCCCAACTGTCGTGGAGACCTGTATGAAAGCGAATGGCAGCACGCAACCCAATCGTCGTCGATTCCTGCAAGCGGCGGGCGCTGCAACCGCGGCTTTGATGTTCAGCGGTCTGCCACAGACAGGACGCGGAGCGGATACCGGAAAGGCGAAAACGAAAATCGGCATCGTCGGTTCCGGGAGAGTCGGCGGCACACTCGGCGGCGTCTGGGTAAAAGCCGGGCACGAAGTGATGTTCTCCTCTCGCAACATCGAGAACGATAACGCGCTCGCGGCCAAGCTCGGGCCAAATGCGCGCGCGGGAACGCCGCGCGAAGCAGCCGCCTTTGGCGAAGTGCTGATGATCTCGGTGCCCTACGGCGCGCTGCCGGCGGTCGGCAAGGAGTTGGCAGACGTCATCAAAGGCAAAGTCGTGATCGATACGTGCAACCCGTTCGTCGCGCGCGACGGCGCAGTCGCGACGTGGGCACGCGAGAAAGGCGCCGGTCTCGCGTCGGCGGAATTGCTGCCTGGTGCGCGCATCGTCCGCGCGTTCAATGCCATCAGTTACACGCAGATGGGCGCGGCGCACGAACAGCCGGGACGCATCGGTATGCCGATCGCAGGCGATGATCCTCAGGCGATCGCGCTGGCCTCACGCCTGATACGAGATATCGGCTACGAACCTGTCCTGATCGGCGGGCTCGCGATGGGCAAGTACTTGATGCCGGGAACGCCGCTTGCCGGTGAGCATATGCCCGAAGAAATTCGAAAGATTGCCGCCACGCTTAAGTGAACGCTTCGTGCGACTCGCGAAGAACTCTTAAAACCGGCCGATCTGATTTTTCTTCCGGTTCCTCGTTGTTCCGTCAGCGCCATTGATGCAAAAACTGCCCGTCCATGCGCACGCGCTACGCGAGGAAACCGGGACCGATGCCACTTATGATGCCCAAGATCATGCACCGAGTTTATTTTCGCCGGCACTACCTGTCTCTGTTCGCCCTCGCAGCCGCCCTGGCTGGTTGTGCCGTCCCAAAGTCGGCAAGCGACCGCGATCCTACCTACGTGTATCGATCGGGCAATGACTACGTTCGGCTCGAACCGCTCGAATCCGGCGCGTCAGCTAATTCCCATCCTTTCGCCATTTCCGCCGATCAGCTGCGCGAGCTGCTGGCACCGTTGAAAGTCGCTCGCGCCGATGCGATCGGCCGGACGCCGGTGTTCATGAACGAAGAGCTGAACACCCTCGTGCCGCCGCTCGCGTCTGCCCTGTCCAAGGCCGGCCCGAATCAGGACGTCACGTTTGCCGTTACCGGCTACCGCGGACTACTGGGAAAGCTATCTCCCAAATCGATCACCACCGGACGTCTGTTCGTGACCACGGATTCGATAAATATGATTTTCGGGATGATGCAGCTGCGATTGGAAAGCGAGAAGGTTGAACCATCGACAATCGTTCCTCCCAGGATTATCCCCGGTACGCGCTCACTGCGAATCGACACCGCACCTTGGAAGATGGACCCCGTCGGCGGCTATTTTCACGATCAGCGCGGCGATTGGGTGGTGTTCGATCGTGCCGCGCTGATCGCCCCAACCGCTCCAACTGTACTACCCAGCCCCGGAGGTACGACCGCACCGACCACGAACAGTAAAGTGGAGGAAATGGAAAAGCGGCTCGAAGCACTGGATGATCTCCGGAAGAAAGGCGCAATCACGGAACAAGAATATCGCGAACGCCGGCGCGCAATACTGGAGCAACTCTGAGGATTTCGCGCCTGTTGGCGGCGTCCGTCAGCCGGGAACCGGGACGCAGTGGCCATCACGCCGACGCGTTGCAAATTGCGCCGCCCTTCGGCCTCGTTCCTATGGCCTGCGGCTGCAACGTACGACTTCATTCGGGGAACCGCGTCAATTCCCGCAAATTCGTTGTTTCCGCTCCGTCCCGCAAGAAGCGCCAGCCCTGCCCCGTTCGGTTGAACTTGATAAATATTCAAAAACGCCAATAAAACGCCATCGCAGCAAAGTGCAAGTTGCGCTTGACCTCGAGTTAGCTCTAGCAAGTTAAATGAGCGCACGCAATCGTGAGGTGCTTCGATGAACATCGAGCAGAACAAAAGGATCGCCGCCGAATTTTTCGCCCGGTTCAGCGCGAACGATCTCGCCGGCGCGCTGAATCTCGTCGCCGATGATGCCACGTGGTGGCTCGCCGGCAAGTCACCGCAATCGCGCCCTGGGGGCACTTACGACAAGACGAAGATCGCGCACCTGTTCGAGAGGCTGGTCGGCCGATTGAAGGACGGACTGCGGATGAACGTGAAGAGCGCGATCGGCGAGGCGAACCGCGTGGCTGTCGAAGTCGAGTCGCATGGCGAACTGACGAACGGCCGCCGGTACAACAACGAATACCACTTCTTGATGACCATCCGCGACGGCAAGATCTCCGCGGTCAGGGAATACAACGATACGCTACACGCTTTCGAAACGTTCTTTCAGCAGACCTGATGCGGGTGCGGTCATCGCCGAGTCGGCCGCACACAGTGAGCTTCCGTGGCGTAATGCAGTCGTTACGCGACGTGCGAGTCTCGGCGTCGAGCGCTATGAAGCGACCTCCGAACGCCGCTGGATGGCATAGGAACGAGCGCGGCTCCCAATGACGCGCGGCAGATTTGCCCGTTGGCAGCCCGAATGCGACGCAGCTTTTCGCGTGTACTGCGCCGATCTCCATATCGACTCCGAAACACCAGAACGAAAAAGGCTACAGCGGGGTTACCCGCCCCACGAAGCTGTATTAAAGTGCTCCCTCTTTCCTCTGGAGTCGCTATGAATTACGACACGCTGCGATACGAAGTTGAAGGCCGCATTCTCACCATTACGTTGAATCGTCCGGAGCGCATGAATGCTTTTAACGGCCAAATGTGCCGGGAACTGATCGCCGCGTTCGATCGGGCCGACGCCGATGACGACGTTAAAGTAGTGATCGTGACCGGCGCAGGTAAAGCCTTTTGCGCGGGAGCGGATTTAGAGCGCGGCGGCGAGACGTGGGGTAAGCACGCCGAGTATCTCGCCGCTCAGCAAGCTCGGGAGCAGCGCTACGTCGGCGACGGCGGTGGACAAGTCACGCGCCGCATCTTCGATCTCAACAAGCCCGTCATCGCGGCGATCAACGGCCCGGCGGTCGGCGTCGGCATCACGATGACCTTGGCTATGGATATCCGCGTCGCGGCGCCGAACATCAAGCTGGGCTTCGTGTTCGCCGGTCGCGGCATCGTTCCGGAAGCCTGTTCATCGTGGTTCCTGCCGCGCATCGTCGGGATCAGCAAAGCCCTGGAGTGGTGTTACTCCGCGCGCGTATTCAGATCCGAAGAGGCGTTGGACGCGGGATTAGTACGCAGTCTGCACGCGCCGGAAGAATTGCTCCCCACGGCCCGCGCCTTGGCGCAGGAGTTCATCGACAACGCTTCGGCGGTCTCAATCGCGATGATTCGTCACATGATGTGGCGCATGCTGTCCGCACCGCATCCCATCGATGCGCATGAGGTCGACACCGCCGGGATTGCGGCACTCGGGAAATCGGACGACGCACGCGAAGGAATCACCGCATTTCTGGAAAAGCGCAAAGCGAATTTCAAAGACCGCGTGAGCAAGAACATGCCGTCGTTCTTTCCATGGTGGAAGGATCGAGCGTTTCGGAATTTATAGCGCCTCAAGCAGCCGCACACTTCTTTACCGTCTCCCAGGTGCGAGTCGTGACGTTGGCGCCGAAGGTCCTCTCGATTAACGTCATGAATACGGGTCCGCGCGGGCTCGGTACGTAAGCGGTAAAAACCTCGCGCCGCGTCATGGCGAGAATACGTGCGCCATCGACCTCGAGCGGCAGCGAGAGCTTTCGTTTTTGCGGTTCACCCAGAAACGTAACCACGCGCTTTGCATTCGCAGGCAACCGGAAGGCAGCATAGGGATTCGCCTCGATCAGCTCGTGTAAAACGCTCATCGAACGCACGATCGTGTAGAACGTACGGTCGAGTTGCGCCGCCATCGCGGCTTCGATCGTGCGCGCGAGCGCGGTATCCGATTTGGACCGCGCCCCGAAAACGACGTTGCCGCTCGAAAGCACGGTCCTAACGTCTGCAAAACCGGCGCCTTCGAAGCAGCGCTTCAGCTCTGCCATCTTTGCGTTCATCGGGTTCACGCCGCGAAGGAACGCAACGTACCGAGGCATCACTCCCCCGTTGCCTGAACGGCCCAACGTAAGATCGTTTGTCAGTATATCGAGATGAGTAAACAAACGCGCCGATCGCCGTGCTTGGCGCGCCGCATGCGTCGCCGGCCTGGCGTCAGCCGGGGCTTTGCGTGCTCGGGAGGGATAAACCGGCAGGCTCGGATGACACAGGAACAGCCGTGCCGCCTGCGCTCAGAAAAGGATGAGGTGACACCGCGACCGGCCATGCCTTTTTTATTCGTGACACCTGTTCGTCGCTCCATCAAAATCCGCAAGGCTTCACCGAAATCTGCTAATCTCGATCTCGCTATTTACGATTTGATAAAGCCAATCCAGCTGGCGGTCGCTTTCGGTCTGCGGCCTCGCCGTCTCAACGAACGGAGCGATTCGGGCATACGCCCGTGTCGATGATCTATTGAGCGCGAAACAGGAATCCCTCGCGTCGGCACCGGCCGCGCGCCCCGCCGCGATGCGGTTCATCATGTTCACAGCGCTGATCGATATGGTATCGATCGGTCTGATCATTCCGGTTTTGCCGGTCCTGGTCGGAAACTTCACCGTGAGCCCCGCCGAACAAGCGTATTGGTTCGGCGTGGTGCTGTTCACCTTCGCCGTCGCCAATTTCTTTGCTTCGCCGATTCTCGGCGCGCTGTCGGATCGCTACGGCCGCCGCCCCGTTTTGCTGCTCGGCTTCTGTGGACTCGCGACGAGCCTCTTCGTGACCGCGCTCGCTACGCAGTTGTGGATGATCATTACCGTCCGGCTGGTAAGCGGCGCATTGATGGCGAATATGTCGGTTGCTCACGCATATGCCGCCGATGTCACGCCGCCGAAGGACCGCGCGCGCCGCTTCGGACAATTGGGCGCGATGGTCGGGCTCGGCTTCATCCTCGGCCCCGCGCTCGGCGGCCTGCTCGGCGGCATTAACATCCGTATTCCTTTCTTCGTGGCTGGCAGCCTCGCCCTGGCCAATCTTCTCTATGGCTACTTCGTGTTGCCCGAATCGCTGCCGCCCGAGCGCCGGCATCGCCCCTCGTTGCGCGCGGCGAATCCAGTGACGTCGTTGATCCGGCTCGGCCAATTGAAAGGCGTCGGCGCACTGGTCGTGATCGCCGGTTTCGGCAGCCTTGCGCAGTTCATGATCCAGACCACCTGGGTGCTCTACACGAGTTTCCGCTTCGGTTGGGGTCCGCAGCAAAACGGTTGGTCGCTGTTCACCGTCGGGCTCGCGTCGGTCGTGACGCAAGGATTCTTGCTACGGCACATGCTGAGCCGTTTCGGCGCGCAGCGCGTCGCCGTCATCGGATTGGTGTCGAGCACGCTGTGTAATCTCCTCTGGGGCCTGGCGACCGAGGGATGGATGATGTACGTGCTCATCGCGTGCAATCTGTTTGCATTCGCGGTCGTGCCGGCGATTCAGAGCATGATCTCGAACGCCGCCGACGCGAAGACGCAAGGTCAAACGATGGGCGCGATCGCATCCCTCAACAGCTTGGCGGCCGTGATCGCGCCGGTGATCGGCGCGCCGTTGCTCGGCGTCGTGTCGCACCTCCCGAGCAACGACTGGCGCATAGGCGCACCGTTCTTCTTCTGCGCGACGCTGCAACTCGCTTCCACCGTCACCTCGCTCGTTCACTTCCGCCATCACTCCTATACGGCGGCTTCGCCCGCAAGCGATACGGTTCCGGTGCGCGTCAACTCGTGATCCGATGAAGCTGCCCACCGAGTCTCGATAGTCAACGTGCCGACGGCAGACCGGATCGAGCAGAACCAGGCGCGGACCGATCTGCAGACAACGATGTCGAGCTATTTTCCAGTCGCATAATAACCGCGGTCTTTGTGGACAACGAAATTGTCCCTCCGTTCGTAATATCGCCACATATACTCCGTTGCGCTTCGACTTGTCCTCGCTCTCCTCCGCACTCGCGCGGATCGCGGGCTGTTCGTTTCGATGTTGGAGGTCGCCATGACCAAGACGGTCATGCTCATTCACGGAGCCTGGCTCACGCCGGCGTTTCGAGCACGCGCGGCATCCGGCCGCCGCCGCGTAAGCGGTCGTAGAGCGGTATTGACGAGTAAGGTAGGCTGGATAGTCTCGCCATCGAAGGACAGTGTCCATGACCGAAACCGCCACGCTCGCTCCGCCGCTGCCGGTTACGCGCACCGAAGCGACCTTCCCCACACTGACTGCCGCGCAGGTCGCGCGCATCGCGGCGCACGGACGGGTGCGCGCAATTCAGCCGGGCGACGTGCTGATCGAAGCCGGGACGCATGTGCTGCCGTTCTTCGTCGTCGGCAGCGGAGAGATCCAGGTCGTCCGGCGCGCGGGCGGCGCCGAGGAGCTCGTCGCCGTGCACGGCCCGGGACATTTCACCGGCGAGATCAACATGCTCTCCGGCCGCCGCGCGCTGTTCGAGTCGCGCGCGAGCAAAGCGGGCGAGGTCATCGAGCTCGATCGCGAGAACCTGCTGTCGCTGGTGCAAACCGACGCGGAGCTGAGCGAAATCATCATGCGCGCGTTCATCCTGCGGCGCGTCGAGCTGATCTCGCGCGGATTCGGCGATGTCGTGCTCGTGGGCTCG
Source organism: Sulfurifustis sp. (assembly GCA_045810625.1). Classification (GTDB taxonomy): domain Bacteria; phylum Pseudomonadota; class Gammaproteobacteria; order Acidiferrobacterales; family Sulfurifustaceae; genus JACQFZ01. Next base: position 41,176 of record JBJMVQ010000056.1, read on the forward strand.
GAGCACTGCGCCGGCACGCTGCGCGTAAAGGAGTTCCTTTCGCGCAACGGCCATCCTTACACGTACATCGATCTCGACCGCGACACCGACGTGCAGAGCCTGCTCGATCGCTTTCACGTCAGCGAGGGCGATGTGCCGGTGGTGATCTGCCGCGGCGACGTGGTGCTGCGCAACCCGAGCAATGAGCAAATTGCCGAATGCCTCGGCTTCAACGATGCGATCGACCCCGCGCTGGTACGCGACGTCGTCATCGTAGGCGCCGGTCCGTCCGGCCTCGCGGCGGCGGTCTACGCCGCTTCCGAAGGGCTCGACGTGCTGGTGCTCGAAACCAACTCGCCCGGCGGACAGGCGGGCTCGAGCTCCAGGATCGAGAACTATCTCGGCTTTCCGACCGGGATTTCCGGCCAGGCGCTGGCGGCGCGCGCGTACACGCAGGCGCAGAAGTTTGGCGCGCAAGTGCTCATCGCCAAGGGCGCCAGGCAGCTCGCGTGCAACAAGAAGCCCTACGTCGTCGAGATGGACGGCGGCGTGCGCGTGTCGGCGCGCGCGATCATCATCGCCACCGGTGCTGCGTATCGCAAACCCGCGCTCGACAACCTCACGCGCTTCGAAAACGCCGGCGTGTATTACGGCGCGACGTTCATGGAGGCGCAGCTCTGCCGCGGCGAGGAAGTGATCGTCGTCGGCGGCGGCAATTCCGCCGGCCAGGCGGCGGTCTTTCTCGCGCAACACGCGAAGCACGTGCACGTGCTGGTGCGCGCGAAAGGCCTCGCGGAAAGCATGTCGCGCTACTTGATCCGCCGCGTCGAACAGAATCCCGCCATCACGCTGCGCACGCAAACGGAAATCGAGGCGCTCGACGGCGACAACCATCTCGAACGCGTGCGCTGGCGCCACCGCGCGACGGGCAGCCGCGAGGGGCACGCCATTCGCCACGTCTTCATCATGACCGGCGCCGATCCGAGCACGAAATGGCTCGACGGCTGCGTTGCGCTCGACGCCAAAGGCTTTATCAAAACCGGCGCCGCACTGTCGCAAGCGGAGCTAGCCGGCGCCCACTGGCCGCTTGCGCGCGCGCCGCTGCTCCTCGAAACCAGCCGCCCCGGCGTGTTCGCCGTCGGCGACGTGCGCGGCGGCAACATCAAACGCGTCGCGTCCGCCGTCGGCGAAGGATCGATAGCGGTTTCGTTCGTGCATCAGGTGTTGAGCGAGTAGAGCAGACAATGCCATCCACCAAGGCCTGCGCTCACTTGAGCGCGATCAGCAATGTCAAACATCCACAACGCCAGGAATGTCAGGAGTGCGTGAAAACCGGCGATGAATGGGTGCACCTGCGCATCTGCCAGGAGTGCGGCGCGACCTTATGCTGCGACAACTCGATAAACCGGCATGCGACGCGGCACGCACAGATGAGCGGCCACCCGGTGATTGCGTCCGCGGAGCCGGGCGAGCGATGGATATATTGTTACCCGGACGATGCGTTTGCGGGATACTGAGACTGGCCCAGCACGCACGGCACTATACGAAACTCTGTCGCCAATCGCTCCTTCAATGGTGACCATGCAGGTGCGATTCCCCCATCCCATAACGATGCGCGCGAAGCACAGCAGCGCGGACCGCTCCGCTTTGACGGCGTTCGCACGTTCAAAATCGCCGCGCTTTGCGCGGGGTAGATGCCCCGTCCCCGTATACGCGGGCGAGGCCGTACACCAGGACACGCGCGGGCCGAATTAACTTATAAACTCGCTTTTCGTTCGCGAGTACAATGATGCGCCCTACCAACGGCATTCCGCAGCGTGGCGCTCGCAGAGCTTCGACCACTCCCAAGCGATGGTCCATTCCAGACGACTTGGGAAACCGACTTCCGTGGAATGAATCACTACCAAAGCCCTTCCTGGTACCGCTATGTGGGCGAGGGGCCGGACAGTTCCTTCGGGGAGGATTGGCTGCGGTTCTATCATCCCGACGACCGCGATTACCTTCAAAGGGAATGGCGCAAGAGCCTTGCGAGCGAAGGCGCGTACCCGTACGACATCGAGGTGCGGATCCGGCGGCACGACGGTGAATACCGCTGGTTTCGGGTGCAGGGCGCGCCGGTAAAAAGCAGCGACGGCCGCGTCGTCAAGTGGACGGGGACCTGCACCGATATCCACGACGAGAAGCGTGCAAGTTTCCGCACGCAAGAAGCACCGTGGACGCACGCCGATCGCATCGCCGATCGGCCGAGCTACGTCGCATCCCTCAAACGATCACTTTCTCGCATCCCGCAAACGCTGCGCCTCGGCCCGCTCGAGCGCCGCCTGTTCCTGATCGTGTTCGTCGGCCTGCTGCCGCTGGTGGCGCTCTCCTTCGCCATCTTGCAGGAGAATGCGCAACGCCAGAAGCGCGAGCTGCTCGATTCAGCGGGCGACACCATGCTCGCCGTTGCGACCGCCGTGGACGCAGAACTGAACATCTCGCTCGCGGCACTCGATGTTTTGGCGATGAGCCCGCGACTGGCGCGCGGTGAATTTCGAGCGTTCTACGACGAAGCGAGAGAGTTGCTGCGACGACGACCCGGATGGGCCACCGTCGCTCTCTCCGATCCTTCGGCGCGCCAGATCATCAACGCTTACCTGCCGTTCGGCGCGCCGCTCCCGGGTCGGCTTGACCCGCTCGGCGCCGAAGAAGTAGCCCGCACCGGCAAGCCGTACATCGGCAACATCTTCTTTAGCCCCGTGCTCAAAATGTACGTGTTCGGGGTTCGCATCCCGATCAAACAGAACGAGGAAGTAAAGTACGTCTTGAGCGCCGTCATGCGGCCCGATTCAGTATGGGAACTGCTGAAGCAACAACGCATCCCGGAGCAGGGTGTCGTCGCCGTGTTCGATCGCAACTACAACGTCGTCGCGCGCTCGCTTAACCATAAAGAATGGCTCGGCAAACCTGCCGCCGACAGGATGTTGCAGCTCCTGCGACAAGGCCGGGAGTATGGCTGGGCAGCGACAACGACACTCGAAGGGCGACCGGTGTATAGCGTGTTTCACCGCTCTGCGGTCACCGGCTGGTCGGTCGCAGTCGGCATTCCTGCGTCTGAACTCGATGGTCCGGTCCACCGGTCCTACATCGTGCTCGGAGGCTCGATTGTGCTGTCGATGCTGCTCGGGCTCGTGGCCGCTTTGTTCGTCGCCCGCTCGATCACGCGTCCCATGCGCGAGCTGGAGCGCGCCGCGGCGGCGATGGGCCAAGGCGCGCCGCCGACCATGCGCGACACGCGGCTACCGGAAATACGGCGCGCAGCGTTCGCGCTCGTTGCGGCGCATACCGAGCGCGCGCGCCTGCTCGAGCGCGAGCGCGAAGCCAGGCTGCTCGAGAAAGAGGCGCGCCTACTCGCGGAGAACGCGAACAAGGCCAAGGATGAGTTTTTGGCGATGCTCGGCCACGAGTTGCGCAACCCGCTCGCTGCAATCAAGACCGCGGCCCAGATTCTCGACAATCGGGCGCGCACACCGCAAAGGATGACGGACGAGGCGAAAGCCATCATTCGCCGACAGGTCGATCATCTCGCCCGCTTGACCGACGATTTGCTCGACGCCGGCCGCGTGATGATGGGCAAGATTTATCTCGACCGTAAGCCGCTCAACCTCGGCGCATCAGTGCAGAGTGCCGTCGATGCGCTGCGCAACACCGGCGCGTGGACGCGCTACGAGCTGACGCTGGCGCTGGACGAAGTATGGGTAAACGCAGACGCCACGCGCATCGACCAGGTGGTCGCCAACCTTTTGGTGAACGCGACCAAGTACACCCCGCCGCCCGGTTCGATCGCGGTCTCGGTAAAACGCGAAGGAGACGACGCGGTGCTGCGCGTAGGCGACTCCGGTTTGGGTCTCGAGCCCGATCTGCTGCCGCGCGTGTTCGATCTCTTCGTGCAAGGACGGCGCTCGCTCGATCGCGCGCAGGGCGGGCTTGGCATCGGGCTCACGCTCGTGCGGCGCCTCACCGATCTGCACGGCGGACGTGTCGAAGCGAAGAGCGACGGACCCGGCAAGGGCAGCGAATTCATCGTACGCCTGCCGGCGATGGAGAGGCCGAGCGAACAACCGGCGGCCGCAACGCCGCTCACTTACGTCGAGCCGCGCAATATCGTCATCGTCGAGGACAACCGCGACCTGCGCGCGAGCCTGCGCAGCATGCTCGAAATGGAGGGGCATCACGTGCAGGAAGCGGCCGACGGTGCCGCCGGCGTCGAGGCGATATTGCGCGATGGCGTCGACGTCGCGATCGTCGACGTCGGCCTCCCGGTGCTCGACGGTTTAGCCGTCGCACGTACCGTGCGCGACCGCGCCACGCACAAAGTTCGATTGATCGCAATCACCGGCTACGGCAACCGGGAAGACGTCAAACGCGGCATCGACGCCGGCTTCGACGCCTATCTGGTTAAACCGATCGAGACCGCGAAGCTCCTCCAAGCGATCGCGCCTACATAAGAAGGAATCAGCACGCTCGGGCCGGTTCGGCGCGCAGCGCTCAGCCGGCGTCGGATCGGTGTCGAGCACGCGGCAATCTCCTGGCGCCCGAAACTAGGGATGAATGGTCGCCTGAAGATCCGGAGGCTAAACGGCGCGCCCGGCTCCGCCGCTACGATTGGCACAGCCGGTTTTCTTCTGCGCGACACGCAACTTGCTTCCATCGTCACGACGCCCATTCGCCTCGGCCGTAACAACGACGCGTACGGCCGGCGACATGATTCGAGCACGTCATCTCGCGTTCCGCCCAAACTCCGTAGCGATGCGCTGACACACAACATGCAACGCACCAGACGGATGCACGGATACAACACATTGTCCCGCCGCGCGGCCCCCGCAATTCTCACCTTATAGTTAGTTCGCGATTTCGCCGATGTCGACGAATCGCGCGCAAGCCGCAGAATTACAAGTAAATTGGTGCAGCGCCCCGCAATTTATTTGTGCTGCGGCGAGACCTGGCATTTTGCATGCTACAACTACATTGAGCTGTCCTCATGAGACCGGATCGCTCGTGACGAACGGCCGAATCGAAGACTAGGGGAGGAAAATCGGCAATGAATTCAAATTTTCTTTTGCGTCTCCGGCGTTTACCCGCTCTGCTGGCAACGGCAACGGTGGCAGTGTCCCTCGTCGCCTGCAGTCACGACGACTCGGACAACGGTCCCGCTGGCCCTGTCGCCACCACAAGCGCTCCCGATAGGGCCGTCGTAGCCGACGGTTCGGTGCAGGCCGTCGACCGCACCGGCATGCGCAGCTACTTCGGTATCCCGTACGCCGCGCCGCCAGTCGGCAACCTGCGTTGGAGACCGCCCGCTGCGCCTGCGAGATTCGGCAGGATCACCAAGACCGCCTCGGCCAATCCGTGTTTGCAGACGAGCAACAGCCCCTTCAAGCTCGCGAACGGCCAGGAAGACTGTCTCTACCTCGACGTGCATGCACCGACGACGGAAGGACCGTTCCCGGTGATGGTGTGGTTCCACGGCGGCGCCTTCAACACCGGCGGCACCGTGACGTACTCCGACCCGTCGCCGCTCGTTACGAAGGGCGTGATCGTCGTAACGGTCGCTTATCGCATGGGCCCGATGGGCTTCCTCGGCCATCCCGTGCTGGAAGCCGACGGCACCGGTGCAGCGCCCGCGGGCAGTGTGGGCAACTACGGCATCATGGACCAGCAGGCAGCGCTACGCTGGGTCAAGGACAACATCGTCGCCTTCGGCGGCGACCCGGACAATGTGACGATCTTCGGCGAGTCGGCAGGCGGATTCAGTGTCATGACGCATCTCGCGTCGCCGGGATCGGCCGGCCTCTTTCACAAGGCCATCGTGGAGAGCGGCGGCTACGCATTCGACCGCCAGCTGTCGAAGACTACGCTCGAAAGCCAGAGCACGACGATCGTCACTAACGCGATCAACGCCGCGGTCGGCGCGAGCGAACCGAATCCTTGTCCGTCGGGCGTCACCGCCGACTGTCTGCGTGCGGCATCGACGTCGTTCATCACCACGCGCCTGGCTCCCGCGTTCAACGCGGTACAGGTGAGCCCGGTGCCATCGATCGACGGTTATGTGCTGACGAAGTCGATCAAGGCTGCGTTCCAAGCCGGTGAGAACGCCAAAGTGGCGATGATGAATGGCACGAATGAGAACGAATGGTCACTGTTCCTCGCGATCCCTGAGCAAGTCAGACGGACCACGGCCAACAACTTCGATCTGACGGACCTCACGTTCCTGTCGACGTCGACTGGCGCGCAGATGACAACTTCGATTTATCCGACGGTACTGGCCGGCCAGGCTGCCGGCAGCGGGCTGACCGGCTCGCAGCTCACGGCCTCCGGCGCCTACCCGCTCACCGATTTCGGCAGCGGTGACGCCCTCTCAGCGTCCATTGGCGCGACCGCCGAAGGCACTGACTGGATCTTTGCCTGCCCGGCGTTCAACTTGTCGAAACGGCAGGTTGCCCAGGGCACGCCGATTTACATGTACGAGTTCCGTGACCAAACGGCGATTCCGTCGATCGGTGTCGACGGAAGCGGCAACCCGACGGTAACGGTACCGCAGGGCGCCGCGCATTCTTATGAGCTTCAGTACCTGTTCAACCTGCGCGACCTCCAGAACCAGGAGCGGGCCGATTTGCAGGAAGCGATGTCGAGCTATTGGACCAACTTCGCGCGCACCGGTAATCCGAATGCGGGTCTCAATGTCGTGCCCGCTGTCTGGCCGGTGTTCGCCGGCAACGGCGCGGTCGATGTGCTCGGCCTCGACGTCGCTTCCGACGGCGGTGTGGCGACACTCTCAACAGCGTTCGGCGAAGCGCACAAATGTACGACGCTCTTCACGATGCAGACGTTCTGATCAGGCGTCATTCCTGATGCTCGACGGGGCCCGCTTCGGCGGGCCCTTTTTCTTTTAGCCCAACGCCGTTCCCCTTGATGTGCCGAGACATGTCCGCGGGCCGACGGGTCCATTCCTGCCGCGCAGTAACCACCCGGTTCCCGGAGCCTTGCGTCAACCGCAGCGCCGGCGAAATCGTCGGCCTCACTGATGTTGCTATTGCACCCGCTCGCTCACCATACGAGCCGCGTGCCGATGAGTATCAGCATGCAGGCAAGCGCGGAGCGCATCACGCGCTCGGGGAACAGACTGCTTGCGTGACTGCCGAGATAGATCCCCGGCAGCGAGCCAAGCAGCAGGCTACCGAGTAGCGCGAGATCGACGGTTCCGAGGTAAAAGTGGCCAAGACCGGCGACGGCGGTGAGCGGCACCGCGTGGGCGATGTCTGCGCCGACCAGCTTCACCGAGGGCAGCCGCGGATAGAGCCACAGGAGCGCCACCATTCCGATAGCGCCGGCGCCGACCGAAGAAATGGTGACGAGCACCCCGAGAGCGACGCCGGTCGCGACCGTCGCGAGCGCCAGAGCTTTCGGCGATAGATTGTGTCCCGTCACCTCGCGATCGCGGCCGACGCGCCAAACGCGCTCGCGGAAAAAGATGGCCAGCGCGGTGAGGATCAGCGCGACACCGAGGACGCTGCTGATCAATGTGGATAAGTGCTTGTCCCCGAGCCGGAAGACCATCAGCGCCCACGTCGTCAGGATCGCCGTTGGAATGCTGCCGAGCGCCATCCAGCCGACGATACGCCAGTTGATATTGCCGCGACGGCCGTGCACCCAGACGCCGCCCGCCTTCGTGATCGACGCGTACAGCAGATCGGTGCCGACAGCGGTGGCCGGTGGGATGCCGAAGAGCAGGACGAGTAGCGGCGTCATCAGCGATCCCCCGCCAAGTCCCGTAAGGCCCACAATAAAACCGACCGCCAGGCCGGAAAGCGTGTATGCCCAGTCCATATCGTGTCTTTCGAAGTAGTGCGCAGAGTAACAGCGACTCCCGCGAAATCGGAAAGAACGAATCGCTAAGGACTAATAACCAAGCTGACTAGCCGCCGGAACGAAGGGACAAAGGGAGAGGAGGCAGATTGGACTTGCCGCCTTTCGCTGGCAGACCCTTAAAACAAGAGCGTGGCCCGCAAGGCGTTCGGTTGTGCGGGTTAGCAAAAGCGCGCCGTTCCGTTAACCTGTCGCCCTGTTCCTCCCAGCGAGTACGCACACTCATGACCGCGCTCACCAACCGCCAGATCAAACTCGCCGCGCGCCCGGTCGGAATGGTTAAACCGACCGACTTCACGCTCTCGACCGAACCCGTGGCGCAGCCCGGGGCCGGGGAAGTGTTAATAAAGGTCCAGTACATTTCGCTCGATCCCGCGATGCGCGGCTGGATGAACGAGGGGCGCTCCTACGTTCCCCCGGTTGCGCTCGGCGAGGTCATGCGCGCCGGCGGCATCGGGCGCGTGATCGCGTCGAACGACGCAAAGGTGGCGGTGGGCGATACGGTGAGGGCAACCACCGGCGTGCAGGACTACGCGCTCGTCAAAGCGGACGACGTCGTGAAGGTCGATCCGCGTATTGCGCCGTTGCCGCGCTTTCTCGGCGTGCTCGGCATGCCGGGCATGACGGCGTATTTCGGATTGCTCGATGTCGGCCAGCCGAAGCCCGGCGAAACCATCGTGGTGTCGGCCGCCGCCGGCGCCGTCGGCAGCGTGGTCGGACAGATCGCGAAAATCAAAGGCTGTCGCGTGATCGGCATTGCGGGTGGCGTCGACAAATGTCGCGCCGCTCGCGAGGAGTTCGGTTTCGACGCGGTCATCGACTACAAGAGCGAGGACGTAAGGAAGAAATTGCGCGAGCACTGCCCGAAGGGCATCGACGTGTTTTTCGACAACGTCGGCGGCGTGATTCTCGAAGCGGCGCTCGCCAACCTCGCGCCCAAGGCACGCATCGTGCTTTGCGGCGCGATCTCCCAATACAACAGCAAGCCCGAAGAACTACGCGGCCCGCGCAACTACATGGCGCTGCTCGTGAGCCGCGCGCGCATGGAGGGGTTCGTCGTGTTCGACTACGCGGCGCGCTACGCCGAAGCCGCGAAAGCGATGGCCGGTTGGATCGCCGAGAGCAAACTCAAGGCGCGCGAAGATATCGTGGAAGGACTCGAAATGTTTCCGCAGACGCTGCTTAAGCTCTTTCGAGGCGAGAATCTTGGGAAGCTGGTAATCAAAGTATCCGATGATTGACGGGGCGTCTCTAACGCCCCGCTCCCGCGTGGTTCCGCTTACCTCACGACTTTTATCGTTTCCCCCGCGGATAGCTTCTCCTCGGGCGATCGGACATTGAGGGCGCGTAACAAACGCGCACCGTCGGTCGGCATGGTCATCTCCGTCGCGAGCGACTCGAATGAATCGCCGGCTCGCGCGCGATAGACGTGCAATTGCGGCCGCGCCGGCACTTTTTTCGCAGGCGGCACTTCGATGCTTTTTGCGATGGTAAGAAACGTTTGGTCCGCCGCGTTGAATTCGTCTTCGTTTTTCTTTTGGCTGGCCATATAGCCGTTGAAGGTCAGGTAATGCTCGCGATCGATCCGCACGATCCCGACTCTCTGCCAATACAAACTCTTGAAGATGAGGCCGACCTGCCGGGACCCTAGCGTCGTGCACGTGCTCGTGTCGCCGCTGTGTAACGGCGTTCGCTCATCGAGCGTCGTGCGCTGAAAGGTATGCTCCATCGAGTCACATACATTTTCAGCAAGGTCAACGATTGGGCGCTTGTGAATCACCATTGAGCCCGCTTTTTCGTTTCCAAGCCAAATGCCGGGCGGCGTGCCATTTCGCCCCTTGAACGCGTTCACTCGCCACCCGCTCGGAATCGCCATCGCGATTCCAAGATCGGGGAAATAGCGCTTACCTTCAAAGAATATTCCTTCTCCCGACGAATTCCCGACCTCCATTCCCTCCAACAAAGCCAGAAATTGCGTATCGAGCTTTTCTTTGGTCTCTGTGTTCTGAGCGCCGGTCAACGCCGCAACCCGTGCCTGCCGTTGCATGGTCTCGGGGTGCTGCGCGTACGCACGATGCCACCAGCTTTCGCGAACATTCCCGACGCTCTTCTTGTAAGTCTCGATGCTATTCAGGACGTCAAAGGCCTCTTGCATTGCCTCCGGGCGATATCCGGCGCGCGTCAGGAACGTGGTGCCAAGTTGATCGGCGGCCGATTCATCGGAGCGGTTTACCGCCGACAGGCCCATGCCCACCGGTGCTGCTACGGCCTGCGGAAACAGGATCACCGCCGGAGCGGCCACGATCAGTCCGAGCGCCGCTATTCCCGCAATGCCCGCTCTGCGACTGGCATGGATCGCATCGCGCCGACAGATGTGAGCGATTTCGTGCGCGAGCACGGCGGCGAGGTCACTCTCATCGCGCAGATAGACCAACAGCCCGCGGGTGATATAGACATACCCGCCTTGCGTCGCGAAAGCATTTTCGGCGGGAGAATCGAGGACGGTGAACTTCCACTTCAACGTAGGACGGTCGCTCGCGGCGGCGAGCTTGTGGCCGACGGTGGTGACAAATTCGGCGAGCTTTTCGTTCTTGATCTCGGGCGCGAACTTCAAAATTTCCGCATGACGCTGCTCGCCCGTCGAAACTTCGTAGTCCTCGTCTTCTTCCGTCCAGATCGGCAGGTTGGCACAACCCGCGATTAGCGTACTGAGATAGACACCCAAGAACGCCCGAGCGATCGGCATTTGACGCCTCTTTAGGTTTGTTCTAAGGCACGTCCGTGCGTGTCACGCTCCCAAGCTTCGAATGTAGGAACGGTGTAACGAGCTGTCTATAGACCAAGGTGCCGCAGACCAGGGCAGGCGAGCTGCGATTCGGATCCGGGGGCACGGGTGAAATTACGATTGGCTCTTCGGCGATCGCCTAGTTCATTGATAACGCGGCTGGCTAGTCGTGATTAACGTCAATCAGCCCTTTCTTTCATGGCGTGACAACCTTATCTGTCGATGTCGTGCAGGCAAATCAGTAATATTCTTCCTTCTTTCGTTCCTATGAACGCCCGCTCGCGGAAACATACCGCTTGTTTCCACGAATCTGTACGGACTTCATATCGCCAAGGAGATAGGGATGATCAAGCATCGCTCGAGAACGCGTTTCGCCTTCCTCGCAATATCGGCTGCGATCACCGTCGGCTGCGCCACACCGACCCATGATTCAGGCGCAATGCCCGACTATCACGCACTCGTCGCCAGCGCCGATCGTTCAGCCGCCGATCGCGAGATCGATGCACGGCGTAACCCTGAGCAATTCCTGACATTCCTCGGCATTCGGGCCGGTATGAAAGTGTTGGACATCGGGGCGGGCGGCGGTTACACCACGGAGCTACTCGCGCGCGCCGTGGGGCCGACGGGCGTTGTCTACGCGCAGAACGCGCGAGCGCGCGACGCGCTCGATGAGCGCCTGCGCAAGCCGGTGATGAAAAACGTCGTCTCTGTCGTTCGGCCGTTCGACGATCCGGTGCCGCCCGAGGTCAACGGACTCGACCTCGTCACCATGGTTTTGTTCTATCACGACACGACCTACATGGATGTCGATCGCGCCGCGATGAACCGCAAGATTTTCCAGGCTCTAAGACCCGGCGGACATTTCGTTGTGGTCGATCACTCCGCGAAAGCGGGCGACGGTACCAGCGTAGGTCAGACGAACCACCGTATCGAGGAAGCGGCATTGCGCAAGGAGGTCGAAGCCGCCGGTTTCCGATTGGTCAGCGAGGGAAACTTTCTCCGAAACCCGAACGATCCGCGCGACGTGCACTTTCGAGAGCTCAAGTTCCCGAGCGACAAGTTTGTGTTGAAGTTCGTGAAGCCGTGACGCTGCAGATCACTCTTGCTTTCAAATTTCGCTCTAGTATGTATTCTCATTACAAACAGGATCTACCTCGGGAGGAATATGAAACAGTTCGTTCAGGGTATGTTGGGTGCATCGGTCCTCGTGATGTTTCTTGCTGGTTGCGCGACGCCGAACATTGATAAGGATTTCCAATTTAGCGCGGAGAAAGACACCGGACTTGTCGTTGGGTCTGTTACACAAGATGACGTTCCCGGCCAAGGTGCCTCGTACGCAACTTTCTTCTTTGAAGATTCGAATGGCAACGGGCACATGGTTCGGTCGAGGGAACAGTTCCTTACGCGCGCTCTAGTACAGGGGCCCGACGACTTTTCCGACGTCGTTGGTCGTCTGTTCGCGATTGAGCTGCCCAAAGGCAAGTACAGGTTTGTACGGTGGAATATGGGCGATGGAGTTGGTCATTTTTGGCCTAAAAAAGATCCGTCGCCATTAGAGTTCACCATAGAACGAGGGAAAGTCACTTACATCGGCAATCTGCACATGCAATTGGCCACCGGCACAAACATCGTTGGGCAGACACGAATTGCCAATGTCTTGCCGGTCGTGTCGGACAAGTCGGACCGCGACTTACGGGTGTTCGCTTCGCGTTTCCCCAAACTGAAAGTCGACGATGTCCGCAAACAGATCGTTCTGAACGGTCCTTGGCTGTCCGATTCCAGCGCGTCTTACACTTCGAGCACGCCGCCCGTTCCCGCAGTTGCTCCGAGCAGGACGATATCCAAGTAGACATGCGAGATGAGTCGCGCCGATGCGACGGCATACGTGCGGAACGCCTTCACTACGTGTCGATTTTCCAAGCGGCGGTCGCCGACCCGTAGCGGTGACCTTTGACGTAGATCGGAACGAAGATCGGCGTCGCGACGACGCCGGTGTCGCGGCCGTAGACTTTCACCGCGAACTCGCGGGCGCTGTCGGCGTGCTCCGTTAAGCGGCAGCCGGCTCGGATGAATTGCTCGCGGGAAGCGCGGTCGGGTACGTTGGCGGCGGCCGGGCCGAGGCCGACGCGCGTGCCGCGGACGGACAGCCACTTGTCGTGGAAGAAGCGCTTCGCGCGGTTACCGACGACGTCTTTTTCGGGAATCCCGGTCCACGGCTGGCAGTATTCGCGATGATGGCTCGGGCCGTACAGATTCAAGTCGACGACAATGATGTAAAGCAACGCCGGCTCGCGCGACTTTAGCTCGTCCATCACCGCTTGCAACTCGAGATCGATCGCCGCGTCGTAGCCCGCGTGATATTTAGGCGGCGTAAATCCTTCCGGCGGCACGCGACTCACATCGAACAGCCGCTCGAGCCGCCGAATCGCCGGTCCTTTGATTTCCTGGTATTCGTACGCCAGTACGTCTTCCAAACGGCAGCGCCCCTGATCGACGGCGCGCTCGAAAATCCCGCGCGTTCTTGCGCTCAGCTCATGACAGGCGCGAAGCGCGCGATGAAACGGCGTGTTCGTATCGACGCACACGAACTGTTGAAACGATTCCTCGACCAGCTCGGACACGGCGAAGGTCGAGCGCGTGAGCGCTTCGGTGTCGGCGATGACGCCTTGGGAAGCGGCGGTGGCGGTCTTGAGATCGGCGAACACGTTATCCATACCGCCGCGCTGCGCCTCGACCGCCGCCGCGACTTGCTCCATACGCTCGGCCGTTCCGTCCGCGAGCTCGGCAATTCTCTCCAACGCCTGACCGACCGCCTGCGTGCCGTGCGCGGCGTTTTCCACGAGGCCGCTGCTCGCCAGCAGCGCTTCGCGCGCGGGGTTTAGCTCGGTCGCGATCTTATCGAGCAGCGCTTTGATCTCCTGCGTCTGCGCGCCGGTCCGCTCCGCGAGCGCGCGCACTTCCTGCGCCACGACACCAAAACCCCGGCCGTGGCTGCCGGCACGCGCCGCTTCGATGGCGGCGTTGAACGAAAGCAGCAACGTCTGGCGCGCGATTTCTTCGATCACTTGGCTCACGCTCATGACGGAACCGATGCCCTTCACCAGCGATTCGATGCGCTCGACCGTCGCCTGCATCTGTACGCGCAACTGCTCGGACGACGCCATCGCGTTCTGACTGAGATCGCGCCCGTCGGCGCTCAGCGTATTCATCTCGCGGGCCGCGGCGAGCGTTTGTTGCGACGCATCGGCGACGTGATGAATATTGCTATGCAGCTTGTCCGCGGTGCGCACCAGCGCGCTGAGCGAGTTGCTCACCTGCTTCATCTGGGTGCTAACAGAATCCAGCCGCACCGAGGCGCGCGCCGAACCGACCGCGGACCGAGTAAACAGATCCTGAAGCCGCACCAACAAATGCTTCATGCCGGTGGATGCATGCAATGTCGCATCGTTGCGCTCGCGCCATGCGCGAAACAGCCGTAGGAACGCCGTCAGAAATCCGTCACGTGCCGCGCGAACGACGGGCGCGGGCTCGGGCGTCGGCTCTCGGCTTCTCAGGAAAGCGGCTGCGGGCTTAGCCATGAAAGTGCGTCCACATACCAAAATAATATAGACGACATGCATCGAGCGGCTTTCCGGTAATGCATACGGATTTTCGCTTCTCGCGCCCGACCCTAGATCGGCGATCAATAGCGCCCGTCAAACTGTGGGGATTTGCGCCGCACCGCCGTCAAAATTGCGGCACGTGTTGGTCTACGGACAAGGTCTCGACGGAACCGATGACAGCTTCGGAAGGTAGCGACGTGAGAAGGTAGCGACGTGATGAATTAACACATGCCGTTCGGCACACGGTCGCGCAAATTAGCTGCCTACGCAGCGCGCTGCGCGGCGGCTTGCGGCCTCCGCCGATTACCACCGCTTCTGACTACTCAACGAAACCTGACCCACGCTCCACCGCAGCCGGCACTATAGTTAGATGTCGAATTAAGACAGCCCGCCGCTACGCTGGGCCGGCTCGGCATTGTCGCGCCCCGCCGCCAGAAAGTCGCCGACTGTCTGCGCAACTTCGGGAGCGGCGAGAATTCTCCCATGGCCGTAGTTGCGCGTCTTGATCAGCCGCGCGCCAGGGCACCGCGCGAGGATGCGGTCGCCTTCGGTATGATTGATGTAGCGGTCCTTCTCGTCGTAAAAGAGCAGCAAGTCGGGGCCGGCGCCGTCGTAGGAGCGGCCTGTCTCAAGCCGGTCCCAAGTCGTCTCGAACTGCGCCGCGATGTACGCCTTGTAGCGCTCCATCACGCCCGGTTTCGGATTCAAGTTCGCTTGAACCGCGCGTACGGGTGGAAACGGGTGCGACGGCGCGCAGATGCATACGTACCGGCGGGCGCGGATTCCCTTCAGGCCGCGCGCCGCCATCGTCGTCAGTCCGCCGGCGGAATGCCCTACGTAGGCGTGAATGTCTGCGCCGATCGATTGCGACAGCGCCGCGATGTCCCGCAGGAAATACTCCCAGCGCGTATGGCGCGGCGGCGAATCGCCGTGGCCCGTCACGTCGAGAGCAATCGACCGGAAACCGAGCGTCGCGACGTGCACGGCGAGCGGCGCCATCTGCGCCGCGCGGCCACCCCATCCGTGCACGAAGACGACGGGAGGTCCGTCACCCCAGACCCAGGCGACGTTCCTGCCGTCAGCGCCGTAGAAGATCTTTGTCGCCGGCGCCATCAAGGCTTGTTCGGACGGTTGCACCGGCAGCGGCTTGGTTCGCGTCGCGAGCGCGCAGGCAATCGACGTGGCGGTCGTTTCGGGAACTACGCTCATGACGTACTTGGCGAGTGTGGTGAGCATATCGCGCTTGGCTTTTTTCGGTTAGGTGCGCGCTTCGAAAGCAGCGAGCCGCCTTCTGATCACGGCACGTCTGATCGTAGCGATAGTGAATATATGATCAAGAACATATTCGGGCTGCCACAAAGGTTGTTCCGGCGCGCGCGACAATCGACGTGCGCCAGCCGGTTCTGGCGAGGTGCGGAACAGACGGCCGGATTGGCGCGGCGACAAGCGCTGTGGTCGACGCTTGCGTTAGCCCGAGAATTCGGGCCTGACCGCTTTAATTAGGAGCAACCCCCGCGGCCATCAACGTCACCCTCTCCCTCGCGCGGAGAGCGTGTGGACGCCGAAGCGGTCACGAGACGCGCGCCTAGACCACGGTCTTTAACCAGTCCAGCACATCGCGCGTCACTTCGTCCCGGTTCGTCTCATTGAGTACTTCATGCCGCGCGCCGTCGTAGAACTTATGACTTATGGGTTGAATGCCGAGCGCACGGTAGTGGTCGAGCAGTGCTTGCGTGCCTTTTAGGTTGTCTCCGACCGGATCGAGCGATCCCTGAATCACCAAAATCGGAAGGCGCTTCGGGATACGCGCTTCGCGCGTTGGGCTGCGAAAGTCGGCGAAGCCTTGAATGATGTCGCGCGCCAACTCGTTGCTAAAAGCGAAACCGGACTGCGGATCCTTTACGTACTTCTCCACCTCGGCGCGATCACGGCTCAGCCATTCGAAACCGGGCTTGTCAGAGAACGGTTTGTTGAAGTTTACGAACAGGTCGATCCAAAATTTCGAAGGCCCAAGCGGGTCTTTCGCGGCCGCAGCATTCAAACTGTCGATCAGCTCTTTCGGAGGCGGCGGACCGTAGGTCGTGCCGCTCATGAGGACCGCGTCCACGGCATTTCCGTATCGGGTGAGGTAGTCCTGCACAATGGAGGAGCCGAGGCTATGGCCGTACAGGACGATTTTCACGCCCGGGTGCGCTTGGCGTATCAACTGTGTCAGCTGATGCTCGTCGTCGACGAAGTGATTCCACGCATCCGGTCCCGCGTCTCCGAGTTGTCCGGAGCGCACGCGCGTCATTCCGTGGCCGCGATGGTCCGTGGCATAGACGACGTAACCTTGATTCACCAGCGCCTTGGCGAAACGGTCGTAGCGGCCGCCGTGCTCCGCGGCGCCGTGCACGATTTGCACCACCGCGCGCGGCGAAGTTGCCCCGGCCCATTGCCGATAGTGAACGTCGACACCGTCGGGCGCCCGAAACGATTTCGACTGACTTTCGCCGGGGCTCATCGTGGCACACCCCACGAGACCGAGAACGGCGCCAATGCTCGCCAGCACGAGCCGCTGCTGCTTATTCCACATTGCATGCCTCTCCTCGGTCGCCTGCAGATTCAGATGCGGTTTATTGGGCCACATATTCCTACCCGAGTAAAAGGCATATAACCCGACTGCTTCCGATTACTAGCCCGCCACAAGCCGCATCGGGCGATCGGCACTCCCTCGCCCTGGTCCGCCTAAAGTCGTCGAATGAACCTTGCTATCGGAGTCTCTGAGCCAGCCGCCCAGCGGCGATAAAACTTCACGAGGCGCTCCGATCGGTACCGATCGCCGTCGCCATATATCGCGAGCATCGCTGCTTCTTCACGTTGGCCGGCCAATCGTGGGGTTACGACCTGGCGCCAATACGACGTCTTGCGCAAGCGCTCCCACGCGCGCAGACTTTTCCGCCATCATCCAGACGCTTCGACAAGGGGGGCTTGTGGCTGTCGTCTACCGCGCAATCGATCCGCAAATCGGACCCGTCGAGTACCGTGACCGCAAACGCGCATGGTGGCTGCTTTCGGTCGTCTTTCCCCTGCTGCCCTTCGTTGGCATCGCTGCGCACGCGGCGACCGGTTATCAAATCGCGCTCGGCATTCCGCTGCTCATCGGCTACGGTGTCATGCCGCTGCTCGATTTTCTGATCGGTGAAGACGAGGACAACCCGCCCGAGGCGGTGGTGCCGCAACTGGAGGCCGACCAATATTACCGCGTGCTCACCTGGGCGGCGGTGCCGCTGCATTTCGTCGCGCTCATCGGCTGCGCGTGGTGGGTCGGCACGCAGGACCTCTCATGGTGGGCGGTGCTCCTCCTCGCTTACGTCGCGGGAACCGATTCCGGTCTCGGCATCAACACCGGCCACGAGCTAGGCCACAAACAAACGCGCTTCGAGCAATGGCTCGCGCGCCTCGTGCTCGCCGTGCCGGCCTACGGACACTTCACCGTCGAGCACGGCCGCGGCCATCACAAGCATGTCTCGACGCCCGAGGACCACGCGAGCGCGCGCATGGGCGAGAGCATCTACCGTTTCGCGTTGCGCGAGCTGCCGGGCGGCGTGCGCCGCGCGTGGACGCTCGAAGCCGAGCGCTTGGCGCGCGCCGGCCACTCGCCCTGGAACATCGTCCACAACACGATGCTGCAGTCGTACGCCGTCACCGCGGTTCTGCAACTCGGGCTCATTGTTGCCTTCGGTTGGGTGATGCTGCCGTTTCTCGCCGCGCATAACGTGGTGGCGTGGTGGCAGCTCACCACCGCGAACTACATCGAGCACTACGGCTTGTTGCGCCAGCGGCTGCCGAACGGCCGTTACGAGGAGCCCAAGCCGCATCACTCCTGGAACACCAACCACCTCGTGACGAACCTCGTGCTCTTTTACTTGCAGCGGCACTCCGACCATCACGCGTGGGCGACGCGGCGCTACCAGTCGCTGCGACACTTCCCGGACCTGCCGCAGTTGCCGAGCGGCTACTACGGGATGTATCCGATCTCCTGGGTACCGCCGGTCTGGTTTCGCATCATGGATGCGCGACTGCTCGCGCTGCCGCAAGTGCGCGGCGACCTCGACCGCGTGAACGTCGACCCGAAGCGGCGCGAAGAAATTTATGCGCGCTACGGTCAGCTCGATAAGTTGCGGACGAACGCGGCGTACGTGCCATCACCGGTGCAGTAACGCGGTATCGGACGGGCGCTGCGCCTCCCGCTGGCGGCAAACCGTCAGACCAACCACCTGAAGGCTCACGATGTCGAGCACTAATATCTTTACGCACCCTATTCACCTCGGCTTAGGCGCGACGGCCGTTGCGCAGCCCGAGTTCACCGGCGATATGCAGTGGTACGAGGCATATTCAGAGCGCCACGCTACCGACGGAAAAGAAGGCCGACTGGTGAGTATGTTCACGTTCGACAAATCGTGGGACATGTGGGAGATGCATCCGCTGGGCAGCGAAGTGGTGCTGTGCACGGCCGGTTCCATCACGCTGCATCAAGAGCGCGCCGACGGTTCGCGCCGCACCGTGACGCTGAATGCCGGCGAGTACGCCATCAACGAACCGGGCACGTGGCACACAGCGGACGTCGACAAAACAGCCACCGCGGTTTTCATCACCGCCGGACTCGACACGACACATCGGCCGCGCTGACATGAACTACGATCATATCCCCGACGCGCGCGACGGCCTGACTCGGGAGGAACGTATCGTGCTACAGGTACTGCACGAGGTTCGAAAGGAACGCGGCGACCGCAATGTACCGACCGCGATGGTGTGGGGCCGTGTCTGCGAGCACTTCTATATCAGTCCCGAGGAGTTGTCGGCGATGCTGGCGCGGTTGCGCGGGCGCAACTGACTACGCCAAGCTCGAAGCAAGCTAAGAAAAATCGACCCATTCTTCGCGACAGTAACGCGTGGGCGACGCGGCGCTACCAGTCGCTGCGACACTTCCCCAACCTCCCGCAGTTGCCGAGCGGCTACTCGCGATGTATCCGATCTCCTGGGTACCGCCCCTGTGGTTTCGCATCATGGACCCGCGACTGCTCGCGCTGCCGCAAGTGCGCGGCGACCTCGACCGCGTCAACGTCGATCCGAAGCGGCGCGAAGAAATTTATGCGCGCTACGGTCAGCTCGATAAGCTGCGGACGAGCGCGGCGTACGGTTCACGATAAGAACGGCCGGGCTCGAATTCGTTCGTCGATACCGTTGCGGACGAACGCGCCGAAAGAATTTGAGTCTGGCCGAAGTCCAAAGATTGGTATTTCAAAGGACAATCGAGGCATCGTCGGTCCCCACACATCCGACAGTTACGCAGCTAGGTGAGTCGCTTTACGGCTCTTTCAAGCCCGTTGAGGATAGGGTCTGCTACGGCAGCAGGAAATTTGGGAGTCAGTAGTTTTGACACCTTCTCGATAACCTTTGGTGTTAGGTCAACAATTTCACCGATTAACGGTTCTACGAACTCCGAGAAATGACACGCACGTGCCATATCGAACCAATGACGGCGAAGTATCGTGGCCCAATGGTAACGTCGGTTCTTGCCACGAAGAGCCATAGCCATCTTGACTCTTTGTTCAGGTATCTGGCGTTTGGAACGGCCGACCACAGGATACGCAGATATCACGTCATACAACGGAGCCAGGGAATACTCGCCGCGCGGTTTTATGGCGATGCTGAAATTTTTCGCGTGACCATCGATTGCGCAAAGCGCCCAAAACACGATCTGCGCCTTAAAGAATATACGTCGGTCTGCGAGAGAATCGCCGGCACCCAGGAGCAAAGACATGATTTCGCGTATGCCGGGTCCGCCGTCCGATTCGTACTTTTGTCCCGGCGGTGTTCCGGTCGCTTGGCACATGTCTTCTTGCGGCAGTCGCAGCCACCACTTGCCGTTGCTGGCGAGCCGCCGATCGAACCGTTCGACAATTAGAACGCGCTGATCTCCGAACGTCGCCATTTCGCACTGCGCGATCCGCAGGCCGTACGCACGAACGATTTGCGCGCATAGCCATTCGTTTTCGATGGAAGCGCTCAGGTCGACGTTAAAGTGAGTGGCGTGCCCTATCGGAAGCTTGAAAATATGCGTGCTCGGGGTGGCACCAAGCGGTAGATGCCAGCGACCGTTGTGCCATAGCAGCGCGGTCTTCTCCTGCACGCCGGCAAGCGAGATACGAAAGGGAGTGTCGTCTTGCTGTCCCAATGTGGGCATTGCGACCGTCCGACGCAAGAACTGCTCGACGTCTTTCTCGCGTAACGGTTTGCCTTCGATGCGCTTGAGGTTTTTCGGCTCGTCATCCGGCGGTAGCAGCTGAACGGCGCCGACACAGTCCCGACCGATCTCGGCCAGCAGATCAAACGCGTTGGTGGAGGGCGTGCCGAACCGTGCTTGAAGTCGGCGGCGAATCTCCGGGCTCTCCGGCAGTAGATTGTCGAAGAACGCGTTCACCCGATCGTCCGAGTGCCGTAGGCTGGACGCTTGCAAAGGCATCGATAGCGACAACGGACGCGTCGCCGGGGCGTCGAGCCAGCTCGGTGCATAGCGAAATTCGTGACGGCCGCGCAAGGCGATATCCCAATGACCGACAAGCTCACCGTTCATCCAGACGTTCAGCCGCCGGCCTTTAGCGGGACGCGGCACGGTTCACCACTCGGAAGTTCGCGACGCTTTCGGTTGCCGCGATTTTTCTCGTAGCACCAACTCGAGATCGAGAGCGGAGAGCAGCTTGAGCAAGCTCTCGACCGAACTTCGTTCCGGTTTCGATTCGAGCGCAGAAATCGTTTTGGGAAGGAGGCCGACTCGGCCACCGGCTTCCTGCTGAGTCAGTTTTTTCGCGGCGCGGCCGGCCTTGAGCGCATCTCCGAGCTGACTCGGCGTGCGAACGATAAATTCCATGTTTATACCCTAAAGGGAATAAAAGCTAAATATACCCTATAGGGTATTAATATCAAATATACCCTAAAGGGTATGTAGAGAAACTTTCACGATAAGAGCGCCCGACAAAATGACGCGCGGCTTGCCCCCAACCCTAACCCTTTGATCGCTCCGCGCATCCTGCGCTCTCGCGATCTTAGTGCGTCCCTGCACGTCGCCGGAACGCGGGGGAGGGAATGGGAGGGGGCGTTCATTTCGTTAGGCACTTGGGCACTCTAAGCGCAAGTTGCTTTCGAACGGCTGTTAAGAGGAGCCCAAGCCGCGGTACCGCCGCTCTGGTTTCGCATCATGGATGCGCGACTGCTCGCGCTGCCGCAAGTGCGCGGCGACCTCGACCACGTCAACGTCATCCGAAGTGGCGCGAAGAAATTTACGCGCGCTACGGTCAGCTCGATAAGCTGCGGACGAGCACGGTGTCATCGATGCAGTAGTGTGAGCTGACGGGAGCAGGACGTGTGTCGGTGATATCTCTGCGTGCGCCGGTTGGCTTAGCATGCTCACCCGACGCACATTTAGCCCACGACCCGTTGGCACTCAATTGAACCAAGACCTTGGCAGCAGGAAATCGGACTGCTCTCCGCGCCAGCGCTCGACCAATCGAACTCCAGTGATGGCGCCCCAAATATCTTCATCTGCGTGCTCTGTGACTATGATCTGCAGTCGTCCTTCCATTGCTTTTGCTGCCCTTGCCAGCACGTCAAATATCCTGCGCGTCGCCTGAACGTCCTTATCCTTAAGCGTCTGCCTTTGTGCATCACGCGCGTGCTCATCGAGCAGTTGTGCCGGAAAATAGACCTGACTAGGCTGATCTATGATTAGAAATGATGGGACCGGGCTATTCTGGCGTTCTAAAAAGTACCGATGTAACGCTAGAAAAGTTGCTATATGGTATCCCATCCAGTTCTCGCCACTTCCGATCTCCCAGAAAACATCTTGGCGACCAGTAGCCGGATCGTTGAACGTCAAAT
The DNA here is from genome assembly GCA_045810625.1 of Sulfurifustis sp. Lineage (GTDB taxonomy): Bacteria > Pseudomonadota > Gammaproteobacteria > Acidiferrobacterales > Sulfurifustaceae > JACQFZ01. The sequence continues at coordinate 63,367 of JBJMVQ010000056.1, forward strand.
TCAGTTCGGACAACTTCAGCTCGATCAGATCAGTCGATCGCTCGAGCCGCAGCTCTTCAGCGTAGTCCCCAACATATTGAGACACCTTCGACAAAGCCAATTCGAGACGTTTTTCTGGAGAGCCCTTTGCTTCCAATTGCCGTTCGAGCGACGCAATCCGCCCCTCGAAGTTTGCCACTTGTTTTACGAGTTCGCTGTCCTCGTCAATCTCTTCGAGGTTGATGAGCGCTTGCTGCAAAGCGCCAATATACATATAGACGTCCTCTAAACGATTACCCGCACCTCCTACCTCTTCTTCATTGGACGCCTCTGTCGCCTGCCGCTCCCGTCGAATCTGAGCATGGCGTTCTTCGAGATCTCGTATTTCTGCTCCTAGCTGGACCAATTCTTTTTCCAAAACAACTGGCGCACTTGCTACTGAACTAGCTTCTACAGATAGCGTCTTCGCGAGCGCGTGAAGCCGCTCTATTTCAAGGCGTGCCGTATCTTGTTCAGAGCCGCATAGCGGACAAGGGGCAGTAGGAGGTATAACTTCCTGTAACCATTCGAGACCGCTTAGTCGATCATGTTGGCGCCGCAACACATCTCCATATTCCCGCGATGCCCCCGTTAAGGAACGAAGGCGACCTAAGCGTTGTCTACGCAGCCACAACTCGCGCGATATAACCCGTTCTTGTTCCCGTAGGCCACCGATCAAATCGGACACTTTTTCTGTTGTCCCAGGGCTTGGCGGTTCCCACTTTTCGTCGCGCGACTGTTGTGCAACTTCCCGGAGATCAGCAAGCGCGGCTTCAAACGATAAAGGAGGAGCACTCTCCAGGAACGGAAGCAGTCCTAATTCGCGCGCACGGTTATGGAAACCCAATACCTCTCCTTGCCACCGCTTAACGACATCTCGACGGCGATCGAGTTCGGCTTGTACTTTCTGTAATCGCCTGTAGATATCTTGCCGCTCTCGTTCTAGCGCCAGTGCCTCGGCGTCAGTTGCGCCTAGCACAAGGGGAAACACTTCGCGCAACTTTCGGCGATGATCGGCGTCGTCTGTTTTAAAGAATAAAACATGAGGATTAGCGACTACATGTTGCGGCAGAAAATTAAATGCAGCCATATCCCGAAAGCTTGCTCTTTCGATGCGAACACCAATTTCCGGATTATCGACGAGCGGCAAATCGGGTAACCCCGACAATTCATTCAAGCGCTCTTTGACCGTAGATAATGACGCGTTCCGTTGTGGGCTATGTGGAAGATCGACCTTTTCACCTTCGAGCCAAAAGAAGTCATTATTTGCTACGAGGCGGCCGGGCTCGCGACGAGCAATAATTACTTCCATCTTTCCTTTTGCGAGTGCAAGCCGTAGACCAAACCAACCGACCTTTTCGCGTATAGGTCCCACCGCAATTGAACATTTGCCGCTACCTAAGCAGTAGTCGACGATCGCGGTGATGCTCGATTTTCCACTACGACTTTCGCCAGTGATAACGTTCACTGCTTGGGATCCGAACTCAATGACACGTATCTGCTTCGACGAGTCCTTGGGCCACAGTATAAGTTCACGTATGTGTAGATACATGTTAGCCAGACGTAATACGCAGATAAGTTAAGAGCGGAACTAGATCTATCGTCGCGAACCAATATCCGAACCTGTTTGCCGCTTGATGAACCCTGCGATGCCCTTCGAATCTGGGCGTTAGTCTCGAAGGTAATTTATCCCGCGCAGGCACCAGACATGGCCATTTCTCCGTCGGCTGACGCCAAACCAAGCCGCTCGCCACCGCGACGTTTATCGAGCGCAAACTCGATTGCAACAACTCGCGTATCCTCGCGTTCAATTCCACTACGATAGCTGGTTCGTCCTGCACAGCTTTCAGTAGTCCGCTTTTTAGCTGCATACGGTGCACCGCCTGGACGGTGCGAGCATGCAAACACATTGGCAACACGAGAAACAAAATGGGTAGCGATGGACCATCAACGCGACTTTTCGCGTCGAAATAACTCCGAACAAATCGCCAAATGACTCCAGCACCAAAAGCGCTGTTGTGCACTAGCTGAAACTCGAAATCTAGGTCCATGACTGGTTCAACACTTATAAATTCGCTCGCTAATAAGTAAGCCTGATATCCGGGTACCACCAGACGTGATCTTCATCAGCCAAGCGGTGATAGTGGCCTTTGGTGAGATAGGGTTCCGGCTGATCGTAGTCAGCCAATGGTTCTCGATGATTCAAGGTATCGTAATAAATGAGCTGGCCAACATCCTCAGCATTGCGGTGCCGGAGGTCCTTGATACGTTGTCTCAGGACATCTCGCCATCGATTTTTCAATCGATCGCCTCGTGTTTCCCAGTGCTGTTTGGATACGTCGCCCTCCTCAACCAGCCGATAGTACTCGGTACTAAACCTCAGAAAATCATCGATCGCCTCGTCTACTAATTCCGGTTCAACAGCTATCCGTGCAAGATGCTCTACGAAGCGCCGACTTTTATGTTTTTGCCTCTCTTGCGGATCGACACTTACTAATCTCTCCGCGCGTGCGCGCACACGCGCTCCCCGCATCTCGATCAAACATCTATGGTATCGAGTATCAAGCGAGGTTCTTTCGATCCACCCCGGTTGTCCTGCGCGCCACTTAGAAATCAGGCATTCAACCATCCAACCGGTTAGCGTCTGCACTACATCGTCGCCGTTTATCCCCGGCGCGATATGAAGTCGTGAGATAATTTTTTTTCGCAGGACATCGTGTGCGACCCCTGCATCAGCGTCGTACAATTCGATTCGCTTGATTACGGCGTCGAGCGTCGCATCATCGAAGCTCTGAACTTCATTGACGAGTTTGCTTACGCTTTCCGACTTCACAGAGATCGCGCGGATTTCGTTTATACACGCCGCGATTTCAGCTGGTACTTTTGCTTGCGCGAGGCGTCGGGCTAGGCAACCGTCAGGTACTGGACGGTTAGTAACAAGTAACAAACGAACGTCTCTTCCACTGTGCTCGCGCTTCTTTTCTGCACGGCCCCATATTCGCAATGTTTTCCATAAAGCCTCGCCACGATCTGTGAACGGATGGCCCGCACTTTGGATCGAGTGTTTATCCTCTTCATGGATGTCGGCGGAACCTACCTCTTTTGTATAGATATCGCCTTCGGTTTCTATGCCCACTATTGCATTCGCACTCGATTCAACAAGCCAAAATAGTGCCCTTTCAATTTGAAAAATAACTCCGGCTATGGAACCAGGAACTGCAGAGTCGGTTTGCGTTGAGGGTGACGAGTCAGACGACACGCACGAAGCTCCCTTGGTGATTGGCAGATCGCCCCGACGATTATGCAGAAATGCTAACAATCGCCAACATTGAGGGGAAGCGTCCACCAAGGCGGCGAGAAGAATAAGCCGATTAGAAACGCTCTCATCGGCATTCGCGCACGTCATGCGATGCAGAATGCTAAGGTGTGGAGTGTTCGGAAACTGGAGGACAAATAACAACCGGCGCCGTTAGGCGCCGGTTGGTGAAGAACTAAGCGGTCAATCTGCGAATCAGATTACGCCGCCTTCTTCATATTGTGCACGCTGCCGAGCTTTCCCTTCTCCATCTTGTCCAGCTTATCCGCCGCCCACTTCTGGCCGCCGATACCGAAGGCCAGCGCAAGGGCGAGCACGAGGCCGCCGAACATAATTAGAAACGCCGGTTCGAGGATGCGGTCGGGGATGTTGAACTGACCGATCGCGAGAAGCACGACGAAGGCGGTGATCGCCCAGCGCATCAGTCGCCCAACGAGATCGGCGTCCACCGTGCCGACGTTGCGCGTGTACGTCGTTACCGCATCGGCGACGAAACGCGCGAAGTACAAGCCGATCGTCAGTGTCAGCATGGCGACGATGACGTTCGGAACGAACTCCGCCACACGATGGAAGAGCGTCGAGAGTGCCGTCAGCCCGAGAACGTTGAACGTCGTGAGCAGCGTCATCAGGATGGCGAGCCAGTAGACCATCGCCCCAAGCACATCGACGGTACCCTTGCGTACACCGCCTTGCTTGAGGAAGTCGTCGAGGCCGGCCCTATCTGTGACCTTATGGAACCGGACGGCTTTGAGTCCCCGCACGACGGCCAAGTGAAGCAGCTTCGAGACCAGCCATCCAACAATCAGGATAGCCACGGCGCCGATCAGCTTTGGCAGAAACGAACCAAAATCAGACATGAAACTGCGTAGCGATGTCATCACGATGTCGAATTGCTGTTCCATACCGCACCTCCGCGTTGTCGGAACTACTGCCCGAAGTGTAGGTGCTGAATCAAGGCATGGGGGCTGCGCTATGTCAGGGTGACGCATTGCGGCACTTCCGCCTCAGGTCAGCCAGATTTAAGCGAGAGGTGGGCCGGCGTTCTTTCCGCTACGGCACAGCGGCGCTTTGGAAAGCGCCTGCTACAGCCTCTACGATCGATTTAAGGGCCAGAGGCCGCTGGGCGTTGATGAACGGTAGATGCTCTGCCAGGGCATCGAACGGGGCGACTTATTTTAGCTAAGCCGGCGTGTTACCGACGCCGCGGTCGGACGGTGACAGAGCGCGATCATCCTTTGCTTCCGCTTTAAACCGTGCGTCACCGGCTGATGCTGGTACCGCCATCGCCTTCCCAACGAGCTGATCCCTCGTCGCCTGCGCGCGGTGTCCTGCTTCGAAGACCTCAAACGGCTCCGGACAACGCGATAATTTTTTGCATCCCTGCCGTGACCGAGGACCGAGCACGGGGCGCTTCATAGGACACGCAAGAACACAAAAGCCGCGCAGGCAATTCAGCACGCCGGCAAACGCAGGTCCAGATACGCTTCACTCGTCGAGCAGCGTGCACTAGTCCATTCGACTGCATACATAAGCGAAGACTGCCCGATGATTGCAACGTGCCTCTATCGATCAACCGTTGTCGTTGTCATTCTCGCGACGTAACATAACCGCGCATTGCGTGTGGGCTTGGCTGGTACGGCGGCCTTCCGGTTCTACCAGCCGTTACGACAAAAAGGAGGAAGTAATGAAGCGAAGCATGTTGGTTCTGGCAGTAGCTCTCATCGCGTTGTCCGGTAACACGATGGCAGGATTCAAAACCGGACAAGCAGTTGTCATCAATACCTCGTCTCGCTTTGTCAACGCGGACCTCGGCTACGTACGCAACACCGCCGACACCACCCAGTACATCGGATGTGAGGTCTACTCCAGCGGGTCGACGCCGACGGCGTATTGTTTCGCGCGCGACGCGGCCGGCACGTACGTGGCGTGCTCGACGAGCAATTCCGCGCTGGTGAACGTGGCGGCGTCGCTCAAGTCGGACGGCTATTTGTACTTTCAGTGGGATACGTCCAGCAACTGCACGTTCATCGAGCAGTCGACCGCATCTTACACGGCGCCGAAGGGACCCTGATGCGTCCTTGGGCAATCTTGCCCGCGATCGCCATCGCAGCGGTGTGTGGTTACTTGCTCGGGCGCGCCAGCGTCTCGCCGAAGGCGCCCGAGCAGCTGCCCGTACCGGCTGCGGTGGCACCCGCTGCCAGCGCGTCCGATGTCGATCTCACGCGCTTACAAGAAGCGTCTCTGAAACTGCAGGCAGCAGCGGAGCGGCTCGAGGCGCTGACTGCAATACTCCGATCACTGCCGGCAGCGGCGCCATCGGCGAACAGCCACACGACAACCGAGGCACGCCCGACCGCCGAGGCCGAAGCGGCGACGACGCTTGCCAATGAAACGCTGAACATCGCCTTGGGCAGACACGTGTGGAGTGCAGAGGACGCGCAAGCGTTTCGCCGAGCTTTACCGGATCTTCCGCCGACGGAGCGCGACCGGCTCGTGCGCAAGCTCCTCACCGCCATTAATTCCGGTCAAATGCAAGTGACGGTGCGCGGCGCGCCTTTCTGACGCACGCGATCACGGTTTCTACTCTCTGATGCCCCACCTAACGTCTCATCGGCGGAGCGCGCATGATGCGCGCTGCCGATGACCGCCGTCGAATGTTCAGGCGCTTCGCGGCGAAAAACGGAACCAGGAAGTGCTCCTCTCAAGCGCGGAACGAAGCTTGGATCGGAGCGCGAGCGGTTTCCGATTCTGATGCGCGTTCGTAGTCAGCCTAAAGTGCGAGGCGTGACTTTTCTTAGTCATTCCGGCCACAGTACGAACAGACACGCTATTCCGGCAAGGATCAGGCTAACCATAACCGCCGCGCTACCGATGTCCTTCGCGCGGCCAAGAAGCGGGTGGTGGTCGGACGATACGGCGTCGGCGAGCGCCTCGACAGCGGAGTTCAGGAGCTCGACCACCCAAACCAATAAGATCGAGCCGATCAGCAACAGCGCGTGCCAGCGACCGCGATTAATCCACGCCCACACCACCAGCGGCGCAAGCGCCAGGCCGAGGACGACTTCCTGCCGAAATGCTGCCTCGTAGCGCCACGCCGCGCGTAGTCCCGCGAACGAATAGCCGCAGGCGGCGAGGATTCGGCGCCAGCCGTTTTTGCTTTTATACATTGCAGCGCTTGGGCTATTCATGTGGTGCACTCGCAGTAGTAAGTGAGTGATCAAAGCGGTTTACGCGCAACATCTCCGCCGCGATCTCATAGTTCGCAATAGCTTCTCGGACGGCGCTTTCGGCGCCTACTTCGTTGCCCGGCAACGGCTTGCCGGTCGCGGCGTCGACGACGCGGACGTGTCGTTTGGGCGAAAGCTCGACCACCATTCCGTCGCGCAGCATGCCCACCGTTAGATAGTTCGCGAAGAACGCGCGCGGATCTTGGCGGCCTTCGGCCAAAACATTGTGGCCGAAAAAGTGCGAGGTATACGTTACGTTGAGCAGCGCCAATACCGTCGGCGCGACATCGATTTGCGACGCCAGCGTATCCACCCGTCGCGGCCGCACAATGCCCGGCGCATAGATGATCATCGGGATGCGGAAATTTTCCGGAGGCAAATCGGTGCGCCCGCGGCCGTGCGAGGTGTGATCGGCGATGAAAACGAAAAGCGTATGCTTGAACCACGGGCGCCGGGCCGCTTCCTCGACGAATCGGCCGATTGCCCAGTCGGTATATTTGACGGCGCCGTCGCGCCCGTGCCCCGGAGCGATGTCGATGCGTCCCGCCGGATAGGTAAACGGCCGATGGTTCGAGGTGGTCATGATATGCGCGAAGACCTTTTTACCCGCTTCGGCGCGTCGATCGATTTCGCGCAGCGCCAGACGAAACAGATCTTCATCAGCCACGCCCCAGATCGTTTCGTGTGATATGTCTTCTTTCGCGATGGCGGTGCGGTCGATCACCGTGTAGCCGTTGCCGCCGAAGAAATCCTGCATATTATCGAAGTAGCTGTAGCCGCCGTAGAGATACAGCGACTCGTAACCGTTGTCGCGAAAAACGCCGCCGAGCGTTTGCAGGCCCTTATTGTTCTTTCGCATCGGTACCGCGTGGCCGGGCGTCGGCGGAACCGACAGCGTCAGCGCCTCGAGCCCCCGCACGGTGCGCAGCCCGGTGGCGTACAGATTGGTAAACATCAGTCCGTGTGCTGCGATCCGGTCGAGATTCGGCGTCAGCCCTTTGCGACCACCGAACGATTCGACAAAGTCGGCGCCAAGACTTTCGATCGAGACGAGCACGACATTTAACGGCTTGATGTGGCCGGCGGCTTTCACCTTGTGCTCGATGGCCAGCGGCCCGGGCCATTCCATGCGGGGAAAATGTGCGCGCAACTCGGGGCGAGCTTCCTCCAGCGGAAGATTCCTGTAAAACGCGCGATAGTCGAGATCGTTGTTGCGGAACGCTCGAAGAAACTCGTAGTAGCCGTCGCCGGCAAGCTCGCGCGCGGACGGCGACGCGATGCGTTCGCGCATGTTGTCGCCGATCGCCCAGAAGGATAACAGCGGCAGCATCGATGTGACGGCGGTCACCGCGATGCGCCGCCTCAGGGAAGAGGCATCGGCCCGCGCCGCGCGCCAAAACGACTTGCGAACGGCGAAGAAGATGCCGACGGCCACGGCGGCGATAACGCTCAGGATAGTGCCGACCGGATACGACTCGCGGATGTTGCCGATGACCTCGCGCGTATAAATCAGATAATCGACCGCGATGAAATTGAAACGCGAGGAAAATTCGTTCCAAAAAATGAATTCCGACACGGCGGTGAACAACATGCCGAAGAGGGCGAGAGCGAAGAGCCCGCTCGCGGATACCGCATGCCCGGTGCGTCCCCACGAATTGTTCGGCCATGCCAGCGCGATCAGTGCGAACACCGGCAGTACGTAACAGAGCGCCGCGATGTCGTAAACCGCACCGACGGCGAAGATCTCGATCAGGCGCGCCGGCCACAAATTCTCGACGCCGCCTTCGAAAACCAACAAGCCAACGCGTACGAGCGTATTGATGGCAAGGAAGGTTCCCGCGATCCAAAGCAACGTCACATAACGGGGAGGAAGCGATTTCATCGAGTACTCGTTCTTAGACTAGGTCAGAAGCGGCCGAATGATCGGCGCGCGGCACGCCATCGTCAATGCGGTTCGACCGCTCTATTAAGGAAGGTAGGTCTCAAAAGGTAGCCAGGCAAGGCGCTGGGTTTATTGCACCACAGAACTATGTAAGTCCTGTAGTAGTTCAGCCGCTTCGGCTAAAGCTTCCTGGCACAGCCGGCCTTCAGCGTCCGCTCGAAGCCCTTCCCCGCTTCAACTCCGAGAAACGATAAAAGGTCGGCCGCGGGGTGTGGCGCGCCAAGCCGTTACGCCCCGCGCATCTAATCACAATTTCGGGTCAACCTTGTACCGCGGCGTCGGACGGTTGGTGCGTATCGTCGGCGAACCTGCCAGCCACGCTGGCATCGAAGTGACCGCAAGCGTATTTGCAGCGAGGGCGGCGTTTAAAGCTGGCGCGTATCCGATGGAAGCGCTCGCGCGCCTCCGCACTCACTCCTGAATCCTTCGTCGAAGCTCTAGCGCGTCAATCCTGCGGAAGAATTGAGGCGTGATGATCCAGATCGCGCGCATGAACCAAAGTATGCCGGCTTGCATGAGCGCGTACGGCGCTATGAACAGCAGCAACCAAAACCCGGCGGCCGACGGCTGGTCCGGGTCAAACGAAACGCCGAAGTACGACAAGAATCCGTAGAGCGTCGTACCGAGGAGAATGCCAAACAGATACCAGACCGATCCCTGCATGGCGCGTTCGGCGGCGTAGAGCGCAGTTCTTTTTGCCGGCGCCAGAACAACCAGCCGCCGAACACGAGCCCGAGAATGGGCGCCAGCCACCAGGTCGAGATGGTTTCGAGAATCAACTTCAGGAAGTTGTCCAGCATTGCCCTTCCGGCAATATTACTGGCGGGTACGCGGTCAAGAATGCATTACGAGATCGGAGAAACATACCCAACTTTCGTTCCCTGTTCCGTCGTTGGGGGTCTTTGGTTGTTCGTTTTGCGAGCACTATATTGCACGATGCGCGCAGCCACAACGACGCACACGATAAGCGCCGCGTTCGAAGTCGGCGTTCTTGTGCAATCTATTAGATGGACTGATCACCGCGCCGGCGACTCACTAACGTAGTCGCTCTATTCAGCTTCGCTGTATCTCCAGCTGCATTTACCGAATTCGAGGCGCAGTCGCAGCGCAGCCGCTTACGCTGAACGACGGGGGATTCGTACGCGGAGCCGGCTTATGCCTGCGGATAAAGCAACGACCTAAACCATGGGCGCATTGGATACCGTGCACGCGACCGGCGCGCGCCCGTCGCTCTACCTCACGAGCACGCGCAGCTGATCGGCATCGGCGTTCGCGCCCCGAAACGCGGGGGAAAGAACGGCGCTAGAAGCAAAGTGTGGCGGCGCCCGCCTTCAATCGCTCGTGCATCACGCTCGCACCCGTGATGATCACGCCTTCGACGAAATCCGATTGCTCATAACCACGTGCTTTCACGCAAGGCGTGCACGCCCACAATGTTCCACCGCGCCGCACGAAATCCTGAATCATCGCCTTGAGCGGCTCGAGCGGTAGAACCTGGGTCGTGTCGACGGCGCGCTTGCGCACGAGATCGACGCCTCCGCTGGTGAGAAAGATCGCCACGTCCATACCCGCGGTAAGACCGCCGTTCGCGATCGTGAAGCCGACCGACGAAAGCTCATTGTCGATACCTTTGGTGATCATGACGACGAGTTGCTTTTTGCCTTGTTCAGCCATGATAGGCCTCCATATAATGATGACTATTGCGCGCCCAGACCGGGCGCTGGCGACGCACAATACGATGATGTCGCACCCATGTCCTGCTCCGGCGTCCGGAATTCATGAGCGAAATACCGGACCCGTCGTTTAAGAGGTGTGATGGATACTCTCTCGGAAATACTGCGGGGCGTGAGACTCACCGGCGCGGTATTTCTACGGGCGGAATTGTCGGCGCCGTGGTGCGTCGGCGTGCCGACGGCGGACGTGGTCGCACAGTTGCTGATGCCGTCGGCCGAGCATCTGACACGCTATCACCTCGTGACGGAAGGCCGCTGTACGGTAAAGCCGGAAGGCGGCGAGCCGACGACGCTCGAGGCGGGCGACATCGTGGTATTTCCGCACCACGAAGCGCATCTGATCGGCAGCGATCTGCACCTCCCGCCGGCCAGCATGCGTGCGATAACGGAACGGCCGGACTGGCAACGGCTTCCGCTCATCCGCTACGGCGGCGGCGGCGAAACGGCGAAGCTCGTTTGCGGTTTTCTCGCCTGCGATCCGCGGCTGTGTCGACCGATCCTCAGCGCGCTGCCGACGGTGGTGAAGGTGAATCTGCGTTCGAGCCCGACCGGCGCCTGGATCGAAAACTCCATCCGTTACGCGATCGAGCAAGCGATGTCGCCGCGCCCCGGCGGCGATGCGATGCTCGCAAAGCTCTCAGAAGTATTGTTCGTCGAGACGTTGCGTTCTTATGTCGACGCGCTCGCGCCGGATCGAACCGGCTGGTTCGGAGGCTTGCGCGATCCGCTGGTCGGCGCGGCGCTCGCGCTGATGCACCAGCAGCCGGCGCGTGACTGGACGCTGGAAGAGCTGGCGCGGCAAGTCGGCGCTTCGCGCACGGTTTTGGCCGAGCGCTTTACGCACTTCATCGGCGAATCGCCGATCGCCTACCTAACGCGCTGGCGTCTCGCCATCGCTGCCGATCTGCTCCGCTCCAGTCGCGCGAGCTTGGTCCGCATCGCCGAGACGGTCGGGTACCAATCGGAAGCCGCGTTCAATCGCGCGTTCAAGCGCGAGTACGGCGTGCCGCCCGCCACCTGGCGGCGAAACTCGACGACGAGCCCCGCGCAGACGCCGGAAAGCAACGACGCCGCAGCGCAGCCGACAACTGATTGACGCGCATACCAGCGACGCTGACGTTGGCGTCCAGCCAACAATGTCGCGGCGCGAGTCCTATATTAGTAAGTACTACAGCCGCGATACGCGGCACGGGTACCAGTATTGGGGGAACCACAAATGGGTAAGCTCGTCATCAAGCACCTGGGTAAAGTCATCGGCGAAACGAATTTGCGGCTGGGGCGCATGACCATCGGCCGCCGAGCCGGAGACATTCCACTCGACGACCCGGCCGTCAGCAGCATGCACGCCCAGATCGAAACCGTCGCCGGCGGTCAGGCGACCATCTACGACCTGAACAGCACGAATGGAACTTTCGTCGACGGCAAACGCGTAAAAACGCACGAGCTGATCGACAAGCAAACCATCGTCATCGGCGAGCACGCCCTGCTATATCTCGACGAGATTGGGCCGCCCGTCACACTGCCCAAACCTGCCAACGCCTCCACGCCGGTGGGCGCGTCCACGGCGATCATTCAATTCGCGCATCTGCGGGTAATCGAAGGCGGCGAGAAGGGGAAGCGTGTGTCGCTGAGCCCGGAAAACGTCACGGTCGATATCCCAGGCAAAAAACCGCTTCGGGTCACGCGTCTCACCGACCGCTACTTACTCGAATCCGATGAGCCGAATCAGGTGAAACTCAACGACCATCCGATGCCGGCCGAGGGCAGTGTTCTGCTGGAGGACGGCGACGTGATCGAGTTAGGCGGCACGAAGTTTAAGTTCAACCTGAAGTAGGCCGAATCACGACGGTAACCGCCGGTCAAAACTCGATGTCCTGACTGTCAGTAGAAAATCCCGCAACGGAGGTGGGCATGGACCGTCAGCTGCAAGAGGTGATCGAAGATTGGCCGAGCGAACCGCGCGAATCCGCGAAGCGCCTGATCCAATACTATGGCGAGCCCGACGAGTACAGCGTGTCGAAACTCGTTTGGTACAACACAAAAGATTCCTGGAAGCGCACGGAGCTGTCGCGCGAGGAAATACCCCACGATTTTCCGGCGCATCACACCGACTTTCTCGAGCAGTTCATCGACTACAAAGTTCCGGTCGAAATGTACTCCAAACTTGCCGAGTTCGACGGCAGCGTCATCTGCGAACGGACCAAAGGCGAGATCTCCGCGCGTTGCGGCGGCACGTCGATGAATTTCGTCGCCATCAACCTGGCGCATGACATCGTCAGCGGAAAACGAACCGTGGAGGAAGCGCGCGCGGAATATACGCGCCTCTACAAGGCGTACCAGAACGGCGAGAAGCCGCCCTATACGCAGGCGTTTCAGTTTTCCTTGCCGAAGGGCGATACCAAAGACATCGACAGGCCGACATTGTCGTCGTAGAGAAAAGACGGAACAGCAGCATTTCCGGCTCTTCGAGCGTGCGGGACCATACGACTCCCCGATATTCGGGTGCGCGCAGTTCTGTGCCGCGGCGCTCGGCTATCCATGACAACATTCGCAATCGACGCCGCGCCAACATTAATCCGCGGTATTCGGTTGTAGGTTGTGCAGTTCGGTTTCACAACAACTCGAAAGTCACCATGTTCAAGCGATTCATGGTTGGCAGGTGCAGCCGTCGCTGTGCTCGCGGTCGCCGCGCCGCTCTGTGCCGAGAACGACGTGCAACAGGACAACGCCAATGGTCCGGCGACCCGGATGCGAATATCACCACGGAGTATCTGATCAAGTACATGATCGAGCGCGCGCGGGGCCGGGATCGATCATCGTCATGCATATCAACCGGCGCATACCGCCGCAGCATTGCCGCCCAATATCGATATGCTGCCTGAACGCGGGTACACGTTCGTTACCGTCGGACAGTTGCTGGAAACCGCGACAGTCCGGATTAGCCGACCTTTCGCCGCCCGCCAGCCCGACGATGGCTTGGACCGGAACCAGGAATTTTTTCGCCCCTCAGGTAGTCTGACGTTTGCGATCCAAATTCGTGCGTCTGAAGCAGCCCGCTCGCCGATCGCTGCCCCGCATGTGATGTTGGATTGGATGGCATGGTTAGCCGATAGTTGACGAATCAATAAGGAGACAATCCATGATGCGCGCGTTTACGCTTTTGTTCATTGCTATGCTCTCGGCCGCGGCGTTCGCGGCGGGGTTCCCCGATTCGCTCGTTAGAATTCGCGGCACCGTCGATAAGCTCGATGGGAATGTGCTGAGCGTGAAGACTCGCGACGGCCAGAACACGACGGTGAAGCTCGCCGACGACTTCGTGGTGATGGGGATTACGAAGCAGAGCACGGCCGACATTGCGACCGGCAAGTTCATCGGCAGCACCACGGTTGGCGAGAAGGATGGCGCGTTGGTCGCGGAAGAAGTGCACATCTTCCCCGAGAACATGCGCGGCACCGGCGAAGGCCATTACGACTGGGACCTGCGGCCGAACAGCAAGATGACCAACGCGAACATCGCCAAGATCAAGAACGTGAAGAACGATCGCGTGCTGACGGTTCAGTACAAGGGCGGCGAGAAGGAAATCCTGGTTACGCGAGAAACCAAGGTCGTTGGCTATACGCCTTCGAACAAAAGCGAGCTGAAGCCGGGCGCGCCCATCTTCCTGGTCGCGCAGAAGCAGCCGGACGGGAGCCTCGCCGCGCGGCGCGTCAATGTCGGATTGAATGGCCAGGCGCCGCCGATGTAGCCGTTGGAGTCCGAGCCTTGCCGCGCGACGCCGGCGACATCGAAACGCTCGCCACAACGCCCTGCCACGCAGGGCGTTGTTGTTTGCGCCGCCGGAGCTGCGGAACGAGCGTCGATACGACGACTATTTCACTTTCGGATCGCGGTTATCCGCAGGTACCGCCGCCAAGCACGTGGATGCGCGCGGCAAATAAATGACAAAATGACGCGGCATCATCCTCGGGCGCACCCGCCTCCCCACATAATGGAAACCGCCATGAGCAACCCTTCTTTTAAGGTGCAGGAACTGAAGATTCGCGATATCCGCGTGCGCGCAGTCGCCGCACCGATGAAGCGTCCGCTCGCGACGAGCATTGCCGCCGTGACGGTCGCGCCGCTGGTGCTGCTAGACCTCGAAACCGATGGCGGCATCGTCGGCCGCTCCTATCTCTTCGCGATCGGCAAACACAACCTCGCACCGATCGTGAAGCTCGTCCAAGCGATGGCGCAGATGGTGCAGGGCGACGCCGTCGCGCCCTTCGACATCGAGAGGAAGCTCCGCCGGCGTTACGCGCTGCTTGGCGTGCACAACATCGTGCTCTTTGCGATGGCCGGCATCGACATGGCGGCATGGGACGCGCTGGCGCGCGCGCTCGGCCAGCCGCTCGTGCGCCTGCTCGGCGCGACGCCGCGCCCGATCCCGGCATACAACTCGAAGGGACTCGGCATCGCGCCGCGCGCGGCGGTGGAGAAGGAAGCGGTCGAGCTCGTCGAAGAAGGCTTCAGCGCCGTCAAGCTGCGTCTCGGTCGGCCAGACGCGCGCGAAGATCTCGACGTGCTAAGAGCGGTACGCAAGGCGATCGGTCCCGGCGTGCGACTCATGGTCGACTTCAACCAGGCGCTCACGGTCGCCGAGGCGTTGAAGCGCGGACGCATGATCGATGCCGAAGGCGGTGTCGACTGGATCGAGGAGCCGATCCGCGCCGACGACTACGCCGGTTGCGCACGCATCGCGCGCGAAGTCGCGACGCCGATCCAAATCGGAGAGAACTTCATGGGGCCGGAACAAGCCGCGCAGGCCATCGCCGCCGGCGCCTGCGATTACGTCATGCCCGATGCCGAGCGCATCGGCGGCGTCACCGGTTGGATGCGCGCGGCGGCGCTCGCACACGGCGCCGGCATCGAGATGTCGAGCCACCTCTTCCCGGAAGTGAGCGCGCATCTGCTCGCGGCGACGCCGACCTGCCACTGGCTCGAGTACGTCGATTGGGCCGACGCGATACTCGCGGAGCCGATGCGCGTCGAGAACGGCCACGCCGTCATCGCCGACCGGCCGGGCATCGGCCTCGACTGGAACGAAGAAGCGGTCGCGCGCTACGCCGTCTGAGGTTCGATCGCCATCACGTGCCCGCAAGCAAGCGGCAGCGGGGACGCTCGAAGCGGCCGCCACGGACACGAACGCGCCACGGATGCTTGTCGACTCCGTGGCGCCGTTTCAGCTGTGGCTTATTTCATTGATACGGTTGGCAAATGCCGGTGCTGCTGCCGTAGAGAACAACGCAAAATCCCTCGCAGCAATGACCCACCGTCGTGCCGCAAACCTGGCCGTCCTGAATGCAGGATGGGCCGCCGCCCCCGCCCGGGCCGACCGGCGGTTCGTACCAGATCGTGCGGTAGGGATTGGTGAGGTGTACGTCGACGACACCTTCGATGGTTACGGTCGCGACGGCGCCCGGATTCCCGGCGGTGCCCGATGCGTACACCGCGTTTCCGGACGCGTCGGTAACGACCAGGTTGCCGTCGCCTTGCATCGTCACGGCGCCCGGCGCGCTGAACGTCATCGTGGCCCAGCGCGCATTTCCGACACCGTCGTAAAGCACCAAGTTTCCGTCGGCCTGGTAGTAGAGGGTGAAGTACCCATCGGACGACGTCAGATACTGATCCGAAAACAACTGCTCGTTCGGTCCCAACGTGTCTCCCGCGCGGACGGTGGCGGGCAGCATGGCCCCGAGGGTTAGCACGAGTGAGAGCAACAGAAGTGGAAATAGCGCGCGTCGCACAACGACCTCCATGTCGGTATGAGTTGTGGGCCCGTGGCGGCCGGCGAGAAAGCCTACATGCAATCCTCGTCGACAAGTCGTTGCCGCGGGGATGAAGCAAGAGCAGTTAGGCACGCGCGAATTTCGCGGTCAAGAGAAAGGGCAATACGTTACACCTGATCGACGGCAGCCTGCCGCACCGCCGCATGCCACACCGGTTGCGGTCGAGGAACTGAAACGAACGGTAAAAGCGGAACACGAGGGCATAGTTCACTCGCTCGCGTGATCCGCGACCTGACACCGCTCTGATCGAACGACGGCACTAAATAAGCAAGCATCAGCGCCGCGTCGCGGATCGACTACTGAAGCTACACAGCGACAAGGGGTAGAGACGTTCGTATACGAAAAATAAATCCTTTCCTATTTCACCGATTTCTCCGGCAGCACGATAAACTGTTCCCCACATCTTCGTGCCCCTTGTTCTTAGCGGCACCGGCGCCGATCGAGCACGACGCGCAACTCGACGGCGCGAAGCGGCATTTCTGCAAAGAACGCCGGCGTCTGCATCAAGCCTGCGGGCTGCCCGTCGTGGAGAATTGCGAACCATGCGAGCACCTCCCCTACCCCGCGATGCCGCTGGTACACGCACAGCTTGCCGAAGATCTGCATTGCAGCAAGCGCGAACCACGAAGCTGCGCAACGGGACACACCACTTCGCTCGTGTGAGGTCGCCTTCACGCAAGCTTCGATTCGTCTATCGACTATCGCCCCAACAGCGGGCCAAACAGTGAGGAGATCTGAAATGGAAAATAGAAGCAGCTACAACGGGTCGTGTTTTTGCGGAGCCGTTCAGTTCACGGTCACCGGCGAACCGGCTGCGATGGGTTATTGCCATTGCGACTCCTGTCGGCGCTGGTCGGCCGGGCCGGTGAATGCCTTCTCGCTGTGGAAGCCCGAGTCGCTGAAAATCACAAAAGGCGCAGAGAAGATCGGAACGTACAACAAGACTCCGCGCAGCTTCCGGAAGTGGTGCACGTCCTGCGGCGGGCACCTTTTCACCGAGCATCCCCACTGGGGCCTTACGGACGTGTACGCCGCGACGATCCCCGAATTTCCGTTCAAAGGCGCCGTGCACGTGAACTATCAAGAGACGGTGTTGCACATTCGGGACGGCGCACCGAAACTCAAGGACCTGCCGAAGGAAATGGGCGGTTCCGGTACCGCCATGGCCGAATGATGTGACAGCTTGCACGCCGGCGCGGACGCCGCCGGCGGCGCGAAAGCGCCGCGCGGCGCCCGTGACCGCGTGCCGCTGCGGAGAAAACCGGTGCGAACGTCAGCCCCCGCCGCGGATCAGTCGTTCCTGACCGTCGCAAGGATGAAACGCAGGTTGTGATAGCCGACGTCACCCGTCTCGAGCTCGACAAAGCCCGCCTGGTCGAAAGCGGGAATCAGCCGTTCGAGATCGAATTGCCGATGGTGGCGCATTTTCGAAAGGAGCGTCGTCTTCGAAGCGGCCGACCCGCCAAAGTCGACGGCGAGGAAGCGACCGCCGGGTTTGAGCTTTCGGTGTGCCTCGCGAATGAAGCGAGGCTGCACGTCGGCGGCCAGGCAGTGCAACATCGTCGTACTGAGTATTACGTGGAAGCTGGCGTCCGGAAACGGCAGCGCCTCGGCTGAACCTTCCACGAACCGAACATCCGTCCCTGCCTTCGCTGCCTTACGCCGGGCGGTGGCGATCATCTCCGGAGACGGGTCAACTCCGTAGACCTTGCCCGCCGACCCGGCACGCTCCTGCGCCGCGATGGCGAGCGTTCCTGTACCGCATCCGACGTCGAGCACGCGATCGCCTGCCTGGATACGAGCGAGTGCGATCAGCTTCTCGCGGTAGCGGCGTTCTTTCCCGAGGAACGCGGCCCAAACGATAAAATCGTAAGCGCGTGGCCAGTGGAAAACGATTCCGTTTGCCTGTAGTGCGGCGAGGTTCGAGTGAGTCATAGCGGGCTTCCTCCAATAGCTGATGTGTCACGACGGTTGATTTGCGCGTGCGAGACCCGCGGGCGAACCGCGCCGCGACGCAGTCGTACGGCAATACTGAAGTGGATCAGGAGATAGATCGGAACGAGCAGGCCCGGAACCATTGCCCAAGGCAGCGTTGTCATGAGGACCGTTCCTGGTTCCTGCGTGAACACGCGAAACGGCGTGTCGGCGGAAAGGACACCGAGCGATACAGCGACGACCAGATCGAGCGCACCGAACGCGTTCCAAGCCGCGAGCGCGAGCCGCGGCGTCTTGGGACTACGCGCGAGCATTACCGCGAGGGGAATGGCGACGGCGCCGGTAATGATATCGCCCCATCCGGCGCTGGTTGCGAACGCCGTCGCGAGGCGGCCGTCGGCCGCAAGAAGTAAGAAAAGCACGCCGCCGATCCGCATGCTGTTGAGCCCCACGAGTATCGCCAGCGGCACTTCGCCAATCGCCCTGCGCAGGCTCGCGGAGAAAAACCATGCGCCGAACAACAGCGCGACGAACACCGCGAATGCAAACACGTTGGCAGGGACGACCAGGATTTGCGCCGCCAGCGCTCCTGTGGCGGCAAGGCCGACGGTTGCCGCTCCCCAAGCGACAGCGAAGCCGAACGTGAAAATTCGCATTCGCGGCGTTAGCGGCAGGACGAGTGCGACGACGAGCAGGGCGTACGAGAAGCCGCCCGCGACGGCAGCGATCAGATCGAGCATGGGAGTTCTCCAAGAGTGTGTACACACATATTGATCAACGTTCAACAGCAGCGTTCCGGTAATCGATTAGGCTTTTGCGTGCTGAGACTTCGCGACTTGCTTCTGCGCGGCCTTCCAGGCCGGGAGGGCCGCCTCGAGTTTCTTGCGGCCGGCGCTCGTCAACTTGAGCGGCCGTTCCCGACCGTCGCCCGGCGCGTCCGGAGCTATCCAGCCCGCTTCCTGCAGAACCGCCGCACTACGGGTAAGCGAGGTGCGCTCGAGTCCGAGTCCTTCGGCGAGTGCGCCGATCGGTCTCGGCCCGGAAAGGGCGAGGGCGACGAGGACGGAAAACTGCGTCGCGCGCAGACCGTGCGGCCGAAGCTTCGCATCGTACAGCCGCGTGACGGCACGTGCGTGGCGCCTTGCGGCCAGACAGTGGCATTGCATGCATTCGGAGAGGTCGGCCATCCAATAAGTGTGTATACACGTAACGCCGAAGTCAAGAGAAGGAGGACACGCGGCAAGCCGCGACCCGGGGCAACCAGCGCCAGTGCCGCCGCACGGCCGATGCCGCGACTACCGCCCCGTTAAGAGCGCGACTTTACCCGTCCGATCCCGCAGGCTGGTCCTCCTTGCGTTCCCGCGCTATGTTGGCCCGAAGGTTACTTCAAGGTGCGACGGCGTCCGGCCCGGTCTGGACGTCGCAGGGTGATCGGTGATCATGCCCATGGCGCACATCAGTTCTTGCGTTGAGAATGGTTCAACAGGCATCCTTGCCCGCACTTCCATCACCACAAACATCTGGAAACCGTTATGGACACCGTTCCCAACTCCTTTCTGCAACTGCGCTCGCTGATCAAAAAGAGCGGCGAGCTCGAGCTTTCGCTTGTGCAAGTCCCGATGCCGGAGCCGGCCGCGGACGAAGTCGTGGTGCGAATCGAAGCGTCGCCGCTCAACCCGTCCGACCTCGGGTTATTGGTGGGCGCGGCCGATATGCGGACGGCAAGAGCATCGGGCACGCGCGCGCAGCCGGTCGTGACGGCAACGGTGCCGGAACAATTGATGCGCGCAATGGCAGGCCGCGTCGATCAATCGATGCCGGTGGGCAATGAAGGCGCGGGTGTCGTGGTGAAGGCGGGCGCATCGAAAGAAGCGCAGGCATTGCTGAACAAGACCGTGGCAATGATCGGCGGCGCGATGTACGCGCAATATCGGACCATCAAGGCGATGCAATGCCTGGTACTGCCGGAAGGTACGAAGCCGAGCGAAGGCGCGTCGTGCTTCGTCAATCCGCTCACGTCGCTCGGCATGGTCGAGACGATGCGTCGTGAGAATCACACCGCGCTCGTGCACACGGCTGCGGCGTCGAACCTCGGACAGATGCTGAATCGCATCTGCATCAAGGACGGCGTCAATCTCGTCAACATCGTGCGCCGCCAAGACCAGGAAGATCTGCTGCGGAAACTCGGCGCGAAGTACGTGTGCAACTCGTCGTCGCCCACCTTCATGCAGGATTTGACCGCTGCGCTCACCGAGACCGGCGCGACGATCGCTTTCGACGCGATCGGCGGCGGCAAGCTCGCGAGCCAGATTCTCACGTGCATGGAGGCCGCGGCCGTGGCAAAGATGAAGGAGTACAGCCGCTACGGTTCGACCACGCACAAGCAGGTCTACATCTACGGCGGACTCGATCGCGGCCCGACCGAGCTCATTCGCAACTTTGGCATGGCCTGGAGCGTCGGCGGTTGGTTGCTCTTCCCGTTCTTGCAGAAGATCGGTCCGGACGCAGCGCAAAAACTGCGCGAACGCGTGGTGGCCGAATTGAAAACCACGTTTGCGAGTCATTACACGAAAGAGATTTCGCTCGCCGAAGCGCTGCAGCTCGATACGATCGCCGGGTACGCCAAGTTCGGGACCGGTGAAAAGTATTTGATCAACCCGAATAAGGGTTGATCAAAGGACAAATCGGGGACGACAGACAGGGTCTGCGTCCCCGAGCGCCGATACGTCGTGAGCGCGCGACGGTAACGCAGCGCATTTAATAAGATAAGAAGCGCCGGCGCACCAATAAGCGTGGCGTGCGCCATGCGCACGACCCTCTTACTTCCGTTCGATTGGCCTGATGGATCAGCCGCGTTAGCGTGGGTTCGGGCAGGCGAGTTTGCGGAGGCTTGAGCCGTGCGCGTGGTCCAAGAAGCGCCGGCGAACCAGTAAGCATAGCGTGCGCCAGTGCGCACGACCCTCTTACTTCCGTTCGATTGGCCTGATGATCAGCCGCATTAGCGTGGGTTCGGGCAGGCGAGTTTGCGGAGGCTTGAGCCGTGCGCGTGGTCTAAGAAGCGCCGGCGAACCAGGGGTCACCCGTAGCACGAGAAGACCCGGACTCCCGGTACGCGTCGCGGAGCACCGCCCTCTCAGCAAGGCGCCAGCAATAAAAAACCCGCCGAACCGACTCGGCGGGTCGAGTACGACGGCGAAGCGACTACGGCCGTCCCGTCGTCAGTGTGCGGTAAACGGCCGGCTGAACTTTCGAGATGTGCATTTCGGCCGCGACCGTTTC
>JBJMVQ010000057.1:0-100773 GCA_045810625.1 Sulfurifustis sp.
GCACTTTTCCGCTGCGCAATCCTGCGTCGCTGAAAAGTCCAGGGCCCACGTCCATGTGCGGCGCGACTGCTGCGCACTCGCGACCACTCCGCCTCGCCCCTGTGCTACCGCGAAATTGGCGCGTCCTGTGCGGCATCGCCGGCGCGGACACACGTTGCGCCGCTCCTGCTTGCAGCCCGGGGTGCAACAATATCCGTTGCACCCGTTCGCCGGCGCGAACCCATGTTAAATGGGTTCGCGACTTCTCCGGCTCACCCCTGCGCCCGCGGCATTCGTACTCCTGTACATCAGTGTGTCCGCGAAACCTCCGGAACGTGGCTTCGGACACAGCTCATCAGCCATCCTTGGCGAAACATACGCAACTTCGATCAACCCCGGCCCGCACCTCCGTGTGCGGGCGCTCGCCGGCGCGGACACACGTTAAGTGTGTCCGCGAAACCTCCGGAACCTGCCTTCGGATAGAGTTCCCAGCCATCCATGGCGCAGCTTTCGTAACTTCGGTTAACCCCGGCCGCCACTTCCGTGTGGCGGCGCTCGGCGGGCGAATGCACGTTAAGTGCATTCGCGAACTCCCCGCCTCGCCCTGTTAGAATGCGCTCCCCTGCAATCTCGCGAGAACGCATCGATGCGACCGAGCGGCCGGGCGCCGGATGATTTGCGCCCCATTCGAATCACCCGTCAGTACACGCGCCATGCCGAAGGATCAGTGCTGATCGAGTTCGGTGATACGCGCGTGCTGTGTACGGCGAGTATTGAAGAAAAAGTGCCGCCGTTTTTGAAAGGGAAAGGCCAAGGATGGATCACCGCGGAGTACGGGATGCTGCCGCGCGCGACGCACGAACGCACGCAGCGCGAGGCGGCCCGCGGCAAGCAGACGGGCCGCACGCTCGAAATTCAGCGCCTCATCGGGCGCGCGCTCCGTTCGGCTGTCGATCTCACGCGCCTTGGCGAGCGCACTATCACGATCGATTGCGACGTGCTGCAAGCCGACGGTGGCACGCGTACCGCATCGATCACCGGCGGGTGCGTGGCGTTGTTCGACGCACTCGCGGCGCTTACGGCACGCAACGCCATCCCCACCGACGCGCGGCGCCATTTCATCGCGTCGGTATCGGTCGGCATCTACGAAGGCACGCCGGTGCTCGACCTCGACTACGCCGAGGACTCGCGCGCCGACACGGACATGAACGTCGTCATGAACGATGCGTTCGGCTTCATCGAGGTCCAGGGAACGGCCGAGCGCGGCAGCTTTAGCGCCGAGCAGCTCATACGTATGACCGAGCTTGCGCGTCTGGGGATCGAGCAACTCATCGCCGCGCAACGTCGCGCGCTCGGGCTCGCATGACCGAAACGATCGTGCTCGCGAGCGACAACGCCGGAAAGCTCCGCGAGCTGAACCAGATGCTCGCCGGCCTCGATCTCGCGGTGGTGCCGCAATCGCAATTCAGGGTGCCGCCCGCGGACGAAACCGGCCTGACTTTCCTCGAAAACGCCATCCTGAAAGCACGCAACGCCGCCGAGCACACGGGCCTCCCGGCAATCGCAGACGATTCGGGCATCGAGGTCGACGCGCTCGGCGGCGCCCCGGGCGTGCATTCGGCACGTTACGCCGGACCCGGCGCCACCGACGCCGCGAACGTCGAAAAGCTCCTCGCGGCGCTGCGCGACGTTCCCGAAGCCCGCCGCAGCGCGCGCTTTCGCTGCGTGCTCGTCTATCTGCGTCATGCGCGTGACCCGGCGCCCATCATCGCCGAGGGAACGTGGGAAGGCCGTATCGCCGCGGCGCCGCGGGGCACGAACGGCTTCGGCTACGATCCCGTCTTCGTCGTGCCCGACCGAGGCTGTACCTCGGCCGAGCTGCCGGCCGATGAGAAGAACCGCCTGAGTCATCGCGGTCAGGCCTTGCGCGCGTTGGTCCAGGCGCTCTGCCGAGTTCGTGAGATTGTTGCTCACCGCACTACGTGACTAAACCCGCCGGTTGGAAATTGAGGGCGGCGATCGCCTTTGCGACGGTTTACATCGTCTGGGGATCGACCTACCTCGCGATACGCGTCGGCGTACAGCGCCTGCCGCCGGCGCTTTTCGCCGGCGTGCGCTTCTTGGCCGCGGGCGCGCTCCTTGCACTCTATGCAACGGCGACCGGCCAGCGCTGGCCGCGCAGCTGGCGCGAATGGAAGATCATTACCATCGTGGGCGTGCTGCTCCTCATCGGCGGCAACGGGCTGGTGGTTTGGGGATCGCAGTGGATCGCGTCGAATCAAGCCGCGCTCATCGTGGCAAGCGTTGCGCTCTGGATTGCCGGTCTCGGTACGCTCGGCCGTAACGGCCAGCCGCTCTCGCGCCAGGCCCTGATCGGGCTCGTGATCGGCCTCGCCGGCGTCGGGTTGTTAATGCACCCGGCGGCGGAATTCGCGCCGCATGCCCTCCTCGGTCAAATCGCCATTCTCGGCGCCGCGTTTCTTTGGGCGAGCGGCACGACCTACGCGAGACACATGCAGCCGAGCACGCCTCCGTTCATGTCCGCCGCGTTGCAGTCGCTCGTCGCCGGCGCGCTGCTTTGTGTCATCGGGCTCGCGACCGGAGAGGCGAACACGTGGCACTGGTCGTGGACGGGCAGCGTCGCACTGCTGTACCTCATCGTCTTCGGTGCATTTGCCTTCGCCGCTTACGTGTGGCTAATGCACGAAGTCGCGCCCGCGGCGCTCGGAACGTACGCGTACGTCAATCCGGCCATCGCCGTGGTGCTCGGGTGGTGGCTGCTCGACGAAGAGTTGAAGACGCCGCAACTGCTCGGCATGACGACGATTCTGCTCGGCGTGATTCTGGTCAGCACCGCGCAGACACCTGCGGCCGCGCGCAAGTCCTAGCGCACGGCAGCTGCGTCAATCGTACGCCGGCGCGGTACCATACGGCATGATGATCGTTTCTCCGCCGCCGCTCTCGCTCTATATTCACCTACCGTGGTGCGTGCGCAAATGCCCGTACTGCGACTTCAACTCGCACGCGCTCAGAGCGGCGCTTCCTGAAGATCCATACGTCGACGCGCTGCTGCGCGATCTCACGGCAGATGCGCCGCTCGTCGAAGGGCGGACCGTCCAAACCGTTTTCCTCGGCGGCGGTACGCCTAGCCTGTTCAGCCCGGAAGCTATCGCGCGTCTCCTAACGGGCGTACGCGACCGCGTCGCGCTCGCGCCCGACGCCGAAGTCACCCTGGAAGCAAATCCCGGGACGGTCGAGGTTTCGCGCTTTCGCGGCTTTCGCGAGGCCGGCGTCAATCGGCTGTCGATCGGCATTCAGAGTTTCGATCCGGCCAAACTGCAGACCCTCGGCCGCATTCATGGACGCGAAGAGGCAACCGCCGCCGCCGACGCGGCGCGCGCGGCCAGGTTCGACAACTTCAATCTCGATCTCATGTATGCGCTGCCGGACCAAAGCGTTGAGCAAGCGCTGAGCGACGTGCGCACCGCGCTCGCCGCCGCACCGACGCACCTCTCGCTGTATCAGCTGACGCTCGAACCCAATACCGCTTTTTACCGAGCGCCGCCGCAACTGCCCGACGAAGAAACGATCGAGACGATGGAGAAGACACTGATCGGGGAGCTGCAGCGCGCCGGATTCGTGCAGTACGAGGTCTCCGCCTATGCCCTCGCGGGAAAGGAGTGCCGGCACAACCGGAACTATTGGGAGTTCGGCGACTACCTCGGCATTGGTGCGGGCGCACACGCAAAGATTTCCTCGCACGCTGCCGTGACGCGCACGGTGAAAGTCCGGCATCCGGAAGCATTTCTGCACGCCGCCGGTTCAGCCGGTGCCCGCGCAAGTTCGCGCGTCGTTGCGTCCGGCGAGCTTCCGTTCGAGTTCATGCTCAACGCGCTGCGCCTGCGTGACGGTTTCGCTGTCTCGCTTTTTACTGAACGGACCGGTCTCTCATTCGATTGCATCGAAACGCCCACAGATCGAGCGCGGGAACGGGGCTTGCTCGTTCTCGAGAACGACAGCATCCGCGCAAGCGCGCTCGGCCGGCGCTTCCTCAACGACCTGGTTGGACTTTTTTTACCCGCCTCGGCTTCCGGGTAGTGCGCACCCCCGTAGCTGCGCTGATAGTGAGATACATCAGCGTCTGTTAAGTTTGGCAGCTACTCAACAGGCACGGAACGAAGTGGATCAAGGAGCCGACATGAAGAAGCACCGTTACATTTGCGCGATCGCCCTCGTTGCAGGTGTGACCATTTGTGCCGCAGCCGCCGCGCAGGAGAGTCCGCTGTACTTCGGGTTGAAGGCGGGACAAATGGACATCGACCAGAGCGGTTTCGACACTTCCAGCAACTTCGGCTTGCTGCTCGGCTACGATCTTTTTCGCGACGTCAACGGCTCGTTGGCGATCGAAGCGGAATACACGCGCGATATCTCCAAAGGCGACGTGCAGATTGGCGCGGCTAACGGTGACTGGAAAATTGAGACGCTCGCGGCCTACGGCGCGTATCGCACGGCCGGACCGATCTATCTCAAGGCCAAGGCCGGCTATTTGAGCGAAGACATCTCGGTGAGCGGCGTCAGTGGCACGGGCGTGTCCGGCAACGATTCGGGCTTCTCGTTCGGTGCGGGCGTCGGCTACTACTTCAATCGCAAAACCGGCATCGAGTTCGAATATACGGTGATCGAGCAGGACGTGAACTTCTTCAGCATCGGCTACTTCACGCACTTCTGATTTCTCGTGGCGCCCCGCACCGACACTGACATCGCCTCCAAGCCGGCCCGCCCCGCGCGTTGGCGCCGGCGCGCGTCGCCGCTCGTCGTGCTCGCGCTCATCGCGGCATTAACGGGTGTCGCGACGGCACTGCTACCCACGCCGAAACCGCCTCCGCCGGCGGATTTGAGCCTGGCGCTGCTCGACGGCCGCGTTCTGCATCTCGCCGAGCTGCGCGGCCGTCCCGTGCTCGTAGCGTTTTGGGCGACGAGTTGTTCGCCCTGCGTCGAGGAGCAACCGGACCTCGCGCGTTTCTATCAGGAATTTCGACCGCGCGGTCTCGAAATGCTCGCGATCGCGATGCCATACGACCCGCCGGTGCAGGTACAGAGCTTCGTGCGCGAGCGCGAGGTCCCGTATCCCGTCGTACTCGACGTCGCCGGCCTCGCGTGGCGCGCGTTCGATGAAGTGAAATTCGTTCCGTCGGCGTTCTTGCTGGATCCGCAGGGCCGAATCGTCTGGGAGCACGTCGGCAAGCTCGACGTCGAACGCGCGCGCCGGGCGATCGATCCGTTCCTGACGCGGCTCGCCGGCTCTTGATCGGCAGCTTGCGCCCGCTG
This sequence comes from Sulfurifustis sp., assembly GCA_045810625.1. Taxonomy (GTDB): domain Bacteria; phylum Pseudomonadota; class Gammaproteobacteria; order Acidiferrobacterales; family Sulfurifustaceae; genus JACQFZ01. Next base: position 5,308 of record JBJMVQ010000057.1, read on the forward strand.
TTCGGAACGCTACCCGTTTCCGCTGTTAATACAAATCGATGGGATCGACGTCGAGCGACCAGCGGACGCGCGCTCCCGCCTTCTCTTCGGCGAGGCGTTCCAACCATTGGCTGAGCATTGCGTGCAAGCTGCTGCGCTTCGCCGATTGGACCAGGAGTTGCGCGCGATATCGTCCCGCCCGGCGCTCCATCGGCGACGGCACGGGATCAAACACCGCGACTTCGGAGTCGGCGCAACGCAGCGCTAGCGCGTGCGCGATACGTAAGAAGCCAAGCGCAACATCCGCTTTGGGCGATTCTGCGCGCAGCAGCGCGAGGTGCGTGGACGGTGGATACCCGGTTTCCAGGCGCTCGGTCAGGGCATAGTCGACAAAATTATCGTACGCGCCGGCCGTCTTGAGCTGCGCGAACACCGGATGGCCGGGATGGTAGGTTTGGATCAGCACCCGCCCCGGCTTCGCCCCGCGGCCGGCACGGCCGCTTACCTGAATGATTTGCTGCACGAGCCGCTCGGTCGCGCGGAAGTCGCTGCCGTAGAGTCCCTGGTCGGCATTGAGAATACCGACCAGCGTGACGCCGGGGAAATCGTGTCCCTTCGAGAGCATTTGTGTGCCGATCAAGATATCGGCCTCCCCGCGCCGCGCCCGTTCCAGTTTCTCGTCGAGCGAACCCTTCGCGCGTGTGCTGTCGCGGTCGACACGCACGATGCGCGCCGTCGGGAACGACCGCTTCAGAACGGATTCGATGCGCTCGGTACCTTCGCCCAGTGCGTGCAACTCGGCGCGCTGGCACGCCGGGCACACGGTGGGCAACGAACGCTCGGCGCCGCAGTGATGGCAGCGCAGCCGCGCGCTCGACCGGTGAAACGTCAGGCGCGCGTCGCAACGCTCGCACGGCGCCACCCATCCGCACTGAAAGCACATCCAGACCGGCGCGAAACCGCGGCGATTCAAAAATAGCAGCGCCTGTTCTCCACGCTGCAGCGTATCCGCGATCGCCACCCGCAGCGGGTGCGAGATCCCCTGCTCCGCCGCCAAACGGCGCAGATCGAGCACCTCGATCGCCGGCAGAGCCGCTCCGCCCGCGCGATCGGGCAGCGTCAACATCGTATAGTGCCCGGCGCGAACGCGGTTCACGGTTTCGAGCGAAGGCGTCGCGGAGCCGAGCATGATCGGCACCGCTTCGCGGTGCGCGCGCATGACCGCGACGTCGCGCGCCGAATAGCGAAAGCCATCTTGCTGCTTGTACGAGGGGTCGTGCTCTTCGTCCACGATAATCAGGCCGAGATGCGGGAGCGGCGTAAAAACCGCAGAGCGGGTGCCGACGACGATGCGCGCCTTCCCCGCGCGCGCCATGAGCCACCCATGCGCCCGTTCCTGATCCGTCAAATCGGAGTGCAATACGACGAGCGGGACACGGACGCGGCTGCGAAACCGGCTGACCAGCTGCGGCGTGAGCGCGATTTCGGGGACGAGCACGAGCACCTGTGCGCCCCGCGCCAGCACTTGCTCGATCACGCGCAAATAAACTTCGGTCTTGCCGCTCCCCGTTACCCCGTAGATCAGAAACGGTTTGAAGCCGCTCGCGGCCGAAACTGCGTCGACGGCCTGAGACTGTGCGGCCGTGAGCGCCGGAGCCGAGGTCGGGGGCACGTCGGGCGCAACGTCATCCTCGTACTCACGCGCCGTAACCCAGCCGCGGTTGACCAGACTGTCGACGGCAACGCGCCAGCGCGCCGATAGGCCTGCCAGTGCGCGGCTGTCGATTCCGGCCGGCTCTCCTTGCAGCGCCTGCAGGATCCGCCGCTGGAGCGCAGACCGTTTTACCGCCTGCGGGTCGGCCGCCGCGCCGGAATCCGTGACGAGCCATTTCGTCCGCGTGCGACTCTTTGCGAGCTCCTGAGTACGTAGCCGCGTCGGGAGCGCTGACGCAATCACTTCACCCACGGGATGGTGATAGTAAGCGGCCGCCCACTCCAGCAGTTCAAGCAGGGATGCGGGCAACAACGGTTCCGAATCGAGAATTCCCGTAATGGCCTTGAGACGGCTCGCCGGCACCTCGCTTTCATCGGCAACGCCGGTGACGATTCCGATCAGCGAGCGGCGGCGCCCGAAAGGCACGCGCACGCGGACCCCACGCGCGGGAATCGGTTCTTCTAAGGGGAGCGAGTAATCGAACGCTCGACGGATGGGCACCGGCACTGCGACTTTGGCGACCCGGTTTCTTGCCGTCATGCGGGGAAATTTATCATGGCGCTGGAGTCGTCTACGTGAAACGATGCTCCACGTTTAAGCGTGCAGTAAAAATAATGGCTAACCCATTGTCACTGCGGACGACGAGGGTTATTAACAGTTTCTGTGGATAACATTGTTGATGAACTTCAGGTGTAGCGCTTCAGCGCCGGTCGGCGCTCGTGATTTGTTACATTGATTAAAAAATGTGCTGATAGAAACGTTCGAATCTTCATGGACTTAGCTCGCGGCCCATCCAATAGTGACGGAAAACCGGCGCTGGAGCCCGGGAGACGACCGGAGAGCGGTCGATGTGCATAAACAACCGCACAAATCAAGAGAGGATAACCTCGGGGAAATCAGGGCCGTCAGCCAAACACACAGCAGCTTAGCACACTGCTTTCACCGGCATGCCCCATTTCGACTTGCCAAGCCAGTCGACCAGCTCGTTGCCCGACAAGGGGCGGCTCAAGTACATGCCTTGTGCTGCGTCGCAGCCGTGGACGCGTAGCCGGTTCAAGACGCCTTCGTCGTCTACTCCTTCTGCGACAACGTGCAATCCCAAGTTATGCGTTAAATCGATGCTCGTATACACGATCGCGGCGTCGTTATCGTCTTTCGCCATGCCCATGACAAACGACTTGTCGATTTTTACGCCCTGCACGGGGAGCCGTTTGAGGTAGCCGAGCGACGAATACCCGGTTCCGAAATCGTCTATCGACATCTGAAAGCCCATCTCGGCCAGCTGGTTGAGCACCGCCTGTGCTCCGACCACGTCCGCCATGACCGCGCTTTCGGTTATTTCCAGCTCGAGCCAGTTTGGCGATGCCCTGTGAACGGCCAGATACTCCGCCAGTTCCTCGGCGAGGCCGCTATTCTGTAAGTCTCGCGCGGAAATATTCACCGCTACCGGCAGCGCGAAGCCGCGCTCGCGTAGGTCGCGTCCCATACGCAGCGCCTCATGCGTTACCCACCCCGTAAGCCCGCGCATCAAGCTGCTCTGTTCGAGCAGGGGAATAAAGGTCTCCGGCATGATCAGCGTCCCGTTCGGATGCCGCCACCGTACCAGCGCCTCCACGCCGATTACACGGTTATGTCTCAACCCAATCTTCGGCTGGTAATAGAGCACAAACTGCTCCCGTTCCACCGCGTGCCGCAATTCGCCCATGAGGGCGAGCTGCTGAGAGTGGTAACGATCCATGCCCGCGTCATACGGCATCTGGCCGCAGCCGCCTTGCTTCGCCGCGTACATGGCGACTTCCGCACGCTGGATCAACGTGCGGGCGTCGACGCCGTGGTCCGGGTAAAGTGCGATCCCGATGCTCGCGGCCACATCAAGGCGGTGGGTTTGAACGACGATATCCGAACGCAGGCTCTGGATGAGCATACGCGCGGCCATGTCCGCCTGCTTTGCGGTGACGTTCGGCAATAGCACCGCAAATTCGTCTCCGCCGATGCGTGCGATCGTGTCCGATTCGCGGAGCTTGTCGCGCAACCTCACGGCCACCTGCTGCAGCAGCAAGTCCCCCACGTGATGACCGATCGTATCGTTGACGTCACGAAAACGATCCAGATCGATAATGAACAGACCAAACAACTTGTTCTCCTGCCGCGCGTGATGAACCGTCTGTTCCAGGCGTTTCAGAAAAAAACTGCGATTAGGCAACTGTGTGAGCGAGTCGGTAAACGCCATGTGACCGACTTGCTCGTACAACCGTTCGAGCCTTTCGGTCATGCCGTTGAAGCTCTCCGCCAGTTGTATGCTCTCGGCATTGCCTTCTGCCCGAATGCGATCGCCGAGCTTGCTCTCGTCGCCGGACATCGCGCGTAACTGCACGATGAGGCCGTGGAGCGGTCCGATTACCGTGCGCTCGAGAAACGCGATGGCGATCAGCACGAAGAGCAACGTGATCGCGCCCGCCGCCAGGAAGACGGCGTAGCGCGTCTGTTCCAGCCGGCTGTAGAGAGCGCTTTCATCTTTGGCTACTTGCAGAAAAGCCGACTTTCCACCGCCGGTATCGAGCGGCAACGCAACGACTAAACGGTCATCGTAGTTTTCGTCCAGCGGCCAGAGCTTGGACTCGTAAATAGCGAGCCCCTTCGGATCCACTAACCGGACCGGCAAAGAGATGTTCTTCTCCACAAGGCCGGATACCTTCCGCAGATCGAACGTTATCTGCGCGTACTGCAGGGGAACGTGCTGCAACGGCACGACGACCGCGTAATACAAACCGGCGTCGGTCGCGCAAAAGCCCGAGAAAGAAACTTGCCAGGGCGTTTCGCCGCGCTGAACTTTGCCGGCGTGAGCCCGTAAGTGATCGCAAGCGGCGGCGAGATGTTGCGACAATTGCGGGTCTGGATCACTGAGCTGCACGATGAGATTAAGCTGCGTATCATAGACGCCGATGTGTACGGGCGCCGTCCCGCTCCGGTCTTCCCGGAGCATTCGATCGATATTCTTTGCGAGCCCGGCGGAAATCGCCTCCTTCTCCGTTGCAGGGTCTTGGCTCAACCGGCTTGCCGTGCGTTTGGCGTCGTCGTCCAATAACAGGCGCAGGAAATCCACACCCACGCGCAGCCGTTCCGCCAATGCGTTGCGTTCGTTATCCAACACGTGGTCACGATAAATACGACCACCGATCGCGACGACGCCAAGCGAAAGCAGGCCGAGTGCCACAACGGCGAGGACAACGCTCAAGCGGGTGGCGATACGGTCGAACATTGGCTTTTCTTGCAGCTCCCAGCACCACAGGCTGGTTCTACCCGCGGCGAATTCTTTCTGAGTTATGTGCAATTCTAGTGCCACACTCGATGGCCCTCTTTTTAGAATTCAACGACTTAACATCAATATTGCGGATCAATTTTTTGGTTGGGCGTCCACGATGAGCGCAATCGGTGCTGGTAACCGATGAAAACCTGGGCAGCAGTGACCGCCAGCATTGCGGCTGCGGTGGGAAAACCGGTAGCGGTGAACGCGGTTCGGCCGATGAGCGGCGGCTGCATAAACACCGCGGTGGTAATCGAGACCGAAACAGGCCCGTATTTCGTCAAGCTCAATGAGCCGAGCCGACTTGATATGTTTACGGCGGAGGCCGAGGGTCTTCGGGCGCTGGCCGCAACGCACGCGGTGCGCGTCCCCACTCCGATTTGCTCGGGCGTGGAAGAAGATCAAGCGTTCCTCGTACTGGAATACCTCCAAATAGCCCGCCTGACCGACGAAACCCAGGGGAGCCTCGGCCGTCGCCTCGCGCAACTGCATCGTCACGCCGCAAGGCGATACGGCTGGCATCGCGACAACACGATCGGCTCGACGCCGCAATCGAACGCTTGGACCGATTCGTGGACGGAATTCTTTCGCGACCGTCGCCTGCGTCCCCAACTCGAGCGGGCGGGCTCAGAAGGCTACCGCCGCGTGAGCGTTCGGGGCGAACATCTGCTTGCTCGCCTGCATGCGCTCTTGCGCGATCACGACTGCGCGCCATCGCTGTTGCACGGCGATCTTTGGAGCGGCAACGCCGCGGCGTTGCCGACGCGAGAGCCGGTGATTTTCGACCCAGCCGTCTACTATGGAGACCGCGAAACCGATCTCGCGATGACGGAGTTGTTCGGCGGTTTCGCGCGTGCGTTCTACGATGCATACGAAGCAGAGTGGCCGCTCGCACCCGGGTACGAAGTCCGGCGCGCCTTGTACAACCTCTACCACATCCTCAATCACCTGAACCTCTTCGGCGCGGGCTATCGAACGCGAGCCGAACAGACGATCGATTACCTCTTGGCCGAGATCGGTTGAGGACGGCATTCGTACAGTGAGCCCGAAGGGAAAACGTCTATCCGCAGGAGTCGTCGTCGTCCGATGCATCGACGGGCGGTATCGGTACCTGCTGTTGCGAGCGTTCCGCTATTGGGATTTTCCGAAAGGACTGGTCGAGCCAGGCGAGTCCTCGATCGACGCGGCGCGCCGCGAAGTGCGCGAGGAAACCGGTCTAACCGATCTGGAATTCCGTTGGGGCGAGCAATATACGGAAACCGCGCCGTACGCCAACGGCAAGACCGCGCGCTACTATCTCGCGCTCGCGACAATCGGCGATATACGACTTGCGGTCAACCCGGCGCTCGGCCGGGCGGAACATCACGAATTCCGCTGGATCGACTACGAAGAGGCGCGCACGATCGTGGGACCGCGCGTGCTCGAAGTGCTCGAGTGGGCGCACCGCGTGCTCGGCGCGCGCTGTTAGGGTTTCTCGTCGAGTCCCTGTCTTTCACCTGTCCCGCGCTCGGTGTCGTTGCCGCTGTTCAATGACGACGACAGCTCGACTTCGACGCGATTGCGCCCCAGACGCTTGGCGCGATAAAGCGCCCGGTCGGCACGATCTACGAGGGTCGTGTGTGAATCTCCCGGCGTGTACAGCGTCAGGCCCGCGGAGAACGTCGGCACACTCAGCGCTTTTCCTTCGAAGTTGTAATTCACGGCTTGGGCGCGGTTACGCACCTTACCTAGCGCGGCGATCGCGCCGTCGAGCGAGGTATTTGGCAGCAGGACCGCAAACTCCTCGCCGCCGTAGCGTGCAACTAAATCGTGGTGCCGAAGGATCGAGAGCACGTTCGCGGCGTAAACCCGCAGCGCCTCGTCGCCGGCGGCGTGGCCGTGCGCGTCGTTGATCGCTTTGAATTCATCCAGGTCGAGAAGCGCGAGCGCGAGGGGAAATCCGTAGCGTTGCGCGCGACCGATTTCGTCCTGCAGCCGACGCATGAAAGCGCGCCGGTTCGGCAGACCGGTGTATTCATCGGTGAGGCTCAACAGCCGCACCTTGTTCAGCTCGTCGCGTAGGCGGTTCGAATCCGACTCTATGAGGCGGAGGAATTCGCTCGTGCGGCGCAGCTTCGCTTCGAGCGAGTGGTGGCCCTGAATCAGCTCTTCGATGCCGCCGATCAGGATCTGCCGCAGCGTCTCTATTTCCTGCCCGTTCTCCGCCTGCTGCAGCGCGTTCAGCTCGATTTGCAGCAGCGCGCCAAACTCCCTATTTTGCGCGATCGCTTCGTTGACGTTCTGCGCAAACGCTTCCTGCAGCTTCGCGATCTCGCCGCGCTTGCGATCGAGATGCAGGCGGTATGCGGAATTCACACGACGCTCGATTTGCGACGGGCCTGATACAGTGGGAGCAAGATCGTCCGCGCTATTACCCTGCTCGTTCGACGGCCTGATGGGTGCCGAAGAGTTTCTCTGCAGATCGGGCAGCGGCTTTGCCGTTGCGCCCGCTTCGGGCCGCGCCGTACTAACCGCGCTGTCGCGTGTACCGCGGAGCAGTTCCTCCAATACCTCATCTAAGCCGAGCTCTTTGGCCGGCGTACTACTTGGCGGATCTGCTTTTCCGTTCTCGGCGCGAAAAGCGGGCGGATCCGGTAACGCCGCGTCGGGTGAACCCACGAGCGCGCGCCGTAGCTCGGTCAGCTTGGCGTTGATCTTATTGACGTTGGCGAGCGTTGGATTTGCGGCGTAAGCATCAAGCAGCAGGCGAAACATCATTCCGTAAACGGTTTCGATGTTCCGTTGTGCCGATTCTTGTTCTTCGAGCAGCCGAGCAAGCTGGCCGTAGATCACTACGCCAACCGGACTCTCCTTGAGTCCCTCGAAGACCGTGAGCACGGAAGATGTTCCTTTCCCCACGTCTGCGTCCGATGCGCTCGTTGTCAAAACTGACCCCCTCGACACAAGCATGCAAGGACGCGCGGCCTTCGGCGGTCGCGCGGCAAGCACGGCCTCGGCGATTCCGCTACCGGCGACAGCGTCCTGTCGCAACCCCTCGTCTGCGCGGCCTGACTCTAACCCGGCATTTCTCAAATAACAACTGACGAGCCACGTCACCGAGTGATGTGGAATCGGAGGAATAGTGCTTAGGAACTACGCCAACTCCTTCGGCTAACGCTATGGTCCGCCGACGTTGGTCGCCAGCGAGCGATGGAACATCAACGATGATGCGAACGACTCAGTTCATGGACGGCGTCGATCAAAACCGCGACGTTTTCCGGATCGATATCGGGCGTAATACCGTGTCCGAGATTGAACACGTGGCCACTGCCCGCGCCGAATCGTTGCAGAACGTCTTCCACCTCGGCGCGCAGTCGCACGGGCGTCGCCAGCAACGCGGCCGGGTCCAGGTTTCCTTGAAGCGCAACACGTTGACCCACGCGTCGACGCGCTTCGCCGATGTCCGCCGTCCAGTCGATCCCGAGCGCGTCGGCGCCAGAGTCAGCCTGCGCTTCGAGCCACTGCCCGCCGTTCTTCGTAAAGAGAATGACCGGAATCGCGCGGCCTTCGTTGCGGCGCGTGAGGCCCTTTGCGATGTCACTCATGTACCGCAGCGAGAACGCGGCGTATGCGTGCGTCGAGAGCACACCGCCCCACGTGTCGAAAATCATCACCGCCTGTGCGCCTGCCGCGATCTGTGCGTTGAGATAACGCGTCACCGCTTGCGCCAAAGTTCCGAGCAGACGGTGCAACAGTTCCGGATCGCGGTACAGCATCCGCTTGATCTCGGCGAATTCGCGGCTCGCTCCACCTTCGACCATGTAGGTCGCGAGCGTCCACGGGCTGCCGGCGAAGCCGATCAACGGCACGCGGCCGTCGAGCTCGCGCCGCACGAGCCGTACTGCGTCGACGACGTAGCGCAGGTCGGTTTCCGGATCGGGCACGCCGAGCGCGCGAATGTCCTCCGGCGTCCGTACGGGGCGGGTGAACTTCGGTCCCTCGCCTTCGACGAACTGCAAGCCGAGCCCCATCGCGTCGGGGATCGTCAGGATGTCGGAGAAGAGTATCGCGGCGTCGAGCGGATAACGTTGTACCGGCTGCAGTGTCACTTCGCACGCCAGGTCGGGCGTCATGCAGAGTGTGCGAAAGTCGCCCGCGCGCGCGCGTGTCCGCCGGTACTCGGGGAGATAACGTCCCGCCTGCCGCATGATCCAAACCGGAGTCACATCCACCGGCTCGCGCATGAGCGCCCGCAGCAAACGGTCGTTCTTGATTTGATTAGTCGTCATGACGTAGCTGGATGGAGTCCGTCCCGTCGCCGCACCGTTCTCGCTCACGGGCGGTGCAACCCGCTGTTATTTTTTATAATGGCGCCGGAAGATCCGACCTACCCATGAGGTAGCTGTCGACACCGCGCGCAGCCGAACGACCTTCCGCGATCGCCCACACGATGAGCGACTGGCCGCGCTGCATGTCACCCGCCGTGAACACGCCGCGCACGCTCGTCATCCAGTTGCCATCGCGCCAGACATTGCCACGTTCCGTAAGCTTTACGCCGAGCTGCTCGAGCATGCCGGGCTTCTCCGGACCAACGAAGCCCATGGCGAGCAGCACGAGATCGGCCTTCAACTGGAACTCGCTGCCGGGGATTTCCTTGATCGTGAGGCGGCCGTCCTCGAGCACCATCTCAACTTTTACCAGCTCGAGCGCATTCACCCGGCCATTCTCACCGATGAAGCGCCGGGTCGACACCGAATAAACGCGTTCCACGCCTTCCTCGTGCGCGGACGCCACGCGATAAATGACGGGCCATTGCGGCCACGGATTGTTCGGTGCGCGCTGATCGGGCGGACGCGGCATGATCTCGAGCTGGTGCACGCTCGCCGCGCCTTGGCGATTCGCGGTGCCGAGACAGTCGGCGCCGGTATCGCCGCCGCCGATGATGATGACATGCTTGCCCTTCGCCTCGATGCGCTGGTCGGCGGGGATTGGGTCGCCCTCGCAAATACGATTCTGCTGAGGCAAGTACTCCATCGCGAAATGCACGCCGCGCAGCTCGCGCCCCGGAACTTTGAGGTCACGCGCGTCGCACGCTCCACCGGTAAGGACGAGCGCGTCGAAGTTCTTCCGCAACTCCTCGACCGACACGTTGACGCCCACGTGCGCGTTCGTGCGGAACTCGACACCTTCGGCTTTCATCTGGCCGAGCCGCTGATCGAGCACCTTCTTTTCCATCTTGAATTCGGGGATGCCGTAGCGCAGCAATCCGCCGGCACGGTCGTCGCGCTCGAATACGGTCACGCGATGGCCGGCGCGCCGCAGTTGCTGGGCGCACGCGAGGCCCGCCGGACCGGAACCGATGACCGCGACTTTCTTGCCGGTCTCGGTTTTCGGCGGCAAAGGTTTGACCGCGTCGTGCGCCCACGCGTGCTCGGCGATAGCAAGCTCGATCGAACGGATCGTGACCGGGTCGTTGTTGATGCCGAGGACGCAAGAGCCTTCGCACGGCGCCGGACAAAGCGTCCCGGTGAACTCCGGAAAATTGTTCGTTTCGTGCAGGCGCTCGATCGCTTCATCCCAACGGCCGCGAAAGACCAAGTCGTTCCAATCCGGGATGATATTGCCGAGCGGGCAACCTTGATGACAGAACGGAATGCCGCAATCCATGCACCGCGCGCCCTGCTTCTTCAGCTCGGATTCGGGATACGGCAGCATGACCTGACGCCAGTCGCGCACGCGCTCCGCGACGGGGCGGTACGGTTGCTTGGCGCGCTTGAACTCGACGAAGCCGGTGATCTTACCCATGCGCTGCTTCCATCACCGCCTGTTCTTCGGGGATACCCGCTTGGCGGGCTTTGTTGATGGCGGCAAGCACGCGCTTGTAGTCCTTCGGCATCACTTTGATGAATTTCGCCTGCGACGCTTTCCAACGATCGAGCAGGCGTTGGGCGAGCGTCGAGTTCGTGTAACGCACGTGGCGTTTCAGCAACTCCTTCACCAACTCGACATCGTCGCTGTGGAGCGCTTCGAGCTCGACCATTTCAAGATTGCAGCGCCGGCGGAAATCGCCGTTGACGTCGAGCACGAACGCGAGGCCGCCGGACATACCGGCCGCGAAATTGCGCCCCGTCGGACCGATGACGACGACGCGACCACCGGTCATGTACTCGCACCCGTGATCGCCCACCCCTTCGACGACCGCCGCCGCGCCCGAATTGCGCACGCAGAAGCGCTCACCCGCCACGCCGCGGAAGTACGCCTCGCCGCTCGTCGCACCGTAGAGGGCGACGTTGCCGACGAGAATATTCTCCTCCGCGACGAAGCCGGCCTGACGCGGCGGATAGATCGCTAGTTTTCCGCCCGAGAGTCCCTTGCCGACGTAATCGTTGGCATCTCCTTCGAGCGTGAGCGTGATGCCTCTCGGCAGGAACGCGCCGAAGCTTTGGCCCGCGGAGCCGTTGAAATGGATGCGGATCGTGTCTTCCGGCAACCCTTCCGCTCCGTAGCGCTTCGTTACCTCGTAACCAAGGAGAGTTCCAACCGTGCGATTGGTGTTCCGAATCGGCAGGATGATGTCGACCGGTTTCTTCTTTTCGAGCGCTTCCTGGCAGAGCGGGATGATCGTCGTCCGATCGAGGGCGCGATCGAGCGCATGGTCCTGCTCGCGAACGCGCCGGATGGCGACATCCGAGCCGGTCTTCGGCTGGAACAGGATCTTCGAGAAATCGAGGCCGCGCGCCTTCCAATGATCGATGGCCGGCCGCACGTTCAGGCGATCTACGCGTCCGATCATCTCGTCCATCCTGCGGAAGCCGAGCATCGCCATGTGCTCGCGCACTTCTTGGGCCACGAAGCGGAAGTAATTGACGACGTGATCGGGATTCCCGGCGAACCGTTTGCGCAGCTCGGGGTCTTGCGTGGCAATGCCGACCGGGCACGTGTTCAGGTGACACACGCGCATCATGATGCAGCCGAGCACCGTGAGCGGCGCGATCGAGAAGCCAAACTCCTCGGCGCCGAGCAGCGCCGCGATCGCGACGTCGCGACCGGTCTTCATCTGGCCGTCGGTCTGCACGACAATGCGGTCGCGCAGCTTGTTCATCACCAGGACTTGCTGCGTTTCCGCGAGACCGAGTTCCCACGGCAAACCGGCGTGTTTGATCGATGACAGCGGGCTCGCGCCCGTGCCGCCGTCATGACCCGAGATGAGCACGACGTCCGCGTGCGCCTTGGCCACGCCGGCTGCGACGGTTCCTACGCCCACCTCCGCGACGAGCTTCACGTGGATGCGCGACTCGGGGTTCGAATTCTTGAGGTCGTGGATGAGCTGCGCGAGGTCTTCGATCGAGTAAATGTCGTGATGCGGCGGCGGCGAAATCAAACCGACGCCCGGCGTCGAATGGCGCACTTTAGCGATCGGCGGGTACACCTTGTGCCCCGGCAATTGCCCGCCCTCGCCCGGCTTCGCGCCTTGCGCCATCTTGATTTGCAGATCGGTCGCGTTGACGAGGTAATGGCTCGTCACGCCGAAGCGGCCGGAAGCCACCTGCTTGATGCGCGAGTTGCGGTTCGTGCCATAGCGCTCGGGGTCCTCGCCGCCTTCGCCGCAATTCGAGCGCGCGCCGATCTTGTTCATCGCGATGGCCAGCGCTTCGTGCGCTTCGATGCTGATCGAGCCGTAGGACATGGCGCCGGTCGCAAAGCGCTTCATGATCGACTCGACCGACTCGACCTCCTCGATCGGAAGCGGTTTGTCGGCGGGCTTGAACGACATCAGACCGCGCAGCGTCGCGAGATTGCGATCGCCGTCGTCACACGCTTTGGAGAACTCCTTGAACAGCGTGTAGGAGTTGGTGCGCGCGGCGTGCTGCAGCTTCGCAACCGTGTCCGGGTTCAGCATGTGCTTCTCGCCGTCGCGGCGCCATTGGTACTGTCCGCCCCAATCGAGATCGAGCGGACCGGCCGGACGGTCCGGATAAGCACGGTGATGGCGTAGCGCCGTCTCCTGTGCGACAACGTCGATATTGATGCCGCCGACGCGCGACGGCGTGCCGGTGAAGTACTGATCGACGAACGTCTTGTCGAGTCCCACGGCCTCGAAAATCTGAGCGCCGCGGTAGGACTGGATGGTGGAGATCCCCATCTTCGAGATCACCTTCACCACGCCTTTGCTGAGCGCCTTGATGTAGTTCTTGACGGCTTTCGCGTGATTGACGCCCGGCAGCGATCCCTGCTGGATCATGTCATCGAGCGTTTCGAACGCGAGGTACGGACAGACGGCGCCGGCACCGTAACCGAGCAGCAGCGCCATGTGGTGCACCTCACGAGGCTCGCCCGACTCCACGACCAGGCCGACGCGAACGCGCGAACCCTGTCGAACCAGGTAGTGATGCACGGCGGCCGTAGCGAGCAACGCCGGAATCGGCGCGTTCTGCGCATCGATGCCGCGGTCGGAAAGTATGAGGAACGTGTAGCCCTGCGCGATCGCCTCCGACGCCTTACGACAGAGATCGTCGAGCGCGCGCGCGAGGCCGGCGCCGCCGGAACCGGCGGGGAAGAGCATCGGCAGCGTCGCGGTGCGGAAGCCGTTGCGATCGAGGTGACGAATCTTCTCGAGCTCCTCGACGCCGAGGATCGGCGTTTGGAGCTTGAGCAGCCGGCAAGCCTCGGGCCCGGGCTGCAGCAGGTTGCTTTCCGGTCCGATCGGGGTTTCGATCTGCGTCACCAGCTGCTCGCGAATGGCATCGAGCGGCGGGTTCGTGACCTGCGCGAACAATTGCTTGAAGTAGTCGTAGAGCACGCGCGGCCGATCGGACAGCACCGCGAGCGCGGTGTCGTTGCCCATCGATCCAACCGCTTCCTCGCCGTTCAACGCCATCGGCGTGACCAAGATGCGCAAGTCCTCGAGCGTGTAGCCGAACGCTTGCTGGCGCGAGAAAACCGTCGCGTGATCGGGCTCCGGAACGTGCGGCGGCGTCGGCAGATCGGCGATCGGCACCATGTTTTCCTGGAGCCACCGCTGGTACGGCTGAGCCGAGGTGTAGCGTTTCTTGATCTCCGCATCCTCGATGATGCGCCCCTCGCGCGTATCCACGAGGAATATCCGACCCGGATGCAGTCGCTCTTTGATGAGCACGTTCTCGGGCGGAATGTCGAGCACACCGACTTCCGAGGCCATTACCACGAGGCCGTCTTTGGTTACGTAGTAGCGCGACGGACGGAGACCGTTGCGGTCGAGCACGGCGCCGATAACGGTACCGTCGGTGAACGCGATCGACGCCGGGCCGTCCCACGGCTCCATCAAGCAACCGTGATACTCGTAGAACGCCTTGCGCTCCTCGTCCATCATCTCGTGGCCGCTCCAGGCCTCGGGAATCATCATGAGGACCGCGTGTGGAAGCTCGCGACCGCCCATGTGCAGGAATTCGAGGACATTGTCGAAGCACGCCGAATCCGAACCGCCCTCGATAACGATCGGGAGGATCTTCTTCAGATCGTCACCGAAGAGCGGCGAGGCGCAGAGCGCCTCACGGGCGCGCATCCAATTGACGTTTCCGCGCACCGTATTGATTTCACCGTTGTGCGCGAGGAAACGATAGGGATGCGCCAGCGGCCACGACGGGAACGTATTGGTCGAGAACCGCGAGTGCACCAAGGCCAGCGCCGATTCCATCTGTGGATCCGAAAGATCCGGATACATGAGCCGCAGCTGGCTCGGCGTCAGCATCCCTTTATAAATGATGGTCCGCGCCGAAAGGCTCGGGACGTAAAAAAGCTTTTTCTCGCTAAGGTCCGATTGGGCGACGGCGCGCTCGGCGCGCTTGCGGATGACGTAAAGCTTGCGCTCGAACGCGGGTTCATCGGCCAAACCCCCGCCACGGCCGACAAAAACCTGCTTGAACGTCGGCTCGGCGGCGCGCGCCGAGGGACCGAGGGACGAATCATCGGTTGGAACATCGCGCCAACCGAGGACGGTCTGGCCTTCCTCGCGCGCGATCTGCTCTAACGTAGCCTGGCACTGTTTCGCCTGCGCCGGATCGCGCGGCAGGAACACTAGTCCCGCGCCATAGTTCCCGGGAGCCGGCAATTGCATGCCGAGCATCCCGCACTCGCGCGCGAAGAACGCGTGCGGCATTTGAATGAGGATACCGGCGCCGTCGCCGGTGTTCTCTTCGCACCCGCAAGCGCCTCGATGTTCGAGATTCTTAAGGATAGTTAGCGCGTTCGCGATGATCGCGTGGGACTTGCGCCCCTTCATATCAACGACAAAGCCGACGCCACACGCGTCGTGCTCGCGCGACGGGTCATACAGACCGTTATTCTGTTCCTGCCGGTTCAAGTCGGATCACCCAAAGTTTCGACCGACGGTCTGCCCGACCTGCCGGGCAGACCTGAAAATCAGCGGCCAAAGGGGGAAAAAGTATACCGGCGAGGGGAGGGGTCTTCAACGGAAACGCTCATGCGTTCCGGAACGAGGCTATTCCCAATCTCCGGACTGCAGCAGTCGGGCTTGCTCGCGGATCGCATACCGGTCCGTCATGCCCGCGATATAGTCGGCAATCACCCGTGCTCGGGACCCATCCGGGGCCGGCCCGCTCGGTTGCGCAATCCGCTCGCGATACTCGGGTGGCAACAACTCGGGCTGTCGCCAAAAAAGCTCAAAAAGCTCCCGGATGGTCTTGGCCGCCTTGCCGCTCATCTCCCTCACACGTGCGTGGGCGTACAGATTGAGGCGGAGGAACCGCTTGAGGTCCAGGATCGACGCGTGGATTCCCTCGCTGTATGCCGCGAGCGGTTCGGCAAGACGGCGAACATGCTCAATCGTCTGCACGCCGGCCGCGTCGATGCGCGCCCGGGTTTCCTCGATCATGTCGCTGACCATCCGGTTGATCATTCGGCGGATGGTCTCGTGGACGCGGCGGCGCACCGGGAGCCCGGGATAACGCCGCGTTACTTCTTGATAGGGGCGAGCGAACAGCTCCACTTCCTCCAGCTGCTCCATCGACAATAGCCCGGAACGCAGGCCGTCGTCGATGTCGTGATTGTTGTAGGCAATCTCGTCGGCAAGATTCGCAACTTGCGCTTCCAGACCGGGCTGCGTTTTCTCGAGGAAGCGGCGGCCCAGTTCACCGAGCGCGCGTGCATTCTTGACCGAGCAGTGCTTGAGAATGCCCTCGCGAGTTTCGAACATGAGGTTGAGTCCGGCGAATTCCGCATACCGCTCCTCGAGCAGATCGACGACCCGTAACGACTGGAGGTTATGCTCGAAACCGCCGTACTCGCGCATACATTCATTGAGCGCGTCCTGGCCGGTATGACCGAACGGGGTATGGCCGAGATCGTGCGCGAGCGCGATGGCTTCGATCAGGTCTTCGTTCAACCCGAGCGCTCGCGCGATCGAGCGGCCGATCTGCGCGACTTCGATCGAATGCGTGAGCCGCGTGCGAAACATATCGCCTTCGTGGTTCACGAAAACCTGCGTCTTGTATTCGAGGCGGCGAAACGCGCCGCAATGAATAATGCGATCACGATCCCGCTGATACTCGCCGCGGTACTTCGGCACCGGCTCTGCATGAACCCGTCCGCGCGAGCGGTTTTCGTGTGCGGCGTAAGGGGCGAGCGGCCGCGGAGCGAAGGAGGGCGGGGCGGGTTCGAGTGACATGCCGGGCGTCAGTTGCAGTACGCGGTGAGCGTTTGTTCGAGCAGCGCTGGAGGAAAGTCGGCGGTGACGGTCGCCCGTCCGAGCCGCTCCAACAGAACCAGCCGGACCTTACCGCGCTCGGCTTTTTTATCGACGGCCATCAGCTCGTGCAGCTCGGCACCCCTGGCCCCGGATGGCGGACGTATCGGAAGGCCGGCCGCCGCCAGAATCCGGTTCACCCGCTCCGCATCCGCGGCGTCCAGCCATCCGATGCGGCGCGACAGATCGGCGGCCATCGCCATGCCGGCCGCAACCGCTTCGCCGTGCAGCCAGTCGCGATACTCGAGATAGGTCTCGATCGCGTGCCCAAAAGTGTGCCCGAAATTGAGAATCGCCCGAACGTTGCTCTCGCGCTCGTCCTGCGCCACCACTTCGGCTTTGTTGCGACACGAACGCTCGATGACGTAGCCGAGCGCTTCCGCGTCACGCGCCAGGACCCGGCTCAAATTCTTTTCGAGCCAGAGAAAAAAGTCGGGATCGCGGATCAGACCGTACTTGATCACCTCGGCGACTCCCGCGCGGAGTTCCCGATCGGGCAGCGTGCGCAAGGTGCCGGTGTCGATGATCACCGCCTGCGGCTGGTAAAAAGCCCCGATCATATTCTTGCCGAGCGGATGATTGACGCCGGTCTTACCACCGACGGAAGAATCGACTTGCGCGAGCAGCGTCGTGGGAATTTGCACGAACGGAACGCCGCGCTGGTAACAAGCGGCGGCGAACCCGGCCATGTCACCGACGACCCCGCCGCCGAGCGCCACCATGAGCGTATGCCGGTCGCAGCGCGTTTCGAGCAGCTTATCGAATATGGTGTTCAGGATCGCGAGCGTCTTGTACTGCTCACCGTCGGGGAGAATGATCTCCACCGGATTGCCGAGCGCAGACGCGGCCGCGGCGCGCACCTGCGGAAGGTAAAGCGGCGCGAGCGTTTCGTTGGTGACGATCGCGACCCGGCGGCCTCCGGCGTAAGCAGCCAGCAGATCGGCACGCGCGAGCAGTCCCGGTCCTATGTGGATCGGGTAACTGCGTTCACCGAGCTCAACTTGTAGCGTCCTCATTGTTCGATAGTGCGCGAATCTTCACCGCCACTTCCTGCGCGATAACCGGAGGCGCCCGGTGATCGGTAGTCACAACGACGTGGGCCGTCGCCCGATAGAGCGGCTCTCGCACCCGCATAATTTCCTCAAACGTCGACCGACGCTCGCCGTCATGCAGCAATGGGCGATGCCGGTCGCGATGGGTGCGCGCCACGAGTGTATCGATCGGCGCCTGTAGATAGACGACCGTCCCGCGCGACTTGAGCAGCTCACGATTACGCTCGTTCAGCACAGCGCCGCCGCCGGTCGCGAGCACGATGCCGTCGCGGGCCGTGAGCTCTTCGATCACCACGGCTTCGCGCCGGCGGAAACCTTCCTCGCCTTCGATTTCAAAGATGAGAGGGACACTCGCGCCCGTCCGGCGCTCGATCTCGTGGTCGGAGTCGATGAATTCTCTGCCGAGAAGCTCGGCCAAGTACCTTCCGATGGTGGATTTGCCCGCACCCATCGGACCGATCAAGAAGACCCGGCCGGCCCCGCTCATGAGAGCGGTATGCCAGCAATAGTGACCAGATGTCAAGGCAGACGCAACGTTTCAGGTGCCGTCTCGACGTCGCTGACGCCTCAAAAAGAACGCCGGGCCCACGGCCCGGCGTAAATCAAGCTAGGGAAAAAATCTGTTGTAGCGGACGAGCAAGCCTCAGCTGCAGTTCGCCCGGGTTTGTAAACTCCCCGTTCGATCGACAATCAAACGAGATACCGAGCTGACGCTGTAGCAAACTTCAGCACCAGCGACACCGTCGTAGTCACGGATATCGTAGATCGCAAAGTTTGTGCCGCTAACGTCGTATTGGTGGTAGAGAAGGCGGGACGACAATCGGAAAATCGCGTACGCCGAGAGTCGTCAGCCAGGTCGCGAGCGCGACCAAACTGACGATCTCTGGCGTTAGGGAAGGCGTCAGCGCAGGGTGAGGTTGCTCGAAACGATGCGCGGGGTTAGGAAGACAAGGAGCTCCGTCTTGTTATCGAACGCGGCCTTGCTCCGGAACATCCAGCCGAGGAGCGGCAGGTCGCCGAAGAACGGAACCTTGGTGACGGTGTCGTTCTTGTCTTGCTCGTAAATACCGCCGATCACCACCGTCTCGCCGTTGTCGAGGAGAACGTTGGTGTCGATCTCCTTGACGTTCAGAATGCCGTTAATCGCGTCGGCGAAGTTGTCCTTGGTGACCGTGACCTCGAGGTTGATCCGGTCGTCGGGAGTAATCTGCGGCGTGACTTCGAGCTTCAAGGTCGCCTTCTTGGTTACGACCGTGCCGACGCCGAGCACGTTCGTCGTAAACACGCGCTCCTGTCCCTGCTCGATCTTCGCTTTTTTCTGATTCGCCGTGATCACGCGCGGGCTGGAAATGATTTTGCCTTTGCCTTCCTGCTCCAGCGCCGACAGCTCGAGATTCAAGAGGTTGTCGTTCGCGCCGAGCTTCGCGATCGTCAAACCAATCGAAGCGGCCGGCAACTTGTTCACACCTGCCGATGGAAGGTTCACGTTGAGCCCGTTCGTGTCCACCCCGAGCGCTCCGGCGCTCACGATACTGCTGGAATCTTCAATCGTGCCGGACACCGCCGCGTCCCGGCGACCGGCCGGGTTACCGACATCGGCTTTCTTGACGCCGAAACGGACACCCAAGTCCTTCGCAAAGTTGTCGGTAGCTTCGACGAGGCGCGTTTCGATCATCACTTGGCGCACCGGCCGATCGAGCTTGGCGATCAGCTTGCGGATTTCCTGAATCTTCGCGGGCGTATCCTGAACCAGAAGTGAATTCGTGCGTGCATCGACGCTCACTTGGCCGCGCGGCGACAACAGCGTGTTCGAATCCGTGGCCGCTTGCGCCGCGCCGCCCGTGCCGGTGTAGCCGAACACCGGGTGCTGGCCCGCGCCGGCCGTCACCGGTTTGATCGATTTGAGCAGCGTCGCGATGTCGTCTGCCTTCGCGTAATTTATCTGTATGATTTCCGAAACCAGCGGCTCGAGCTCGATGACCGCTTTCGTCGCTTCCAGCGTCGCCTTTTCCTTCGCCGCCACTTCCGCCGCCGGCGCCACCGTCACGACGTTACCCTTGCGGCGCACCGCGAGATTCTTCGCGTCGACGATGAGATCGAGCGCCTGATCCCAGGGCACATCCTTCAAGCGCAGAGTCAGATTTCCCTTCACCGTGTCGCTTACGACGAAGTTCAGGCCCGTAAAGTCGGCCAGCACCTGCAGTGCGGCGCGCACGTCGATGTTCTGGAAGTTGAGCGAAAGCTTTTCGCCGGAGTAGCCGAATTCGTCCACCTTCTTCTCGTCGGGCTTTTCAATCACCGGCTTGACGCTGATCGTGAACACGTCGCCCGTCTGATACGCAACGTGCTCGTAGCGCCCTTTTGGGCTGACCACCATGCGAGCGTTGCGACCCTGGCTGAACGTATCGATGGTCTGGACCGGTGTAGCGAAGTCGATGACATCGAGGCGGCGCTGCAGCTCAACGGGGACCGAGGTGTTGAGAAAATCGACCAGGATTTCGCCCGCCTGCTCGCGAATGTCCACGCCGACCGTCGGATCGGACAGCTTGATGATGATCTTGCCGTCGCCCTGCGGGCCACGGCGGAAATCGATGGTCTTCAAGTTGTACTTGCCGCCTTGGCGCGAGCTGGCGAAATGCGTGGTTTTCGTTTGCTCTGTACCTGCCGAGGCACCCGGCCCATTGACGGTGATGATGTAGTTGTTGCCGTCAACAGCGGCGGTGTAACCGACCGCTTTCACCAGGCTCATCACGACGCGCGAACGACCTTCGGATTCGATCGCAGCGACGGTCGATACCGCGCCTTCGCGAACCGGCACCGTCTTGATCGGCATCGTCACCCGCGTCCCAGGAAAATCGAGCGCGACGCGCGGCGGGGTCGTTATCGTAAAGGCGGTCGGCTCAGACGGGCGACGCGCCATTCGTAAGACCACCTGGACGCGGTCGCCGGGAAGCTTCGTATAAACGATCTCCTTGATCTCATTCGACTCGGCCGCAGGCGTCGCCGGCTGGGCGGCCGGAGCTGCGGGAGCGGGCAAGGGCGCGGTCGCCACCTTAGCCGGTTCCGTCGTGGCTGCTCCCGCTTCGACCGCCACCGCGTAGCCGAACTCGGTTTTCTCGACGCGCAACTTTCCAGGCTGCGTGAGTAGAACATCCAGGACGGCGCTGCCGTCCTGTTCGGTGCTCGGATAAACGCCTTTCACGTATTGCAGGCCGTCGAGATTCCCTGCCTGAGCGCCAAGCTTCACGCCCGCAAAGCGCAGGCGCAGCGTTTGGCCGTTCTCGCGGCTTTCGACCTTGTAGGGCGCCTCTCCCTCCATGTTGACTTCGAGTGTCGGCAACTTCGCATCGACCGACCAGGAGAGCGACTCGATCTCGCCGGCGACAACCGGGGTTGCGATTGCGATGCATAGCAAAACCACAGCGAAGGCAAGAAAACCATGCTTCGTTAATGTTTTCATTGGATCTCCACCTATCGCCGCTATTGTTGTTGTTCCGAGAGCGCCACACTCGCCTCGCGCTCTACCCAGTCTCCCAATGCGCCCTGCACCAGCTCGACCAGCGATATTTTTTCCTCGGTGATCCGCATGATCGTGCCAAAGTTCTGGCCCATGTGGTTCCCGACCGCTGCGCGATGCACGGTGCCGTCGGGCGCCTGAATCACGGCCCACGCCTGTTTCCCGCGCATCAGTGTGCCGACCATTTTGAGCGCGTCGAGCGGATATTCTTCGAGAGGTTCCTTGCGCCGATTCATATCCGGACGCGGTCCCTTTCCGGCGCCCTTGCTCGCGGCTTGAACGCCTCTCAAATTGAGCGCGGCAAAGGGATCGACCAACTTTTCGGCAGCGTATGCGAAGGGCTCCTGCGTTTTGATTTCCGGCAGCGGCTCGACCTTCGCGGTTTTCCCCGCGTGCGCAGTCGCGACGAATTCGCGCAGATCATCCATGTTGTCGTCGGCACACCCCGCGAGCATTGCCGCGGCAAGGGCGCCTAACACCAAGCGTGTCGAACGAACGCGATTCACGCGTGGCCTCCCTTACTTCTTGCCCTTGGCGCCGGCACGCGTCGGCTTGGCCGGCTGTGCCTGCGACGATCCGGTTTCGAGATAGCGATACGTCCGAGCCGTCGCCTGCATCTGGAGCTTGTTCTTTTGGCTGGTGATCGTGATATCGCCGAACGTCACGATGCGCGGCAACGCCGCGACATCGCTGATGAACAGGGCAAGCTCGTGATAGGTGCCGGTTACCTGCAAACTGATCGGCAGCTCGGCATAGAAATCCTTCGGTTGCTCTTTTTCCGGCCGGAACAGCGAAAACTCGAGGCCGCGGCCGAGACCCGCCTGCGTAATGTCGACGAGCAAGTCCGGGACTTCGGTCGTGTTTGGGAGCTGACGGAGCAGACTGCCGAAGGTTTCCTGCATTTCCTCCATCTGCTTGCGGTAGACGTCGATGTTGATGGCGAGCAGCTTCTTGTTGAGAAACGTCTCGCGCAGCTTCTGCTCTTCCTCTTCGGCGCGCGCGCGGCTCTCGAGCTCATCGGCGATGATGAACCAATAACCTGCCGCCAGAATGAGCAGGCAAAGCAGGATGATTCCCGCGATCTTTACCGGCAGCGGAAGCCCGCTCAGGTTCTTGAGGTCTATATTTCGCAGCTCGTCGAGCGTCATTTGGCTTTCGCCGGCGCAGCCGCTGCCGCCGCCTCCTTGTCCTTCTCGTCCTTATCCTTGTCTTTGTCCTGATCTTTCTTGACGACGTTCTTCACCTTCAGCGAAAACTCGCTGACACGATCGTTGCCGCGACTTTTCACGTTGATGACTTCGAGCTCCGGCTCGGCGAACCACTCGGACGCGGCGAAGTTGCGCATGAGTGCGGAAATACGCGCGTTCGACTGCGCTACGCCGGCAAGCGACATATTCTGCCCGCCGGTTTGCTTGAGCGTCGTGAGCTGCACGCCGTCCGGCACCCGGCGCACCAGCTCATCGAGCACACGCACGACGCGCGTGCGATCCGCTTGCAGCTGCTGGATGACGTTCATGCGCGCGATCAGATCCTGGCGGCGCTTTTTGAGCTCGGCCAGCTCTTTGATCTGCTGCTCGACCTTGGCGATCTCCTGCTTCAGAAACTCGTTGCGCTTGTTCTGGGTTTCGATCAGCGCCGTCACGTGAATGTGCGCGTAAAAGACGATCACGACCATGAGCAACCAGGCGCCGATACCGATCGTGAGCAGCTGACGGTCCTGCTCGCGGCGGCGCATCTCGCGCCACGGCAGTAGATTAAGACGGGTACTCACGGGTCGAAGCTCCGCAGCGCGAGCCCGCAGGCGATCATGAGCGACGGCGCATCGTTACTGAGGAGCTGCGGTTTGATCCGAGAGGAGATCGACATGTTGGCGAACGGATTGGCGATCATCGCCGGGACGCCGATGCGCGCGGCGACGAGCTCATCGATGCCGGGAATCTGCGCGCAACCGCCGGCAAGCAGCAGTTGATCGACGCTGTTGAACGGGCTCGAGGAATAGAAAAACTGAAGCGCGCGCATGATCTCCTGGCACATGGCCTCCATGAACGGGCGCAGCACGTCGGTCTGGTAATTGTCCGGCAGGCCGCCCTGTTTCTTGGCGAGACCCGCCTCTTCATAGGATAGGCCGTAGCGGCGCTGGATCTCCTCGGTCAGCTGGCGCCCGCCGAACGAGTGATGGCGCGTATAAACCGAGCGGTTGTTGTGCATGACATTGATGGTCGTCGTCATGGCGCCGATATCCAGGATCGCCACGGTCTTTTCCATCCCCCCGCCGGGCATATGGTTGGCGATCAGGGAGTAGGAATTTTCCATTGCGTATGTCTCGATATCGACGACGGCCGGCGTCATCCCGTGTCCCTGAATAACGGCCAAATAGTCGTCCACGATTTCCTTGCGGCACGCGGCCATGAGCACGTCGACCTCCGTGCTGCCCGCCTCGGCAAAATCGAGCACCTGGTAGTCGAGATTGACCTCATCGATCGGGAACGGGATGTGGTGATCGGCCTCCATCTCGATCTGCGTCTGACGCTCGTCGTCGCTCAGATTCGCAGGCATCTTGATGATTTTGGTGATGACGTGCGCCGCCGGTACTGCCACGGCCGCGTGCTTGACGCGCGTGCCCGACCGCTTCACCGCGCGTTCAACGGCGTCGGCGACCTGGTTGACCTCGGTGATCGCAT
Source organism: Sulfurifustis sp. (assembly GCA_045810625.1). Classification (GTDB taxonomy): domain Bacteria; phylum Pseudomonadota; class Gammaproteobacteria; order Acidiferrobacterales; family Sulfurifustaceae; genus JACQFZ01. The sequence goes on from JBJMVQ010000057.1 coordinate 29,274, forward strand.
GCTCCACGACGGCGTTCTGCGGCAGCGGCTCGACCGCGTAGCGCTCGACGCGGCATTGCTCACCGTCCTTGCTCAGCTCGAGCACTTTCACCGCCGATGAGCTGATGTCGATGCCCACCAACGGCGGCTGCTTTCTCGCGAACAGTAATTCGCCGAGTCCTCGCACTACTTTTCCCCTTAATTCAGCGCGCTGGAGCGTTTATAGATAATATGGGTGAATAGCTATAGGAACTATAGATCATGGATTTTCAAAATGACAATGAACTCGGGCCGCAACTATCTTTCGTATATACTGCGCGCCGCGCGTGATTTATCGCGAAACTCAATAGTTACCTCCCCAAATGGACCGACCCCCCAGCGTATTTGAACGACTGGTCGCCCACCTCCCGCGTAAACCCTGGCAGCTCGCGTTAGCGGGCCTGCTCGGCCTGCTCGCGATTGTAGTGGTCGCCGTTGCGGTAGTGGCGCTTGCCTTGCTGCCCACGCTCCCGTCGATCCAGGACCTGACGGATGCCGAGCTCAAGGTACCGTTACGGGTCTATACGGCCGACGGCGAGCTGATCGCCGAATTCGGAGAAGAGAAGCGGATACCGGTGAAGCTCGAGACCGTGCCACCGCAGCTCATTCAGGCGATCCTGAGTGCCGAGGATCATGGGTTCTACCAGCACCACGGCGTCGATGTGGTCGGGCTATTGCGGGCGACTTTTTACAACCTTCGGACCAAGAGCCCGTCGCAGGGGGGAAGCACCATCACCATGCAGGTGGCGCGTAACTTCTTCCTGACGCCGGAAAAGACGTACACGCGGAAGCTGAGAGAGCTGTTGCTCGCCCTTCGCATCGAGCGCGAGCTGTCCAAAGAGCAGATTCTCGAGCTCTATATCAACAAGATCTTCCTGGGGCACCGTGCCTATGGGTTCGCCGCGGCGGCACAGGTCTACTACGGCACGGCGCTCGACAAGCTCACGCTCCCGGAAATCGCCATGCTGGCGGGCCTGCCGAAAGCGCCTTCGCGGGACAACCCTCTGAGCAACCCGCAGAACGCCCTCGAGCGTCGTAACTATGTGTTGCGGCACATGTATTCGCTCGGTTACATCGACCAGGCGACGCTCGACCAGTCGCTGAAGGTGCCGCTTACAGCGAGCAAGCACGCCGTGCGCTATGCCCTCGATGCGCCGTACGTCGCCGAAATGGTGCGGCAGTACATGTTCCAGACCTACGATGAAAAAGCGTATGCGGGCGGCTTTCACGTCTATACGACGATCTTGAGCAAGCACCAGCACGCGGCCGAGCAGGCATTACGCCGCGCGCTGCTCGATTATGACCATCGCCATGGCTATCGCGGACCCGCCGCGCACCTGCGTCTTCCGGAACCGCTCGACATGGCGCGGCTCGATGACGCCCTAAAGGACTACCGCATCATCGGTGACCTGTTGCCGGGCGTTGTGACCGAGGTTGGAGAGCGAACAGCGTCGGTTTACACGCAGGATGGAACGGTCGTCGAAATCGATTGGCCCGGTCTTTCCTGGGCGCGCCGTTATATCAACGAAAATGCCGTCGGACCCGCGCCCAGCACGGCCGGGCAGATCGTTGAGCGCGGCGACGTCGTGTATGTCGAAGCGGCCGATGAAACGAACGAGCCGGGCGGCGGCGGACACCGCTGGCGCCTCGGACAGGTTCCCCAGGTCACCGGCGCTTTTGTCTCGCTGCGGCCGCGCGACGGTGCGATTCTCGCCCTTACCGGGGGTTTCGACTTCTACCATACGAGCTTCAACCGTGCGACGCAGGCCGAGCGCCAACCGGGATCGGGCCTGAAGCCGTTCGTCTACGCGGCCGCCCTGGAGAAAGGCTTTACGCCGGCCACGACGGTGAGCGGTGCGCCGCTGGTCATCGAAGACGTGAACCTCGAAGATGAGTGGCGACCGGAAAATTACACGCGGCAGTTTGTCGGTCCGACGCGTCTGCGCAAGGCGCTCGCACTTTCGCTCAACCTGGTCTCCATCCGGCTCGTCCGCGCGATCAATCCAAACTATGCGGCGGATTATCTGACCCGATTCGGCTTCGACCCCGACAAGCTCCCGCGCAACCTGACGATTGCTCTCGGCAACGCGTCCGCGACCCCGCTGCAGATGGTGTCGGCCTTCGCCGTCTTTGCGAACGGCGGCTTCCGCATTCAGCCCTATTTCATCAAGCGCATCGAGGACGGCCGACACAACCTCCTCGAGCAAGCGGACCCGCCGCTTGCTTGCGCGGACTGCGATGCAGCGGCTGCCCCGGCAGGCGCGCGCCCGCAACCGGTCGCGGCGTCGAATACGGCTACGCCAAGCGCCAATGACAAGCCGCCGCGGGTCGCGCCGCGCGTCATCAGCCCGCAAATAGCGTTTCTCATGACCAGCATGCTGCAGGACGTGATTCGCGAAGGTACCGCGACCAGCGCGAAAGTACTTGGGCGCAAGGATCTCGCGGGCAAGACCGGAACAACCGACGAGTATCGCGACGCCTGGTTCAACGGTTTCAACAGCGACATCGCCGCAACCGCCTGGATCGGTTTCGATCAATCGACGCCGCTCGGACGCGGCGAAGCGGGCGGACGTGCGGCGCTGCCGATGTGGATCGACTACATGCGTGTCGCACTAACCGACTCGCCGGAAAAACGCGTGGTCCCGCCCGAAGGAATCGTCAAAGCGTACGTAGACGGCGAAACGGGCCTTCGCGTCGCCGCGCCCGGTCCGAATGCCATCGAGGAATATTTCATCGAAGGCACCGAGAACGGCACGAGCATCGGCGCGACGGAGCCGGCGCCTGTGAACGGTTCGACCGCGAGCAGCAGCGGATCCAAGCCGTCGACGACGCCACCGCCGGCCGCCGTCCAGGATACCGACAAGATCCGCGACAAGCTCTTTTAATGGCTCCCCGGGGGAATCCTCGTCACGGCAAATCGTCGCCTCGCGGCGACGAGCTCAAGCGCCAGCGCATTGCCGCGGAAGCGGCACGCATCATGGCGGAGGAAGGGGTGAGCGACTTCCAGATGGCGAAGCGCAAGGCGGCGGCCCGGCTGAACCTCTCGGAAGTGCGAAACTTGCCCGGCAACGACGAAGTGCAGGCCGCGCTTTCCGAACATTTGCGGCTGTTCCATCACGCCGAAACATCGCGGCACGCCGAGCGGCTGCGCCATATCGCCGTCGACGCGATGCAGTTTCTCGCGCAGTTCGAGCCACGTCTCGTCGGGCCCGTCTTGAGCGGAACCGTGACGTCGAGCTCGGACATCCAGCTTCACGTAAGCGCCGATGCGCCCGAGCAGGTCGGCTTTTTCTTACAGGAACATCAAATCCCGTTCCGACTCGCCGAACGCCGGATGCGCTTTGGCGGCGATCGCTACAAGAACGTCGCGACCTATCACTTCACCGCCGACGACGTCGCGATCGAGCTTTGCGTGTTCGACCTGCGAAGCGCGCGCGAAACTCCGCTGAGCCCGGTCGACGGACGGCCCATGAAGCGGGCGAACATCAAAGAAGTCGAAACACTCCTCGCGGGCGAGTGAAAGCGCGCCTCGCGGGCGCCGCGGCGAAGTGCCACGTGTGCGCACGTATGTGCGATCCGAAAAACGTGAAGCTCCCGACGTTGGAACGGCATCGCGCCGACAGGCGAACCCCGAGCGTCAGAAATAATAAAGGATGCTGACGTTGACCTGATTGATGTCGATCTTGTTCACCTTGCCGACGTCTTTGAAGATTTCGTACTCGAGCCTTAGCGCGGCATTGCGCGGGCTGCGCAACAGCAAGCCGCCACCCACCATCGGACTTACGTCGCTCGACTTGGTCGTCACGCCGGTCACCACTTCGGAGGTCTGCCAGCGATGCACGCCCGCGCTTCCGAATATCGAGACTGTCGTATCCGACACCCGCATTAACGGAATCAAGAGATTTCCGCGGCCATAGTACGACTGGTTTTCGAAGTGATCGGTGACACCGCCACCGAGATCGAAGACGACGCCGTTGAAGTTGACGAAGCCGACCTCGAGCCCGAGGATGCCGAGGACTTGGAAGCCGCCGAAAAGCTGCGTAGCGCTGTACGTCTTGTCCTCGGCCATGGGTACCGTTGAATTCGAATCGAAGCGCGCAATACCGATTCCGAGATACGGCCCCGTGGCGAAGAAGCCTTCGGCACGCCCGCGCTCCGGATAGAGCAGGGCACCGAAAAATACGCCGACAACCAAGAGCGCCATCGCCGCCCGCTCCCGAATTTGATTTTTCTTTACGATCATGGCTTCTCCCTACGAGCGTGGGGTTTGTACAGGCCGGTCGTACGGCAAGACCGGCTGCGAGATGAATCTGTCCTGAGCGATCGGAAAACGGTGTTAGCGTTTAATACCCGGGACCGATGCCGTGCACACCGGCACTACTGCACTTCCGCTCCTTAGTTATCGACCGTCGATGCTCGCGCAGATAGCAAATACCGTCAAACACTTGGCGCTATCTGTGTTAGCAAAATCTAGACACTCGATAGGGGACTTTCAAGTTAACGCGGCCGGCCCGGTGTCGACGCCGAGAGTGTTCGTGAACAGCGAATTTGCAGGCCCGGTGACCGGCCGTCGGGACGCGCGCAAGGAGTGATTCAAAAACCGCCCATGCCGACTCGATTTCCGCCGGATTGCTTCGCGGTCTGCACGGCATTTTCGGCGCCGGCGAGTAGAACCGAGACGTCGACCGAGGCGCGCAGCTGAACCGCGCCGACGGATACGGTGACCGACGGCAGGATGCTTTCGTCCGACATGATGATGACCGCCTCGCTCACCGCGTGCCGCACGCGCTCGCCGACGCGGCAAGCGGCAAGCACGTCGGCATCCGGCAGCACGATGGCAAACGCTGCCTCCGCGTAACACGCGATCAGGTCGGTCGGCCGCACATTATTGATCAAGGTTTGCGCCACTGCGTAACGGGCGTGGTCGCCGGCGTCGGCCCCCCACAGGGCGACGTATTGGGCAAAATCATCGATCTCGACCAGCAGCAGCGCGACCGCGGCATTGTTCATTGCGCTGCGCGTTAGCACCCGCGGCAACGTCGATTCCAGCCACATCCGATTGTGCAATCCGGTACTCTCATCGAGCGTCGCGTGGCGCTTGTACGAAGTCTTGAGCGTGGTGCTCGCTTCGAGCGTTGCGCCGACGCGCAGCCGTGCCGCGAGAAGCGCGAGCCAGTTGCGGGCAATCTCGTGGGACGCGTTGATCAGCGCCCACGCCGCTTTGCGATCCACCACGAGGACCCGGGTCGGCGCGAACGCCGAAATCGTCCAACGGATCGCGTCCGCCTGCAGCAGAAAAAGCTCACCGACGCTGTCGCCGGGATTGACGAACACGTCCGGTACGGTGGAGGTGCGATCCCGAAGCTGGAGCCGCCCGCTCAGGACGAGATAAACGGCCGGACAGACCTCGCCAGACCGCAACAAGATTTCGCCCGCCGCGAGTTGTCTCACCGGGCAATCGCGCAGCAGCGGCACGATTGTTTCCTGGTGGGCATCCTTGAACAGCGCGAGCCGCGCGAGTTCTCTACGCGAAACGCGCGTGGCCGCCGTCGCGCGCGCTTCCCGGCGCAGATCGGCGAACGTCTTGGGCGGTGGGCTCATGGTCTTCTCAGGCCGATTGGCTGTGCTAAAGCAAGCTTAGTGCCAGCCAGGACTGCATGCCGCCAAAAATCCGGCGTCAAACCCCGGTCGTCACTTCTCGGAGCCGCATCGGGTCGGTAGAATCCGCCGTCCCGTTTACGAAAAAGCCCCTTGAAACACCATCTGGAGGGCCTGATCGCGCAGGCCTTGGAACAGCTACGCGAAGGCGGCGTGCCGCTCCCGGACCCGCTTCCTGCCATCGAAATCGAGCGCACGCGCGCCAAGGAACACGGGGATTTCGCCTGCAACGTCGCGTTGACCCTGGCAAGAACCGCGCGCCTGAAGCCGCGCGAGCTTGCCGCGCGGCTCGTCGCTGTCATTCCGACGTCTGAAAAAGTCTCGCGAACGGAGGTCGCCGGACCGGGCTTCATCAATTTTTACCTGCGCGATGACGCATTTCTCGACACCATCAGCACGGTTCTGATGCAAAGCGTAGCGTATGGGCGAAGCACGGTCGGCGCCAACCGGCGTGTGCAGGTCGAGTTCGTCTCGGCGAATCCGACGGGACCGCTCCATGTCGGACACGGACGCGGGGCAGCGTACGGGGCAAGTCTCGCCAACCTGCTGGATGCCGTCGGCTTCCGTGTGCATCGCGAGTTCTATGTGAACGACGCCGGCCGACAGATGGACATCCTCGCGGTCTCGGTCTGGCTCCGTTACCTCGAGGCGCGCGGCAGCGCCGTGGCTTTCCCGGCGGACGGTTACCGCGGCGATTACGTGCGCGATATCGCCGGGTCGCTGCTCGCGAAACACGCCGATCGATTCGACCGTCCGGCAAATCTCAGCGTGACGACGGATGATCCGGACAAGGCGCTCGATCAACTGATCGACAACACGAAGACAACACTCGGCGCCGACTGGAATGAGCTTCATCGCTTCGCGCTCGAGGCGATGCTCGCCGATCAGCGCGACGATCTTGCGGCCTTCCGCGTCGCGTTCGATGAATGGTTCTCGGAACAGTCGCTCTACAAAAACCGGGCGGTCGAAAAAGCTATCGCGATACTGCGCGAACGCGGGCACCTTTATGAAAAAGACGGCGCGGTTTGGTTTCGCTCGACGGCCTTCGGCGACGAAAAGGACCGGGTGGTGACGCGTGAAAACGGACAGCACACCTACTTCGCTTCGGACATCGCGTACCACCTGAACAAGTTCGAGCGTGGCTTCGATCACGTAATCGACATCTGGGGCGCAGATCATCACGGGTACATACCGCGGGTCAAAGGAGCGCTCAAGGCGTTGGGCCTCGACCCGGCAAAGCTCGAGATCGCCTTGGTGCAGTTCGCGGTCTTGTACCGCGGGGGCGTAAAGGTCGCGATGGGGAAGCGCTCGGGCGATTTCGTGACGCTGCGCGAGTTGCGCGAGGAAGTGGGGAACGACGCCGCGCGGTTCTTCTATGTGCTGCGCAAGAGCGAACAGCACATGGACTTCGACCTCGATCTCGCGAAATCCGAATCGGCCGACAACCCGGTGTACTACGTGCAGTACGCCCACGCCCGCGTCTGTAGCGTCTTCAAACAAATGCGCGAGAAGGGTCTGACGCACGATCGAGACAATGGCGCCCGGCATTTGCGCCTGCTCGCGGAAGCGCACGAAAAAGGCCTGGTCGCACGGCTCGCGGCGTATCCCGAGGTGCTCGAAACCGCCGCCCTCGCGCACGAGCCGCACCAGCTCGCGCATTTCCTGCGCGAGCTCGCGTACGATTTTCATACGTACTACAACACCCACACGTTTCTCGTCGAGGAGAAGAATCTGCGCGACGCCCGACTCAATCTGATTGAGGCCGCGCGCATCGTCATCGCGAACGCGCTCACGCTCCTCGGCGTGTCCGCCCCGGAGAGCATGTAGAGTGGCGCGCGGGCGCGCCTCGGGAAGGAGCGGAAGCAAAAAACGCCTGCCCGGGTGGGCGATCCTACTGCTCGGTTTGGTTCTCGGCGTCGCTTCGGTGCTGGTGACACAGCTCATCGTCAAACGCGCCGGCTCAACCGATGGGCTGGCCGGTCTCTTTACCCTAAAGCCAAAACGCACCGAATCACCGGTACCGAAGCGGGCGGAGCCCGCCGCGCCGGCAAAGCCGAAGCTGGACTTCTACACCGTGTTGCCGGAGCTCGAAACGGTGCTGCCGGAGCGAGGTTCGCGTACGCGGACGGCGCGAACGGAGCCGACGGCTGCCAACACTGATGTCCGCTATATATTACAGGCGGGTTCGTTCGCGACGTTTCAGGAAGCGGATCAGCTCAAGGCGCGGCTCGCACTGCAAGGACTACAGGCGCAGATCCAAAAGGTCACGATCGAAGGCAAGGGCGAGTATCATCGCGTCCGCCTCGGACCATACGAAAAGCAGGATGAGCTCGATAGCGTAAGTCGAGAGCTGAGCAAGCTCGGGATCAAGCCAATAAGGCTCGCGGTGAAAAAAGCTGCAGGATAATGGAGAAAACCGGGCCGCTCGGGAAAGAGAAGACCTAACCGCAGAGGACGCGGAGGAAGACGGGAAAGAATTTACGTTATTTAGTTAACGGCTTTGTGTTTTTGGCGAATTCATCAAACCGTCCGGACACTGTAGAGTCGAAGCGTTTTTACTTCACAATTTTTTACTTCGTGTCGGCTCGGGTAAAACCGTTTTCACGTAGTCGGGCTCGAACGCGCTGCGGGTCGGGAAGGCTCCGAGCGAAGCTTCTTGCTTCAAATCTTTTCCTCTGCGTCCTTCGCGTCCTCTGCGGTTAATCCTTCTTTCTCTAACTGACTCCTATCGGGTCAGTCTTCCAGATACGTGTAACCCTCGAGCCCGCCCGCCAGCTCTTTTAGGAAACGTTCGCGCTGATCGCGATCGAGGCCCGATGCGCTTTCTACTTTTTCGCGGTACGCCGCGAGTAGATCCTTCGCGTCGAATTCGACATAGCGCAACACGGAATCGACGGTATCGCCCCGACGCGGCGTAACCAACCGATGTCCGCCGTCGGGGGTGAGCTCGACGTTCACCGAATCGGTGTCGCCGAACAGATTGTGCATGTCGCCGAGTATTTCCTGATAGGCGCCGACGAGAAAGATGCCGAGCAGATACGGATCGCCGTTGCGCATCGGGTGCAGCGGGAGCGTCGTATCGACACCTTCCGAGTTAACGTAGAGATCCACGCGTCCATCCGAATCGCACGTGATGTCTTGCAGCACTGCGCGGCGGGTGGGGCGCTCGTCGAGCCGGTTGAGGGGCAGGATCGGAAAAATCTGATCGATCGCCCAATGATCCGGCATCGACTGAAACAGCGAGAAGTTACAGAAGTACTTGTCGGCGAGCTTCTCGTTCAGCTCATCGAGGACTTCACGGTGGGCCTTCGCCGCCGGTTCGAGCAGCTCGCGCACTTTCCAGCAGGTGGCGAAGTAAATCTGCTCGGCGCGAGCCCGTTGCGCGAGCGAGAGCACGCCGTGATTGAACATACCCTGCGCCTGAGCCAGATAGTACGCCGCATCGTGGTATGCCTCGATGGCGGAGCGACTGGCGACGTTCGTATACGAGTGCCACATGTCGCGAATCAATGCCGGCTCGTCCGCACGGGGCGCGCGCACCGTGCCCGAGCCCGGCGCGCGTTCGCTTTCCACGACGTTCGTAATCAACACCGCGTGGTGCGCGGTGAGCGCGCGCCCGGATTCGCTCACGATGTCCGGATGCGGTAACCCCTTTTCATCGCAAATCTCCGCGATGCCGTACACGATGTTGTTCGCGTACTCCTGCACCGAATAGTTGGTCGAGCAGAAACTGCGCGAGCGCGTGCCCTCGTAATCGACGCCGAGGCCGCCGCCGACGTTCAATACTTCGATCTCGGCGCCGAGCGCGCGCAGCTCCGCGTAGTAGCGCGCCGCTTCACGCATGGCCGATTGGATGTGCTGCACGTTCGCGATTTGCGAACCCATGTGGAAATGCACCATCTGCAGTGCGCCGAGCGCGCCAGCTTCGCGCAGCCGCTCGCAGGCGCGCAATGCGTCCGACGCCGCGAGCCCGAACTTCGATTTTTCGCCGCCCGTGTTCTGCCATTTGCCGGCGCCGATCGACGCGAGGCGCACGCGCAGACCGAGCAGCGGCGTAACACCGAGGCTCTTGGCCTCCGAGAGCACCAGCTCGAGCTCCGACAATTTCTCGACGACGATATACACACGGTGACCGAGCGCTCTTCCGATGAGCGCCAAGCGGATGTATTCGCGGTCCTTGTAGCCATTGCAGACGACAATGCCGTTAGGGCGCGAACGTGCGAGGACCGCGAGCAGCTCGGGCTTCGATCCCGCTTCGAGGCCAATGCGCTCGCCGCCGCTTGCGAGCAAGGCTTCGACGACGCTGCGTTGCTGGTTGACTTTGATCGGATAAACCGCCGTATACCGGCCATTGAAGCTACGCTCGCGTGCGGCTGCATCGAATGCGTTGCAGAGTTCCTGCACGCGATGCTGGAGGATGCCGGAAAAGCGGACCAGCACCGGCAGCGCGAGATCGAGCGCACGAAACTCCCGCGTCAGCTCGTAGAGATCGACGGCGTGCGGCGAGCCGGGATCGGGCCGCACGACGACATGGCCGCGATCGTTGACGTCGAAATAGCCGTTGCCCCAGTGGGCGATGTTGTACTCGTCGCGGGCCTTGGAAGTGCTCCAGCTCATCGGCAACCGTGGACGTTGAGGAGGCCGAATTATGGAGGAATCATCCCGAGAAGAAAACTTAGCCGTTCGTTAAAAACGAACTGCTAGCGCCACAAGGACGTGCCGCCTCGAAGATCAAAACACGCGAGCGCTCGATCTTCGGAGCGAGGCGCGGCAGGCGCCGCCCCGAAGCGAGTTGAAAAACGCCAGGGACGTCTTTTTCAAAAAACTGCTAAGAGCGGCTTTTGCTTCGCGGCGCGCTTCGGTATCGTGAGCGCCCTCGATCGATCCGGGGCAAACGATGGCACTCGACAAGACGTGGTACACCGAGCAATGGGCCGAACAGGGCGCGGCGATCTCACTCAAGATTCGCGACAAGGTGCACGATGAGCAATCGCCTTATCAGCGCATCGAAATCTACGAGACGGAGACGTTCGGCACGCTCATGACGCTCGACGGGCTCGTCATGGTGACCGATCGCGACAATTTCATTTACCACGAGATGATGTCGCACCCGGCGCTCTTCACGCATCCGCGTCCGCGGCGCGCGCTCATCATTGGCGGGGGCGATTGCGGCACGCTGCGCGAGGTGTTGAAACACGGCACCGTCGAGCTCGCCGAGCAGGTGGAGCTCGATGAACGAGTGACCCGGGTCGCGGAGCGGTTTTTCCCGGAGCTGTGCGCGTCGAACAACGATCCGCGTGCGCGCCTGCACTTTGCCGACGGCATCGAGTGGGTGGCGCGCGCGGTGCCCGCATCGTATGACGTGATCATCGTCGACTCGACCGACCCGGTCGGTCCGGCGGCCGGCCTCTTCTCCGAGGAGTTCTATCGAAATTGCCTGCGCGCGCTCACGGCCGAAGGCGTCGTCGTGGGTCAGAGCGAGTCGCCGCTATTTCATGCCGAGCTCATTCACACCGTGCAGCAGCGCTTTCGCGCCGCGGGTTTCGGCGACGTCGTCACACTCAACTTTCCACAGTGCACGTATCCGTCCGGATGGTGGAGCGCCACACTCGCTCGCAAAAGCGGCTCCAGCGCTTTTCGGGAGCGCGACGCCGCGGACAGAAAATTTCTGACGCGCTACTACAGTCCGGCTATTCATCGGGCGGCGCAGGCGGCGCCTGCATTTCTCGAGGATTTACTCCGCAACCGTCGGTAACGGCCCAAAAAAAACGGGCGCCCGAAGGCGCCCGAATACCTTTTTAGTACCCGCCCTAATCAAACGTTGTAAGCGGTTTCGCCGTGCTCGGTGATGTCCAAACCTTCACGCTCGGCGTCTTCGCTCGGCCGTAGGCCGATGGTGAGGTCGATGAGCTTGAAGAGCACGAACGCCACGACACCCGACCAAACGAGCGTCGTGCCGACGGCCCAGAGCTGACTGATTACCTGGCCGGTCAGATCAAAGGCTCCAACCGCATTTTTTTCGTAGTCGAAGATACCCGTGCCGCCGAGCGCGGGGTCGACGAATACACCCGTCAAAATCGCGCCGAGGATGCCGCCCACGCAGTGAATACCGAAGGCATCGAGCGCGTCGTCGTAGCCGAGCTTGCCTTTGAGCCAGGTCACCGCCCAGAAGCAGACGACGCCCGCACCGAGGCCGATGACCAGCGCTCCGCCGACACCGACGAAACCGGAAGCCGGCGTGATCGCAACCAGACCCGCGACCGCACCCGACGCCGCGCCGAGCATCGACGGTTTGCCGCGGAACAGCCATTCCACGAACATCCAGGCCAACGCCGCGACCATCGTGGCGAACATGGTATTGACCAGCGCGACGACTGCACCGCCCGCCGCTTCCAGATTCGAGCCGGCGTTAAAGCCGAACCAGCCGGTCCAAAGCAGGCAGGCGCCGATCATCGTCAGCGTCAGGCTATGCGGTGGCATCGCCGTACGCGGGTAGCCGACCCGCTTGCCGAGCGCGAGCGCGGCCATCAGCCCAGCGATGCCGGAGTTGATGTGCACGACCGTCCCGCCCGCGAAATCGATCGCGCCCTTGGCAAACAGGAATCCGGACGGGTCTTTGAAAGCGGACGGCCCGCCCCAGAACCACACCATGTGTGCGATCGGCGCGTACGAGAACGTGAACCACAGCGCCGAAAAAACCAGTACCGCGGAGAACTTGATGCGTTCGGCATACGAGCCGGCGATCAAGCAGGTCGTGATGGCCGCAAAGGTGAGCTGGAACATCGCGAACACGAGTTCCGGAATCGCCACGCCCTTCGTAAACGTCTCGGACATCGAATCGGGCGTCACGCCTTTCAAAAACACCTTGTCGAGCCCGCCGATGAAGCTGTTCATCGAGCCGCCCGCCGAGAACGCGAGACTGTAGCCGTACACTACCCAGAGCACGCCGATCAGACAGAAAACGGCGAACACATGCATCAGGGTCGACAGCGCGTTCTTCGAACGCACTAGGCCACCGTAGAAGAGCGCGAGGCCGGGGACGGTCATCAACAGGACGAGGATGGTCGATATCATCATCCAGGCGGTGTCGCCCTTGTCGACCTTCATCGCGGGCGCCGCGGGGGCGGCCGGGGCGGGCGCCGTAGAGGCCGCTGGCGTCGAGGCCGCGGGCGCCGGGCTGGCGGGCTGGTCCGCCGCGAAGCTGATGGCGGGCAGAGCTCCGAGCAAACCGACGAGCAGCGCGCCGAGTAAGGTGAATCTTGCGAGTCGTTTTTTCATTGTGTACATCCCCCTAGAGCGCATCTCGGCCGGTCTCGCCGGTACGGATGCGTACCACTTGTTCGAGATCGAACACGAAGATTTTTCCGTCGCCGATCTTGTCGGTGCGCGCGGCTTTGGTCATCGCCTCGATCACGCGGTCCAGCATGTTGTCGTCGATCGCGACCTCGATTTTTACTTTCGGCAGAAAGTCGACCACGTACTCCGCGCCACGATAAAGCTCGGTGTGGCCCTTTTGCCGCCCGAAACCTTTCACCTCGGTGACCGTGACGCCTTGCACACCGACTTCGGACAATGCGTCGCGCACGTCATCGAGCTTGAATGGTTTAATGATTGCAGTGACGAATTTCATCTGCTCTCTCCTGCGGAAAACCAGGGGGCCGGCAAGCCGGCCCCACGACTGGTTCAAAACGTCTTCGTGGCCGTCAGGACGACTGTCCCCTCGGTGTTGAAGACGTCCGTCTTGATGTCCGGCGAAATGCCCGATGTATCGACATAAGACAGATTGAAGGTGACGCCAAAGAAGTCCTTCGAGACGCCGATTTTGAAATCGGTGTAGTCGTCGCCGAAGGTGTCTTTGATGCCACCGCCGCTCGAACGGCCGACCGACGCGCCCAGCGTAAAGCCGCTGCCGAGCTCTTGGGTGAGGCCCACGGTCAGATACGTTGCGCTCTTTGACGTCGGCCCGGTGTAGTCGTCGGTGTAGAAAATCTTCGCGTTGACCGGCCCGTAGGTGCCGCCGAAGTAAAGTTCTGTGAACGGCAGGTCGGTACCGCTACTCGATCCGGGATAAGCGTAGTGAATAACTCCGACATCCCATTCGATTCCAGACATTTTCCACTTGTAACCGCCGTAAAGATCGAGCTCGATGTCCGCATCTGGATCGAAAGAATCGAAGTCGATCGTCGATGCCCACGTTCCGAGATAGAAGCCGCTCGGGTGCGTGTAATCGACCCCGCCCTGAAGCGCAGGATCTTTCGCGCTTTGCGAGACACCGCGGAAACGGTAATCCGAAGTCAACCCGACGTTTGCGCTGAGGCTTGAGTCCGCCGCGGCTGCCACTCCGGAAGCCAGCAACAGGGATCCGGCGACGAGCGCCTTACATGATGTTTTCATTCTCTATGTCTCCTGGTCTTTATTTTGGTCAGAGGACGGAACCGACCCGTCGTCAAAGCTCCTGTACGCCCGTCTACCTGAAAAAAGATCGTGGTTACGGTCAGCTGATCGTCCCTGTGCCCGCTCCTAGAGCATCTTCTGTGCCACTGTGTTTTTATCCTCTATTACAGCTACTTAAGCCTTCTCTTGACCCGATCTGGACACCGGTTTGCACCACGGTAAGCCGCGGCAAAACGAAGGGTGCACCAGATGTGTGCGGCGACCGCAAGTGGACCGCGGCGGCATGGAAGCGTTTAGCGAGATCGGAAAGGTCGATGCTGGAACCTTCGAACGCCTGGATTAGGGTCGAGGCATGATTAAGACATTCGTCGGTCGGTAAGGCCGGGGCCATCGGGGTCGCGTGGCTTAGTACGGTTCAGCCTTCTTCGGCTTTCTTCACGATTGTGACGATTCGAAGACGGGGCGGTTGCGGCTCACTGCTCCACTCATATAGATCGCAACGAACGCCGAAAGAGTCGTGACGCCCCCGTCAATGCGACAGCGTCCACAGTATCGGCAGCTGTCCACGTCGGCCACGCAGCAGCCGGAGCATTGGAGCAAAAGCGCGAGCGTCGCAGCCGAATCGTGGCTCGGGCGAACGAAAGTGCGTCTCACCGCGCAAGATCCAGCTGTTATACTGGCTGCGGACCTGAAACATGATTAATCCCAAAGTTGTCGATGACCTTGTTGCATCGGTCGCGCGGCTGCTGCCGAGCACGCCGGCTGATCTCGAACGAAATCTGCGTGCCGCTCTCACCGCCGCCTTTGACCGACTCGATTTGGTAACCCGCGAGGAACTGGAAGTTCAGGAAGCGGTGCTCGCGCGCACTCGTGCACGGCTCAAGGAAATGGAAGAACGAATCGCGGCGCTCGAGCGAGGCGCCGAGAACCGCTGACCTTACGCGACCCCGAGAGATAAGCGCGTGGGGCTCGCGGTCGTCCACAGTCGTGCGCAAGTCGGTATCGATGCACCGGCGGTCACCGTCGAGGTGCATCTCGCTAACGGACTGCCGAGCCTTTCCATCGTCGGCCTGCCGGAAGCGGCCGTAAAGGAAAGCAAAGACCGCGTGCGCGCGGCACTGTTGAACGCGCAATTCGAATTTCCAGCCCGGCGCATCACGGTCAATCTGGCCCCGGCCGATCTGCCCAAGGAGGGGGGTCGGTTCGATCTACCAATCGCGCTCGGCATTCTCGTCGCCTCCGGTCAGGTGCCCGCGGCGCCGCTCGATCGATACGAATTCATCGGCGAGCTCGCGCTGACCGGCGCGCTGCGTCCGGTGCGCGGTGCTTTGACCGCAGCGCTCGCTGCGCGGGCCGATTCGCGGGCACTGATTCTACCCGCCGAGAACGGTCCCGAAGCGGCACTGGTCGATGGGGTCGCCGTTATCGGCGCACCGCATCTGCTCGAAGTCACGGCGCACCTCGCAGACGTGAAACGACTCGAGCCTATTCCCTCTCAGCGCCGACCGATGTCGCGTTCGCCGGCGCCCGATCTGAGCGACATTCGCGGACAGCATCGCGCGAAGCGCGCGCTCGAAATCGCCGCCGCCGGAGATCACAGCCTCCTGCTCGTCGGCCCGCCGGGCTCCGGGAAAACGATGCTCGCGATGCGTCTGCCCGGAATCCTGCCGCCGCTCTCGGACGAAGAGGCGCTTGAAGTGGCCGCCATCGAATCCGCTTACCGGGGATTTTCCGTCGCGCGCTGGGGCGAGCGGCCGTTTCGCGCGCCGCACCACACGGCCTCGGGTGTGGCGCTCGTCGGCGGCGGCAGTCATCCACGGCCGGGAGAAATTTCACTCGCCCACCACGGTGTCCTCTTTTTGGACGAGTTGCCGGAATTCGATCGCGCTGTGCTCGAAGTGCTGCGCGAGCCGCTCGAGTCCGGCACCATCACGATTTCGCGCGCAGCGCGCCAAGCCGAGTTTCCGGCGCGCTTTCAACTGGTCGCCGCGATGAACCCGTGTCCGTGCGGCTATTTGGGCGACGGCACCGATCGCTGCCGCTGCACCCAGGATCGCGTGCGCGCCTATCGTGCGCGCATCTCGGGGCCTTTACTCGATCGCATCGATCTGCACGTGGAGGTTCCCGCCGTCCCGCGCGAGCTGTTGCTCAGCCGGGCTCCGCGGGAAGGCGACAACTCGGCCGCGGTGCGCGAACGCATCGAACGGGCACGAGCGCGTCAGCAGGGGCGCAACGGCTGTACCAACCACGCACTGAGCAGCAAGCAGGTGGAGGAAAGCTGCCGCATCGATGTCGACTCGCAGCGCCTACTCGATCAGGCGATGACGCGTCTCGGTCTGAGCGCGCGCGCCTACCACCGGGTTTTGAAAGTCGCGCTCACCATCGCCGACCTCGCCGCGTCGGACTCGGTCTCGTCCGCCCACATCGCCGAGGCGATTCAATACCGCGCACTCGATCGACCGGCGGTCGGTTGAACTCACCAAAAGAAAAAGCGGCCGAGGGCCGCTTTTTCTCGCGTCGCGACGGCGTCGTTACTGCGCTTTCGACACCATGTAGTCCACCGCCGCCTTCACATCGGCGTCGGGCAGCGCGGTATTGCCGCCTTTGGGCGGCATCATTCCGGTCTTGCCCTGGAACCCCTTGATAGCATGCTGATAGAGCGTGTCCTTGCCTTGGGCGATACGCGGTTTCCATGCCGCTTTGTCGCCGAACTTCGGCGCACCGGCAACACCGGCTGCGTGGCAGGCGACGCAGGTACCGTCGTAGATGCTCTTGCCTTTGTCATCGCCCGCGGCGTTCGCAGTTGCGATCAAATTCATCCCGCCGCCCGCCGGCGCTTGTCCGATACTCACTTCGCCAACCGGCTTCACGCGTTCGGCCACCGCTTTTTGATCGATCGTCTCACGGGTGCTCTTGCCGCCGATCACATTGGCGAGGATGAGCAGCACGATCGTCAGCGCGACCAGCGCGCCGATGAAGCCCGAAAACAGTTTCAAGAATTCACGGTCACTCATTTTTTACCTTTTTTCATCCATATGAGTTGAAAACTCCCGCCCGCGGGGCAGGCCCTGGAACCGCGTTGTAGTATAGCCGCCTCGTGTACGCTTGCGCAGGTCCAGCGTTCCGCAAATGTCCCGAGAGCCTTTGGGGAATCCGCGCTCTGGCCTTGCGGCGGTGGCAGAAATTTGGCGCGCCCTAGAGGATTCGAACCTCTGACCTTCGGCTCCGGAGGCCGACGCTCTATCCAGCTGAGCTAAGGGCGCAGTGAAGAGCTATTGTACCCGCTGCGAACGATGTCACCTAACCGTTAGGAAGAGGCCGGAGCGGACGGACGCAGTCGAGCGCCTAAGCTTCCGCCGCGCGTGCCGGGCGTGCCGCCTTCGCGATGTGGAGCGGGCGACCGAGCACCGAGAGCGCAGATTCGTGGAACGATTCCGACAGGCTCGGATGCGCGAACATCGTAAGCGCGATGTCTTCGCTCGACGCACCGAACTCCATCGCCATCACCCCGAGCGCGATCAGCTCCGCGCACTGCGGACCGATCATGTGTACGCCAAGGACCCGATCGCTCTTGGCATCGGCGAGCAATTTGATGAAGCCGCCGGTCGCGCCGAGAGCCTTGGCGCGGCCGTTGGCGGCGAACGGAAAGCTGCCCACGCGGTAACTGACGCCGGCCGCCTTCAGCGCTTCTTCCGTCTTGCCGGCCCAGGCGATCTCAGGCGAGGTGTAGATCACGGAGGGGATGATGTCGTAGTTCACTTCGGCATAGTGGCCTGCGATCGTTTCGGCGACCATCACGCCTTCTTCCATCCCTTTGTGCGCGAGCATCGGACCGCGCACGACATCGCCGATCGCGTATACGCCCGGTAGATTGGTGCGGCAGCGCTCGTCGACATGGATGAAACCGAACTCGTCGAGCAGCAGCTCGGTGCTCGCCTCGTACAGGCCGTCGGTGTTCGGCCGGCGTCCCACCGCGACGATGAGGCGGTCGCATTCGAGCTGCTGCGCGCCGGCCTTGTCGTCGTAGTCGACGATAATGCCGTTGTCGGTGATCTTCGATCCGCGCACGCGCGCGCCGAGCCGGATGTCGAGCCCTTGGGCGGTGAATTGTTTGTGCGCTTCGCGCGCGACCTGGCCATCGGCCATCGCCAGAAAACGTTCCTGCGCTTCGAGCAGCACCACGTTCGAGCCGAGCCGCTGCCACACGCTGCCGAGCTCGAGACCGATAACACCGGCACCGATGACGCCGAGACGCGCCGGTACGGAATCGAACGCCAACGCACCGGCGGAATCGACGATGCGCTCGCCTTGCAGCGGCGCGACGCCAAGCTCGATCGGCGTCGAGCCGCTCGCGAGAATTACGTTTTGCGCTTCGAGGACGCGCACCGCACCGTTGTGCTCGGTCGCTTCCACGCGGTGATTCGGCAGCAGCTTGCCGCGGCCCGCGACCCACGTCACGCCGTGGGCACGAAACAAACCGGCGACGCCGCCGGTGAGCTCGCCGACGACTTTGTCTTTGTGCCGCATCATGCCGGCGAGATCGAGCGTGACGTCCTGCGTACGGATGCCGTACGCGGCGCCGTGCTTCGCTTCGATAAAGAGCTCGGACGCCTCGAGGAGCGCCTTGGAAGGAATACACCCGACGTTGAGACACGTGCCGCCGAGCGCCGGTTTGCCGCCCGGCGCGAGCCATTCATCGACACAAGCCGTATGCATGCCGAGCTGCGCGCACCGAATGGCCGCAACGTAACCGGCCGGCCCGGCACCGATAACCACGACGTCAAAACGTTCTGCCATGTATCCCGTTCCTCGAAAATACGGTCACGCTGTCGAGCGGCGCATCATACGCCAAGCAGCAGACGAGCCGGGTCCTCGATCATCTCTTTTATCGTGACGAGGAAGCGCACTGCTTCGCGTCCGTCGATGATGCGATGGTCGTACGTGAGCGCGAGATACATCATCGGCCGAATCACGACCGCGCCGTTCTCGGCTACCGGTCGATCCTGGATCTTGTGCATACCGAGAATCGCGCTCTGCGGCGGATTCAGGATCGGTGTCGACACGAGCGACCCGAAAACGCCGCCGTTGGTAATTGTAAAGGTACCGCCGGTGATGTCGGCAATCGCAAGCGTGCCCGTCTGCGCCTTGTCGCCGTATTCTTTGATCCGCGCCTCGATCGTCGCCATATCCATCCGATCCGCATCGCGCAGAATCGGAACCACGAGCCCGCGCGGCGTGCTCACGGCAATCCCGATATCGTGGTAACCGTGGTAAACGATGTCGGTGCCGTCGATGGTGGCGTTGACCTCGGGAAAACGCTTGAGCGCTTCGATCGATGCCTTGACGAAGAACGACATGAACCCGAGCTTGATCTTGTGCTCGCGCTCGAACGCGTCGCGATAGCGATTGCGCAGCTCCATGATCGGCTGCATGTTGACTTCATTGAACGTGGTAAGGCTCGCGGTCGCGTGCTGAACCTGCACCAGCCGCTCGGCGATACGCGCACGCAACCGCGTCATCGGCACGCGCTTCTCGGGGCGCGCGCCGGTGGCCGTTTCGGCGGGAGCGAGCTCGACGACGGCAGCGGCCGGCGCGCGCGCCGGCTCGGCGGGGCGTGCCGGCGCTTCGAGTTCCTTCAGCACGTCTTCCTTGAGGACGCGGCCGCCCTTGCCGCTTCCGGAGACCGCACTCGGAGCAATACCGCGCTCCGCCATCGCCCGGCGTGCCGCCGGCATGACGGCGGGTTCGGGTCGCGACGGCGGATTCGGTGCCGCCGAAACGGCGGGAGGCTCGGCGCGTGCCGGCGTCGGGACGGGCGCCGGACGGGGCTTCGGTTCTTCCACGGCTTTCGGCGTTGCTGCCGCCATCGCCTTCGCACCCGCTTTGATTCGTCCGATAACCTGACCGGATGTTACCGTCGTGCCCTCGGGCACTGCGATTTCTTCGAGCACACCGTCTTCGGTCGCCGGCACCTCAAAGACGACTTTGTCCGTTTCGATGTCGGCGACCACCTCGCCGCGCTTCACCGCCTCGCCAGGACGCTTGCGCCACCCGACGAGCGTGCCGTCGGTTACGGATTCGGGGAAAGCGGGAACCGCTACGTCTGTCATCTTCTCTCCTTTTTGTTAGGGGCGGCGCTCGGTCGTTTCGAGCGCGCACGATCTCGCCTTGTGTCGTCGCTCCGCATGCTTGGCACCGAGCGCGCGTTCCTTTCCCGCGTGCTAACTCGTCAGCGCCTGCGGCTTGGATTCGGTCGGTCCCGGTGGAAGCGCTTTCTCGTGCGTGACCGGCCCGAGCGCTTCCGCGAGAAACTCCTCCAGCTGCTTTAAGTGCAGATGATGATCACCCACCGCCGGAGCCGCCATGGTCGGACGACCCGCGTACTCTACCTCACGGCCACGCGGCACGGCCCGTTGAAGGCGGTGGCGAGTCGTGTACCAGGCGCCCTGATTGCGCGGCTCTTCCTGGCACCAGAGGAATTTCTCGGCATTCGGATAGCGTCCCAGTTCCTGCGCGAGCAACGCCTCCGGGAACGGATAGAGCTGCTCGACGCGGACGATCGCGACGTCGTCCCGTTTTTGGGCGCGGCGCTGCTCCAACAGGTCGTAATAAACCTTGCCGCTGCAAATGATCACGCGCTTCACGCCGGCCGGATCGATCGCATCGACCTCCGGTAGGAGCGTGCGGAACGATTCCTGCGTCAGGTCTTCGAGCGAGCTGAACGACAGCCGATAGCGCAGCAAACTCTTCGGCGTCATCACGATTAACGGCTTGCGACAACCCCAATGCATTTGTCGGCGCAGCAGGTGGAACATTTGCGCGGGCGTCGTCGGCGTCGCGACGATCATGTTCTGCTGCGCACATAGTTGCAGAAACCGCTCGAGTCGCGCCGAGGAATGCTCGGGTCCCTGACCTTCATAACCGTGCGGCAGGAAGAGCGCGAGTCCGTTCAGTCGGTTCCATTTCTGCTCGCCGGCGCTGATGAACTGGTCGATCACGACCTGCGCGCCGTTGGCAAAGTCGCCGAACTGCGCTTCCCAGATCGTCAGCGTGCGCGGATCGGTCGTCGCGTAACCGTATTCGAACGCGAGCACGGCTTCTTCGGACAACAGCGAGTTGATGACGATGAAGTTCGGCTGGCCCTCGTAGACGTTTCGCAGCGGAACGTAGCTCGCACCGTCTTTCGTGCTGTAGACGATCGCGTGCCGATGGACGAACGTGCCGCGGCCCGAGTCCTGGCCGGAGATCCGAACGGGGAAACCGTCCTTGAGGAGCGTCGCGTAGGCCAACGTTTCCGCAAAACCCCAGTCGATCGGTTGCGCGCCGGCCGCCATCCTGCGCCGCGCCTCGTAAACTTTCGCCACCTGTGGGTGCAAATCGAAGCCTTCGGGCACACGGTCGAGGCGCTCGGCGAGCTCGCGGATTTCGGACAGCCCGACGCGCGTGTCGATCGTGTCCGGGCAGGTCTTGCCGATGTACGGCGTCCAGTCGTCGTAATGGTGCCGCGACTTCTCGCGCGGCAGCAGATTCGGCACGACGCTGTCGCCGGCGTCGAGCGCCTTTTGATACGCGGCAATACGCTCTTGCGCCGAATCGAGATCGAGCACGCCTTCTTTTGCGAGCTTACGCGCATAGAGATCGCGCGTCGTCGGAAGTTGGCGAATCGCGCGATACATCATGGGTTGCGTCACTGCCGGTTCGTCGGCCTCGTTGTGTCCGTGACGGCGATAACAAATGAGATCGATGACGACGTCCTTGCGGAACGTCATGCGGTAATCGAGCGCCACCTGCGTGACGAACATGACCGCTTCGGGATCGTCCGCGTTCACGTGAAAAATCGGCGCGCCGATCATCTTTGCGACGTCCGACGCGTACGTTGTTGAGCGCGCATCCTGCGCGGCGCTCGTCGTGAAGCCGATCTGGTTGTTCACGATGATGTGCACCGTGCCCTTGGTCGTGTAGCCGCGCGCCTGCGACATATTGAACGTCTCGGCGACAACGCCTTGCCCCGCGAACGCGGCGTCGCCGTGGATCAGGACCGCGAGCACGCGCGAGCCGGTGCGGTCGCGGACGCGCTGCTGCCGTGCGCGCACGGAGCCTTCTACGACGGGGCCCACGATTTCCAGATGCGACGGATTGAACGCGAGCGCGAGGTGAACCGCGCCCCCCGGCGTCTGCATGTCCGAGGAATAGCCGAGGTGATACTTCACGTCGCCGGTGCCGTCGTTCACCGTCTTCGCCTTGCCGTCGAACTCGGCGAACAGATCCGCCGGCTTCTTCCCCATGATGTTTACGAGCACGTTCAAGCGCCCGCGGTGCGCCATGCCAATGACCATCTCCTTCATGCCGTAGGAGCCGCTGCGCTGAATCAGCTCATCGAGCAATGGGATCAGGCTTTCGCCGCCTTCGAGCGAGAAGCGTTTTTGGCCGACATACTTCGTGTGCAAGTAGCGCTCGAGACCTTCCGCTGCGATGAGGCGATCGAGCAGGCGCTGCTTCACCTCGGGCGGGTAGCTCGGCACACCGCGCACGCTTTCGAGACAGCTCTGCAACCAGCGCTTCTCGGCGGTATCCGTGATGTGCATGTACTCCGCGCCGATCGTCCCACAGTACGTGCGATTGAGAATATCGAGAATCTCTTGCAGCGTGGCGCGCCGCGGACCGACCAGTGAGCCGGTATCGAAAACGGTGTCGAGATCGTATGGCGTGAGTCCGTGGAAAGAGAGATCCAGATCCGGCGCGGGTGGCGGCTGGGCGATGCCGAGCGGATCGAGCTTCGCACGCTGATGCCCGCGCACGCGGAAGGCGTTGATGAGCTGGAGCACCCGGATCTGCTTGCGCTCCTTGTCGGGCGCTTGCGCCTTGGCTTCGGCCGGGACCACTACGGTCGCGACATTGGTACGAGCAAGCCGACGGAACGCCGCTCGAACCGGGGAGTGGGGCGTGTCGACCGCGCTTCCGTCGACGCGCGGGAGGCTGTCGAAATAGCTGCGCCACGTCGCGTCCACCGAAGCAGGCTCGTTCAAATAAGCTTCATACAGGGCTTCCAGGTAGGAAGCGTTCGCGCCAAGCGGCGACGCAGCTGTCAGCACCGCCGGGCGGTTACTCTTAGCAGTATCAGCCATGACTATTCCGAGATGAGATCGACGTTACGCGCGCGTTACGAATCGATATAACTGGGGGCCCGCCGTCCAAAGAACAACGACCGCACGGCACACTCCCCAGTATATAGCCCGTAAAATTGGGATCGTGCCCCCTTTTTACACCGTTATTTTGCGGCCGGCTTGGCGCCCCGCTCCTTCGCCGCCTGTTGCACCAGCTGATCCAGCGCGGGGATAAGGCCTTCTTCGCTGCCAACCATGCTCGCGCTGGTCAGGTATTTTCCGTCCACGGCAAGCATGGGAACCGACGTCACCTCATATGCCTCGTTGACGCGTTTGGCCTTCTCCACGTTCATCCGCACGCCGAAAGAGTTGAACGCCTCCCGGAACTTGGCGGGATCGATCCCCTGTTGCTTGGCGAAATCAGCGAGCGCGTCCTCGCTGTTGAGCCGGCGGTTCTCTTGATGGATGGCGCGGAACAGAGCGGCATGCGTCCGCTCCGTCGCGCCCAGGGAGGCAAACGCGTAATACGCCTGCGCGTGCAGCAACCAGTTCGGCGCCGTCGCCGGAGTGCGGATGAATTCGACGTTGGCGGGCTTTTGCTTGAGCCACTTCGCGAGCGCCGGCTCGAGCGCGTAGCAGTGGGGGCAGCCGTACCAAAAGAATTCGCGTACTTCGATCTTATTGCCCGTTTCGACCGGCTGCGGCTTCGGCAGGGCAACGTAGTCGCGGCCCTTTTGCAAAGCCTGCACCGGGGCAAATGGCAGGATGGCGAGAACCAGGACCAGAGCCAGCAGACGGAAGTGCTTCATGCGTATTACCCCTCTCATTTTGGTAGGCGCAGCCTAGTCAACGCCGGTCGGCTAGGCAAATTACCCGGCGTTCGGCTCGGCGCGTGGCGGAAACAGCTCTGCCAGGACGTCGAGCCGCGTATTGATATCGTCGAGCTCCAACAATGCCTGTTTAAGACCTAGGGGCAGGGGGAGCAGTTCCGCAAGCCGCCCGCTGACCCAAGCCGGATCATCCCATTGAGGCGGCGGAAAGTAGCTCTGCTCGCCGGCCTGATCGAGTACCCGCCGCAACGCCTCGACCAGTCGCCCGTGCCGCTCCGGCAAGGTCCCGACGGTCTCGGTCAGCGACTCGACGTCGGCCAGCACCAGCTGATCTTTTTGCTTCACCGTTGCCCGCACCCGAAACCGACCAGCGCCCCGAGCCGTTACTTGGAGGATTCCCGGCTGCTCCATGTCGCACTGAACGATTTCGGCGAGTGTGCCGACCTCCTGCGGCTCGGCCGCGTCGCCGACCTCTTTACCGCGCTTTATCAGACATACGCCGAATGGCCGGTTCGACTTGAGGCAAGTCGTCACCATATCGAAGTAGCGTTTCTCGAACACGCGGACCGTCAGGCGCCCGCCGGGAAACAGCACCGTGTTCAGCAGAAAAAGCGGGACCTCACCCACGTCCGTTCGCCCGCAAGCTGTCGAGCAGCCGCGTGTGCAAGTTGTCGAAACTACCGTTGCTCATGATGAGCACATGATCCCCGCTGCGAACGGCCGCACGCAGCGCGGCGAGCAACGCCTCCGTGGTCGCGTACGCCGCGGCGCGCCCGGGAAGCTCCGCGACGACGGCACCGAGATCCCATCCAAGCCCCGGCGGCTGAAACAGAAACACCTGCTCGGCGTCGGCGAAGGAGCCCGCGAGCTCGTCGCGGTGGACACCAAGACGCATGGTGTTCGAGCGCGGCTCGAGCACCGCGATGATGCGGCTGCGCCCGACGCGCGCGCGCAGCGCTCCGAGCGTCGCACGAATCGCGGTCGGATGATGCGCAAAATCGTCGTAGACGGTGACGCCATCGATCCGACCGCGCAGCTCGAGTCGGCGCTTTGCATTGCGAAACGCGGCGAGCGCGGCGACCGCGCGTTCAACCGGAACGCCGGCGTGGTGCGCGGCGGCAATCGCGGCGAGCGCGTTGTCGACGTTGTGCGCGCCGTACAGCTCCCAGCGCACCTCGCCGACGTCGCGGCCGCGTAAGTGCACCCGAAAACGCCCCGCATCTTCGGTGAGCGGACTCGCTGTCCAGTCGCCGCCCGCGCCGAATTTCTCGACCGGCGTCCAGCAGCCGCGCGCGAGCACATCGGGAAGATTTGCATCCGCGGCGTGAACGAGAATGCGCCCGGACGGAGGCACCACGCGCACGAAATGATGGAACTGACGCTTGATCGCTTCGAGATCGGGAAAGATGTCGGCGTGGTCGTATTCGAGATTGTTCAGCACCGCGGTGCGCGCCCGATAATGGACGAATTTCGAGCGCTTATCGAAGAAGGCGGTGTCGTATTCGTCGGCTTCGATGACGAAAAACCGGGAATCGCCCAGGCGTGCCGACACGCCGAAGTTCGCGGGGACACCGCCGATCAAGAACCCGGGTTTGAAGCCGGCGTATTCCAGAATCCACGCCAGCATCGAAGCCGTGGTGGTCTTGCCGTGCGTGCCGGCCACCGCGAGCACCCAGCGGCCCTGCAGCACGTTCTCGGCGATCCACTGTGCGCCGGAGATGTACGGAAGGTCCCGATCGAGCACCGCTTCGACCAGCCGATTCCCGCGCGAGAGGGCATTGCCGATGATGACGCTATCCGGCCGCGGATCGAGATGCGACGCCTCGTAACCTTCGCGCACGTCGATGCCTTGCTCCGCGAGCTGTGTGCTCATCGGCGGGTAGAGGCCTTGATCGGAACCTGTCACCCGATGTCCCAGCGCGCGCGCCAGCAACGCAACGCCGGCCATGAACGTGCCACCTATTCCTGCGATATGAAGATGCATCGGGTAAATTTCCAGAGTTGACGGGCGCTCGCGCCTGGCCGACGTTCAAACGAAGCTGCGATGAACACGCGCCCGTAGCGACACAAAACCTGTGGTTTTGCGGGCGCGTTATTTTAGCAGTCGTCACGGGCCGAAACAGCCCGACGCTCCTGGGAAGCGCGCCGTCGAGCACTTAAACTGCGGCCATGCACACACTTTTGATACAAGACCCGCGCTCACTTGCCGAGCTCTGTGGCCGACTTGCCGCTGCCCCGTGGGTGGCGCTCGATACCGAATTCGTCCGCGAAAGCACGTACTACGCCAAGCTTGGACTGCTGCAAATCGCGCTCGACGAACACGTCGCCTGCGTCGATCCTCTCGCAGTCGACCTGACACCGCTGCTCGACGCGCTGTATGCACCCAAGGTACTAAAGGTGATGCACGCCGCACGACAGGACGTCGAGGTGCTCTACGACCTGCGCCGCGACACGCCGCGCCCGCTATTCGACACGCAAATCGCAGCGGCGCTCCTCGGCCATACTGCGCAAATCGGCTACGGCAACCTGGTCGAAGCCGTCACCGGCGTTAAGCTTCCGAAGCTGCACACCCGTACCAACTGGGAAGCGCGCCCGCTCAACGCGGAGCAACTGCGCTACGCCGCCGATGACGTGATTTACCTACGCGATGTCTATCGACGCCTCGATGCCGAGCTGCGCGCACGCGGCCGCCTGGCGTGGCTCGAGGAGGAGTGCACGGCGCTCGCCGACAGCGCGCTCTACCGTAACGATCCGGAGCTGGCGTATCAGCGATTCGGCCCGGGCCACGCGCTCGCTGCGGCCGCGCAGCCGGTGCTCAAAGCGCTCGCCGCCTGGCGCGAGCGAACCGCGCAAACGCGCAATCGCCCGCGCACCTGGATCGCTTCGGATGCAGCGCTCATCGAAATCGCGCGCGCGAGCCCGACCACCCGGGAAGCGCTCGCACGCGTACGGGAAGTTACAACCGGACTCGTGCAGACGCATGGAGACGACATCGTGAGCGTCGTGCGCGCCGCAGGCGCCGAACCGCCTCAGGTCTTTTGGAACGAGCCGACGCCGCCCACGGCGGCCGAGCAAAATCTGATGCGTAAGCTCCTTGCGAGGGTAAATGAAGTGGCGCGGGCAAACGCCATCAGCGCCGAAGTCCTGGCGACGCGGCGTAGCCTATCGGCGTTGATTCGCGACCGCGCCGGCCCGCTTGCCCGCGGCTGGCGTTACGAGCTGATCGGCCGCGAGCTCGTTGCCATGCTGAACGACGGAAAAGGTTAGAAGCACAGGCGCGAATCGTCTTCAGCGTCGATGCCGTCGCTATCGTAGTTATAGGAAAATTCGTCGCGGAACAGTCGTCGTGAAAGACGCGGATTAAATCTGAGCCGTTATTTCGTACGGCCTTCGCTAACGCGGCAATAACACGTACAGCTTCCCGGGTTCGCGCATGCGTCCCGCGTATTCCTCGGCCCTCGGTCCCGCTCCGAAGAAAAAATCCGCGCGCAGGGGTCCCTTGATTGCGCCGCCGGTGTCGTGCGCGAACACGAGCTGGCGGTACGGTTGCGAACCGCTCGGAAGCGCGGTATCGAGCCACATCGGCAAGCCGAGCGGAATGTACGCGGGATCGACCGCGATCGCCCGCTCCGGAAACAACGGAACGCCGAACGCGCCGAGCGGCCCGGGAAGTGCCGGGTCGCGCAACGCGAAGAACACGTAGCTTTGGTTCGTGTTCATCACCGCCTGCGCCTGCTCGGGATGGTCTGCCAACCAAGCCCGGATCTTTGGTAGATCGATCTCGTCGAGCTTGAAGCCCGCTCGTTCCACCAACGTTCGCCCGATAGCCGTATATGGGTATCCGTTTTGTTCGGCGTATCCGATCGCGACGGTCTCGCCTGACGGCAACTGCACACGGCCCGATCCCTGGACCTGAAGAACGAACAAGGCAACCGGGTCGTCCACCCAGAGGAGTTCGTTGCCTTTCAGCGGCCGCGGTTCGGACTCGATGTCCCCGCGTGAGTAATAGGGAACGACGCGCCGGCCGCTGAGACGGCCGCGCACGCGTTTGTTTTTCAATTCGGGATAGAGCGCGCCGAGATCGACGGTCAGTAGATCATCGGGAGCGCGGTAGATCGGATAACGATAGCGCTCCGTGCGCGTCCAGTTACCGTGAAGCAGCGGCTCGTAATATCCGGTGACCAGTGCGCGCGAACGGAAAAAACTTCCGCGTTGGAGATGCGGCTCGAAGTGGCGTTCGAAGAATGCGCGCGCCACGGCATCGTCGGGCGCGGTGATGAAGCTCGCATCGTCGCAAATCGCGCTCCATCGCGTGTCGACGCCGCGAAGCTTGGAGCAGGAGTTGAGCAGCGCCGGCCAAGCGCTTTTGACCGGCGCATCCCGCCAACCGGGAAGATCGTCCCAGGAAAGAGCACCGCCCGGCCCCGGGCCGAATGCGGCGCATGCACCGACGCTCAGCGCGAAGAGAGCGATGAGCGCGGCGCGCGCGATGGCCGTCAGTTGGAAAGGGCCTCTTCGTGCGGAACGGCGTAGCCGCATTCCTTTTGCGGACACACCTTCTCTGTGCCGCGGCGCTTGGTCGTCTTGATCGTGAGGATCGGGTGTCCGCACTTCGGGCACGGCTCGGCGACCGGCAGATTCCACACCGCGTACTTGCAGTCGGGATAGCGCGAGCATGAGTAGAATATTTTGCCGTAGCGCGACTTGCGCTTGAGCATGCTGCCTTGCTTGCACTCGGGGCACTGCACGCCGGTGTCTTCCGGCTTTTCGAGCGGCTCCATGTGCCGGCAGTTGGGGTAGTTGCTGCAGCCGATGAATTTGCCGTAGCGGCCGCGCTTGATGACGAGATTCGAGTTGCACTTCGGGCACAGGCGGCCTTCAACGATCTCCGGCTCGTTCGACGCGCCTGCAGCATCGTCGACGTTGCGTGTGTAGTCGCAGTCGGGGTAACCGGTGCAGCCGATAAAGTAACCGTTGCGCCCCAGCCGCTTCGCCAGGCGCTTGCCGCATTTCGGGCAGTTCTCTTCGAGCATCTCGACGCCGGGTCGCTCCACGCTTTCCTTCTCCTTCACCTGGTTCTTGAACTCGCCCCAGAACTGCTTGAGGACCGGGCGCCACTCTTTCTCGCCGCGCGCGATCGAATCGAGATCGTCTTCCATACGCGCGGTGAACTCGTAGTCCACATAGTTGTGGAAATGCTCTGAAAGGAATTTGTTGACGACGCGCCCGACGTCGGTCGGCTTGAACCGGCGCTGATCGAGCGTCACGTATTGCCGGCGCACCAGCGTATCGATGATCGTCGCGTACGTCGACGGCCGGCCGATGCCGAACGCTTCGAGCGCTTTGACGAGGCTCGCTTCGCTGAAGCGCGGCGGCGGTTCGGTGAAATGCTGCTCCTTGCGAATGGCCTTGAGCTCGACCATCTCGCCCTCGGTGAGCGGCGGCAGGATTTTCTCGTCCTCGTCCTCGGGCGTGGCGTCATCGCTGCCTTCCTGATACACGGCCATGAAGCCCGGCTTGATCACTTGCGATCCGGTCGCGCGAAACACATTGGCCGCTCTCGACGTCCGGTCTCCCGCGGCATTAGTACTTCCCGGTACGTCACCGCTGCCGGCTTCGAGATCGACGGAAACGGTATCGAGCAGCGCGGGGACCATTTGGCACGCGACGGTGCGGCGCCAAATCAGCTCGTAGAGCTTGTGCTGTTCCGGCTTGAGGTACTGCTTCACGTCATCCGGCGTGCGCGCCGCCGACGTCGGGCGAATGGCTTCGTGCGCTTCTTGCGCGTTCTTCGACTTGCTCTTATAGACCTGCGGCTCGTCCGGCAAATGATCCGCGCCGAAGCGGTTCTTGATGACATCGCGAATTTCGACGACCGCCTCGGCCGCGAGATTGACCGAGTCGGTACGCATGTAGCTGATGAGACCCGTCACTTCGCCGCCGATATCGACGCCTTCGTAGAGCTGCTGTGCGAGACGCATCGTACGGCTCGCGGAATAACCAAGCTTGCGTGCCGCTTCCTGTTGCAAGGTCGAGGTCGTGAACGGCGGCGACGGATTGCGTCGGCGCTGCTTCTTCTCGACCGTCGCGACGCGCAGCCGGCCTTGTGCGGCGGTGTGCAGTACCGCCTCGACCTCATCCGCACGGGCGGCCGAGCCGATCGAGAACTGCTCTAGCTTCTCGCCGGCGAAATGCGTGAGCCGCGCACCGAAACCTTTCTCGTGGGCAAGACAATCGGACTCGATCGTCCAGTATTCGCGCGGTACGAAACGCTCGATCTCCTCCTCGCGCTCGACGATCAGCCGTAGCGCCGGGCTCTGCACTCTTCCGGCGGAGAGACCGCGCCGTACTTTTTTCCAAAGAAGCGGCGACAGATTGAAGCCGACGAGGTAATCGAGCGCGCGCCGCGCCTGTTGCGCATTGACGAGGTTCTGCGACAGCTCGCGCGGCTGCTTGATGGCCTGTTGAATCGCGTTCTTGGTGATCTCGTAGAATTCGACGCGATGCACCGGCTTCGCGTCGAGGGCGCCGCGCTCGCGCAAGATCTCGAAGAGGTGCCAGGAAATCGCTTCGCCTTCGCGATCCGGGTCGGTTGCGAGATAGAGCGCGTCGACCTCATCCATCGCCTTGATGATGGCGTCGACGTGCTTCTTGTTCTTCTCGATGAGCTGATACTTCATCGCGAAGGAATTTTCCGTGTCGACCGCACCCTGTTTCGGCACGAGGTCGCGCACGTGGCCGTAGGATGCAAGCGCGAGGAACTCCTTGCCCAAGTACTTGGACATGGTCTTCGCCTTGGCCGGCGACTCTACAACGATCAAATTCTTCGACATCGTTACTCGTGCTCGCAGTTTTGGACGCGCAACTCCGGCATCGGTTCGCGCCGCGTCCACCAAGGTAGCGACTTATGGATGGCGCGGTTGGAATGCCGGGGGGCGCATTGTTGACGATAGATACCGGGACTTGTCAAGCAGCAACTGCGACGGCGGCTGCCGCCTGCGCGTTTTTCGGCGCCGAAAAGTCCGGTGACGGACGTTTCGGTCGAGGGTCAGTGGAGCAGTCCGTGACCTTGCAGGTCGTCGAATACCATGTCTTCGAGCAACGCGTGCGCGTGCTCCTGGCCGGGCTCGTGGCTCAGCACCATCAGCACCACCCACTTCAGCTGCTCGACGGTGATCTCGTCGATATCGAGGGCAAGGACGCGTTCGACGACCAGCTCGCGCGTGCGCGCGTCGAGCATTCCGTTTTGTTCGAGCGTCAGAAGAAATCCGCGACAGCGAGCGTCGAGCTTGTGCGCTTCATGCGGGGCGTATTGCCGTATTGCGCGGGAATCGCGATGCAACTTCTGCGGGCCGCGGCGGCGGTGGGCGGAGAGTCCGTTGAGCCAACGGAACGCTTTGTGGATCTGACCACGCTGGAAGCCGGCTTCGGTGAGCTCGAGCACGAGCTGTTTTTGATCGGGATGCAATTCCGGACCGTCGTCCATGTAGTGCTCGTACAGGTAGACCAGTACGTCGAATACGGTCTCTTTCATCTTCCTCCGGCTTTCTGGTAACCGCCCGGGCCCGCCAACACTAGCCCGCGCAACTCTAATTGCAACAGGATGGAGGAAACGATATCTGCCGTCAATCCACTGCGCTCGATCAGAACGTCGAGGTGCATGGGTGCGTCGCTGAGACAACCGAGCAGCTGAGTCTCGTGCGGAGCGAGCGACGACGGCGGATCGATGAGGGCGCTTGCCGCGCGCACAGTTTCACCGAGCGGACCGAGCTCTTCCAGAACATGCGCGGCGGTTTCGACCAGCTTCGCGCCTTCACGGATCAACGCATGGCATCCGCGCGCGAGCGGCGAATGAATCGAACCCGGCAGTGCGAATACCTCGCGGCCCTGTTCGGCCGCCAGGCGGGCGGTGATGAGCGAACCGCTCTTGAGCGCCGCTTCCACTACAAGCACGCCGACGCTCATCCCACTGATGATGCGATTGCGCACCGGAAAGTTGCCGGCGCGCGCCGGAGTACCGATCGGAAACTCCGAAACGAGCGCACCGTGCGCGACGATCGCGTGAGCGAGATTGCGGTGCCGCGCCGGGTACACACGGTCGAGTCCCGTACCGGCGACGGCGATTGTGCTGCCGCCCGCTTCCAGTGCGCCCCGGTGCGCGGCGCCATCGATGCCAAGCGCGAGCCCGCTCGTAATCGTGAGGCCTGCTGGGGCGAGTGCACGGGCAAAAGCGGCCGCATTTTCGACACCGAGCGGTGTCGGGTTGCGGCTACCGACAACGGCAAGTTGGGGGCACGAGACGACGTCGCGCCGGCCGTGCACGTAAAGCGCGACCGGAGGGTCGGCAATTTCGCGCAGGAGCGGCGGGTAATCCGCATCGGCCCAGGCGACGAGGTGGTGCTGGTCTTGCGCGAGCCAGGCGAGATCCGGCGCCAAGGCTTCAGCGCTCGGCCCCGCCTGGAGAGCGGCGAGCGCCGCAGCGCTGTCCGGGCGGATCGTCGGAACGGATTCCAGCTCGGCGAGGGCGCTCGCCAGCGTAGCGCGATCCGCGTCGAAGAGCGCTTCGATGGAACCGAAGCGCTCGAAGAGACGCACGCGCGCACTCGGCCCGAGGCCGGGGAGGCGCGCAAGCGTGAGCCAGAGAGCGGAGACCGCCGGGTTCATCCGGCGATCATCCATCACGCGGAAAGCGATTTGAACGGCACTATGGTGTCGTGACGGCGTCGGACAGATGCAGCGGGCGGGTGGCGTTGAGCACCAGCGCGTAGCTCACCTTCTCGAACGTTCGAAACACCAACAGCAGCGCGGACTCCTCTTCGGGTAACTTATAAGATCCTTCGGTGACCGGATCGATGTGATAACCCTGTTTGTAGAGCGCCCGGAGCACGTGTCCTTCCTCGATACCTTCGCGCTGACCGAGGCTCACGGCAACCACCGTGTGCGAACCGATTTCCCCGACCGAGTTGAGCGCACCGACGATGTAGCCGCGCACGCGTTTGCTCGGTGCGTGCGGGAAGTAATACGGAACCGGCGCGCGCGCGGCGGCCGCGACCAATCGATCGGTCGGAAGAATTTCCTGCTTCGCCGCGGTGATGATCAGCTTCGCGGGGTCGCCGCTCTCGAGCCGCTCGGCGTCGCCGAGGTAGATCGCCTCGTACGCGAGCAGCTCTCCGCTTTCGGGGTTGCGCAACGCTTTGCCCGGTCGGAATATCTGAAAGTACTCGGCCTGCTTATCGCGCACGCCACGTGCATAAAACTGACTATGCGTGCCGAGCGCGATACGGTTGTCGAGCCCGACCGTGACGTAGCCCGCTCTCCGCAGCTCCTTCTCGTCCATGGCGAGCGGCTGCGTCAGGAACGGGGCGATGATGTCCGGGGTGATGGTCGGTATGGCACGTTCCACGGGTTCGCTATAGACCTGCGGGAGCACCTTCGTTCTCGAGCTCGCCGCGGCCATACGGTCGGGATCGTCCAGGATGCGTCCGGTGTCGATCGCGCGCGCCGTAGCCGCAGCATTCGGCGTCGCGGGTTCGTCCGGAGAAAGCTTTTCGTTGCGAAGGAGCGTCAGCTCGGGCTGTCCGTTTACGTAACGAAGCAGGATGACGTCGCCCGGATAAATAAGGTGCGGATTCCTGATGCCTTCATTGATCCGCCAAATCCGCGGCCAGTGCCAAGGGGACTGCAGAAAGCGCGTCGCGATATCCCACAACGTATCGCCTTTTACGACGGTATACCGATCGGGGTGGTCGGGTCTCAGCTGCACTTCGTCCGCGCTGAGGAGTGCCGGTCCGGAGCCGATCAAGAAAACGAAAGCGATACTGAGGAAACGGCGGAGCCGCAGGAAGAACACGGACCGGATGCTCCCTTTTGATATAATCTCGCGGAAAGTGTAGTTCACGCGTCGGCGGAACGCCAAACCCCCGGCGCGGTCAAATCTTAAGCGATTCAGAGACCTTCGCAGCGAAACTCAGGCACCAGTCCCGATGCTACGCCAGATCCTCCAATACCCGGATGCGCGCTTGCGCCGGACGGCAGAACCCGTGCAGGAAGTCAGCGACGAAGTTCGTACGCTGGTGAGCGACATGGCAGAGACCATGTACAACGCACCCGGGATCGGCCTTGCCGCCATCCAGGTGGGTGTGCCCCAGCGGGTCGTCGTGATCGACCTTTCCGAGGAACGCAACCAGCTTCAGGTATTCATCAACCCGGAGATCGTCGAACGCGAAGGGGAGCAGCTAATGGAGGAAGGCTGTCTCTCGGTTCCGGGGATCTTCGAGCCGGTGACCCGTGCCGGGCGCGTGCGCGTTCGGGCGCTCGACCGGGATGGTCGGCCCTTCGAAATGGACGCGACGGGTCTCCTCGCCACCTGCATCCAGCACGAAATCGATCATCTCGACGGAAAGGTCTTCGTCGATTACCTGTCTCGTCTCAAGCAGCAGCGCATTCGCAAGAAACTCGAAAAGCATCAGCGGCTGGCGATGTAAGCGCGCCGCTCGGTGCAGCAGCCGACGCTCCCTCCATGCCGCGCGGGCATGAAACGCCCCGTCAGCGGCCTTACACTTCGCCCATGAAAATCGTGTTTGCCGGAACTCCGGCGTTTGCACTGCTGACTCTCGAACGCCTTCACCAGGCCGGTCACGATATCCTCGCTGTATATACCCAGCCGGACCGGCCGGCGGGCCGTGGCCGCAAACTGCGCGCAAGTCCCATAAAGGAATACGCGCTTGCGCACGGACTCCTGGTCCACCAGCCGGCAACACTGCGGGGAGAAGAGCCGGCGCTCGCGGCACTCGGGGCCGATGCGATGGTGGTAGTGGCGTACGGATTGCTCCTGCCGTCGTCGATTCTTTCCGTCCCGCGGCTCGGTTGCATCAACGTCCATGCGTCGCTGCTGCCGCGCTGGCGCGGTGCGGCCCCCATCGCTCGCGCGATTGAGGCCGGCGACGACGAGACTGGAATTACGATCATGCAGATGGAAAAAGGTCTCGATACCGGCCCGATTCTGGCCCAAACGCCAACGCCGATCCTGGAGACGGATACGACCGAGAGCTTGGAGCAGCGGCTCGCCGAGCTTGGCGCCGAAACCCTTCTTTCGACGCTCGCCCGCCTTGTCGCCGGAGAGATAACTCCTCGCGCACAGGACGCGGCGCACGCTTGCTACGCGCCCAAGCTTCGAAAGGAGGAGGCGCCGCTCGAATGGAACGAGCCGGCCGTGCGCCTGCACCGCAAGATTCGGGCACTGAATCCCTGGCCCATCGCGACGACCGTATGGCGCGGCCAGGTGCTGCGCATCTGGGAAGCAGCGACACCGATCGCAATTGCCTCCGACGACGCGGCTGCCGGAACAGTCCTTACGGCCGGTCCTCACGGGCTGCGCGTACAAACCGGCGACGGCACGTTGGACATTCTGCGGCTCCAGTCGCCGGGCGGACGGACGCTATCGGTGCGCGAGTTCTTGAACGGAACGCCGATCGCGGCCGGCGATCGATTCGAGCGCTGAGGTCATGGACGCGGCGCATTCCAGAGCTGCCGCGGCGCGGGCAATCGCAGCACAGGTTATCGCTCGCGTGGTGCTGGAGGGGCGCTATCTCGATACCGCGCTCGAGGAAGCGCGCGCCGGCCAGACAAACGACGCCGCAAACTTCCCGCTCGTGCAGGAACTCGCCTACGGAACGTTACGCTGGTACCACCAGCTCGCCGGGATCAGTGCATTGTTTTTGTCGCGGCCGTTCAAGCGCAAGGACACCGACGTGCACGCGTTGCTCCTCACGGGGTTTTATCAACTGCGCTACATGCGCGTCGCCGATCATGCCGCGGTGGACACGACGGTTTCCGCTGCCGAGCGGCTCAACAAGGCATGGAGTAAAGGCGTGCTGAACGCCTGTTTACGTGCGTATCAACGCGAAACGGAGCGGGTCGACCGTGCGATCGACGCGAGCATGGAGTTGCGTTACAGCCATCCGTCCTGGCTGATCGATGCCATCTGCCGCGATTATCCGAACGACTGGAAACGGGTGCTTGAGGCCAACAACGAACGTCCACCGATGACCCTGCGCGTGAATACGGCGCGCATCCGCCGCGACGAATATCAGGCAACGCTCGCGGCGCGCGGCATCGCGGCACGCCCGCACGCGTCGGTCGAATCCGCGTTGGTCCTTGCCGAGCCGCTACCGGTGGAGGATCTGCCCGGCTTTGTGGCCGGCCAAGTCTCCGTGCAGGATGCGGCCGCGCAGCTCGCCGCGGTCCTGCTCGATGCAGAGCCAACCCATCGTGTCCTCGACGCGTGCGCCGCGCCCGGCGGGAAGGCGGCGCACATACTCGAACGTACGCCGGCGATCCGCGAACTGGTCGCCCTCGATGTCGATGTCGCGCGACTGGCGCGCGTTTGCGATAACTTCGCGCGCCTGGGCCTGACCGCACGTGTCGTCGCGGCGGACGCTGCGGACCCCGCCCGCTGGTGGGACGGCGTCGCCTTCGATCGCATACTGCTTGACGTGCCATGCTCGGCCACCGGGGTGATTCGGCGTCATCCCGATATCAAGGTACGGCGCCGGCACGCGGACCTCGTGCCGTTGCGAGAAACGCAGGGTCGGCTGCTCGACGCCGTGTGGCCGTGCCTCGCGCCCGGCGGTAAGCTTCTTTATGCGACCTGCTCGATACTGGACGAAGAAAACGCCGGCCAAGTCAACGCCTTCTTGCGCCGCCATGCCGACGCCGCTCTCGAGCGAGTACGGCTTCCAACCGAGCGCCCGGGCGGCCAAATCCTTCCGGGGCAAGACGAAATGGACGGTTTTTATTATGCCTGTGTGCGTAAACGCTGAGCCGCTCGGCCGCCGCTGGTTCGGCGTACTCTTATATATGATGGCGTTGGGTCTTTGCGGCGTCGTCCCTGCGGTAACTTATGCGTCCGGCTTCAAAGTAAGCTCGGTGCAGGCGCGCTTGACCGGCCCGGCGCTACAGCTTTCCGGCAACGTGGAGCTTGGGTTAACGCCGGAAGTGGAGGAGGCGATCGGCACCGGTATTCCGATCAAACTCGTCTTTGACGTTCGACTGTACCGCGCACGGCCGTTTCTTTGGGATACAAAGATGGCGAGTTGGAAGTTCAGCCGCGAGCTGCGCTATCACGCGCTGGCCGGGCAGTACCTGATCAACGCAAGCGCGGATGCGCCGGTAGCGCGCGAAAGTTTCGCCACGCTCGGCGACGCGCTGGCGCAGCTCGGGACGCTCGATGGTCTCACGTTCGTCGCGACCACGTCGCTCCCGCGCGACGCTGATTATGAGGTGCGCGTGCGCGCGTCGCTCGACGTCGAAGCGCTCCCAGCGCTGCTGCGCCCGGTGGCTTACACCTCGCGCGCGTGGGATCTGAACAGCGGCTGGACGACCTGGAGCGTACAGCGGTGAAGAACTACTTCACCGGCATCGTACCGCTCATGGCGCTCTCGGTGCTGCTCGTGGCGTCGCTCTTCATGATGAGCGCAGCGGCGCAGAACTCGGCCACGTTCGGCCGAATGTATTCCTTGCTCCTCATCGTCAACATCCTCGGCATCGCCACGCTGCTGGCACTGATCGTGGTCAACCTGTACTCCCTGGTGCGGCAGTATCGCGCACGCGTCATGGGTTCACGATTGACGTTGCGACTGCTGGCGATGTTCATCGCCCTCGCGGTCGTACCGGTCGCGGTCGTTTTCTTTTTCTCGATCCAGACGCTGAATCGCGGCATCGACACTTGGTTCGACGTCAAGATCGAGCAAGCGCTGAACGACGCGTTGCTGCTCGGCCGGACTTCGCTCGACGCCCTCAAGCAGGAATTGGTCAAGACGGCGAATGAAATGGCGACGGAGCTCGAAGCAAGCACGGAGCGAACCGTGCTGCCGACGCTGAACTATCTGCGCGAGGTGCACGCCATTGGCGAGCTGACGCTGTTGTCGCAGGACGGCCGCATCATCGCCTCGAGCAGTCAGGAGGGCCCCGAAAGCGGTACGCTGCTGCCGGACCGCCCGGGCGACGAAATTCTCGCCCGCATTCGACAAGGGCAAAGCTACGCGAACCTCGATGCAACGCCGCGCGCCGGCCTGCGTCTGCGCGTGGTCGTGCCGGTCTATTCGCGCGACGTCGGCGCGCCGATCCGCATTCTGCAAGTGTTGCAGCCGCTGCCATCGCGTTACGCGAAGCTCGGCGAAAGCGTGCAAACGGCGTACGCCGAGTACGAAAAGCTCGTGTATTTGCGCACGCCGCTCAAGTTCAGCTTCACGCTGACGCTGTCGCTGGTCGCGCTCCTCACCATGCTGATCGCGCTATGGGCCGCGATTTTTTCCGCGCGCCGCCTGGTCGCGCCGATTCGTGAGCTCGCCGAAGGAACACGCGCGGTCGCGCTCGGCGACTACAGGAAGCGGATCCCGGTACCGAGCCACGACGAGATCGGAATCTTGGTGGAATCGTTCAACGAGATGACGCGCCAGATCGCGCGGGCGCAATCGCAAACCAAGCGCAGCCAGCGCGAGGCCGAGATGCAGCGCACGTATCTCGAGACGGTCCTCACGCATTTGTCCTCGGGCGTGCTGTCGTTCGATCACCGGCACCTACTGCGCACGCACAACGCCTCGGCGGCGCAGATTCTGGGCATCGATATCGGGGCAGCGAGCGCGCGCTCGCTCGACTGGCTCGCAGAGGTCCACCCGCACTTGGTGCCGTTTACCGACGCCATCAAGAATGCGGTGCGCGCCAGCAACCGCGAATGGCGCACCGAGATCGTATTGACGCTGCAGACCGGTGTTCGCCGCACGCTCATGCTGAGCGGCACCTTGCTGCCGGGACTCAAGGGGCGCTACAGCGGGTACGTCGTCGTGTTCGACGACGTCACCAACCTCGTGCAGGCACAACGCGCCGCGGCATGGGGCGAGGTGGCGCGGCGTATGGCCCATGAGATCAAAAATCCGTTGACGCCCATTCAGCTCTCGGCCGAGCGCATCCGGCACAAATACCTCTCGGGCCTCCCGGAGGAGGAGCGGCCGACGCTCGACCGCGCCACGAATACGATTGTCGAGCAGGTTGAATCGTTGAAGTCGCTCGTGAACGCCTTCGCGGAATACGCGCGCCCGGCGCAGATCGCGCCGAAGCCGATCGATCTCAACGACCTGATTCGCGACGTCATCGAGCTGTATAGGGCAGAGCGTGGTCCGGCGAGTGCGGACACCGTCCCGCTACGCGGCGAGGGCGGCGGCGCGGGTAACGTGAAGCTCAAGCTCGATCTCGCCGCGGACCTTCCTGCGATCGTCGCCGATCCCGGGCGCCTGCGACAGGTTTTGCACAACCTGCTGCTGAACGCGCGCGATGCCTTGGTGCAGCAGGCGAAGCCGACGATCCGCATCGCCACGCGAGCGCTGACCGAGGGCGAGCAGCCTTACGTCGAGTTGAGTGTCTGCGACAATGGGCCCGGATTTCCCCCCAACCTCATGGATCGGTTGTTCGAACCGTATGTCACGAGCAAGACGAAAGGCACGGGTCTCGGTCTCGCCATTGTCAAACGAATCGTAGAAGAACATAGCGGCAACATCGTGGCGGAAAATCTTCCGGGCGGCGGCGCCGGTGTCACCATACGGCTTCCCGTCGGCAGCGCGTTGCCGAAAGCCGGCGGCGCCGTCGACGTTGCGACGTTGCATCAGCGGCGCGTGCAAGGAGATAAAGGCGCATGAGTGACGGCTATATCCTCATCGTCGATGACGAGCCGGAGATCCGGCGACTCGTCAAGGAAATTCTCGAAGACGAGCGCTACCGCGTGACGACCGCGGAAAATGCAGAGGAAGGGCGCGAGCTCTACCGCAAGCAGCGACCGGATCTCGTGCTGCTCGACATTTGGATGCCGGGCACCGATGGCATCACGCTTCTGAAAGAGTGGTGCTCGGGCGGGCGGCCCGAAGTGCCGGTGGTCATGATGTCCGGCCACGGCACCGTCGAAACGGCGGTCGAGGCGACGCGATTCGGCGCCTATGACTTCATCGAGAAACCGGTATCGATGGGTAAGTTGCTGATCACCGTCGACCGCGCGCTTGCCGCCGAGCGTTTACGGCGCGAGAACCTCCGGCTGAGACACGCGGCGGAGCCGGATGTCTTTCTCGTCGGCAAGAGCCGCGTCATGCAACAGTTGCGCGAGGACTTGCAGCGTGTCGCCGCGACCGACACCTGGGTGCTGATACTCGGGGAGCCGGGGAGCGGGCGGATCACCGCAGCACGCTATCTGCACTATCAGAGCCCGCGTCGCGATCAGCCGCTGGTCGAAGTGAGCCTCGGCGCGGTCGCGCCGGTGAATGTCGCGATCAAACTTTTCGGCTCCGATCAGAGCGGTGCCCAAACGGCGGGAAGTTTTGAACAAGCGGCCGACGGAACTCTCCTGTTGAACGATATCGGCGACCTCGCGCCCGCGACACAGCTGCAACTCTTGCACGCGCTGCAGGAACGCCACTTCATGCGCGTAGGAGGCCGCGAGCGGCTGCCCATGCGCGCGCGCATTATTGCCGTCAGCGAACCTTCGCTTCCGGACGCGGTTGCCGAAGGGCGCTTTCGCGAAGATCTGTACTATCGGTTGAACGTCGTGCCGCTGCGCGTACCGCCGCTGCGGGAGCATCGCGAGGATGTCCCGGATCTCGTGACGATCTACCTCGATTGGCTGATCGACAACGAGCGCCTGGCCTACCGCCGCTTCACCATCGGCGCCCTCAACGCGCTCCGCAACTATCCGTGGCCGGGAAATATCCGCGAGCTGATGAACGTCGTGCAGCGCCTCCTCATTCTCAACCGCGGCGACGAAATCACCGAAGTGGAGGTGGAACAGGCGCTCGGCAGCCGCCAGCGGACGGCGGAAAGTCTGCCGCACGCGCTGTTCGGGCTGCCGCTGCGCAGCGCGCGCGATCAGTTCGAGAAGGCTTACCTCGAGCATCATCTCGCGCGCACCGGCGGCAACGTCGCGGAAGTGGCGCGTCTCTCCGAAATGGAGCGCACACATCTCTACCGCAAGCTGAAGAACCTCGGCATCAACCCGAAGACGATCAAGGAATAGGCGCCACCGAGGCAGGCGCGGTGCGCGGCGGAAACGCCGGCTGCCATATTGGCACCCTAATAAAACTTCGGCTCGCCGACCGGGCGCGTCTTGAATCGTTTGTGCAACCAGAAATATTGCTCGCGGTGTTCGAGCACCGCCTGCTCGATCTCGTGGTTCATACGCGTCGCGTCCGCGGCATCGTCGCCGCTCGGAAATCCGGCAAGCGGCGGCCGAAACACGATCTCATAGCCGCGTCCCCACGAACGTTGGTAGGTGATGCACGGAATCACGACGGCACCGGTCATGCGCGCGAGGCGCGCCAGCGCCGTGAACGTCGCCGCAGGAATGCCGAAGAACGGAGCGAACACGGAGTGACGCCGGCCGGCATCCTGATCGGGCAAATAGTAGAGCGGGGTACCGGCTTTCACCGCGCGCACCAGCGACGTGAACGGCTGGTTGTGCTCGATGAGGCGCGCGCCAAAGCGAAGGCGTGCGCGTAGCATTAGGCGGCGCACGAGCTCGTTGTCAGGATGGCGGAACACGGAGACAAGCGGCCCATCGAGTGACAGTCGCACGCCGCCCATCTCCAGTCCGAGGAAATGTGGGGCGAACAGTATGACGTTGCGGCCGCTTAGCCGTGCTTCTTCGTAATAGTGCCGATCGCGAAACCGCACCAGCCGGGAGACGCGACGCCGCCCGGCCCACCATGCGATCGCGACGTCGAGCAGCGTTTGGCCGAACGCGCGGAAATGCCGGCGTACGAGCTGGCGCACCTGCCGGGGTGATAGGTTCGGAAAGCAGCGCGCCAAGTTGAGATATGCAACGCGCCGGCGGGGCGCATGCAGCGCGTACAGCAAGAGACCGATTCCGTTGCCGAGCAGGGCGAGCAGCGGGAGGGGCAAGAACGCGAGCAAGCGCAGAAGGCCGACGCCGAACCAGCTCGGCCAGTAGCGCGGATGCAAAGCAAGGAAACGCTGCTCGCGGTTATCCATAAGGAGACGGACCGTGCGGGCGAGTCTTGAACAGCTTGAACGTCCACATGTACTGCTCCGGCATCGCGCGGATGCCGTCCTCCAATGCGGCGTTCATTCGCGCGGCGTCATCAACCCGATCGCCCGTCGGGAAATTCGCCAGCGGCGGACAAAGGCGCACTTCATAACCGCGGCCGCGCGGCAGTAGGCGCGTAAAGCACGGGATGACGTCGGCGTTCGCGCGTTCGGCCAGCCGGCCGAGTGTAGGAAGTGTCGCGGTCGGAACGCCGAAGAAGGGCGCGAACACGGAGCGTTGAGGCCCAAAGTCTTCGTCGGGTAAATAGTAAAAGATCATTCCATCGTCCAACGCGCGGAGCACCGGCCGCAGTCCCTGATTGCGCGCGATCAGTGGCGCGCCATAACGCGCGCGCGCGCGTTCGAGCATCCAATTGATATTCCGGCTGCGCTGCGGCTTGAACATCGAGAATACGGTTTCGTGGCGTGAAACGATGATTCCGCCGACGTTCATCCCGACGCAGTGAGGCGCAAGCAAAATGACCCGCCGACCGCGCGCGTGCGCCGCACGCAAATTTTCGAGTCCCGTCACGCTGATCTTCGACTCAAACCGTCGATTCGAAGCCCAGACGAGAAACACGATGTCCATATAGCTTTGGCCCATCACTCGGAAATGCTGTCGCAGCAACCGAGCTTTGCGCTGCTCGGTCCACTCGGGGAAGCACATCCCCAGATTGATGCCCGCGATGCGTCGTCGCTTCGAATTCAACCGGTAGATCAGATCGCCAAGCAGGCAACCGAGCACACGCAGCACCCTCAATGGCAACAGTGCGAGCAGGCGTAGCGGCAGCAGCGACGCGGGTATTTGCGACGGGACTCCGGAGACGCGAGCCGCGCGAGTGTTCGAGTTCGACACGACGATCTATATCGGCGGGGAATAAGAACGAAACCAGACGAATTATAGCGGCTTCCTGCACGTTAGAACGCACGTCATGTCGAAACCCGGAATGATTTGCTAATGTAAACGCCCATCGGTTCTTGTTAGACTCCATCGGCTCACCGGCTCATCTTTCTAGGGAGTACGCCAATAATGGCTGATACGTATCTCTTTACCTCGGAATCCGTTTCCGAAGGCCATCCGGACAAAGTCTGCGATCAAATTTCGGACGCGGTGCTCGACACGATCATCGCGAAGGAACCGCGCGCGCGCGTCGCGTGCGAAACGATGGTCAAGAACAATCTCGTTGTGCTCGGCGGCGAGATCACCACCAACGAGTTCGTGTACTTCGACCGCGTGGCGCGCGACGTCATCAAGCAGATCGGTTACACCGGCGAGATGGGGTTCGACCCCGAGA
Source organism: Sulfurifustis sp. (assembly GCA_045810625.1). GTDB lineage: Bacteria > Pseudomonadota > Gammaproteobacteria > Acidiferrobacterales > Sulfurifustaceae > JACQFZ01. The sequence continues at coordinate 72,654 of JBJMVQ010000057.1, forward strand.
CGGTAACCGTCCTTGCGGTTATTGGTGCGCAGTCGCCCGACATCGCACAGGGCGTCGACGAGGGGAAGGGCCTAGATCTCGAGCAAGGGGCGGGCGACCAGGGCCTGATGTTCGGATACGCGACCAACGAAACCGAGGTCTTCATGCCGATGCCCATCACCCTCGCGCATCGGCTCGTCAAACGCCAGTCGGAGCTCCGTCATGGCGGCAAGCTCAAATGGCTGCGTCCGGATGCCAAGTCGCAGGTGACGGTGCGTTATACGGACGGAAAACCGGACGGGATCGACACCGTCGTGCTGTCGACGCAGCACGCACCGGACGTGAAGTACGAGACCTTGAAGGAAGCGGTGATCGAGGAAATCGTAAAGCCGGTGCTTCCCAAAGAGTGGCTCGATAAAAGCACGAAGTACTTCATCAATCCGACCGGCAGCTTCGTGATCGGAGGCCCGGTTGGCGACGCCGGCGTGACCGGGCGCAAAATCATCGTCGACACATACGGTGGCATGGCGCGGCACGGCGGTGGCGCGTTTTCCGGTAAGGATCCGTCGAAAGTCGATCGGTCGGCGGCATACGCCGGTCGTTACGTCGCGAAGAATATCGTCGCCGCAGGTCTCGCGGACCGCTGCGAGATCCAGATCGCTTACGCGATCGGCGTCGCGAAGCCGGTTTCGATCCATGTCGAAACGTTCGGGACCGGGCGCATCCCCGACACCCGAATCGTCGAGCTCGTGCGCGCGCATTTCGATCTTCGGCCGAAAGCGATTATTCAGACGCTCGACCTGTTGCGGCCGATTTACATGGCCACCGCGGCCTACGGGCACTTCGGGCGGAACGAGCCAGGCTTCACCTGGGAGCGTACCGATAAAGCGGCCGTGCTGCGCGACGCCGCCGGCCTCAAGCCCCGCGAGGTGGCCACCGCCTAGCACCGATTCGGAGTCGCCGCCTCCAGGCGGCGCGCGCATCCGTCGAGGAGCGTTGCAGCCTTATAGGGTCAGGCTCGACGGACGCGCGAATTACAATGCAACGGCGCTCGCTTATCTCAGGAGCACGTCTCATGAACGCTGTCGTAAATCCCAACTTCAAAGATTACCGGGTCGCTGATCTGGCGCTCGCCGATTGGGGGCGCAAGGAAATCGCGATCGCCGAAAGCGAGATGCCCGCGCTGATGGCGATCCGCGAAGAATATGCCGCGAAACAACCGTTAAAGGGCGCCCGCGTCGCGGGGTCGCTGCATATGACGATCCAGACCGCCGTGCTGATTGAAACGCTCAAGGCGCTCGGCGCCGAAGTGCGGTGGGCCTCCTGCAATATCTTTTCGACGCAAGACCATGCGGCCGCCGCCATCGCGGCCGCCGGCACGCCGGTTTTTGCCTATAAAGGCGAGTCGCTCGACGAGTACTGGGAGTTCACGCACCGGATCTTCGAATTCGCGGACGGCCAGGGGCCGAACATGATCCTCGACGACGGTGGGGACGCGACGTTGCTGGTACATCTCGGGATCCGTGCCGAGAAAGATGCGGCGGTGATCACTAAGCCGACCAGCGACGAAGAGACGTCGCTCTATGCGTCGATCAGAAAACGGCTGGCTGCACGTCCCGGCTGGTACTCGCAGATCGCGAAGCAAATTAAAGGCGTCACGGAAGAGACGACGACCGGCGTGCACCGGTTGTATCAGATGCACAAGGAAGGACGGCTGCTGTTCCCCGCGATCAACGTCAACGACTCGGTCACGAAATCGAAATTCGACAACGTGTACGGCTGCCGTGAGTCGCTCGTTGACGGTATCAAGCGTGCGACCGATGTCATGGTCGCAGGTAAGGTGGCCGTCGTGGCCGGTTTTGGCGAAGTGGGCAAGGGCAGCGCGCAAGCGCTCCGCGGTCTCCAAGCGCAGGTGTGGGTGACGGAAATCGATCCGATTTGCGCACTCCAAGCGGCCATGGAAGGTTATCGCGTCGTCACCATGGACTACGCCGCCGATAAGGCGGACATCTTTGTGTCCGCCACCGGAAACTGCAAAGTCATCACGCACGAGCACATGAAGCGCATGAAGCACAACGCGATCGTGTGCAACATCGGCCATTTCGATAACGAAATCGACGTGGCGTCGCTCAAGCAGTACAAATGGGAGAACATCAAACCCCAGGTCGACCACATCATCTTCCCGGACGGAAGGCGGCTTATCCTTCTGGCCGAGGGGCGCCTGGTGAATCTGGGCTGCGCGACCGGACATCCGAGTTACGTCATGTCGTCGTCGTTTGCCAATCAAGTGCTCGCGCAAATCGAACTGTATTCGAATACCGGCAAGTATCCGATCGGCGTGCATATCCTTCCGAAGGCGCTGGACGAAAAGGTCGCGCGGCTGCAGCTGAAGAAACTTGGCGCCATGCTGACGGAGTTGACGGACGACCAGGCGCGCTACATCGGCGTCCCGAAAGACGGACCCTATAAGAGCGAGCACTACCGTTATTAACCGATCGCGGAGGCTAAGCGGCTGCTGCGCGTGCGCGTCGCGGCCGCTTACGTCGAACCATGCAATCTCAAAAGCATCGCCCAAGAATTTATAGTTTTGAGTTTTTTCCGCCGCGAGATCCGCAAGCGAGCGCTAACTTGCGAGAGGCGGGCACGCAGTTGTTGCGGCTCGATCCCGGTTTCGTTTCGGTAACCTATGGCGCGGGCGGATCGACGCGCCAGGGCACGTACGAAACGGTCAAGGCGCTCGGAGCACAGGGGTTCAAGGTGGCGCCGCACCTCTCCTGCATCGGCGCGGGCCGAGCGAGTCTCGTCGAGCAGATACAGGCTTATCGATCCCTTGGCGTACGGCAGATCGTCGCGCTTGGCGGGGATCTGCCATCCGGAATGGCATCGCCCGGCGAGTTTCGATATGCCTACCAGCTGGTCGAGCTGATACGCGCGGAAACCGGCGGCCACTTCCATATCGAGGTTGCCTGTTATCCCGAAGTACATCCGCGTGCGGCCAGCGCGGAGGATGATCTACGACACTTTCAGCAAAAGATCGCGAGCGGAGCGAATTCGGCATTGACGCAGTATTTCTACAACGCCGAAGCGTACTTCCGATTTGTCGATGAGTGCGAGTCGCTCGGCCTCGACATTCCGATCGTACCGGGGATCATGCCGATTACTAACTACAAGCAGTTGGCGCGGTTCTCGGACAACTGCGGCGCGGAGATTCCGCGCTGGATTCGGAAACGGCTCGAAAGTTACGGCGATGATCTCGAATCGATCCGCGCGTTTGGGCTCGATGTCACCACCGAGCTCTGTGCAAAGCTGCTTGCGGCCGGTGCACCAGGCTTGCACTTTTACACCATGAATCGCGCGGGACCGACATGTGCGATTTGGGAGCGCCTCTCGCTGTAAGTCGCGAAATGGGAAAGGACATGTGGGGCAGAAGGAATTCTTTCCCGATCTATTCCGTGACGGCCTTCGTCGCCGATGACGCGCTACGCGATCGGTGACGTACAGGGCTGTTACGACAGCCTCTGCCGGCTGCTTGAGAAAATCCGTTTTGACCCCGCGGCGGATACACTCTGGTTTACCGGTGATCTCGTCAATCGTGGGCCGCGCTCGCTCGACGTGCTCCGACTCGTCGCCGACCTAGGCGAGCGAGCTATCACGGTGTTGGGCAACCACGATCTGCACTTACTCGCCATAGCGAGCGGTGCGCGCCCAGCTGGCTCGACGGACACGATCGGCGAGATCCTGATCGCACTCGATCGAGCGGACTTGCTGCAATGGCTAACAAGACGACCGTTGCTTTACCACGATGACGAAACGGGCGTCGTCGTGGTACACGCCGGCTTGCTGCCTCAATGGGATGTAACACAGGCGCTCGGCTACGCGCGCGAGGTGGAAACAGTTATCCGCGGGCCGTCGGCAAGCGACTTCTTCCGCTACATGTACGGAGACGAACCGAGCCTGTGGCGGGAGAACCTCAGCGGCATCGACCGCCTTCGGCTGATTGTGAATGCATTTACGCGGCTTAGATTCTGCGATGCAGAGGGTCGCGCCAACTACGACTATAACGGACCGCCCGGATCGCAGCCTGCTCCGCTATTACCTTGGTTCGCGGTTCCCGGGCGACGATCCAGGGGGCACCGCATCGTCTTCGGCCATTGGTCACTGTTGGGTCTGTTCACAGACGGGGAGGTGCTGAGCATCGACACGGGATGTTGTTGGGGCCGCAATTTGACTGCGGTGCGGCTCGCGGACGGCGGCCGGGGTGAGCAAGCGGTTTTTGCAGTCGGGTGTAGCGATTAGGGCGAGGTGCAAACCCGCTGACGTCAGGGCACAATGGTCTTCACCAGAACGCGCGTGTTGATTTTTGTATGGTCGAGGAAAAGCACCGCATCCAGGTCATGGTGAAGACGGCCTACGTTTCCGCTCAGTCCGTCCCGGAAAGCAACCGGTACGTTTTCGCCTATACGGTCACGATTACGAATTCCGGGAAGGTCCCGGCGCGGCTGCTCACGCGGCATTGGATCATCACGGATGCCAATCAGAAGGTTCAAGAAGTGTGGGGTGAAGGCGTAGTCGGCGAGCAACCCTATTTAGTGCCCGGAACAAGCTTTGAATACACCAGCGGCACTATCCTCGAAACGCCGGTGGGAGTGATGCGAGGCAGTTACCAATTGGAAGCCGATGACGGCACACGATTCGAGGCGCAGATCCCCGCATTCACACTCAGCGTACCGCGCACGCTGCACTGAAGGAAGTTGCCGCTAGACGTCGAGGTTCGACACGAGCAGCGCGTTCTTCTCGATAAACTCGCGCCGGGGTTCCACTTGATCACCCATGAGCATGCTGAACACCTCGGCAGCGGCGACGTCGTCATCCGCACTAACCTTGAGAAGGCGGCGTGTCGCTGGGTTCATGGTCGTTTCCCAGAGCTGCTCGGGATTCATTTCGCCTAAGCCTTTGTAGCGCTGAATCGTCTGGCCACGACGCGCTTCGCTGAGTAACCACTCGAGCGCGCCGTCGAAGCTGGCGACGGCGTGGCTTTGTTCACCGCGTTGAACCGTAACCGGGCCGCTAAACAACCCGACGAGGCGCTCGCCGAGAGCGCGCATCGCGGCGTAATCCGAACTGCTAAAGAAATCGGCCTCGATCCGCGAGATCGTGCTGCTTCCGTGCTCGTAGCGCACGACCTTCAGATCATAGAGAGAACTGCGGGAGTTGAGGCTGACGTCAACATCGAAACGAACGATACCGCTCGGGTCATCGTTGACGCGAGCCTGCAACTCTTGCGCGAACCGCGTCATCGCGGTGGAGTCTTTTAGAGACTCCACCGAGACGGTCGGGAGGTACCCGAGTTTCTGCAAGATTTTGCTGTCGTAGCGTCGGGAAAGTCTGCGTACGGAATCTTGAACCGCGAGGTGCCGCCGGCTGAGGTCGGCGAGCTCGTTGCCGCTGATGGTCTTGTCATTAGCGAGAAGCAACGCGGCGCCGTCGAGCGCGGCGCCGAGTAGATACTCCTGGAGCTCGCTGTCGTCCTTCAGGTAACGCTCGTTCTTGCCGTGCTTGATCTTATACAGCGGCGGCTGTGCGATGTAGATGTGGCCGCGGGTGATCAAGTCGCCCATCTGCCGGAAGAAGAATGTCAGCAGAAGCGTACGAATGTGCGAGCCGTCGACATCCGCATCCGTCATGATGATGATGCGGTGGTAACGCAACTTACTAATGTCGAACTCCCCCTCTCCGATTCCTGTGCCGAGCGCCGCAATCAGGGTCGCAACTTCGGTGGACGATAACATTCGATCGAAACGCGCGCGTTCGACGTTCAAAATTTTGCCTTTCAACGGCAGAACGGCCTGGTTGCGTCGGTCACGAGCTTGCTTGGCTGACCCGCCTGCTGAATCTCCCTCGACGATATAGAGCTCACAAAGCGCGGGATCCCGTTCTTGGCAATCGGCGAGCTTTCCGGGGAGGCCGGCGAGGTCGAGTGCGCCCTTGCGGCGGGTCATTTCTCGCGCTTTTCGAGCGGCTTCGCGCGCACGCGCCGCTTCGATGACCTTTAGCGCGATGGCTTTGGCATCGGTCGGGTTTTCGAGAAGGAATTCTTCGAGTTTCTCGTTGACGACCGATTCAACGGCGCCCTTCACCTCAGACGAAACAAGTTTTTCCTTTGTCTGGGAGGAAAACTTGGGATCGGGGAGTTTGACCGACAATACCGCTGTCAGGCCTTCGCGTGCATCGTCGCCGGTGGTGACGATCTTTTCTTTCTTCGCGAGACCTGAAGTTTCAATGTAGTGATTCAGCGTTCTGGTCATCGCCGCGCGCAGGCCGGCCAGATGCGTGCCGCCATCGCGCTGCGGGATGTTGTTCGTGTAGCAGTAGATATTCTCCTGATAGGAGTCGTTCCACTGCATACAGAGGTCGACAATTACAGGGCCACGTTCAGCGCGGATGTGGATCGGTTTCGGATGTAACGTTGTTTTGCTTCGGTTGAGGTGTTCGACGAAAGCGGCGATGCCGCCCTTGTATTCGAAAAGGTCCTCTTTCCCCGAACGCTCCTCACGAAGGGTAATACGTACGCCCGGATTCAGGAACGACAGCTCGCGAAGACGCTTCGCCAGGATGTCATATTGAAACAGCGTGTTGCTAAAAACGGTCGGGCTCGGCAGAAAGGTCACCTCGGTGCCCGTTTCTTCCGTGTCCCCGATAACCTTCAGTGGTGCTTCAGGTTCGCCGAGGGCGTATCTCTGGTAATGAACCTTGCCGTCGCGTCGTATCGTAAGCTCAAGCGAGTCGGACAGGGCATTTACCACCGAAATGCCGACTCCATGTAAGCCGCCAGAAACTTTGTACGAGTTCTGATCAAACTTTCCGCCGGCGTGGAGGACAGTCATGATGACCTCGGCGGCCGAACGTCCCTCCTCCTCGATTATCCCGGTCGGGATACCACGACCGTTGTCGGAAACGGTTACAGCTCCATTCGCATGCACGATCACCTGTATATCGGTGCAGTAGCCCGCCAACGCCTCGTCGATGGAGTTATCGACAGCCTCAAAAACCATATGGTGAAGCCCCGTACCATCGTCGGTATCGCCGATGTACATGCCAGGGCGCTTGCGGACAGCCTCCAGGCCCTTTAGGACTTGGATGCTGTGCGAATCGTAGTCGGAAACGGGACGGGAAGGCGTGGCTGGATCCATTGCAGTTATTCTACCATCTACCCCAGGGACTTGGGGACTAAATGCTTTTTTGAAAAGGGCTAATTAGGAGTTTCACGTGAAACTACCGCCACGGGACAGCCTTAGTTTCACGTGAAACTTACAGACGCATTGGCATGATTATGTACTGCGTGGCTCCGTCGCCCTCGGCACGCACCGTACAGCTGCTATTCGAATCATTGAGGCCGAGGACAACCTCCTCAACCGGAAGTGCTCCAACTGCCTCGATCAAATAATTCACATTGAATCCGATCTCCAGGGACCCGCCGCTGAAGTTCGTTTCCACTTCCTCGACGGCTTCTTCCTGCTCGGGATTGTGCGCAGTGACTCGCAGCTTTCCGCTTTCAAGGTTGAGTCGGATTCCTCGATATTTTTCGTTCGCGAGGATCGCGACACGACTTAGCGCTTCCCGAAAAGCTTGTCGGTTGAGATGAACCATCTTGCTCTGGTTGTTCGGTATCACCTTCGTGTAATCAGGAAACTTTCCGTCGATCAGCTTCGTAGTGAAGACGAGATCTTCTAACGTAAGTCTCGCGTGATTCGCTCCGAACTCCAGACGCGCAGAGCCTTCGTCCGCGACCAACAACCGACTAATTTCCTGAACACCTTTTCTCGGTACGATAACCTGCAGCGCTTTGGTCCCCCCCGATACGCCCTCCACTTCCGTCATGGCCATACGATGACCATCCGTCGCGACTGCCCTTAGCCTCTTACCTTCGATCTCGAGATAAAGACCGTTTAGGTAATAACGGACATCCTGTTGCGCCATACAAAAAGCCGTACGTTCGATGGCGTTCTTCAGCGAGAGTTTTTCGATAGTAAGCGCTTGCTCAAAGCTTTCCGCCTCCACTTTTGGAAAGTCGGTTGTTGGAAGGGTCGACAAACTGAATCGGCTTCTCCCTGCCTGTAAAAGAACCTTGTCTGTCTGCTTGGACAACGTAACGACGACACCTTCTGGCAGCGCACGACAGATGTCCAAGATCTTTCGGGCTGGGACGGTTACGTCCCCTGCCTTTATCACATCGCACGTGGCTGACGTCACGATTTCCGCTTCAAGATCCGTGCCCGTGAACGTAACGCGCCCATCAGCTGCTCCGATCAGCAAATAGGACAAGATCGGCAGTGTCTGTCTTCGCTCCACAACACCAGCGACGGTGGCAACGGGCTTCAGCAGCGCTTCTCGTGCGAGCTGTATCTGCATTTACGCTCCTAAGATATCGTTTGCGTCACAACTGTAATAGCTAATTTATTTCTTTGGTGATTGTAATTAAGGCGTCGCGTAGTTGTAGATAACCTCATCGCGCGCTGTATATCGGCTCTTTGTTTTGCTGTGGCAACTTGTGAGAACGGTACCGATAAGCTGTGGATAAAGTCTACGAAGCGCGTAGCGACTGTGGACCGATTCGGTCGCGCTGTAACAGCTCACACTTAATCCACAGCTTATGTAGTCAGTATTCGCCGCAGGTTGTTGTAGTCTTCGTGTACGCGAGCGTCTTTAGCCGTGAGCTCGTTGACCTTCCGGCAGGCATGCAGGACTGTCGTGTGGTCCCGACCCCCGAAAGCTTCCCCGATCTCCGGTAAGCTGTGATCGGTCAACTCTTTTGCCAGTGCCATCGCGATTTGTCGCGGTCTTGCTACTTGTCGCGACCGGCTTTTGGCGTGAAGGTCCGACAGGCGGATTTTGAAATACTCAGCGACTGTCTTCTGAATGTTGTTGATGGTAATAAGACGCTCCTGGAAGCTCAGGAGGTCCTTCAGGCTATCCGCCGCTAGCTCAATATTGACGGGTCGGCCGGTAAAAAAGGCGCTTGCCAGGACGCGCCGAAGGGCGCCCTCGAGCTCGCGTACATTCGAGCGCACGCGTTTCGCGATGAAAAATGCAACATCCTCTGCCAGCTCGACCCCCTGCTGCTTGGCCTTGTTAATCAGGATGGCGACGCGCGTTTCGAGTTCGGGCGGCTCTATCGAAACCGTCAGCCCCGAACCAAACCGTGAAATCAGTCGCTCTTCGACGCCCGTCAGTTCCTTGGGGAACCGGTCTGCGGTAATGATGACTTGCCGCCCGGCCTCCACCAAAGCGTTGAAAGTGTGAAAAAACTCCTCTTGCGAGCGCTCCTTCCCGACAAAAAATTGAATATCGTCGATCAGCAAAGCGTCCAATCCACGATATAGCCGCTTGAAGTCGTTGATCGCGTTGTGTTGCAACGCCTTCACCATGTCGGCAACGAACCGTTCGGAGTGGACATATGCGATGTTCGCGTCCGCCCGGCGCGCGACCATCAGATTTCCCGCCGCCTGCATCAGGTGCGTCTTTCCGAGCCCCACCCCTCCGTAGATGAAAAGTGGGTTGTAGGCTCCGCCTGGGTTCTCTCCCACTTGGCGGGCTGCCGCACGCGCCACTTGGTTCGATTTGCCTTCCACGTGAGTTTCGAAGTTGAACTCCGGGTTTAACCGCCCGAGCATCTGCCCACGTTTTCGGTTCGTATCAGATTGCCGCGAGCCCGCCGCCGGGTTCGCATCCCCCACCCGCCGGATTTGACTTCCGACCTCGACCGTCACGCGGGGGCTCGGTACCTGCATGTACTCACCGACCAGTTCTCCGATCCGGACAATAAAGCGATCGCGGACCCACTCCATGACGAAACGATTCGGCGCCAGTAGCTTCAGCCCCTCAGCGTCCGGTGCCGGCTGCAAGGGACGTATCCACGTGTTGAATTGCTGCGGGGAGAGTTCCTCCTCCAGTCGAAGAAGGCACTTTTCCCAAAGCGTTGCCTGAGACATCACGGCGCTCATACTGACTGATCGGGTGCAAATAGGGGGGGAACGCAGTCTAGCCCTTAAGCGACCAGGGTTCCAGACCGCTCGCCCGCATCCTGATGCACGCTGCAATTGACAATCGCAATGGGAAGAAAGTACCTTTGCGCGCCCAAGCGGCGGCCCACGCACTGACCAAGAGGTAGGATATGAAACGCACGTACCAACCGAGCGTACTTAAGCGCAAGCGTACACACGGATTCAGAGCACGCATGCGTACCGTCGGCGGGCGTGCTGTCATCAAAGCGCGCCGGGCCAAGGGCCGGGCGCGGCTGACTGTATAAATCTTCGCCGTCTCGGACTGCCGCGAGCCCGCCGCCTCTCCGGCGCCGCGGACTTTGATGCCGCACGCCGAGGTGACCTCAGATCACGCGATCCGTTCTTCAACGTTACGGCATCTCGGCATCCGGGGAGTGGCCGGATCGGGATCGCCGTATCGCGCCGCGTATCGCCGAAAGCCGTCGCACGCAACCGTATCAAGCGCTTGATAAGAGAGTCCTTTCGGACGCAACAAGGCATGCTGCAGGGCCTGAATATCGTTGTCGTTGCGCAGCCACCCGCGGCTCGTGCGAACAACGCTGCCCTCACACGGTCGCTTCGCAGTCACTGGCGTCAGCTGCTTCTCCAATGCAACGACTCTTGATTGGAGTTATCAAAGGGTATCGTTACGCGATTAGCCCGCTCACGGGGCCGCGCTGCCGCTTTCATCCTACTTGTTCCGCCTACGCGCTGGAGGCGATCGAGCGACACGGCGCGTGGCGCGGCGGGCGTTTAGCATTACTGCGCATCGCGCGCTGCCACCCCTTCCACCCCGGCGGATTCGATCCGGTGCCGACCGACAAGGCCACTCACTATTATGGATAACTATCGTTTAGGGCTGCTGATCGTCCTCGGCGTCATTTTGATGTTGATATGGCGTGCGTGGGAGGAAGAGCACCGCCCGCCCGCCTCCGCGCCAGCGGCGACCGCGCCGACAGAGCAGCCGCGTCCCGAGGGAACAGTTCCCCCCGCGCCGCCCTCTGCGTCGGCGGCCGCTCCGGCGACAGTCAGCGAGAAAGGCGAGCGGATTACCGTCACCACGGACACGATTCGTGCCGAGCTCGATACACAGGGTGGTGATTTGCGGCGACTCTCGTTGCTCCGTCATCCCGTCTCGGTCGACCGCCCGAACGAGCCGTTCGCGCTATTAGAGGACTCCGATCAGGAATTCTTTATCGCGCAGTCCGGCCTCATTGGCCATGAGGGAGAGTACCCGACACACAAGGTTCGCTATACCGCCGACAAGACCCAATACCAATTGCCGGCGGGCAGCGCCGAGCTGCGCGTTCCGCTGCATTGGCAAAGCGGAGGCGTCCGTTACACGAAGACCTTCATTTTTTATCGTGGCGGTTACGTTGTCGATGTGGAGTACATGATCGAAAACCGGACGCCGAAGGAATGGAGCGGCTTTCTCTACGCTCAGCTCGTGCACTCGTACGTCGCCCGCGGCGGAATGTTCTCGTTGCCGACCTACACAGGCGGCGCGGTCTACACGCCCGAAAGCAGGTACCAAAAGATTTCTTTCGACGATATGGCGAGCAAACCGCTGAACGTCGAAGCAGCGGGCGGCTGGGCGGCGATGCTGCAGCATTACTTCGTAAGCGCCTGGGTGCCCGCGCCCAAAGACCGCAGCCAGTTTTACAGCGATGTGCTCCCCAATCAGCGCTACGTCATCGGAATGAAAGACCTGACACCGGTCGTCGTCGCTGCCGGCGCAACCGGACACGCTTCGGCACGGTTGTACGCCGGTCCGAAGGATCAAGAACGGCTCAAGCAGATCGCACCGGGTCTTGAGCTCACTGTCGACTACGGTTGGCTGACCGTTATCGCCGCGCCGCTTTTCTGGTTGTTGTCATGGATTCACCACTGGATCGGCAACTGGGGCGTCTCGATCATTCTTCTGACCGTGCTCATCAAAGTCGCGTTTTATCCGCTGTCTGCCACGAGCTACAAATCGATGGCGCAAATGAAGAAGCTGCAGCCGAAGTTGCAGAGTCTGAAGGAGCGTTACGGCGATGATCGCCAAAAGCTGAATCAGGCGATGATGGAGCTCTACAAAACCGAGAAGATCAACCCGCTCGGCGGATGTCTGCCGATTGTGATCCAAATTCCCGTGTTCCTCGCGCTTTACTGGGTGTTGCTTGAAAGCGTGGAGATGCGGCAAGCGCCCTTCGCGCTGTGGATTCGCGATCTCTCGTCACCCGATCCATTTTTCGTGTTGCCGATCATCATGGGCATTACCATGTATGCACAGCAATTGCTGAATCCGCAACCGCCTGACCCGGTGCAGCGGCGCGTGTTCATGATCATGCCGATCGCATTCACCGCCATGTTTTTGTTCTTTCCCGCCGGCCTCGTGCTCTACTGGGTGGTGAACAACCTGTTGTCCATCCTCCAGCAATGGCGCATCAACCAGGTGCTCGGCGCGAAGAGCTGACGCGGCCGTTGTGAACGCTACCGCCACCATCGCCGCCTTGGCCACACCGCCCGGGTTCGGCGGTGTCGCGGTAGTGCGCGTTTCCGGATCGGCCGCATCGTCGATTGCGCGCTCGATCCTCGGCGAGGTACCCCGCCCACGTTGTGCGACTTGGCGCAAATTCCTCGACGCCGACGGCGCACCGATCGATCACGGGCTCGCGCTGTATTTTCCGGCACCGCACTCCTTTACCGGCGAAGACGTGCTCGAGCTGCACGCGCACGGCGCGCCGGTGGTGGTCGATATGCTGCTCAAGCGCGCGCTGGCGCTCGGCGCGCGTCTTGCCCGACCCGGCGAGTTTTCCGAACGCGCCTTCTTGAACGGCAAACTCGACCTCGCACAGGCCGAGGCGATCGCGGACTTGATCAACGCCGGATCGGAAGCAGCCGCGCGTTCCGCGGCGGCTTCGCTCGTTGGGGAATTTTCCCGGCGCGTGCGTGAATTGGTCGAAGAGCTGTTGCAGTTGCGCATGTATGTCGAAGCGGCGATCGACTTCCCCGAAGAAGAAATTGATTTTCTCGCCGACAGCCGCGTCGCGGCGCACCTTGCCGACCTCACCGCGCGAATCGACGCGCTGCTCGCCGGCGCGAAGCAGGGCGCGTTGCTGCAGTCCGGGATGACGATCGTGCTCGCCGGCGCGCCGAATGCCGGCAAGTCGAGTCTGCTGAACGCGCTCACTACTGAAGATACGGCGATCGTGAGTTCCATTCCCGGGACGACGCGCGACATCGTGCGCGCACGGATCGATCTCGACGGCTTGCCGGTGCAGGTGCTCGACACCGCCGGGCTGCGCACGAGTCCCGACGCGATCGAGCAGGAAGGCGTCGCGCGCGCACGCGAAGCGATTGCGCGCGCCGATCGCGTACTGTGGGTGATCGACGACAGCGCTCACAACGGCAACGACGGTGCGCTCGATGAATTCATTCCGCCCGCGCTAGCGTGTACCAAGATTCATAACAAGATCGACATTACCGGTCGCGCGCCGGGCTTGCACACGGACACCGACGGCGTCGCGGTAGCGATATCCGCCAAGACCGGCGCCGGACTTCGCGAGCTGCGTGCGCATCTGAAGGAGTCGATGAATTTTCAACCGGCGGGCGAAGGCGGTTTCATCGCGCGGCGCCGCCACGTCGATGCGATCACGCGCGCCCGCGCTCACATCGCGGAAGGCGAACGCGCGCTTAGACAGAATCGTGCCGGCGAGCTGCTCGCGGAAGAGCTGCGCCGCGCGCAACAGGCGCTCGGCGAGATTACCGGAGAAGTTACGTCGGAGGATTTACTCGGACGAATTTTCTCGAGCTTCTGTATCGGCAAATAGGGACACTGCCGATACGGTTCGCGCTCTTTACTCGTCCTCAAGACGCGCACCTCGAACACTGATGCGCTTGGGGATTCTTCCGACCGGATACATCTATCCCAAGGAGCGGGCGCACCGTGCGCGATCTGATGCGCCGGCGCTCGGGTCTCGTGCGCATGGCGGCCCGCACGCCGACGCTTTTGTGCATCATCCGTCTCCACGGGAAGGGCGAAAGGACCGTACGGCGCTCGCGAATTCGCGCAGTTCCGGTGTATTTCTTCCATTGCCGTATCGCAGGTTGACGTATAGCCAAGTGATGCGGTCGATCGTCGGTGCGAGCTCCGGCCGCTGCGCGCGGGCGCGCTTTGCGAGCGCGAGCGGTCCTTCGGCGATCGCGCGCGCGATGCCGATATTCGAAAGCTTGCGACAGTACTCGTTGTAAAGCCGCTGTACGGCGTCGATCCGTTGGCGCGCTCGCCATTGAAACAGACCGTAAAGGAGCATGAGCTGAAGCGCGACGGCGCCGACGAGCACGAGCGCCGCATTCGTGATGCCAAAGCGCGCGAACAGTTGGGCCTGGCGCTCGAGATTGTAGTCCGCGACCCATAGATACCACGAAAGGTTGACGTAGTCCCATGCGAGGCGCGCGCGCAACCGCGCGTGCTCGAGCCAAGGCAGTTGCATGGCGCGGCGCACGACATCCGCACCGATGCCGGCGAGCGGTAAGCCTTGCGACTGCAACCGCCGTACCCCGTCGATCCCATACTCGATGCGCGTCGGCGCCACGGCCGCGGTCGGATCGACGCGCACCCATCCCGCGTCCGGCATCCATACCTCGGCCCAGGCGTGCGCGTCGGCTTGGCGCACGATGAGGTAGTTGCCCGCGGGGTTGAACACGCCACCCTGGTATCCGACGACGACCCGCGCAGGGACGTGGGCGAGACGCATCAGCGTAACGAACGCCGCGGCGTAGTGCTCGCAAAAGCCGCGGCGCGTTTCGAACAGAAATTCATCGACCGGATCTGGGCCGAGCGGGGGCGGTATCAGCGTGTAGAAGAACGCTTCTTGCCGAAAGTAGCCGAGCGCGGCGCGCACGATGTCGCGCTCATTGCGCGCACGCAAACGCCACTGCTGGGCGAGCGCGCGCACGCGTCCACTCACCGCGGGCGGGAGCGCGAGCGCGCGCGTGCGCTCGGATAGGTCTATGGGTCCGGTCCGATAACGCGTCGCGGAGGCGAGGGCGAACGTCTGCCGCTCGGTTCGCGCGCGCGCGGTCTCATAAATGAAACCGGCGCGTGGCCGCAGCGTCGGCGGCGTCGAAACAGGAACATCCAGCACCGGGAGCCAAGCCTTGTCGCTCGGCTCGACGACGAGTCGATACTCGACCCGATCGGTCGCCGACAGCAGTCGCTCGCTGTTCGAAAGCGGCGCGCCGGTTTGCCAGGTCCGGCCGTCGTTGTCCCAGAAAATGCGCACGCGCCAATAGAGCGATCGCGCGGGCGGCGGTTCGCCGGCAAAGTAAGCGCGAAACGCGATGGCGTCCGAGCTATTGAGCGCGGTGATGTCGCCGAAACGCATGTCGTCAGGGATGCCGGTCGTCATCGCGCCGCCGGCGCTCGGCGATCCCCACAGTGCGTCGAGCCGCGGGAACAGCAAATAGGCCGCCAGCATGATCGGCAACGCTTGCACCACGAAGGCGCCGGCCAGCCGCAAGACCGGGCGCGCCGCCAGGCGCGGATGCTGAATGCGGACGAGCACCGCGACTACCGCAACGACGGCGAGCAGGGCGTGTAGACCGCGCGCGAGCGAGTTGTCGAAAAGGAATCCGCCGAGCACCAGAAGGAGGAGTAGCAGTGCGGCAAGCACGGCATCGCGCAGCGTACGCAACTCCAGCAGCTTGAAACCGGTGAGGAGCACGAGCAGCGCCACGCCGGGTTCGCGGCCGAGCAGCGTGCCGAATTGCCGGTGCACGAGGAAGATCGCTGCGATTGCAAGGAGGCCGCGTACGACGCCGCCCGGTTGCGGCCAGCGCCATCGATCGTGCGCGAGCCGCCAAATCGCGCTCGTGAAGTAGATCACGCTCACCCACGTCGGTAGCTCCAAGACCACCGGAGCGACGACGAGCAGCGCGACGGCGAGGAGCCATTCGATGCTCGCCGGTGCCGGCGCTGCGGCGGGTGCGCGACTCATGGCGCCTCGGGAAACAAGGCAAGCGCCTCGAGACATCGATCACGGTGAATCGGGCCAATCGCCGGAGCGAAGCTCGTGCCCGGGAGACGTAGCCCGTACGACAGACCTTGCTGCTCGGCCGCGAGCACCCAGCGACACAACGTACTCAACCGCTCTTCATGAGCCGTGCCTTTGAGAGCGTCCCAGTCAAACCACACGACGTGCCCGGCCGCCGAAGTGAATTGCTTCGTGTACCAACCTTGGCCCGCGGCGGCTTTCTTCCACGCGACGCGCTGTACCGGATCGCCCGGGCGAAACTCGCGCAACCCCGCAAAGTCATCGCCCTCCGCACCATAGCCATGTTCGCCGGCGCCTTCGAGACCCGGCTGCGGCGGAAACGGGCGCAACAGTCCCGGGCGCGGATAGACGAGGCAGCGTGTCGGAAGCGCCAACGCGCGGGACCACGCGCGCCAAAGGCCGAGCGGAAAACGTGTGCGCACATTGAGCGGCGGCGCGTGCGCGTAGCCACGTTTCGTCGTGGGAACCGGAATCTGCAGCGTAACCGTCGCGCGCGCGGGAAGATCGATGCGCTGAACATGGCCGCCGACATCGACATCAATCGCGTAGCGCGGCAAGGCCGAGCGGTTCTCGAACACGACGCCGAAGATCGCCGGCTGACCGGCGAACACCGGCGCGGCACTGCCCGGCGCCACCCGCACGCCCGACACGTTGCGATGGGTCTGCAGTATGGCAACGATGCCGATCGATCCGAGGAGAAACGTCAGGACGTAGGCGAGGCCGTTGGCGTAGTTGATTGCCGCAAGCAGCATGATGACGAGCATCGCGGCGTAATAAAGACCCTCGCGCGTCGGGAGGATGTAGAGCAGCCGCCGTTCCAAGCGGATGCCCGCAGACGCCGCGTCGAGCGCGAGCGCGACGGGTCGCAGGCGGAGGAAATGGCGCTCGGTTGTCACACCGCGATCGTTTGCAGCAACGCCTCGATCGCATCGGCGCGCGCCTCGGCTGTGTGACGCACCCGATGTGCGATAACGGCCGGCGCCACCGCTTGGACATCCTCCGGCACGACCATGTCGCGGCCTTCGAGCAGCGCCCACGCACGCGCGGCGCGCAGCAGCGCGAGCCCGCCGCGCGGGCTCAGGCCCAGCGCGAACGCCGGGTTTTCGCGTGTGGTGGCAATGAGGCGTTGCACATAATCGAGCAGCGCGTCGGCGGCGTGCAAACCGCTTGCTTGATCCTGCAGCGCGACGAGCATTGCGCTGTCCATCACCGGCGCGATCGTTGCGAGCAACTCGCGACGATCGCGTCCCTTGAGCAGCGCGCGCTCCGCGCGTGAATCCGGGTAGCCGAGCTCGATGCGCATCAGAAAGCGGTCGAGCTGCGACTCGGGCAGCGGGAATGTGCCGATCAGGTGATGCGGGTTCTGTGTCGCGATAACGAAGAACGGCTCGGGAAGCTTGAGCGTCGTCCCGTCGCTCGTGACCTGACGCTCTTCCATCGCTTCGAGCAGCGCGCTTTGCGTTTTCGGGGTCGCGCGGTTGATTTCGTCGGCGAGCACGAGCTGCGCGAACACCGGGCCGCGATGAAACTGAAACAACCGTGTCTCCGGTTGATAGATCGAAACGCCCAGGATGTCGGCCGGCAGGAGATCGCTCGTGAACTGAATGCGTTTGAAATCCAGCCCGAGCACTTGCGCGAGGACCTGCGCCAGGGTCGTTTTGCCAACGCCCGGAAGATCTTCAATGAGCAGGTGCCCGCGCGCGAGCAGGCAGGCGAGCGCAAGCCGAATTTGGCGCTCTTTGCCGAGAACGACCTGCGCGATCGTTTCGACCGCCTGGTTCAGCAGACGCTGCGCGCTGAGCGCGGTCACGGGAAGGGGATGAGGCTGCATGCGGACTCCGTAAAGAACGCGGGCGTAGTGCGCGTACGAATAATTCTAGCAACCACCCGGATAGCGCCCCTTACGGGGCGGAAAAGGCGAATGGTATTATGCCGGCCCTGATCCGTAGTTCCCGACGATGCAGCACCCCTATACCTACGACGTAATTGTGGTCGGTGGCGGCCACGCCGGCACCGAAGCGGCCGCGGCGGCGGCGCGCGCGGGCGCCCGCACGCTGCTGCTCACGCAAAGTCTGGAAGCGATCGGCCAAATGTCGTGCAACCCGGCGATCGGCGGTATCGGCAAAGGGCATCTCGTCAAAGAGATCGACGCGCTCGGCGGCGTCATGGCGCGAGCGACGGATCGGGCCGGGATTCAGTTCCGCATTCTGAATGCGCGCAAAGGACCGGCGGTACGCGCTACCCGGGCGCAGGCGGACCGTGTCCTCTATAAGGCGGCGGTGCGGGGACTGCTCGAACGTGAGCCAAACCTCCAGCTATTCCAGCAAGCGGTTGACGACCTGATCGTCGAAAACGGCCGGGTGGTCGGCGTTGTGACGCAAATGGGCGTGACGTTACGCGCGCGCGCCGTGGTCCTGACCACGGGGACCTTCCTCGGCGGCCGTATTCACATCGGCCTCGAGAACTATCAGGGCGGGCGCGCGGGCGACCCACCGTCCAACGCGCTGGCGGCGCGGTTGCGCGAATTGAATCTGCCGGTCGGCCGGCTGAAAACCGGAACCCCGCCGCGGCTCGACGGACGTACGATCGATTATTCGATCCTGGAGGTCCAGCCGGGCGATGAGCCGGTGCCGGTGTTTTCCTACTTAGGAACCGCCGCCGAGCACCCGCGCCAGGTCGCGTGCCACATTACACACACGAACGAGCGCACGCACGAAATCATTCGCGGCGCGCTCGATCGTTCCCCGATGTACACCGGCGTTATCGAAGGCGTCGGACCGCGTTATTGCCCGTCGGTCGAAGACAAGATCGTTCGCTTCGCGGAAAAAGCGTCGCATCAGATCTTCGTCGAGCCGGAAGGGTTGAACACGTACGAGGTTTATCCGAACGGCATTTCGACGAGCTTGCCCTTCGACGTTCAGTGGGAGCTGGTGCGTTCGATCAAAGGCTTCGAGCAGGCCGTGCTCATTCGGCCGGGTTACGCGATCGAGTACGACTACTTCGACCCACGCGCGCTCAAGCCGAGCTTGGAAACGAAGGCGATTGAATCGCTCTTTTTTGCCGGACAGATCAACGGGACCACCGGGTATGAAGAAGCGGCGGCGCAAGGTGTCGTCGCCGGCGTCAATGCCGCGCGCGCGGCGCGCGGGCAGGAGTCGTGGTGGCCGCGACGCGACCAGGCGTACATCGGCGTGCTAATCGACGATCTCACGACGCGCGGCACCACTGAACCGTACCGTATGTTCACGTCACGGGCCGAGTACCGCCTGCTGCTGCGCGAGGACAATGCCGACTTGCGCCTCACGGCGATCGGCCGTGAGCTCGGGCTGGTCGACGATCGGCGCTGGCAGCGTTTCAACGAAAAGCGCGAAGGCATCGCGCGCGAACAGGAGCGCCTCGAGCGCACGCGGCTGCGCCCGAGCACGTTGAGCGACGCCGACCTCGAGGCGCTCGGTGGCCTCGCGCGTGATGCGACCCTCGCGGAGCTTCTCGCTCGCCCGGAATTGACCTACGCCGCGCTGATGCAACTCCCGGGCGCTGGTCCCGCCGTGGCGGATGTCGAGGTTGCGCAGCAGATCGAGATTCAGGCGAAGTACGCAGGCTACATCGCACGCAGTCACGCGGAGATCGAAAGCCAGCGCCGGCACGAAGAGACGCGGCTTCCGCCCGACCTCGATTACCACGGAATCCGCGGGCTCTCAGTCGAAGTGCGCCAAAAGCTGGTGGCGCATCGACCGGAGACGGTCGGCCAGGCGGCGCGGGTCCCCGGGGTGACGCCGGCAGCAATTTCGTTGTTGCTGATCCATCTCAAACGCAAGCGCGCTTAAGTCGCGCGCCCGGCTGCAATTCGAACCCGGGGTCCTCCGCTCGCGGTCGACCCTCTACATGGCGGCGTTTGGCGCGCTATCTCAATGAAATTGGAAAAAAAGCTGCAGCAAGGTCTGAGCGCGCTGGCCATTGACCTGAGTCCCGATACGCGGCGGAAACTCTTGCAGTTCCTCGCACTCCTGGCGCACTGGAATAAGGCGTACAACCTGACCGCGGTGCGCGATATCGACGAAATGCTGCCGCGCCATCTCTTGGACAGTCTTTCGGTTCTCCCTTACCTGCGGGGGCCGCGCGTGGTCGATATCGGTACCGGCGCGGGTCTACCCGGAGTCCCGCTCGCGCTCGCGCGGCCGGACTTCGAGTTCGTTCTTCTCGACCGTAATAGCAAGAAGATCCGCTTCGTGACGCAAGCGATTCACGACCTGGAGCTGGCCAATGTTATCGCGCTTCATACCTCCGCCGAGGACTACCGGCCCTCGAGCCTCTTCGATACCCTCATCGCTCGTGCGGTTGCAGCAATTCCTGATATGCTCAAGAGCTGCCGGCATTTGTGCGCGCCGGGTGGCAGGGTCCTCGCAATGAAAGGCGTGTTTCCGCGGGAGGAGCTGGCGGCCATAGACGGCTCGTTTCGCGTAGGCGAAACCGTTCGCTTGACTGTGCCCGGGCTCGACGCCGCGCGCCACCTGGTCATTCTCGAGCCGGTCCAGAACGGGCCACAGAGCTGATGGGCAAGGTCCTCGCGATCGCGAACCAGAAAGGTGGGGTCGGCAAGACTACGACCAGCATCAATCTCGCCGCTTCGTTGGCGCGCACCCGCCGACGCGTCATGCTCGTCGACATCGACCCCCAGGGAAACGCGACGATGGGGAGCGGCGTCGATAAGAAAGACCTCAAGGCCAGCACCTATTCGATACTGATCGGCGACGATCCCATCGAAAATGCGCTCATTCCGGTCGAGAGCGGCTACGACGTCGTTCCGTCGAACGCGAACCTGTCGGGCGCCGAGGTCGAGCTCATCGAGATCGAAAACCGCGAACGCAAGCTGCGAGACGCGCTTGCACCGGTGCAGGAAAAGTATGACTACGTTCTCATCGATTGCCCGCCGGCGCTGAACCTGCTTACGGTGAACGCGCTCGTCGCCGCGAGCTCGGTTCTGATTCCCATGCAGTGCGAATACTATGCCCTCGAAGGATTGACCGCGCTGCTCAATACCATTCGCCGCATTCGCGAGGGACTGAATCCGGGGCTCGAAATCGAGGGGTTGCTGCGCACGATGTTCGATCCGCGCAATAAGCTCGACAACGAGGTCTCGGCGCAGCTGAAGGAGCACTTCGGTGACAAACTCTACCGCACGATCATTCCGCGAAACGTGCGTCTGGCGGAGGCGCCGAGTTACGGCAAGGCGGTAATTGCGTACGATATGCAGTCGAAAGGGGCGCAAGCATACCTCGCACTCGCTGGCGAGATTCTGCGCCGTGCGGAGGCAGTAGCATGATGACGAAAAAACCGCGATTGGGCCGCGGTTTGGACGCGCTTCTCGGCAGCGTCGACTATGCACCGGCGGCTCAAAAGGACGAGATCCGGCAGTTGCCGCTCGATGTGCTTTCCCGGGGCAAGTATCAGCCGCGCACGCACATGGACAAGGAGGCGCTCGAGGAGTTGGCCGCGTCGATCAAGGCGCAGGGCGTCGTGCAGCCGATCGTGGTACGCAGCCTTCCGACGGGGAACTACGAGATCATCGCCGGCGAGCGTCGCTGGCGCGCGGCGCAAATCGCTGGCCTCGAAACCATCCCGGCAGTTATCCGGCACGTGCCCGATGAAGCGGCCATCGCCATCGCGCTTATCGAGAACATCCAGCGCGAGGATCTGAACCCGGTCGAGGAAGCGAACGCCCTGCAGCGACTCATCGACGAGTTCGGTATGACGCACCAGCGCGTCGCCGAAGCGGTGGGACGGTCGCGTGCCGCGGTAACCAATCTGCTTCGCCTACTTTCCTTGAATGAACAGGTGCGCCGGCAGCTCGAAGAGGGCAGCATGGATATGGGCCATGCGCGTGCGCTACTCGCACTCGAAGGTGCGGCCCAGGCGAAGGCTGCCCAAGAGGTCGTGGAGCGCCAGCTTTCGGTGCGCGAGACCGAGGAGCTGGTGCGCCGGCTGCTCGAGCGACCGGCCGCCCGTAGCCGCAAGCGCTCGGTCGATCCCGACGTGCGGGATCTGCAACAGCGGCTGGAAGAGAAGCTTGGGACGAAAGTACGGGTGCAGCCCGGCCGCGGCGGCCGCGGGCAATTCACGGTCTACTACCATAGTCTGGACGAGCTGGACGGCATCCTGACCCGGATACGCTGACTGGCGGGGCGCGCACGGCCAGCCTATATAAGGTAAGGAACCTGGATAGGAGCCGGTTGCAGCCGCCCCGCATGAAAAAACTACTCTTCGCCATTTTTTTTGTGGTTTTTACCGCTGGTGCGGCTGACCCGACGGCAGCGGACCTCGATGCCTTGCGCCAGAGCGCGGAGCGCGGCGATGCCGATGCGCAGTACGAGCTCGGTATCCTCTACGAGTTCGGTTTCCGCTTCCCCGACTACAAGACCGCCGCTTACGTCTGGTATTCGCGGGCCGCGGGACAAGGGCACCCGGCAGCCGCACGTCGTCGTGACGGCCTGAAGGATCAGCTGAGCAACGCCGAGTGGGAGCGCGCGCAGGCGCAACTCAAAGTCGACGCGCCCATGTCGGTCCCGGCCTCCACATTGGTACCCACCGCCGCCCGCTAGTTTTCCGATTCTCGTCCATGGCGCGCCCGCGCTTCGGTATTCCCACAAACGGATCGCGCCACACGGAAGAAGGCGCGTTTTCCCGGTTTTAACGCGAAGTTTTCTGCTCACTTCTCATTGACCCTGCCATGAGGGGTCTTTATACTGCGCGCCGCAAAAAAGCGTGCTTCCCCTCGTGCTGTCGCTTGTGCGCGCATCGGGTGTAACGGGCGCAACGCACCCGCCGATGATGGACATACGGCGGTGACACAAAACCTTCCGAACCCGGGGCTCTGGCCGAACGAGAGTCCGGATGGATACCAGCGGTTGCCTTACGAGGCATGCCCGACGCGCAGGCGCGGCCGCGCAACCGCCGTTTCCGTATACCGGGTTGCGGGAACGATAGACGCTGTGGTGTTTAAATGGCGACGCTAGCTAAACATGACGACTTCTCGCCGCGCGCGAGGCATAGAAGCGTGTTTCTTGCTGAAAACCGTCCGATCCGCACCGTTCTGTACTGGCAAGCGCTCGTGACCATCGTGTCGACACTCGCGGCGGCTTACTTCGCCGGCGTGCACGGTGCGATATCGGCCGCGCTCGGCGGGGTGGTGAGTATCGCCGCGGGCATCGTGTTTGCCTTCGTTGCAGCGCGCGGTCGGACAAGCTCCGCTGCCGGCGCGTTGTTCGGAGCGCTGCGCGCCGAGGGCGCGCGGATCGTCGTGATCGTGGCGCTGCTTTGGACCGTGTTCGCAACTTATAAGGATCTCGTCGCCCTCGCCTTTATCGCGACGTTTATCGTGACCGTAGTCATCTTCTCCATGGCGTTTTTTGTGCGCGATCAACAATCTCGCGGCGGTAACACCTGATGGCCACCGAAACATTGACTCCCACCGACTACATCAGTCACCACTTGACCTACATGACCGCCCCGCTCGGTCCGGGCGGGTTCTGGACATTGAACGTCGACACGCTCGTCACGTCGGTCGTGCTCGGCGTGCTCGGCATCGGATTCCTTTGGTGGGTCGTGCGCGGCGCAACGAGCGGCGTGCCGAACAAGCGCCAAGCATTTGTGGAGCTTGCGATCGATTTCGTCGATGAGCAGGTCAAGAGCATCTTCCACGGCGATCGCCACAAGTTCGTTGCCCCGGTCGCGCTCACTGTCATGGTGTGGGTGCTGCTCATGAACGCGATGGATTTTCTCCCCGTCGACTGGGTCGTGACGGTTTTCTTCGAAAGAATACTCGGGCTGCACGCGTGGCGCCCGGTGCCGACGGCGGACGTGAACACGACGTTCGCGCTGTCGCTCTCCGTGTGGCTGCTCATGATTTTCTTCAGCGTCAAGGTGAAGGGCGTCGGCGGTTTCCTGCATGAAATTTTTTGCACACCGTTCGGCGTGAAGCCGATCTGGGCGGCGCCGCTGCTGATGACGTTCAATCTCTTGTTCAATCTGGTCGAATACATCTCGAAACCGTTGTCACACTCGCTACGACTCTACGGCAACATGTACGCGGGCGAGATCATTTTCCTGCTGCTCGGGCTATGGGCGGCGACCGGCGTCGCCGGCACCATTTTCGGCGCGGTCCTCGGCCTCGGCTGGGCGATCTTTCACATCCTGATCGTGGTGCTGCAAGCGTACATTTTCATGATGCTCACCGTCGTCTACATCTCGATGGCGCACGAGAGCCACTGATTTCTTCAACCGTTCGGCAAAATTAAAGGAAACTACGATGGATAAGATGCAGTTCATTGCGATGATTCAGGCGTACACGGGGATCGGTATCGGTCTCATGATCGGTCTCGGCGCCGCCGGCGCGTGCATCGGGGTGGGCATCATGTGCTCGCGCTTCCTCGAAGGTGCGGCGCGCCAGCCCGAGATGGTGCCGGCGCTGCAGGCGAAAGTGTTCCTGCTGCTCGGCCTCATCGACGCTTCGTTCATTATCGGTCTCGGTATCGCGATGCTGTTCGCCTTCGGCAATCCGCTATTGAGCGCGGTGCGTTAACGCTCGATTTTTCTTCCACTTCGTAGGGCGCGGCCATGAACATCAACTTCACTCTCATCTCGCAGGCGGTGGCGTTTGCGCTATTTATCTGGTTCACGGTGCGCTTCGTGTGGCCGCCGTTGATGCGCGCGGTCGACGAGCGCCAGCAGAAGATCGCCGACGGCCTGGCCGCCGCCGAACGCGGCAAGCAGGAATTCGAGCAGGCTCAGCGCAAGGCGACCGATGAGATGCGCAAAGCGCGCGAGTCGAACGCGGAGCTGCGTACGAACGCCGAGAAACAGGCGGCGCAGATCATCGACGAGGCGCGCCAGGAGTCGGCGCGCATCATCGCGCAGGCGCGTGCCGCCGCCGAGAAGGAAGCGGCCGCGGCGGTGCAGCGTGCGAAAGAGGCGCTGCGCGAGCGCGTCGCCGACCTCGCCGTCGCCGGCGCGGAACGCATTCTGCGGCGCGAGATCAATCCCAAGATTCACGCCGAGCTCCTCGCCAACCTGAAGCAGGAGCTGCGCTGATCCATGGCTGAGAGCCTCACGCTCGCTCGTCCCTACGCCGAAGCGGTGTTCGCGCTCGCGCGCGACGAAAACGCGCTTGCCGCCTGGGAAGGCGCGCTTGCGCGCATGGCGCTGATCGCGCAGGACCCGCGCGTTCACGACGTCATCGGCAATCCGAAAATCGGGCCGGATCAGTTGGCGCAGCTTTTCATCGACGTCACCGGCGGCCTGTCCGACTCGCAGAAGAACTTCGTGCGCACGCTGGTCGACAATGAGCGCTTGGCAGTCTTGCCGGAAATTCACACCTTGTTCGTCGAGCTCAAGAACCGGCACGAGGGCGTGAAGCAGGCGCACATCACCTCGGCGTTCCCACTCGATGACGCGGCGTTGAAACAGCTGGTCGCAGAGTTGGAGCCGCGCTTCAAGTGCCGGCTCGAAGCGACCGTCGACATTGATCCCGAACTCATCGGCGGCGTGCGCATCGCGGTCGGCGACGAAGTGATTGACGCATCGGTACGCGGACGTCTCGCCACCATGGCGGCCGCGCTCAAAGCTTAATAGAAGGAGTTCCCGATGGAACAACTGAGTCCCTCCGAAATCAGCGAGCTCATCAAGAGCAAAATCGAAAAACTTCAGTTCGCTGCGCAGGCGCGCACCGAAGGCTCGGTCGTGACCGTGACCGACGGCATCTGCCGCATTCACGGCCTCGCCGACGTCATGCAGGGCGAAATGCTCGAGTTCCCCAAGAACACCTTCGGCGTGGCGCTGAACCTCGAGCGCGACTCGGTCGGCGCGGTGATTTTGGGCGAATACGAGCACATCACCGAAGGCGACACGGTGAAGTGCACCGGCCGCATTCTCGAAGTGCCGATCGGCCCGGAGCTGGTCGGCCGCGTCGTCAACGCGCTCGGCCAACCGATCGACGGCAAGGGCGCGATCAACGCCAAGCTCACCGACCCGATCGAGAAGATCGCGCCCGGCGTCATCGCGCGCAAATCGGTGGCGCAGCCGGTGCAGACCGGACTGAAATCGATCGACTCGATGGTGCCGATCGGCCGCGGCCAGCGCGAGCTGATCATCGGCGATCGCCAGACGGGCAAGACCGCGGTCGCGGTCGACACCATCATCAACCAGAAGGGCAAGGATCTTATTTGTATCTACGTCGCGATCGGCCAGAAGGCGTCGACGATCAAGAACGTGATCCGCAAGCTCGAGGAGACCGGCGCGATGGCATACACCATCGTCGTCGCCGCGACGGCGTCGGAATCCGCGGCGATGCAGTACATCGCGCCGTACTCCGGTTGCACCATGGGCGAATATTTCCGCGATCGCGGCCAGGACGCGCTGATCATTTACGACGACTTGACCAAGCAGGCGTGGGCGTACCGCCAGATCTCGCTGCTGCTGCGCCGTCCGCCGGGGCGCGAGGCGTATCCCGGCGACGTGTTTTATCTGCACTCGCGTTTGCTCGAGCGCGCCGCGCGCGTGAACGAGCAGTACGTCGAGCAGTTCACCAAGGGTGCAGTGAAGGGCAAGACCGGATCGCTCACCGCGCTGCCCGTCATCGAAACGCAAGCGGGCGACGTAACCGCGTTCGTGCCGACCAACGTGATTTCGATCACCGACGGCCAGATCTTTCTCGAAACCGATTTGTTCAATTCCGGCATCCGGCCCGCGATCAACGCCGGTATTTCGGTATCGCGCGTCGGCGGCGCGGCGCAGACCAAGGTCATCAAGAAGCTCGGTGGCGGCATCCGTCTCGCGCTCGCGCAATATCGCGAGCTCGCCGCGTTCGCGCAGTTCGCGTCCGACCTCGATGAAGCGACGCGCAAGCAATTGGAGCGCGGCCGGCGCGTCATGGAGCTGATGAAGCAGCCGCAGTACGCGCCGATGTCGGTCGCCGACATGGCGGTATCGCTGTTCGCCGTTAACAACGGCTATCTCGACGACGTCGACGTGAAGCGCGTGCTCGCGTTCGAGTCGGCGCTGCATCAGTACATGCATCAGAAGTACGCGAAGCTCGTGGACGGCATCGAGGCGAAGAAAGATCTCGACGCCGACGGCGAGAAGCAGCTGCACGCCGCAATCCAGGACTTCAAGAAGACCTGGGCATAATCGGAACAAGCCCGAGCGGCCGAGGACAACGCGATGCCAAGCGGCAAAGAGATACGCACCAAGATCAAGAGCGTGCAAAACACGCGCAAGATCACCAAGGCGATGGAAATGGTGGCGGCGAGCAAGATGCGCAAGGCGCAGGAGCGCATGCGCCACGCGCGTCCGTACGGCGAAAAAATTCGCGTGCTCGCGGCGAACCTGTCGCACGCGTACACCGAATACCGGCATCCGTTCCTGGTGAAGCGCGACAAGGTCGAGCGCGTAGGGCTCATCGTCGTCACGACCGACAAGGGCCTGGCCGGCGGTTTGAACACCAACGCGCTGCGCGTGGCGCTGAACGCGATGAAGGAATGGGAAGCGAACGGCGTGCGCGAGATCCGCGTCACGGCGATCGGCAACAAGGGCTTCGGCTTCATGCAGCGCCTGGGCGCCAAGCTGGTGTCGCACGTGATCGGCCTCGGTGACGTGCCGCGGTTGGAGAAACTGATCGGCGCCGTGAAGGTAATGCTCGATGCTTTCCAGGCGGGCGAGCTCGACCGCGTGTTTATCGTCTACACGCGCTTCATCAACACCATGCGCCAGGAGCCGGTGCTCGAGCAGCTGCTGCCGTTGACCGGCGAGCGCATGGGCGCGCCGGGGCACAGCTGGGACTACATCTACGAACCGGACGCGCGCGTCGTGATCGACGAGCTGCTGCGCCGCTACGTCGAGGCGCTCGTGTATCAGGCGCTCGCGGAAAACATGGCGTCCGAGCAGTCGGCGCGCATGGTGGCGATGAAGGCGGCGAGCGACAACGCGAAGAACGTCATCGACGAGCTGCAGCTCGTCTACAACAAGACGCGCCAGGCCGCGATTACGAAGGAAATTTCCGAGATCGTC
>JBJMVQ010000058.1:0-50472 GCA_045810625.1 Sulfurifustis sp.
AATTAAGCACCTTCCTTCGCGTCCTTGGCGTCCTTTGCGTTTCAATTTCTTAACGGTCTTCCCTCTGCGTCCTCCGCGTCGTCTGCGGTTAATAACGAATATTCAGCGTTTCCTTAGTCGCCTTGGTCGTACCGCGCCGCCCGCGGCTCTACTAGATATGATCATTTACCGCGGAGGACACAGAGGACGCAGAGGAAATCAGAGAGACAATTAAGTGCCTTCCTTCGCGTCCTTGGCGTCCTTGGCGTCCTTGGCGTCCTTGGCGTTTCAAATTTTCTTTCAATTTCTTAGCATCCCTCTGCGTCCTCCGCGTCGTCTGCGGCTGATAACGAATATTCAGCGTTCCATTGGTCGTACCGCGCCGCCGCGAAGGCTTCCTTAACCTGCTTTACTGTCGTCCTTCGCGTCCTTGGCGTCCTTTGCGTTTCAATTTCTTAACGGTCTTCCCTCTGCGTCCTCCGCGTCCTCTGCGGTGAAAATTAATATTTTCTCGTCTCGGCAGCGGCGCCGTTATACTGCACGGCATGAATCAGCGCGACCTGACCTTACTACTCGAGATCCTGTCCCAACCGACGGCACCGTTTCGCGAGCATCGGGTGATCGACGTCGTGACGCACACGTTGCGCATCCACGACGTCCCGCACTTCCTCGATCCGATCGGCAATGTAATCGTTGGCTGCAGCTCGCGGCGCGACTACGCACACCGACTGCGTACGCGTACGCAGGAGCCATTGCGCGTCTATGTCGCGCACATGGATCATCCCGGATTCCACGGCACGCGCTGGCTCGGGCGCGACCGCTTGCACGTAAAGTGGCACGGAGGCGGACCGACGCGGCATCTCGCGGGTGCGCCGGTATGGCTCGCCGACGGCGAGGCGCGTCTCTATGAAGGGCGCATGCGCAAAGCGCGGCTCAGTGCGAACGGTCGTTCCATCGAAACCGCGGAGGTGACCCTCACCGACGCGCCCGGCGAGCGGATTGCGGCTAACGCGCTGTACGGCGGCTTTTCGTTTCGCGCGCCGGTGTGGCGCGCGGGGCGCAAGCTGTATACGAAAGCGGCGGACGATCTCGTGGGCGTCTATGCCGTCATTCGCACCGCTATCGCTTGTGCCCGCCGCGACAGTTTCGCCGACTTCCTGGGCGTGCTGACGCGCGCGGAAGAAGTAGGCTTCGTCGGGGCGATCGGCCATTTCGAGCTCGGATGGCTCGCGCGCGCCCGTCGGCCGATCGTCTGCGTCAGCCTCGAAACATCGCGCACGCTCCCGAACGCGCTGATCGGCAAAGGTCCCGTGGTGCGGCTCGGCGATCGCCGCACTGTATTCGACCCGAACGCGCTAAATGTGCTGGCGCAGGTGGCTGAGCGACGGCTCCCCGGAAAATACCAGCGCCGCATCATGGATGGCGGCACCTGCGAAGCGACCGCCGCCACGGTCTATGGCCTGCCGGCGATCGGCATCTCGATTCCTCTGGGCAACTACCATAATCAGGGACTGGAGGGCGGACCCGACTCCCGCGGACAAAACGGCCCGTCCCCCGAATTCGTGCATCAGGACGATATCGACGGAATGGTGGCTCTCTGCCGGGGGCTGCTCGAACCCGGCTTGCCGTGGCACGGCGCCTGGGTTCACGAAAAAAGCCTTTACAAACGACGACTTCGCGGGTTTCAAGCGCTGTTGGGTACCGCAGGCGCGTGAAGGGCTAGCCAACTATATATACAGCCAGGGAGAATCGCCGACCCGGCCGCTTGTCCGGCCGGGAGGCAGTCTGGTTCGGCCAACCCTGTCTCACGCAGCACCCTGTGCCATATTTATCGTAGATATCCAACGCAACCGCTCGCCGCACATGAGTATCTTTAGCAAAGACTGTCCGCACTGCGCTCGGGCAAACAAGGCCGACGCCGAGCGTTGCGTCTGCGGATACCGCTTCGAGCCGGAAGGCTCGTCCGACGGAGAGTTCGCGCTGGAACAGGAAGCGTTGTATCGCGATTACCTCGCCGCGCGTATCGCGCAGGCCGAGACCGAGCGGAATGTCGCGCTCGCGCAAGCGCAGATCGATCCCGATAACAAAACGAAAGCGGCGGACGCGCTGCTGGCGGAACAGGCGCTGAACGCCCTGCGCGCTGAAATGCAGCAGCACGTCTTGAAGTATCCGTCGCTGCCAGCCCGGCCAGTGCCACCGCCCCCGCCGACCCGGCCCGAGATCAAACAAGCCGCGCCGCCGAAAAAGCCGGTGATCGCTCCGCCGCCACCGGCGCGGAAGGCCGCTGTCATGCACAAGATGGCCGCCCGGCAGCCGGCAGGAGTCGCAAAACCACCGAGCCGGGTGGCCGCAAGACCGCAAACGCCGGTGGCCAAGCCGGCGCCGCAAGCGGCAAAACCTGCGCCTTCAGCAACACCGAGCGAGACATTCAGAAACTTGCAGGCGCGCAAAGCGACCGCAGCGTTGCGCGCGCAGACGGCGGCCGTGAAGCCGGCACGTCCGATCCCCCGCCCGGCCGAAATCCCGCCGATCAAGGCACCGGCGCCGGCGCGCACGCCTACGACTCAGGAATGTCCGAATTGTACGGCGGCGGTTCCGATCGATCGCGAGCATTGCAGTTGCGGTTACCGACTATCGCGTCCGGCGCAGGAAATACCCGGCATCTCCCTCGATGCCGCATCGCTCGCTATTCTCAAGCAGGGTATCCGGCCCAAAGGCCGCTAACCCGCCACGGCCAGCGAGCAGCGCGCCTCCTGGCACTTCCGTCTGGATTCCTACCGGTCGCTGCCCGCTGCTAAGGGCCACCACCCTTTGACGCTTCGCCGCCGATATACAGAGCGAACCGCCTCCGACGGCCGCTAGCTGTTGGCGGCGTTTAGCAGCAACAGCTCGTTCAACCGCCGGACGAATGCCGCGGGATCCTCAAGCTGTCCCCCTTCGGCGAGAAACGCCTGATCGAACAGAAGCTGCGTCCAGTCCGCAAAGCGCTTGTCTTTCTCTTCTTTCAAGCGCTGCACGAGCGGATGCGTCGGGTTGATCTCGAGAATCGGGCGGCTCTGCGGCAGCTTCTGCCCCGCCGCCTTCAGCAGGCGGCTCAGATGCACGCTCAGCTCTTGCTCATCGACCACCAGGCACGCGGGAGAGGTCGTGAGACGCTGCGTGGTGCGCACCGCCTTCACCCGCTCGCCGAGCACCTCCTGCATCCGCGCGAGCAAATCCTTGTACTCGGTCTCGACCGCTTCGCGCTCTTTGTTCTCCTGCTTGTCCTCGAGATCGCCGAGATCGAGGCCACCTTTCGCGACGGATTGCAGCGGCTTGCCATCGAACTCGGTGAGGTGGGTCATCACCCACTCGTCGATGCGATCGTACATCAGGAGCACTTCCACGCCCTTCTTGCGGAACACTTCGAGGTGCGGACTGTGTTTCGCGGCGTTGAACGTATCCGCCGTGATGTAGTAGATCTTCTTCTGCCCCGGCTTCATCCGACCGATATAGTCGGCGAGTGAGACGTCCTGCGCGTCGGTGTCGTTATGCGTGGAGGCGAAGCGCAGCAGCCGGGCGATCGTCTGGCGGTTGGCATAGTCCTCGACGATGCCTTCCTTGAACACGGCACCGAACTCGCGCCAGAACATCGCGTACTTCTCTTTGTCCTTCTCCATCAGGTCGGCGAGCAAGTCGAGTACTTTCTTGACCGAACCCGCGCGGATCGTCTCGATATCTTTGCTGTGCTGGAGAATTTCGCGGGAGATGTTGAGCGGCAGGTCGTTCGAATCGATGACGCCGCGTACGAAGCGCAGATACGCAGGCAACAGCTGCTCGGCGTCGTCCATGATGAACACACGGCGGACGTAAAGCTTCACGCCGTGGCGATGCTCGCGATCCCATAAATTGAACGGCGCGCGTTCCGGGACGTAGAGAAGCGAGATGTACTCCTGTTTGCCTTCCACCCGCGAGTGCACGTACGCGAGCGGCGGCTCGAAGTCGTGCGCGACGTGCTTGTAGAACTCCTCGTACTCCTCCGGCTTGATCTCGTTCTTCGGCCGCGCCCAGAGCGCGGACGCCCGGTTCACGACCTCGTCTTCGCCCTTTTTGTCCTCGGCGGGCATCGAGATCGGGATCTGAATGTGGTCGGAATACTTGTGAATGATGGCGCGCAGCCTGTAGCCGTCGAGGAATTCGTCCTCGCCTTCGCGCAGATGCAGAGTGACCTCGGTGCCGCGCGCAGCGCGCTCGGCGGTTTCAACCGTATATTCGCCCTTGCCGTCCGATTCCCAGCGCACGCCATGCTCGGCACCCAAACCCGCACGCCGGGTAAAAATGGTGACGCGATCGGCGACGATGAACGCCGAGTAGAAACCGACCCCGAACTGGCCGATCAGCTTCGCGTCTTTGGCCTTGTCGCCGGACAGCGCGGCGAGGAACTCGCGCGTCCCCGATTTCGCGATCGTACCGATGTTGTCGATGACCTCGGCACGGCTCATGCCGATGCCATTGTCGGAGATGGTGACCGTGCGTGCGTTCTTGTCGTACGTCACGCGGATCTTGAGGTCCGCATCGCCCTCGTACAGCGCCGAATCAGTGAGCGCCTCAAAGCGCAGTTTGTCCGCGGCGTCGGAGGCGTTCGAGACCAGCTCACGGAGAAAGATCTCCTTGTTGCTGTAAAGCGAATGGATCATGAGATCCAGCAGCTGGCGGACCTCGGTCTGAAAGCCCAGAGTTTCCTTGTGCGTTTCTACGGTCATGCGGGGAGGCTCCTGATTTCGGAAACGGCACCGAATTTGGGGACGATAGGGCGCTCCTTCAAGACCGCCTCTTATCGGGCTTGACCCCGCCGCCGTCGTTCCCGGCCGGGCAGGTTGGCCCGGCCCGCCTATACTTTCTCCTATGGATTCCGATGGAGCGGGAGGTCCGATGCGGACCAAAGTTACGATCATAACGCCGCCCGTCTGCCCACGCTGCCAGCGCAGCGCGCACCCCGGCAAGACGTGCGGACAAGCCGCCGGCGAAATTACACCGGCCGAATCGCTGTTCGAAGCCTACATTGCGGCGCGGATCACGCGCGCCCGGCGCACGCTGATCGCCGCGAAGGCGGCGTTCCTGCGCGACCCCTTCAATGAGGGAAAGCGGCACCTGATCACACAAACGGAAGCGGACATCCGGCGACTAAAAGAGCAGCTGAGCGATCCGTCGGGAGCCGACGGACATGCGACCGGACCGACCATTACCGAACGCGCGACGCCCGCGTTTCGCGCTCGGCAGGCCGCGCAAGCGGACGCGACATACGCGCCGTGCGAGGCCGCCGCCGAACCCTTCCTCCATGAGGACGCTCCGATGTCGGATGCTGTCCCCAAACGCCGCGAGTAGCCATGTTGAAAGGACCGCAAAAACCGGGACCGACGATTCCGACGGTCACTGAACCGGGTGCTGCGGACGCTTCCGATCGCCTCGCTGACGAGGAGTTGTTCGAGACCTATCTCGCCGCGCGCGTGCAGCAGGGAGTCGAAGCGCTCGAGTCCGCGCGCACGGCGCTCACCGCCGATGCGCAAGATCCCCGACGCACGCTCCTGGTCATACAGCGCATTCATGAGCTGCGCGACCTGCGCCAGCAGCTCGATTCACAGCGCGAACGCGTCAACGCGGCGCGCCGCGCAGCGGGGGTCCCGCCGGCGGAACCGGAACCCGTCATCAGCGAGGAAGCGAGCGCCGAATTCCGGGCGACGCAGGCCGAACGCGCCGCGAAGATCATGACCGCGCTCCGTACAAAGCCGCGCACCTGCCCGTCCTGTCAGGCGTTGCTGGAGCCGCACGCGAACGAATGTGTCTGCGGCTGGAAGGATCGTCGAGCCAACGGCACCAAAGCGGCCGCCGGAACCGGGTTACCCGGAGGGCGCGCTATATAAGGATGCGCCGGCCGAGCTCAGCCGCCGCTTCCTGCGTCACCTTCAGCCGCTCCGGCACTTTCAATCCGCGTTGCACCGCCGGGCGCGCCTCGAGCGTGCGCAACCAGCGCTGCAGGTTCGGCAGATCGGCGACCTCGACACCCGCCCATTCGTGCCGGCGCACCCACGGAAACGTGGCGATATCCGCGATCGAAAGCTCGTCGACGAGGAATTCCCGCCCTTCGAGCTGGCGCTCCAATACCTCGTACAACCGCCGCGTCTCGTTTTGATAGCGCGCGATCGCGTACGGGATCTTTTCCGGCGCGTAGCGCACGAAAACGTGCGCCTGCCCCTGCATCGGGCCGATCCCGCCCATCTGAAACATGAGCCATTGGATAACGCGTGAGCGCTGCTTCGGATCCGCCGGCAAGAGCTGGCCGGTTTTCTCGGCGAGATAGATCAGAATCGCTCCGGATTCGAATACAACGAAATCGTCGTTGTCGTGATCGACGATCGTCGGAATGCGTCCGTTGGGGTTCAGCCGCAAGTACCACTCCTGCTTCTGCTCCTTGTCCGCGAGCTTCAGCGCCCGCACGGTATAAGGCAGGCCGATCTCCTCCAGCATGATCGACACCTTGTATCCGTTCGGCGTCCCTGCCGTATAGAGATCGATCATTGGCCGAGGCACCGATAGACGCTGAAGTTTTGCTTGCCGTTTTCCATCGCGGAGGCCGGCACGATCGTGTCGCCGCCCATGGCCGCGGCGGCGTTCTGCGCGTTCAACGTGACATCGTCTTCCACCGCTTCGCGGCTGCGCTGAATGGCGCCGACATGATCGGCCACCGTCGACGTGAGCGTGCCGAGAGAGCGGCAGCGTTCGACCTCACCCGCCGTCAGCACGCGCACTTTCTTCCCCTCCGCGGTCGGTTGCACGAACACA
Source organism: Sulfurifustis sp. (assembly GCA_045810625.1). Classification (GTDB taxonomy): domain Bacteria; phylum Pseudomonadota; class Gammaproteobacteria; order Acidiferrobacterales; family Sulfurifustaceae; genus JACQFZ01. Next base: position 6,799 of record JBJMVQ010000058.1, read on the forward strand.
CAACCGGCGAGCGCGGCGGCGCACAGCGGCAGGATCCAACTAACTCTGTACATGGCAGTTCTCCGTGGTCTTGTCATTCTCTGAGCACACACTTCGCATACAAATCGGCGAGCCGACCCTGCGGATCGTACTTCCGCTTGAGGCGTTCGTAGGCCGGGCGGTTATAAACGCTCCAGAACTCCTCCGGCGTGAAGAACGAGTCGGAGTACAGCGATTTCATTCCGCCCAACGCGAGCACTTTGCGCTCCACCTGACGATTGTAGTGCCCGGGCGGCAGCGCTTCGCGCCCGCGAATCACGTCCCAGAAGCCGAAGTTGACATAGAGCTTGCCGGGATCGAGCCGGTAGAGATCGAATTGCGCGTCGGGACGATACGCGCGCGTCGGACAGACCCAAACGGGCGTAAAGCGTATGGTGTCGTGATAGAAATCGACGAACTCGACGCAGCGCTCGATCGGTATCTCGACATCCTGAATCACCGACTCAGCATGCGTGCCGGTAAAACGATTGAGCGCACGGCTGAATCCCCAGCGGCTGTTGAAGCGCATGATCTTGGTATACGTCACCGAGTTCAGCCGCGAGCGTCCGTACAGCCGCCGCAGCAACGGGTTCTGCGCGCCCACGTTCTTCGAGCACCAGAACCAGTCGGTATCCCAGCGCCAGATGTAATCGGCCACCGTCAGGTAGTCGGTTTCGCGCTCGCGGATCGAGCGGTAGTAAATGTGCTCGTACGTGTAGTCGCTGACGTATGGCGCGGCGTCGCGGAACCGTCCGAGCGTCAGATACATTTCGTTGCGGCCGAAAATCGTCCCGTCGACGAAATCGACGTCGTCGCGCCCGCACCAGCGCGCCAGGTCCTCGAAATACGCGCGCACATCGCTGTGCCGAACGTGCGTTAGCTCGATGTACGGCTTCGCGCGAATCGCCTTGGCTTTTATGCGCAAGGCGTAGCCGAGTGTGCCGTAGGAATTCGGGAAACCGTAGAAGAGATCGCGGTGCTCGTTGGTCGGCGTCGCGAGCACGATCCGGCCGTCCGGCAGCAGGATTTCCAGCTCCTCGACCGTTTCGTGCACGAGTCCGTAGCGGAACGACGACGACTCGATCCCGCAGCCGGTAACGGCGCCGCCGAGCGTGATCGACTTGAGCTGCGGCACGACCGCCGGCAGCACGCCGTGGGCGAGCGTCGCCTCGACGATCGTGCCGTACGGCGCCATCCCTTCGACTTCGATGACGCCGGCCGCGGCATCGACACGCAGCACGCTGTTGAAGTCGCGCACGTCGAGCCGTGCGGCGGCGACCTGCTTGCGGTCGCGGAACAGGTTGGACGTGGTCTTGCTCAGCCGCACCCCGCCTTGGGGATGCTGCTGGAGAAATTCGCTCAGGCGTTGTTTGCGTTCTTCGAAAGCAGCCGTCGTCATTGTCTCAAAGCCATTGCGTCTTATTCTTCGTGGGCGAAGCTCTTGATGATATACCCGCCGGATTTCTCGTCGTGCTCCAGATCGAGCAGCCGGCGCGTCTGCGCCTCTTCGAGCAGTTTGCCGAAGGTACGGAAACCGTGGTAGGTCTCGTCGAACCCGGGCTTACGACGCTTCAACGCCTGCTTGACCATCGAGCCCCACACCTTGTCTTCGGTGCTGCGGTCCTTGAAGAGCGCCTCGACCGTTTCGAGCACGAGATTCAGCGCTTCCTGCTTCTTTTCGTCCTCGTCCTTCGGCGCCGGCGTCGACGTCTTCTTGCTCTCGTTGCGGCGCACGCCGCCGCTACGCCGCTTCTTGTCGCGCACCAGGTCGTCGTAAAAGATGAATTCGTCGCAATTGGAGATCAGCAGATCCGAAGTGGCGTTCTTCACACCGACGCCGATCACGACTTTGTTGTTCTCGCGCAGTTTGCTGACGAGCGGCGAGAAATCCGAGTCGCCGCTCACGATCACGAACGTATCGACGTGCGACTTCGTGTAACAAAGGTCGAGCGCATCGACCACCATGCGGATGTCCGCGGAGTTCTTCCCCGACATGCGCACATGGGGAATTTCGATCAGCTCGAACGCCGCTTCGTGCATCGGCCCCTTGAATTCCTTGTAACGCTCCCAATCGCAGTACGCTTTCTTCACTACGATCGATCCCTTGAGCAATAGGCGTTCGAGTACTTTCTGAATATCGAAAACCGCAAACTTCGCGTCGCGGACGCCAAGCGCCACGTTTTCGAAGTCGCAGAATACGGCGAGATTTTCCGTCGTCGGATTATGGGTCACATCTATACCTCATTGGACTAGGGCTATTGTCGCACGTTTGCCGCGCCGCGCGCAGGTGCCGCCTCGCCCGCGCCGCTCACCACCGGGCGCGCAAAGACGAAGCCGATCGGCACAGCGAGTTTCAGTGATAACCGGATGCAGCCGTCGTCTTGTGCCGAAACACCCGGTACGTGTGGATCGTGTAACCGAGCACGAGCGGCAACAGAATTGCGACGCCGATCAGCATGAACGCCTGCGTCGTCGGCGACGACGCCGCGTCCCACACCGTGAGCGCGCGCGGCACCGCATAGGGCCAGGTGCTGATGGCGAGGCCGAGGAAGCCGAGGAGAAACAACGCGGCCGCGTAAACGAACGGCGCTAGCTCGTGCCCGCGCGCGAGCGCGAGCCAAAGCCGCCACGCGATGGCGGCGGTGAGGAGTGGCACCGGCGAGAGATACAGAATGTTCGGCCAGCTGAACCAGCGCGCGGCAATCGCGGGTTCGGTCCACGGCGTCCAGAGGCTCACGACGACGATGAAGGCGATGACGACGAGTGTCAGTCGGCGCGCGAGCGGGTAGCACCACGCTTGCAGCGAGCCGTCGGTTTTGTAGATCGTCCAGGCGGCGCCGAGGAGCATGTAGCCGGCCGCGACGCCGAACCCGGTCATCACGCTGAAAGGGGTGAGCCAGCCCCACAGCCCGCCGAGATAGCGGCCGTCGCGGACGTCGAAACCCTGCACGAAGCTCCCGAGCAGCGCGCCTTGCGCGAGCGCCGCGACGAGCGAGCCGACGCCGAACGACCATCCCCACGGGCGCTTGCGCCGCGCCTGCGGGCGGAACTCGAACGCGACGCCGCGGAACACGAGCGCGAACAAGAACACCAGCAGCGGTATGTACCACGCGGGTAACAAGAGACTGTACGCACCCGGAAAAGCCGCAAGCAGCATCGCACCGCCAAGCACGAGCCACGTTTCGTTTCCGTCCCACACCGGCGCGATGCTCGCCATCAATAGCTGGCGATGCTGCTCATCGCGCGCAACCAGAAACAGGATGCCGACGCCGAGATCGAAGCCGTCGAGCAGCACGTACATCGCAATCCCGAATGCAATCACCAGCGCAGAAAGGAGGACGAGGTCCATGCTCAGCGCTCGATGCGCCACGCGGTGCGCGGCACCGCCCGTACCACCGGCGGTATCTCGTGCTCCGGACCGGCGCGGGCGATGCGATACGCAAACGCCAGGAATGCGCCGAGCAGCAGCAGATACACCAGCAGAAACAGCGCGACCGACGACGCCACCGACGCCGTCGGCAACGCGGTCGCGCTATTGACGGTGCGCAGCAGGCCCTGCACCACCCAGGGCTGCCGGCCGGTTTCCGTCGTGACCCAGCCGGCGATGACGGCGACGAATCCGAGCGGGCTCGCCCATTGGCAGACGACGTGATAGGCGCGCGTCCGCTCGAGGCGGCCGCGGCGCCGCAGGTACAGCCCCCACCACGCGATGATGACGAGCAGCAGCCCGATTCCGACCATGATGCGAAAGCCGAAGAACACCCACGCGACCGGCGGACGATCCGGCGGCGCAACCGCATCGAGACCGGCAACGCGTCCGTTCCATGAATGCGTGAGGATCAAACTCCCCGCATGCGGAATCTCGAGCGCGTAGCGGTTGGTTGCGGCTTCCTGGTCCGGCCACGCGAACAGCACGAACGGCACAGCCTCGCGCGTCTGCCACAGTGCCTCCATCGCCGCGACTTTGACCGGCTGGTCACGATGCACCTGCAAGCCGTGCAGGTCGCCGAGCAGCACCTGCAGCGGCGCGAAAACGGCGGCCGAGACCACGGCGAGGCGCAACGCCCGGCCGGCGAGGTCCGGATGAATTTGTCGGCGCAAGTGCCACGCGGAAACGCCTGCGATCAGCATCGCGGTGGCAAGCAGCGACGCCATGAGCATGTGCGCCAGGCGATACGGAAACGACGGATTGAACACCACGGACCACCAGTCGGTCGGATGAAAGACACCGCCGCGGAGCTCGAAGCCGGCCGGCGTGTGCATCCAGGAATTCGCGGCGAGTATCCAAAACGCCGAGAGCGCGGTGCCGAGCGCAACCATTACCGTCGCAAAGAATTGCAGTCGCGGACCGACGCGCCCCCAACCGAACAGCACGATCGGCAGAAAGCTCGCCTCGAGGAAGAACGCCATCAGCACTTCGTAGCCCATCAGCGGGCCGATCACGTTCGCGGTCGCCGCCGTAAAGCCGCTGAAGTTCATGCCGAACTCGAACGACAGCACGATGCCCGACACCACCCCGGTGCCGAAGCCGAGCGCGAAAATCTTCAACCAGAAGCGGTACAGCCGCAGATACGTCTCGCGGCCGGTGACGAGCCAGCCGCCGTGCATCAGCACGAGGAACCCGGCGAGACCGATGGTCAGCGTCGGAAACAGAATATGAAACGCAAGGGTGAAACCGAACTGGATACGCGACAGCAGAACCGCGTCGAGATCCATGCGCGCGTCAGGCGCTCGTCATGCCCCGCTCGGCGCCGGGGCCCTGTTTGTCGCGGCCGAGTACCCAGCGCTTGAGCGCGTAGGTGCCGAGAAAGATGAGCGCGAGTATCGCTGCGAGCAACAGTCCGGTGCCGAGACCGGGGTTTTGGATGGTAGCGCCGACGCGATCGACGAACAGCGAGATCATCAGCATCCCCGGACCCATGCCGATCAACGTACCGATGACGAAGTCGCGCAAGCGGATATGCGATGCACCCGCGACGAGATTCACTACCGTGAACGGCGCGACCGGCAACATTCGCACTAATGCGACCGCGAGGACGCCGCGTTCACCGAGGCGGCGGCTCAAGCGATTCAGGCGCTTGCCGGCGAAGCGCCTGACCGTGTCGCGCCCGAGCGAACGGCCGACGCCGTAGAGCAGCACGGCGCTCGCTACACCGCCGATCAGCGAGTAAACGAAACCTTGCAGCGGGCCGAACGCGAACGCGGTGGCGATCACGAGGAGCGTCACCGGCACCACGATGAATCCGCCGAGAATGAAGGCGCCGATGACGAGCAACGGCGCGCCGGGGTAATCGCGCAGACCGGAGACGTAGCGCGTGAGCACATCAATATCGAGCCACTCGCGCAGCGGCGTCCACTTCCACGCGGCCGCGAGGAGCAGCACGGCGACGAGGGTTGCGACCGCGAGCACCACGCGCCGGTGCGTCGGCGCATGCTCTTCGGCCGGGATGAACTCTTCCGTCAGCTTCGCCGGATCGATCGGCCGCTCCGGATCGAGCAGCTCGGGGTTCGGAAGCCACGCGTTCACTTCCTCGCGCGACGGCGCGCCCAACTCCTTCAGCGTGCGGCGGCCGCCCCGCAGTCGGTCGATCGCCGCCGTCAGCGACCCTTCGCGCGCGATCGCCTGTCCCACCGTTTCCGGCTCGGTACCCAGGTGCTCAGCGAGCAGACGATTGCGCAATCGCGCGATGCCGGCCGCGATCGCCGGGTCGCCGCCGCTTTCCAAAGCGACGTCACACTCGGTGTCGAAGCCCATGGAGCGGTTGTTCAGATTGGCGGAGCCGACGCGTGCGAAGTCGTTGTCGATCACCATCACTTTGCTGTGCACGTTGATGCATTGCGGCGCGAGACCCGGCTGGTCGGGGTAATACACGCGCAGGCGGCCATAGCGGTCCGCCTGCCGCAGCCGGTATACCGTGCGATCGCGCAGCACGTCCATTGTTTGGCGCGACAGCCAGCCGTCGGTACGCAGCGCCACCACCATCACCACTTCCGGTCCGTCCGGTTCCTGCAGCCGGCGTTCGAGCGCGTCGGCGACGGCATTCGCGGTGAAGAATTGGTTCTCGATGTAGATGTGCCGCCGTGCGGCGCGGATCGCATCGCGGTACAAGAGCTCGACCTCGCGCACCTCGGCGCGATCGCCGAAGGCGGGATCCGTACGTGCAATCGCGACGTCGACGTTCTCGACATCCGGAACCACATCCGCCGGCCAGCTGTCGCCTTGCACCGCCGGCGAAGGCGCGAGCGCACGTCCGGTCGCGCGGTGCCATCGGTCACGCACGAGTTCTCCGAGCGGCGCCGCGATTTCGCCTTCGAGCATCACCTGCACGTCGTGAAACGGCCGGTACGGTGCGGTGTAGCCGACGTCGACGCGGCGCGGGTCTCCCGGGCGGTGTTCCGGTGTGTCCCACCGTGCGCGCGTCAGGTCGAGGCCGCCGACGAAGGCCAGCCGATCGTCGATCACGATTACCTTCTGGTGGTGCGATCCGCCGGGAGGATGTTCGCTGTCCATTCGGAAGTGAAGCCGGCGATGCGTGCGCCAGTCGAGCTTGTACAGCGGCAACCACTCGCGATCGAGGGCATAGAGCATCGCGAAATCCCACGTGAGCACGAACGCGTGCGGGCCGTGCGGGCGCGACACGATGGCGTTCAGAAACTCGCACAGCGTGACCGGCAACCCGTCGCTGGGCGGCTCATCGCGTCCGAGCCGAACGCGGCTGTCGATATCCCAGCCGATCATCAGCAGGTTGCGCTGAGTCCGTGCGGCCGCCGCACGGAAAGCGCGAAAGTACGCCGCAGCGTCGATCAGGAACGCAACGCGCTGCGCGCGCGCGATCCGCCAACAATTGTAGCCGGGCTTCAGGATGGCGTAGCGCGTCACGTCGGACGTGCCTCCGATCCGGCGCAGCGAATAGCCACGGTTGGACTCGGGCTCAAAACCTGCACGCGCGCGCGGGCGTGCTCGACCGCGGGCACGAGCGCGACGAGCGGTTCGAGCCCGCGAATCCCGCTGAGACGCGAGATCAGCTCCGGACCGCCGGTGACGTTTACGCCTTCCACGTGATCGGCAAGGACGTCCACGCCCAGACGCATTGCGACAGCGTGGTGCAACTCCGCGGGCAAATGCAGCGCGACGTCGCTCGCCTGCGCGAGCGCGGCGGTCGCGGCTTCGATCGTCTCCCTGCCGCGCCAGATGAGGTCCGTGGCCGGCGCCGTCATGGCGTCACGGCTCCTTGATCGATCGTTGACATGGGTTTCGACTACACCTCGCGCGCCCCTTGCATGATTTAAAGAGGGTCGCGCACCTAAATGCAAAACCTTGGCTGTTGGAGAATTGGAAGCCGTAGCGAGGTCGCGACCGCGCAAAAACACTAAGGCGCGAGTTTCTTCAACGAAGTCGTAGAGTAACACACGAGGTAGAGTCTGATAGCATCGAACGAGTTCCACGGCGCGCACAATCGATAGGAACATGAAATCCGAGACTATAAAAAAATCCGACGACGACATCGCGTCATCTACTTCTTCGCGCGCGCGGCGCTTCGCGCGCATTGACGCGCGGCCGGTGCGCGGCTGGGTGGTCACCGCGCTCTTCGTGCTCGCCGTCTTCTATACGCTTTATCTCACGCGTGACCTTACGCTGCCGATCGTGCTCGCGCTGCTGCTGCATTTTCTACTCCGACCCGTCGTGCGGGCGTTACAGCGGCTCTACATCCCCGCGCGGATCGGCGCCGCGCTCGTTGTCGCTGCCGTCGTCGGGGTCATCGCCGTCGCGGGATACGTATTGAGCGACCCGATCGCGGAGTGGGCGCAAAAGGCGCCGGAAATCGCGCAGCAATTGGAGCGGAAGCTCCGGCCGATCAAGGAGAAGGTCGAAGAAGTGAACAAAGCGGCCGCACAGGTCGAACAGATGACCAACGTCGAGGCTCCGCGCACGCCGACCGTGCAAGTGCGGCCGCATGCCAACGTACGGGACGCCGTTTGGGCGAAGATTCAGCCGCTTCTCACCGGCATCGTTGTGATGTTCTTTCTTCTGTATTTTCTGCTCGCGACCGGCGAGCAGTTGATCGCGCGCATCGCCCGAATTGCGGCCACTCGCGAGGGGTCGCGGGAGATCATCGAAATCACCGACGCGGTGGAGCGCAATGTGTCGCGTTACTTGGCGGCGGTGACGTTGATCAACGCCGGGCTCGGCGCCGCCGCCGCCCTCATCACGTGGGCGTTCGGGATGCCCAATCCGTTGCTCTGGGGCGTCCTCGCGATGCTGCTCAACTTCATCCCTTATCTCGGCTCGACCGTTACGCTCGTCGTGCTCACGGTCGTTGCGCTGCTCACGTTCGATGCCCTGTCCCATGCGGTTCTGATCCCGGCCTGCTTTCTGGCGGCGGCGACGCTCGAAGGCCAGGTAATCACGCCCTACATCCTCGGGGCGCGCCTCTCGCTCGACCCGGTCGTGGTTTTTCTCGGATTGATTTTTTGGCTCTGGCTGTGGGGACCGGCGGGCGCGCTGCTCGCCGTTCCGGTATTGGTGACGCTGAAAATCGTCTTCGATCACATTCGTCCGCTCGCCGCCTGGAGCACGCTCCTCGCTCCATAGCCCGCAACCGCTCGGTGTCGCCGCAGGGCGACAATCAACGCTCACGCACGTTCAGGCAAACGCGAGCACTTCGCCGCGACGGTGTCGGCGACGACCGACACCGCGACGCGAATGCGCCGGGTGTCTTACCGATTTTTGCGCAAAATCGCGGGTGGTATACAGATTGCACATTGAATTTCCAGTCGTGCAACGGAGAGAAGCATCCATGAAAGGATTTCACTTTTCCAGCGTCCTCGCGATTCTCGCCGCCCTCGCGTTCGCTCCGGCATACGCCGCGGACATGGGCAAGGCCGACAGCAGCGGCAAGCCGTCGTCATCGGATCAGAAGTTTGCGAAAAAAGCGGCGACCGACAACCTCTCGGAAATCGAGCTCGCGGATGTGGCGAAAAATCAGGCGTCGCAAGACATGGTGAAGCAGTACGCGGAACACATCGCGAACGACCATCAGCAAGCAAACGAAAAGCTCAAATCGATCGCCTCGCAGAAAGGAATCGATCTGCCGAACGCTCCCGACTCGAAGCACAAGAGCGAGAAAGACAAGTTAGCGAAGCGGCAAGGTGCCGACTTCGACAAAGCCTTCGTGGACGCGATGGTCAAGGACCACAAGAACACCGTGAAGGAGTTCGAGAAGGAGGCGAAAGACGGAAAGGACCCGGAGCTCAAGCAATTCGCCTCGAGCATGCTGCCCGGCCTGCGCAAACACCTGCAGGAGGCGCAACAGCTTCAAGCGAGCACGAAGGCGGCCGAGCGCAAGTCCTGAGCGACCGAAACGCCTGAACGATCGATACGCGTAAGGCCGTCGCGGCTTGATCGAAGAAGCCGAGCCACGCAGATGCCGTAGCGCTGGTTCGATCGCCGCGCTACCGCATACGCCCCGGCCGCCGGGGTCGCGCCTTCGAGCCATCGATCCCGTCGGACGACTTCAGGCCGCGCCCCGGGGCGTCACGATCGGGGCGTCACGAAATGAACGTCGTCGAGATCGAGAGCGCATCGTCCGTCGGTGTTCTGAACCAAAGCACCACGCAAGAATCACAAACAGCAGGAGGTGTGAAATGTCACAGCTTAGAAGCAGCATTGGGTTGGCGGTTTGTTTACTGGTTGCCACGCCCCTCATCACGAGTTGCGCAACGTCACCTGAACGCACCACGGGGCAAACGGTAGACGACGCCACCATCACCGCGAAGGTCAAGTCGCAGCTCATCGCCGACCCGGACGTTTCGGCGCTGAACGTGAACGTGACGACGTTCAAGGGTCAAGTGCAGCTCAGTGGATACGTCGACAACGCCAACCAACGCATGCGGGCGGAACAGATCGCCCGCAAGGTGGAGGGCGTGCAGTCCGTATCGAACGATTTGATCGTCAAAGCGAAGTAACCATGCAACACGAGTCCTAGGAGACGACGATGGCCACGGACAAACCGCCCCAGGCGGTCAGCAGCGCGGAGAAAGCGATCCAGTCGACGACAGATCGGATGTCGAAGGCGACGCATCAGGCAATCGACACCCTGAGCGAATACGGTACGCGCGCGGAGGAGCGGTTGCGCGAGAGCAGTCGGCTGGCCGGCGAGCGTGCGACCGAGTACGCAGAGGATCTGGGCAACTACGTCTCGAAGCGTCCGCTCATGTCGCTTGCGATGGCGCTCGGTGCGGGATTGTTGCTCGGCGCGCTCCTGCGGGGACGCAGTTAAGGGCATACGAATGGCGGCGACCGGGGAAACAGCGGCGGCGACGGCGACAGGCGAGCCGCGTGTCGATGGCGGGGCGAGCGTTGTCGGGCTCGCCTCCACACTTTTTCGTTCCGCGCGTGACATCGTCACGCACACACTCGAGATCGCCGTACTGGAATCGCGTCTCGCCGGCAGCGCGCTCGTATGGATAGTGGGCGTGGGCGTCGCAGTGCTGTTGCTGCTCGTCTCGACCTGGGGCCTGCTTCTCGCCGCGGGCATACGAGGGCTGATGGACCTCGGCCTGTCCGTGGGCGCTTCCCTGCTCCTCGGCGCCCTGGTAAATCTGGCGGTCGCGGTACTGCTCGTACTGTGGGTGCTGCGACTCGCGCGGCGCATGACGTTCGCGGCGACACGACGCATGCTGGCAAAACTGAGAACCGATGCGGGGTCGAACGCGTGAAACTGAGCGCACAGATAGATCAAAAAGAACGCCAAGCCGAACAGGCTCGGCTGGCGCTGCACGAAACAACGGTCGAGCTCCGGCGTGCGGTACGCGCTCGTCTCGCCTCCCGCACCGCGATGGCGCTTGGTTTCGCGGGCGGCTGGCTGCTCGGCTGGGGCACGCGTCGCCGTGTGCGACGCAAGCGGCAACCGGCACGCGTGACCGCGAGCGACAAAACGCGTCGCGGCATGCCGCAGAACTGGTTCCGTAGCTATTTCGTTTGGCCCTTCCTGCTCGCCACCGCGCGCGATTTTGTGGTCGCGCGGCGGCCGAGCCGCAGGGAGGCATAGGGGCATTTCAACCGTAGATAAGGAGTCGTTATGCGTAAACATTCAACCTGGACCGCAGTAGTTCTCGCAACCTTGATGGGCCTGAGCGTCGCAGCCTGCCAGCGCGAAGGCGGCTCGAGCGGCTCTTCCGGCACCAGCGGTAGCGCGACCAGTCCGTCGTCGCCGGGCAGCAGCGGCGGAACGTCGGGTAGCAGTGGCGGTGGGACCCCCGGCGGCAGCAGCGGCTCGAGCAGCGGCAGCAGCAGTGGCGGTAGCAGCGGCAGCCGCTGACACGCAAACTCCAACCGCGCGGCGCGCGGCAACCACCGCGCGCCGCGCCGCCGTTCTCGACAGACGCGCGTCGGAAAAACGCAGGCTTGGTCTTGTTTCGGAATCGGCCGGCGGTTTTTCACCGCCTGCCGATTGAACTGGCGTTCACTGGCGGCGCAACCGCCGGGAGGTAGTCATGTTGTCGTGGGCAGTTACATTTCTCGTTATCGCCATCATCGCGGCGCTTCTCGGCTTCACCGGCATCGCCGGTACTGCCGCCGGCATCGCTCAGGTGCTGTTCTTTATCTTCCTGGTGCTGTTCGTCGTATTTTTGGTAGTGGGACGGCGACCGCCTGTTTAGCGATGAGCGAAAAGTAAGATCAGATCGTGATCAAGATCGTATCGTGATCAAGAGCCGGAGCGCTCTTCAGGAGGTCCGTTATGGATTGGAATCAGATCGAAGGCAACTGGACGCAGTTCAAGGGCAAGATCAAAGCAAAATGGGGCGACCTCACGGACGACGACCTCGACTTGATCAACGGACGCCGCGAGGAATTGCTCGGCAAGATTCAGAAAGCGTACGGCGTCGGTAAGGACGAAGCGGAACGCCAGGTCCGCGACTTCGAAGGTTCGCTGTAAGTCGTTCGTTGCGTGCTCCATCGGCGCGCGACGAACACAAACGAAGTATCGCCACTGGGGCCGCGACTGCGGCCCTTGTGGTTTCAAAAACGCCGCTTCGACTTTACGCAGAAACCCTGACGGGCTCTGGTACAAGTCCCGATTCCGCGTCTCCAACCCAACTCGTAAAGTCCGCCTCGCCAGGCGGCGCGGGAAAGCCGCGCCGCGGGGCGGTTCGAGAAAACGGGGCGAGAAAACGCTCCGTCTTTCTCGGTGGAGGAGAAACAGTGGAAACCGGCGTTGTGAAGTGGTTCAGCGAGAGCCGCGGGTACGGCTTTATTGCTCCGCACACGGGGGGCGATGACGTGTTCGCGCACTACTCGGCGATCGAGATGGACGGCTACAAAACCCTACGCGAGGGACAACAGGTCGTGTTCCTTCGCGCGGAAGGCCCGAAAGGGCCCGAGGCATCGCGAATACGGGCGATTGGCTGACAGAAGCGCTACTCGAAGGATTGCAGAATGGGTATGGAGCATCGCTGCGGCACCCGGCGCAGTATTGACGCTGGTGTGATCGTCGATTGCCGGCCTGCCGGGTTGATTCGTGGGCGCGTACAGAACATCAGCGTCGGCGGCCTGTACGTGAAGATGCGCCCGGTCGGAGGCATCACCAATGACCGCGTGTACATCGTGTTCATCCGCCGTGATCGGGGCGTCACGCGCGTCTATCGGATACCGGCGGTGATCATCCGGTGGACCCGCGAAGGCGCCGGACTGATGTTCAGCGAGCTGACCTCGAATTCGTTCTATGCACTACTCGCCATTCTGCTCGCCGAAGAGCGCCGTATGGCGGGGAAGGCTTCAAACCGTCCCGGACCGCCGAGCCGCAAACCCGGCGGATCGTGGTTCAAGAAATGAAACGGAGGTATCGATGGAATTGCAGAAGAACGCCGACCACCGCTGGAGCGCGCGCCAGCCCTTGAAACTCCCCGTCAAGCTTTATGTCGGCAGCGAGCCCGTGGGTCAGGGTCGTACTCACAACGTGGGAATTGGCGGTATGTTCGTCGAGCTGACTTCGGTGAAAGCGGAGCTGCGCACGGACGCCCGTCTGTCCGTCGCGTTCAGCGTCACGGCTAAGGGCAATACCTCGCACCACCGCCTGCCAGCAACCGTCATCTGGTCCGCCGACAAAGGCGCCGGACTGATGTTCACCGATTTCAACGTCGACACCGTGCACACGCTGCGGGAAATTCTTTACCCGCAATAACAAAACCCGCTCAGGCGGGGCACTTCATCTGAAACAGAAGCGCGCCGAGCGAGGCCACCGCTGCAAACGCTGCGACGGCCAGGCACGCCGCCGCCACCGCTAGACGGCGGCGTGCGTTAGAGGCTTCGCCCGTGTAGCGCTCTTGGACGACACGCAGCACGCGCAGCGTCTGCAACAGTGCCAGCACGATCAGGATCAGCGCCGCCACGGTCAGTGCGAGCAGCAGGAAGACGGTAACCGGCGCGCCGAAAAAATCGACCTCCTCGAACGGAGGCGTGCAACCGACCGTGACCACGCCGTAAGCGATGACCGAATAGCCAGCCGCAATGACCGGCGCGGCCCATACAAATCGCGACAATGAATTCCCTCTGAACGTTCCGGACATTCTGTTTTTGCGCGCGCGCCGAATAATACGCAGGGACTAATCCGGATTCCTTGGCGCTTGGCTACGCGGCATCCTGCGACTATACGCGAGGAGGCCGAACGTTGCATTGGATGCGGCCGTTATTCACGTCGTCGGACGACGACGGAACATCCGGGCGGATTTCAAGCGCTTAGCAGCAACGGCGAGCCGACTGTCACGTCCTACCGACATCGGGCGCGTCGAACGCCTGCGAGCGAGCGGCTATCGATGCGGTACGGCAATTGCTAAGCGTGCATTAGACGCGAGCATGTGAACACTTGTTCTCGACTGAAAGTATCCGTTGCCGCTCCTGGGCGGCGACGCATCGTAATGAAGTAGCGGTAACGGAAAGGAGGTCCCATGCAAATGGAGCAGGCACATACGGCGGTGGACAACGCGGAGCAAGCGTTACAGTCGGCGACGGAACGACTGGCGCGCGCCGCACACCAGGCAGTCGACACATTGAGCGAGTACGGCGGTCGCGCCGAAGATCGACTGCGGTCGACGACGCAGGTGGCCGGCGACCGATCGCGCGAAATCATGGACCAGGTGCGTGAATACGTGCTGGAGCATCCGGTCGCCGCGATCGGCATCGCCGCCGGCGTGGGCTTCGTCCTCGGGATGCTCGTGCGTCCCAGCGGCGCGGACGAGTCGATCGAAGCGTCGCAATGAAAGTCCCCGTGTACCTCGGCGGGGTCGCGGCACTAACGCTGGTTGCCGCGTACGGCTCGACCAACGTTGCGCGCACGATCGGTGAGGACGCCGTCGCGCGCGATACATCACGCGCGGTCGGCACGCTCAACCTCGACAGCCTGCGCGCGGCGCGGATCGCCGCCGCCCTCGAGGCGGACGCTTCGACTCGCGGCGCTGACATTCACGTCACGTTCACACAAGGACGGGTGCGCCTGAGCGGTTTCGTTGACCGTGCCGCCGCGAGACTGCGCGCTGCCGAGCTCACGCAGCGCGCGGAAGGTGTTATCGACGTCGAGAACCGCTTGATCCTGCCGTATCGCCCGAGTGCAGCTACGGACGCAATCGTAAACGCCCGCGTTCTTCTCTGAACCAACCCACGGAGATCGTCATGGTCCGCAAAGTTCTTTTTGTATTGGTTATTGCGCTCGTCGGACTCGTCAACGGCTGCGAACGGGAGGGACCGGCCGAGCGCGCCGGCAAAAGTGTGGATCGGGCGGCCGATCGCACCGGTGATTCCCTCGAACGCGCCGGCGACCGCGCCCAAGACCGACTGAACCGTTGACGCAAAACGATTAATCGCTTCGGGAGGTGACACCACGAAGGAGACAGATATGGCTACTGTGATGGAAGTACAGACGGCAGAAACGCGAACCACGCGCCGGCCGTATTTTTCGGCGATACGCTGGGGTGCGATCATTGCCGGCGTCGTCAGCGGCTCGGCGAGCTACCTCCTCCTCGCGCTGCTTGGAGTCGCCGTCGGTCTGACGGCGGTCGAGCCTGCCTCCGCGGAACCACTCGGGCGCGTCCCGCTCGCCACCGGCATCTGGACCGGCATCAGCATGCTCGTCGGGGCCTTTATCGGTGGATACGTTGCCGGTCACATGAGTGGCTTGCAACGCAGCATGGACGGAATGCTGCATGGCTTCGTGTCCTGGGGCGCCACCACCCTCCTCTACGCCGTGTTAACGACGACCGCGATCGGTGCCTTACTCGGCGGAACGTTTCGAATCATCAATCAAGGCATACAGACAGTCGGGACCGCTGCCGGGAGCGCGGCGCAGGGCGCGAGTCAGGGCGGCGGCCAGAGCATGCTCGACCAGATGTCGACAATGATGGGCGTCCAAGTGAACGCACAATCGCTTCAATCCGTCCAACAGGCGCTACGCGCCGGCGATCGCGACTCGGCGGTGAATATCATGGTGAATGAAATGGGCATGGACCCCGACCGAGCCAGCCAAGTGGCCGACAAAATGTCCGCCCTACTCTCACCGCAGGGGCAACAGAATGCGCGCGAGACGGTGAAGCAAACGGCGAGCCAGGCGACGGACGTGCTCGCCACGACCTCGTGGTGGCTCTTCATCGGGCTGCTTCTTTCGCTAGCGCTCGGCATCGCGGGGGGCGCCACCGGCGTGCGCGCGAGCGCCAACCGGCTGGCCGGCGATCACACCGCGGAGCGCCACCCGCGCATATCGTGAGGCTTGATGGAAAATTCGGCGGATGCACGGCGCTGCATCCGCCGAGCTTGCGAACCGCAGTGCACGATTAACTCGCTATAACCGTACCCAATCGTCGGCGCAGGAAAATCTGCGCACCACGACGGCCGGTGAGCCCGCCACGACCGAACGCGCCGGCACATCGCGCGTGACGATCGCACCCGCCGCGACGACCGCGTGATCTCCGATCGAAACCCCGGGCAAGATGGTCGCACGCGCGCCGATCCAGACGTTGCGGCCGATCGCGACCTCCTCGCAGCGCGCGGGACGATCGGGACTCACCGCATGGAAATCGCTGTCGTAGATCGATGCCATGTCCGCGACACGCGTGTGCCGTCCGATGACCACGCGCTTCGTCACCCAGATCTGCACCCCGTCGCCGATCGAAACGTCGTCGCCGATGTCCAGCGTCGCCCGTGGATAAACCGTGACCGCGGTCTTGGAGCGTACGCTCGTGAACTCGCAGTCGCGGCCGAGCAGAAACACTCCGCGGACGGTGAACTCGGGACGTTCGCCGTGAATGCGCGGCAGTGACGCGTAGTACACCTCGTGCTCGCGCAGATAACTGTGCAGCGGCGCTTCCCGCGCCGCGCGGGTCATGCCTTGCATCAGATTCTGCGTATCCCGCGAGAAATCGCGCACCACACGCCAGACGCCGAGCCACAGCGGCGACAAAACCGTCGCGATCGATGGCACAGTCGCCGACTGCGGCGACGGAGCGTTCCACCAGTTTTTGCTTCCAACCGCACTCGCTTCTTTCGTCATTGTTGCTCCCTCTACTTATTACTGACTCCTCTACCCACGATCTCGCATTACGACATCGGACTCAACTCGGTGATATCGGTTCCCGCTCCGCACGAAACGCTTTCGGCTCGAGATGATAGCGGCGGAGCAGCTTGTAGAACTCGGTGCGGTTTCGCTGCGCGAGACGCGCGGCGCGGCTCACATTACCCTGCGTCATGCGCAGTAGCTGCGTGAGGTAGTCGCGTTCGAACTGGTCGCGACGCTGCGCGAGCGAGAGCACTTGGGTCGGCTGGTTCTCGAGCGCTTTGCGTACGAGCGTCGCTGGAATGACTTGTGAGGTCGACAACGCGAACGTACGCTCCACCACGTTCTGCAGCTGGCGGACGTTGCCCGGCCAGCGCGCCGCGACCAGCAATTCCATGGCCTCGGGCGAAAACGTTTTCGGCTCCTTGCTACTGCGCTCCGCCACTTGCAGCAGAAAGTGCCGCACGAGGAGCGGAATGTCCTCGGGACGCTGCGCGAGCGGCGGCAACACGAGGGTAACGACGTTCAAACGGTAATAAAGATCCTGTCGAAAATCGCCCTTCGCGACCGCTTCGTCCAGGTTCCGATGCGTCGCAGAGATCACGCGCACGTCGACCGGGATCATTTCGTTCGATCCGACCGGGCGCACCTCTTTCTCCTGCAGCACGCGCAGCAGTTTCGCCTGCAGCGCGAGCGACATATCGCCGATCTCATCGAGAAAGAGCGTGCCGCCGTTCGCGGTTTGGAACAAACCTTTGTGCGTTTGTGTCGCGCCTGTGAACGCGCCCTTCACGTGGCCGAACAGCTCCGACTCGAGCAGCGTCTCCGGGATCGCACTGCAGTTCATCGCGACAAACGGCCGGTCGCGGCGCCGGCTCGCCCGGTGGATCGCGCGCGCGAGCAGTTCCTTTCCGGTCCCGCTCTCGCTTTGAATCAGCACCGCGGCCTCGCTGTCGGCGACCAGCCGCGCCTGTTGCAGCAGGTCCTCCATCACGCCGCTCTGGCTGATGATGTCGCGCCGCCACGTCTGGCCGGTCGTATCTTCGTCGGCAGCACGATGTACGGCGCCGGTAACGTGCACGGCCTGTTCCACCGCTTTCAGCAAAGCTTTGCTGTCGAACGGCTTGGTGAGAAATCCGAACACCCCGCGCTGGGTCGCTTCGACAGCCTCCGGTATCGTGCCGTGCGCGGTGAGAATAATGACCGGAAGCGCCGGATAGCGCTCGTGCATCACGTTATAGAGCGCCATGCCGTCCATTCCATCCATGCGCAGATCCGTAATGACGAGCTGCGGCTGCGAAGCGGCCAGACGGGCCAGCGCCTGTTCGCCGCTTTCGGCGGTATCGACGCTGTAACCGGCGGCGTTCAGACGCATCGCGAGCAGCTTGAGCAGCCCGACGTCGTCGTCGACGATCAGTATCTGCGAGCGGTTCGACATCAGCGGGGTGCCACGACCGGGGGCGGCGCGGAGCGACGGTCCATCTCTTCCTCGAGCGCCTTCAGCTGATCGACTTTTCTCTGAAGCAACGCACGCTGGCGGCGCTCTTCTTCTAGCTGGCGCTCGCCGGCCCAGCGGTCGTCCAGCTCCTGCAACAGCCACGTGGCGAGACTGCGCATCGGCTGACCGTCCGGCCCCGGGTCCTTCGCCGCCTGGCTCAACAACTCGCGCGCGCGCGTGTCGTCGCGAAACGGCGCACGCCGCAGCATCAGAACTAACGCGAGCTTCACTTTATTTACCGCAGTCGGAGCGTGGCCGAGCGCGATCTCGGCCGACGCGCGTTCCGTGTCGAGCATCGGCGGCGCGATCCAACGGAGCCGATCCGCGTACACGACCAGGCGCTCGACATTGCTCGCCTGCGTTACCGCGGCTTCCCGCTCCGGATCGGCGGCGCGGAGCGGCGGCTCGGCGTTCCATGTCGTCGTGCTCGTCGGGCGTTGTCCCGCGCAGCCGGACAAAAACATAGCCATTGCCATGATGAAGACTAGTCGTCGCTCCATGAACACGCTCTCGCGACAGGTTACCCGCGGGCCAACGGCAAGGCAACGCGCAGATGCGCGCCGTGCAAACTGTCCAACACTTCGATTGTGCCTTTGTGCAATCGCACGTACGCGTGCGCGATCGAAAGTCCGAGTCCCGTGCCGCGCATGTGGCCTTTCACCACATACTTTCCCTGATAGAACGCTTCGAAAACTCTGTCGCGATCGCGCGGATCAATACCGGGGCCTTGGTCGCGCACCTCGACGATCGCTCTGCCGTCGATGCGGCCGAGCGACACGACAATCTCGCTGCCGTCGGGCGAGTACTTGATTGCATTCGACAGCAGGTTGTCGAAGATCGATTTGAGCTTCTCCGGATCGCCGATGACGGTCGCCTCTCCGATCTCACGTCGCACCTGCAACCCATGCGCGGTCAGCACCGGTTGGCTCTCATCGATCACGCGGTCGAGCACACGATGCAACTGAACCGGCCGCTCGTTCAGGAACGGATCTTCGGCCTGCGCGACGCTGAAATTGATGAGATCTTCGATGAGCTTCTGCAGGCGTCCAATGTTCGCCTGCAGGATGCGGGTGATCTCCGCCTGGCGGCGATTGAGCGTTCCCGGCACCTCATCGTTCAAGAGCTCAACGCCTTCGCGGATGGCCGCGAGCGGCGTCTTCAGCTCGTGCGAGATGTTTCGCAGAATCGTGATCTTGTGCTGTTCGAGACCACGCAGACGCAACCGCAGCCAGTCGAGCTGCTTACCGAGCTCTTCGAGGTCGGTCGGTCCGCTGACCCGCAACGACTCGACCACGTTGCCTTCGCCGAGCGAACGAATGGCGCGCGCAATTTGGCGAATCGGACGGTTGATGAGCACGCTGTAAATGGCGGCGAGAATGAGGGCAGCCGGTATGAGCGCCACCGCCTGATAGATGAGACGCTTCTTCGTCGCACTCGCCGTTTCCTGTATCTGCTCGGCTGCCCGACGAATCGACTCACCGCTTTCTTGCAGGATCGCGCGTGCGAGCACGTCGAGTGCGGCGAAGCGGTCAACCGTGGTGCGCAGTTTGTCGATCGGCTCGCGCGTCAACTGTGAGTAGATATCGCTCTCCTCTATCACCAGCGTTTCCAGGCGCTGGCGCTGTGCGGCGGAAAGACCGGACGCGGCGGCGAGCCCCTGCGTCGTCTGCAAGAAGCGCGTACGTCGTTCGCGGTACACGTCGAGGAGCACTCGATCGCCGAAGATTTGATACTGACGCGCCGCGCGCTCGAGCGAGGTGAGCTCGGTCGTAAGCGACTGGCTCAAGTGCAGCATCTCGGCCGATTGATAGACCCACTCGCGTCCCTGACGCGCGAGTTGGTCGACGGAGGTAATACCGACGAGCTGACCGACAATCAGCAGCAGCGCGAGCAGAAAAAAGCCGGTGAGAATAAGCTGCCGACTGGAGGTACGATAGAAACGCACGCGCGAGCCGTCCGAAGTTGAACGGCAAATCGTATCACCGCGCAACGCATTCGCTGCTCGGGGCATTACTTCGCGCGCGGTTACTTAATTTACCTCATCGCATCCATGGCGATGCCTGCGCCGGTCATCTCAGTGGAGGAGGGAGTCGGAGATGACCGACGCAGTCCGCCCATCCGTGGGCGCACGGGCCTTCCGGGAAATTCGTTAGCGGCTTTCCCGAACTGCTACTTGCCGCTCGAGCTCGAACCGCCGGAGCTCGACGACCCGCCGGCCCCCGACTTGCTCGATCCGGCGCTCCCGCTGTCGGAAGAACCGCTCTTCGATTGCCCCGACTTCTTCGAGCCTTTCTGCGCCGACTCATATTCCGAGCGGCTCAGCTGACCGTCGCTGTTCTTGTCGTACTGGGTGAAGCTGTTCGACAGCCCTTGCACGTTTTTCGCTTCATCCATGCTGATCGAACCGCTTTTATCGCTATCCGCTTTTTCGAAACTCGGCCACTGGCTGCTCTTGCCGGAACTTTCTTTTTCCGCGGCGTATGCAGCGACCGCGCTGGCCGATAGCGCGATAACAAATAAGCCCGAAACCGCTGACCTGATTATCGGTGTCATGCCTGACCTCCTTAACGTTCGAAAAAACGAATGGTCGGGCCGAACCGTGGTGCGCGCCCGACCGCGTTAACGTTAGCGACTACCGGATCCGGCGCCGCCGCTCGAACCGCCCGCACCGCTGGAACCGCCGGCGCCGCTCGAACCGCCGGCCCCACTCGAACCGCCGGCCCCACTCGAACCGCTGGCGCCCGTGCCACTCGAAGAGCCGGCGCCACCGGCACCGCTCGGCGAACTCGACCCGGTAGAGCTGGAGCCGGCGCCGCCCGACTTCATCGCCGCTTCGAACTCGGTGCGGCTGATCTTCCCGTCGCTATCGGTATCCGCGACGCCGAAATCGAGACCCGTTATGCCCGATGCTTCGCTCTGATCGAGGAAACCGTTGCCGTCGCGGTCGAGCGTGCTGAATGACGAACTGCCCGACGCCGAGCTGCTCGACGACGGAGAAGTCGATGGAGAAGACGAGGTCGATCCGCTGCTGCCGGAGGGCGAAGTCGAGCTGCTGCTTCCCGACGATCCGGAGCTGCCCATCGAGCCCGAAGACGATCCGGATGAACCGGAACCGGCCGCCATCGCCGCGCTCGAAACCGCCGACAGCGCGAACGCGAAAAGCACAGCTTTGTTGAGAACTTTCATGAAAGGCCTCCTTGCTAAAAAAAGTTGACGTTAGAGCAGTCGCGAAACGCTCATGCTCGAAGCTGTTAGCAATGCGTGTGCCAGAACAGAAATCGCGCTGACTGCACAAATCAGGCGTTTCGCTTGAGTGAGTGGGATGCGCTTGTCGTCAACGGACGACGTGGAGCACCGGCGCCGGGTTGCGATTCACTGTTCTGGCGCAGTTTGCGATGTCGTTCGACGGCGACGCTTCGGCTCCGCGAGCGCGCGCCCGCCGTCAGACAGGAAAATGTCGTGCGTGGCTCGAATTGCCGGGGACAAATGCCGACGGCGCCGCGCGAGGCCCGGCGATACACCTGCGCGCGGCGATGAACTTCATTGGCACATCGTTTGCTTAGCGTATCCCGACAACGGAGGATTCATGCGCGTAATTCTATTGTGGTTGTTGGGCGTGCCACTGAGCGTTCTGATATTACTGATGCTCTTTGGAATCCTGTAAAGGTCGGCACTTCGAAGTTATTCGTCGGTCACGCAGCCGTCGGAGGCGCTCTTCACGTTCTTGATGTACTTGTAAAGTGTACCTCGCGTCGCTTTGTACGCTGGACGCACCCACGCACGCGCGCGCCGTTCCAGCTCCGCGTCCGACAGCGCAACGTCCAGTCGATTGGTTTGTGCGTCGATCGTGATGACGTCGCCGTCTTGCACGAGCGCGATCGGTCCGCCTTCCTGCGCTTCCGGCACGACATGCCCGATAATGAATCCGTGAGATCCGCCTGAGAAGCGACCGTCGGTGATGAGCGCCACGTCGCTTCCAAGGCCGGCGCCCATGATCGCCGACGTCGGCGTCAGCATTTCCGGCATGCCCGGCCCGCCTTTCGGGCCCTCGTAGCGAATCACGATGACGTCTCCCTTCTTGATTTCTGCCCGCTCGAGCGCGGCCAGCATCAGCTCTTCAGAGTCGTACACGCGCGCCGGCCCGCGAAAGCGCAAGCCCTCCTTACCGGTGATTTTGGCGATCGCCCCACCCGGAGCGAGGTTACCGCGCAATACCTGGATGTGGCCCGTTGCTTTGATCGGCTTCTCGACCGGCAGGAATACCTCCTGCCCCGCTTTAAAGCTCGGCAGGTCGCGAAGGTTTTCAGCGATCGTCCGACCGGTCACCGTCATGCAGCTACCGTCGATCAAACCTTTCTCCAGCAGGTACTTCATGACGGCTGGAATGCCGCCGACATTGTGGAGGTCCTCCATCACGTACTTACCCGAAGGCTTGAGATCGGCAAGAAACGGCACGCGGTCGCTCACTTTTTGAAAGTCGTCGATGGTGAGCGATACGCCGGCCGCGCGGGCCATTGCGATCAGATGCAGCACGGCATTGGTCGAGCCGCCGAGAGCCATGACGATGACGATGGCGTTCTCGAATGCCGCGCGCGTCATGATGTCGCGCGGCTTCAAGTCCGTTTCGAGCAGCCGCCGCATCGCACGACCCGCTTCGCGGCATTCTTCGAGCTTGCGCGGATCGACCGCGGGCGTGGACGAGCTGTACGGCAACGACATGCCAAGCGCCTCGATCGCAGACGCCATCGTGTTCGCGGTGTACATACCGCCGCAAGCGCCGGCGCCGGGACACGAATGGCGCACGATGCTCTCGCGCGTGGGCTCGTCGATGCTGCCCGCAAGAAATTCGCCGTAGCTTTGGAACGCCGACACGACGTCGAGCGTGCGGTTACCGACGTGACCTGGCTTGATCGTACCCCCGTAGATCATCAAGCCGGGACGGTTGAGGCGCGCCATCGCCATGATGCAGCCGGGCATATTCTTGTCGCACCCGGGAATCGTGATCACGCCGTCGTACCATTGGGCGCCGACAACCGTTTCGATGGAGTCGGCGATGAGGTCGCGCGACTGCAGCGAGTAGCTCATGCCGTCGGTGCCCATCGCGATGCCGTCGGACACGCCGATCGTGTTGAACCGCAGGCCGACGAGCCCGGCGGCGGCCACGCCGTCCTTCGCCTTCGCAGCCAGATCGTTCAGGTGCATGTTGCAGGTATTGCCCTCCCACCAGACGGAAGCAACGCCGATTTGCGGCTTCGCCATGTCTTCGCGGGTGAGACCGACGCCGTAAAGCATCGCCTGCGAGGCGCCTTGCGAACGCGGTTCGGTAATGCGGGAGCTGTAGCGATTAAGTTTCGACGGCACGATGGACTCCAAATTCATGCGATGCGGTAGGGGCATTTTACCCGAGTTCACCCTTTGAGCCTTCTGATATTGCTGGGACGAGACGTCGCCCGGCGATCACGCCGTAAAGTCTGCGACGAGAGAGGCCCGCCCGAACGGGCGCAGGCGTGTAGTCGAGCGGCCTTATACGGCGCCGAGCGCCGCGCCGGCCTTCTCCACGTCCTTGGGCTTGACCCACAACATCGCGCTATAGCGGCCGTTACCGGCGGAGACCGCATCGACGGCCGTCACGTTGATCTTTGCGTCGGCGAGGCGTTTTAGCACCGAGGCGAGCGCGCCGGCACGGTCATCCGCTTGAATCACGAATACGGTTTTCGACGCGCGAAGCTTCAACTTCATGCGCTCGGCGGCGCCGCGAAAAGCCGCAGCGTCGCTGGGGACGAAATCGAGTTGCGCCCGCCCTGCAGCGCCCGGGAAACCCGTGAACGCGATCAAATCTACGCCGCTCGCAGCGAGCTGTTCGAGCAGGTTTGCCGCTTCCCCGCGCCGGTTCGGGACCGCCAGCGCGAAGTACTCCGCCTTGCGTATGGATTCGGCCACAATGCCCCTCCTGCCGGCTAGGCCTGTGTTCTCGGGGACGTTAACCGTAGCAAACCGGGTGGCGCGATAACAGCACCCGACCGCGAGCGTAGCGGCGTAGCGTACAATCGCCGCATGCGCCGCACCCAACTCGATTTCTATCGTTTCCTACGGCCGTTGATGTTCCGGCTCGACGCCGAGCAGAGCCACCAGCTGACATTCGCGCTCCTCGAGCTCGGTTACCACGTACCCGGAATACCGGCGCTGATGCGCGCGCGCTACCAGCGTCACGTACCGTCGCTGCCGGTCGACATCCTCGGCCTGCAGTTTCCGAATCCGATCGGGCTTGCGGCGGGGCTCGACAAAGATGCGCGCTATCTGCATATGCTCTCTGCGTTCGGCTTCGGCTGGCTCGAGCTCGGCACCGTCACGCCGCGCCCGCAAGCCGGTAACCCGCGCCCGCGGCTCTTCCGCATCCCGCGCCGGCGCGCGCTCATCAACCGGATGGGGTTCAACAACGCCGGCATCCACGCCTTCGTCGAGAATCTCGCGCGCTACTCGAAGCCGGGTCTGATCGCCGTGAATATCGGCAAGAACGCCGACACGCCGCTCGAACGCGCCCTCGATGACTATTTATATGCGTTGCGCCAGGTCTACATCCACGCCGCCTATATCACCGTGAACGTGTCGTCGCCAAACACGCCGGGATTGCGGCAGCTGCAAGAAAACCAACGACTGACCGAGCTGCTCGAAGCGCTGAAGACAGAACAAGCGGCGCTGACGCGTGCGCACGGCCTGTACGTTCCGCTCGCGCTCAAAGTCGCGCCCGACCTGAACGACGAACAGATTCGTTTCATCAGCGACACCGTGCTCGCGACCGGTTTCGATGCTGTGATCGCAACGAACACGACGCTCGCGCGTCCGAGGGTTTCAGCCGATCTGCTCGCGAACGAAGCCGGCGGTTTGAGCGGTCGCCCGCTCAAACCGCTCGCGACGCGCGTCATCGGGAGGCTTTATTCGCACTTGCAGGGACGGGTACCGATCATCGGCGTCGGCGGCAT
Organism: Sulfurifustis sp.; assembly: GCA_045810625.1. GTDB lineage: Bacteria > Pseudomonadota > Gammaproteobacteria > Acidiferrobacterales > Sulfurifustaceae > JACQFZ01. The sequence continues at coordinate 31,836 of JBJMVQ010000058.1, forward strand.
CGAGAACGCCGGCGATGCATGGGACAAGCTCGTCGCGGGCGCGGATCTACTGCAGATCTACACGGCGCTCATTTACCACGGGCCGGATATCGTCGCGCAAATCGTGCGCGGCCTCGCCGAGCGCGTCGCACGTTCCGGCCATGCGACGCTCGCATCCGCGCTCGCCGCCGCGCGCGCGGAGCGCACGCAACCCGTGCGCGTCCCCGCGGCGTCGTCGAGTCGTTAAGGATGTTTAAATGTGTATGTATACCGCGGAGGACACAGAGGACGCAGAGAAAATCATGAGGAATGACTTGGTAAAACGCGTTCACACAGCCGATTACAGTGCTTCCCGGAAACCTCGCAATACCAGATCTAGCTTCAAATCTTTACTTTGCGTCCTTAGCGTCCTCTGCGGTTAGCGCTTTTGTTTCTTTACCTCCGTGTCCTCTGCCGTGAAAACCACATTTCAGGGTTTCCTCATCTGACCGCGAAGCACGCAGACTTTTTTCGTCATTACTCATGATTTCACTCCGCGTCCTCTGCGGTGAAAACGAATATCACAAATCGCTCGTTAACCAAGCGCCTGGTGCAACACGGCGCAGACGCGTTCGATGTGCGCCGAGGGCATGCCCGGATAAATCGGCAGCGACAGATTCTCCGCCGTCAAGCGCTCGCACTTCGGCAGACTGCCCGGCCGGTAGCCGAGATCGCGATACACGTCCTGCAGGTGCAGACCGAGCGGATAGTAGAGCTGTGTGCCGATCTTGGCCGCGGCGAGCCGCTCGCGCACGGCATCGCGCCGCGGTACGCGAACGGTGTAGGCGTTGTAGACGTGCGCGCCGTCGGCCGACGGTTCCGGCGTCATCACGCCGCTGCCGCGCAGACGCCGGCCGTACTCGGCGGCGACCTTGCGCCGACCTTCGATATCGGCGCGCACGCGCTTCAGCTTGATGCGCAGCAGTGCCGCTTGAATCTCATCGAGCCGACTGTTGCAGCCGAGCTCGGCGTGGAAGTAAGCCTTGGTGGCGCCGTGATTGCGCAGACGGCGGATGCGTTCGTTGACCGCATCGCTGTTGGTCGTGATCATTCCGCCGTCGCCGTAGCAGCCGAGCACCTTGGTCGGATAGAAGCTGAAGCTGCCGCAATCGCCGATCGACCCGACGACACGGCCGTCGCGCATCGCGCCGAATGCTTGCGCGCAGTCTTCGACGATGGCGAGCTTGCGTGCGCGCGCGAGCTCGGCGATCGGACCCATCTCACAAGCGTGTCCGAAGATGTGCACCGGCAGGATCGCGCGCGTGCGCGGCGTAATCTTCGCGGCGGCGGCCTTCGGGTCGAGCGTGTAACTCGCTTCGTCGATCTCCGCGAACACCGGCGTCGCCCCGACCGTGCTGATCGCCTCGCTTGACGCAAAGAAGCTGTACGGTGTAGTGATGACCTCGTCCCCCGGCCCAATGCCGAGCGCACGCAAGCTCAGCACCAGCGAGTCGGTTCCGTTCGCCACGCCGATCGCGTGCTTCACACCCACGTACTCGGCGAACTCGCGCTCGAACGCCGTGACTTCCGGACCGAGGATGAAACTCGCACGCCCACCGGTTTCCCGAATCTTGGCCACCCACTCCTGTTCGAGGGCGCGAAATTCGGCGCTGAGATCGAGAAACGGTACGGGATCAGTCACGGCGGTCATGCGGTAATTTTCTCCTTCACCAATAAAGCCACGCGCAGCGCTTCGAGCCCGACGCGCCCATCAACGAGCGGGCGGTGGCCTCCGCGTACACAGTTCACGAAGTGCGCGAGCTCCGCGTCGAGCGGCGGTCGCGGCTCGATCGCGAGCGTTTCCGTCACGATCTTCGGCCACTTGTCGCCGGCTTCGTCCGGAATTGCGCGCACGATCTCGAGCTTCTGATCAATATAGTCGAGCCCATAGTAGTGTTCCTTGCCGAATACTCGAATACGCCGCAGTTTCTTGTTCGAAACGCGGCTCGCGGTCACGTTCGCGACCGCTCCGTTCTGGAATTCAATACGCGCATTCGCGATATCGACCTGGTCGGTGATGACCGGGATACCTTCGGCGGCAATGCTGCGGATGCCGGACTTGACGAGCGACAGCACGATGTCGATGTCATGGATCATGAGATCGGTGACGACATCGACGTCGGTCGCGCGGTCGACGAACGTACCGAGCCGATGCACTTCGAGGAAACGCGGCTCGGCGACGCGCGCCGCAAGCTCCATGATGCCGGCGTTGAAGCGTTCGAGATGTCCGACCTGAAAGATCACGCCGGCGCGCTCGGCGCCTTCGACCAGCGCTTGCGCCTCGGCGAGCGTGGGCGCGAGCGGCTTCTCCATCAGCATGTGCACGCCGCGTTCGAGAAACGGGCGCGCCGCGGCCGCGTGGTAAACCGTCGGTACGACGATGCTGACCGCGTCGACTTGGCCGAGCAGCTCGGTCGCATCCGTGTACGCGCGGCAACCATGCTGCTCCGCGATCTCGCGCGCGCGCGCCGCGTCGACGTCGACGACGCCGACGAGCTGCACGTCCGGCATCGCGGCGTAGATGCGTGCGTGAAAGCGACCGAGATAGCCGACGCCGACGACGCCGACGCGAAGCGGCTTCTCGGCATTGCCGGGTGAGGTCATCGAGCGGGGTTACCGCAGAGCGCGGGCATCAGCCGGTTCACCAAGTCCTGGAAAAGCGCGGAATCACTCGCCGCGGATTATACTAAATTACCCTAAACGACCGCATGGTAATTCACCACCTGGCATGCGCGAACCGATGACCGAGCGCGCGGTCCTCATCACCGGATGCTCCTCCGGAATCGGCCGCTGCCTGGCCGACGGCCTCAAGTCACGCGGTTACCGAGTGTTCGCGACGGCGCGCAAGGCCGAGGACGTCGCGGCGCTCGCCGACGCCGGCTTCGACGCCGTCACGCTCGACCTTGCCTCCTCCGAATCCATAGCCGCCGCGGTTGCGTCCGTGCTCTCACGTTCGGGGAATCGCCTGTATGCGCTCGTCAACAACGCGGGGTTCGGCCAGCCCGGCGCGGTGGAGGACCTGACGCGCCCGGCTCTCGCGGCTCAGTTCGAAGCCAATGTCTTCGGCCCGCACGAGCTGACGGCACGGCTACTTCCGGTTTTCCGCGCTCAGAACGCCGGGCGCATCGTCCAGATCAGCTCGTTGCTCGGCCTCGTTTGCATGCCGTACCGCGGCGCGTACAACGCCTCGAAGTTCGCGCTCGAAGCGCTGAGCGATACCCTGCGGCTCGAGCTGCGCGGAACCGGCATCCAGGTCAGCCTGATCGAGCCGGGGCCGATTGCCACCGACTTTCGCGCGAACGCCCGCGCCGCGTATGAGGCGCACATCGACAGCGCCGGAAGCGCACATCGCACTCAGTACTCGGCCGTCGAGCGTCGTCTCAAGACCCATGGTCCGGCCCCCTTCACGCTGCCGCCCACGGCGGTGCTACACAAGGTGATTCATGCGCTCGAATCGCCACGGCCCCGCGCGCGGTACCCCGTGACCGTGCCGGCGCACTTATTTACCTGGCTGCGGCGGATACTCCCGACCCGTGCGCTCGACCGCCTTATCCTGACCATCAGCGCGGGCGGGACCCGCTGATACGCCGGTAGCGCCGACGCATTCATCCCCCGGCAGGCGGAAGCGCGCGTCTAACTGCCTCTTTTTTAAGTGTCATCCGCCCTTCCTCCCCGGCCGTTGCTACTCGTGACAACCGACGGATGTAAGGAGGAAACGTGAAAACACCGCTAATAATGCTCGCGGCCGCCGGCAGCCTCGCCCTGGCGCTCGGTACCCCAAAACCCGCACAGGCCGGTCAGATCTCCGTCGACGTACAGATCGGCATTCCCGGCGTCGTCGTTTCGGCACCCGCCGTCGTCTATCCGCCGACAGTCGTCTACGCCCCGGCCGTCGCCTATCGGCCCTGCCCGCCGGTGGTTTATTACTCGCCGTATCCGTACTATCGTCCGGCGTATGGGGTTAGCCACCATCACTATCACGCACCGGTATACGGCTATCCGTACCGACACATTGCGAGGGTCGAAGTCGATCCGCGCCTCGCGCGCCGCTGATTCCGATATCCACGGACCGAACGGATGAGCCCCGTTGCCGCGACACCCGCCCTGCTGGCGCCGGGCGACGTACCCATGGAAGAAAACACCCGGCTTCCAGTAAAACAGACAATCGAAACGTTCTTGTCCGGCGTCGAGCATCGCGCCTACCGCTTCGCGCTTTACGAATTGCGCGACCGCGACGCCGCGCTCGATGCGGTACAGGACAGCATGTGGCGCCTGGTCGAACGCTACGCCGAGCGCCCCGCCGCCGAATGGCCGGCGCTTTTCTTTGCAATCCTGCGCAACCGTACGACCGACACCAAACGATGGCGCCTCGCCCAGCAATTGCGCGGCCTGCTGAGCAATCGACGGCGGCGCGACGACGACAGCGAGGACGAATGGCTGAACGTTCCGGCGTCGGAACACGAAATGCCGGAGGCGCAGCGCATCGCCGCCGAGCAGCGCGTCGCGCTCGAGCGCGCGCTCGCGCAGTTGCCGACGCGCCAGCGTCAGGTATTTTTGCTGCGCGAGTGGCAAGGAATGACGACGGCCGAAACGGCGCAGGCGCTCGGCTGCACCGAGGGCACCGTCAAGCAGCATCACTTTCGCGCGCTGCAAACCCTGCGCGCGAAGCTTTCGGAGGTATGGCATGAACATGCGTAAAGACGCCATTGACGCGCACCCGAGCGCGGCGGACCTCGATCGTCTGCGCGCCGGTTTGCTCGATCCGGAACCGGCCGTGCGCGAGCGCCTGTCGGTGCACGTGCGCACCTGCCCTGTTTGCCAGGAACGTGTCGGACTATGGCCGCACCTGATCGAACAACTCGAAGGCGCATCGGCGGAGCGCGGCCTCGTCGGCCGTTTGGCGGTCCGACGCGAACGCGCGCTGCGCGGCGAGCGAACCCAAACGCGGCGGCGCGCGCCGTTCGCTTTCGCTCTCGCGGCGGCGGTGGCGGCCGCGGCGATCGGCCTCGGAATCTTTTTCTTCAATGACGACGATATGGCGCCGGCCGATCCGGTCGCGGCCACGAACTCGCCCGACCTTTACGCCGACATCGACTTCTACCTTTGGCTGATGGAGAAACAGGAGAGCCAAGATGCATCTCCGAACGGCTAATAAAAGGATGCGCCGCGTCCTGCTCGGGCTCGCCGTGGCGTTGCTCGCCACCGCCGCGCATGCCGAGTCGTGGCAAAACCTGAGCCCGGGCGAACGCCAGATATTGCAGCAGCACCGGGGAAATTGGGACCGCTATACGCCCGATCAGCAACAGCGACTGCGCCACGGCGCGCAGCGCTATCTGGAGCTTTCGCCCTCGAAACGTGAAGGCGTGCGCGAGCAACAGCGGCGCTACCGGCAACTCCCGCCGGATCAGCAGCGGCGGCTGCGCGAGGAATACGGCAAAAACCACTGACCCGTCACGCGGGGCCAGCGCGTGAATAACCGACGGAACAACGGGGTATAGCCCGTCTCCCGCTGCATTGGCCTCGCTACGCGGGGCGCGCTATAGTCTCCCGTATCCGCAGGTCACGCTAAACCCATGAGCTCCGACACGGTCGCGCTTTCCAATCAGCTGATCGATCGCTTCAACCGCCACGTCACCTACGTGCGGATCTCGGTCACCGATCGCTGTGACTTTCGCTGCGTCTACTGCATGGCCGAGGAGATGCAGTTCCTGCCGCGCGCGCAAGTGCTGACGCTCGAAGAGCTCGCGCTCGTCGCGCGTGCATTCGTCGAGATGGGGGTGACCAAGATCCGCCTGACCGGCGGCGAGCCGCTCGTGCGCAAGAACGTCGTGTGGCTGTGCGAGCAGATCGCGCGGCTTCCCGGGCTGCACGAGCTCGTGCTCACCACCAACGGCTCGCAGCTCGAACGTCTTGCGGCGCCGCTGGCCCAAGCCGGCGTCCGGCGTCTGAACATCAGCCTCGATACGCTGCGCCCTGATCGCTTCCGCCGCATTACACGCACGGGCGATCTCGCGCGCGTGTTGAACGGCATCGACGCGGCGCAGCGCGCGGGATTCGCCCGTATCAAGCTCAACGCCGTGATTCTCAAGAATCGCAACCACGATGAGACTCACGAGCTGGTGCGCTTCGGCATCGAGCGCGACATGGACGTCAGCTTCATCGAGGAAATGCCGCTCGGCATGATCGGCGATCACGACCGCGCCGAGGCGTATTACCCGAGCGACCAAATCAAGGCCGACCTCGAACGCCACTACCCGCTCGTGCCGACGACCGAAACGACCGGCGGCCCGTCGCGCTATTACCGGATTCCCGGGACGACGATCAAAGTCGGCTTCATCTCGCCGCACAGTCATAACTTCTGCCACCTGTGCAACCGCGTGCGCGTCACGCCCGAAGGCCGGCTGCTGCTGTGCCTCGGTCAAGAGCATTCGGCGGATTTACGCCAGGTCGTGCGCGAGCATCCGAACAATCTCGATCAGCTGAAGCGGGCGATCGTCGCCGCGATGGCGATCAAACCACAGGGCCACGACTTTCGGCTCGATCGTGCGCCGATCATCCTGCGTCACATGAACGCGACCGGCGGCTGATCCGCCGCCCCGCTCGCTCGCCTCGCCCATGGCCGCTCCCGAACGCAATTTCATCCCGCTGCGGATCGCCGTGCTCACGGTCTCCGACAGCCGCAGCGAGGCCACCGACACGTCCGGGAAGTTACTGGTCGAGCGCCTGACAAAAACGGGCCACGTGCTCGCGGACAAGCAAATCGTGCGCGACGACATCTACCAAATCCGTGCCGTCGTATCGCGCTGGATCGCCGACGCGGACGTGCAAGTGATCATCACGACCGGCGGCACCGGCGTCACCGGCCGCGACGGCACGCCGGAAGCGGTGCAGCCGCTGCTCGACAAAGAGATCGAAGGTTTCGGCGAAACGTTTCGCGCGATTTCGTTCGCCGACATCAAGACGTCGACGATGCAGTCGCGTGCGATTGCGGGTGTCGCCAACGGCACGTACATCTTCTGTCTCCCCGGCTCGCCGGGCGCCTGTCGAACGGCGTGGGAACACCTCATCGAAGCGCAACTCGACTACCGCACGCGCCCGTGCAACTTGGCTGAGCTGATGCCACGGCTGCTCGAGCGCTGAGGCTCGCCGCCGGACGTTGCGAAATACGAAAGCGGTACCGCGACGTCGTCCATGACGTCGCGGCTCTTGGGACTAAGACAGCTTACATATCGAAGGTAAAGGCGCCCGCCGAATCCTTCGAATTGACAGCCCGCACCTCCTCGACCGTAAACGAACCCTTGCCGATCAAGGCAGCGGCGGAACTCGACCCGCTCATGGAGCCGGTGCTCGACGTGATCCGAGCCTGCAGCTCCAACCGGTGGGTGCCGACCGCTAGGTTGGGCACTACGAAGTTGAAATGGTGCGCGCCCATGGTTTCTAGGATCAAATCGATGTCCTCATCCGTCACGGTGCATTCCGTCGTGACGTCGATCGTCCCGTCCAGATTCAGGTCGGTGCAGCTCTGGATGATGCCGCCGAGCGTCGCCGAAAGCGTCTGTACGCGCTTGTCGTACACGACATAACCCGGCGCGGCGATCAGATCGAAGCCGTTGATCGTCACGCCGTTCTCGTCCACGACCGAACCGCGGCCGTCTGAATTGAGATCGACCAGGACCCGCACCTCGATCTGCACGCCGGCGCTCGACGTATCGGTCGTTCCGTTTTTGCTTTTGACCTGCGTTTGCGTATAGAGACCGGTTTCGAGCGAGGCGCCGGCGATCAGATCCTTCTGGGAGGCAACATGGATCGAAGCTCCGAGTACTTTGTCCCAATTGTTCGTCGCGCTCGTCGCTCGAACTAATGCAAGCCCGCTGACCGACATCGCGTTCTTCGCGGATGCGGCCAGCGCCGCCGGCCCCGTAAGGCCGACGAGAGCCGTAGATAGAACCGTGGCGATAGCCAGACGATGTATTTTCTTCATTGTTCGCTCCTCCAAATTCGAAGCTGTAGTAGTCGTACCGAAGCCGACACCTCTTATCGAAGCGCCTCGGTCTCAACCGTAACCGGCGTTCGCGTACGCGCCCGGTGACTCGTCTGTGTTACTGCGCCTTGTGTCTGTTGCTCCACGCTTCGTCGTCATTGCCGTGCCTCTTGTCAGCCTCGAGAAATCGAACGGCTCGATCGGTCGTACGAAGCAAAGGGAAGAAATGCGATTGGTGTTCGGGCGAGCCTGACTTGCCATGGACAGCGGTGCGGCGCGACACGCAAACAGCTGCGCACTCGTGCCGGCTGATCGTGAAGACGGAAGGAATTAGCGGCGGCGAGGAGTGGGCCCAGACGGAAATACGGCAGTCATCGTCGCGATCCTCGAAACCCGGCTTGGGATGGTTAGCGCGATGAATTCGAACTTCAATATTCGAGCGCTGCATTCACGAGCCGTGCGGACGGGACTGACCGTCCGCGGCTCGTACCCGCTGCTATTCCAACAAATGCGACACCATCCCGTCCGCGAGCTTCGGCTCGAACCAGGTAGATTTCGGCGGCATGACTTCGCCGGCGTCGGCGACCGCCATCATGTCGCCGATCGACGTCGGATGAAGCGCGAAGGCGACGGCCATTTCCCCCGAATCGACGCGCCGCACGAGCTCGGGCAGCCCGCGAATGCCGCCGACGAAGTCGATGCGCTTGTCGCGGCGCTGATCGGCGATGCCGAGGATCGGTGCGATCAGGTGATCTTGCAGCAAGCTCACATCGAGCCGGCCGACGGGATCGGGCGGTATTTTTTCCGGCCGGATGCGCAGCCGGTACCAGCGCTTCGCCAAATACATACCGAATTCGCCGCGCGCCGCCGGCTTCACCGGCTGGCCCTGCGCGTGTACGTCGAACGCCGCGCGCACGCGCTCGAGAAAGGCGTCGGCGCTGAGCCCATTCAGGTCGCGCACCACGCGGTTGTAGTCGAGGATCTGCATCTGATTGTCGGGAAAGATCACGGCAAGAAAATAGTTGTACGCCTCCTCGCCGGTGTGCCCCGGGTTCGCCGCGCGACGGCTCTCCGCCACGCGCAAGGCGGCGGCCGAACGATGGTGCCCGTCTGCGATGTAGAGTCGTTCGGTCGCTTCGAACGCTTCGCTCAGCGCAGCGATACGCCGCGGTTCGGAAACCACCCACAGGGTATGGCGCACGCCGTCGTCCGCGGTCACGTCGACGTTCGGCGTCGCGGCCGTCACTTCACGCGCGATCGCGTCCACCGCTTGCGAGCGCTTGTACGTCAGAAACACCGGGCCGGTCTGCGCGTTGAGCGCGTCGATCTGACGCACGCGATCGTCTTCTTTGTCCGGCCGCGTATGCTCGTGTTTGCGGATGCGTCCGGCGGCATAGTCGACGCACGACGCCGCGGCGACGAGGCCCACCTGCGTGTGCGAACCCATGATCAGCCGGTAAAAATAATAGTAGGCCGCGGGATCCCGCCGCAGCACCCGGCTCTCGATCATGGCGCGAAAATTCCGCTTGCCCTTCTCGTAAACCGCCACATCGTACGGGTCGGTGTCGGGCGGCAAATCGATCTCCGGCTTCGAGATGTGCAGGAAGCTGTTCGGCTTTCCTGCCGCGCGGGCGCGCGCTTCGTCGCTGTTCAACACATCGTAAGGCGGGGCGATGACCCCGGCAGTGTATTCGGGTGCGGGGCGAAGTCCCGGGAACGGTCGTATCAACGGCATGGTTGCGAGTGTTGCGCGGTTAAAAGCGCATTCAAAACCAGTCGCGGCGTCCGGTCAAACGTCAAGAGCGGTCGCACATGCCGACGGCGACGAAAAGACCGTATACTTCGCGCCGCCTGAGCGCGGGGGCAGGAGGCGTACCACCCGACCGACTCGCGAAATCGGCTGAAAGCGGAACACGGCCCGAAACGCAACCCATGCAACGAGATTGCCGTCCTTACCTTCCACCTGAATGGGCGCCGCAGAGCGGTGTCATGTTGACCTGGCCGCACGCGCAGACGGACTGGGCGCCGCGGCTTGCTTCCGTCGAACCGGTCTTCGCCGCGATCGTGCGCGAGATTGCACGACGCGAAGGCGCGCTCATCGCCTGTCACGACGAAGCCCATCGATCGCACGTACAAGCGACGCTTGCCGCGGCGGATGTAAACATGGAACGAGTCGTTCTCAAAATCGCTCCTTCCAACGACACTTGGGCGCGCGATCATGGCCCGCTCACGGTGCTCTGCCGCAACCGGCCGCTGCTGCTCGATTTTCAATTCAACGGTTGGGGCGGTAAATACGCTCACGATCTCGACAATCTCATCACCCGCCGGCTGCACGAGGGCGATGCCTTCGGATCGACGTCGCTCGAAACCATCGACTTGATCCTCGAAGGCGGCGCGGTCGAGGTAGACGGCTCCGGCACGCTGCTCACCACCTCGCGCTGCCTGCTCGCGCCGACGCGCAATCCGCGCCTCGCGCGCGAGGGAATCGAACAGGAACTGCGCGACTGGCTGGGACTGAACCGCATTCTCTGGTTAGAGCACGGCGCCCTCGAGGGCGACGACACCGACAGCCACATCGATACGCTCGCGCGATTTTGCGACGCGCGCACGATCGCGTACGTCACGTGCGACGAGCCAAGCGACACGCATTACCGGGAGCTGAAAGCGATGGAAGCGGAGCTAAAGGCCTTCCGTGCGGCCGACGGCTCGCCGTATCGCCTGGTACCTCTCCCTTGGCCCCGCGCTCAGTACGACGAAGACCGGCGCTTGCCCGCCACCTACGCGAACTTCCTCATCATCAACGGCGCGGTGCTCGTCCCGACCTATCGCGATCCGGCGGATGCAGTCGCGCTACGACGGCTCGGCGAGTGCTTTCCCGGGCGGGAGATCGTCGGCATCGACTGTCTCCCGGCGATCGCGCAGAACGGCAGCCTGCATTGCCTGACGATGCAGCTGCCCGAAGGTGTCCTCTCCGGAATCTGAAGGCGGCGCCGCGAGATCTCGACTGGCGAGCTGCGTCCGCGCACGCATACCGCCGACGTAACGGCCGCCCAGAAAGCGGCCGCACTTCGTGCGGGTTACCTGATCAGTTCCAACTACTTCGCCGGCGCGGCGGCACCCTTGCTCTTGTCGGCGGATTTTTCCTTCGATGCGGCTTTCTGGCCGCCCTTCACTTCGATACTGGTCGCCGACATTCGATATTCGACGGTGACCCGGTCACCCTTCTTGACCGTATTCGCGTCGCCTTTGACCTTGGTGCTCGGATCGCGGGCAATTTCCCACTTCTCCTTCCCCTTCTCGACGACGATCGCATCGTCGCTGACGTCGACGACCGGACCGGTCACCTGATACGTCTTGGTCGCCGCGAGTGCAGGTGCGACCAACAACACGGCGAACAGCACGATCAAATGTCTCATGGCGCTACTCCGATTTGTTCATGAGGCGCGAACCATAGGATTGGCTCCGGTAAGGTGTCAAGCAACAGCCGCAGTAACCGTGATACCATGACGCGCCATGAGTGCCTCGCTCCGAGTCGGTCTCGTTCAACACGCCTGCCGCGAAGACCGGGCCGCCAACCTCGCGGCTTCCATCGCCGGCGTGCGCGACGCCGCGGAACGCGGCGCGAAGTTCGTGCTGCTTCCCGAGCTTCATACCGGCGTTTACTTCTGCCAGACCGAGGACGCGCGAAACTTCGATCGCGCCGAGGCCGTGCCGGGACCGACCACCGAGACCCTCGGCGCTGTGGCGAAAGAGCTTGGCGTTACGATCGTCGGGTCGATCTTCGAACGGCGCGCGCCCGGCCTCTACCACAACACGGCGGTCGTGTTGGACGGAACGGGGAAGCTGGTCGGACGTTACCGGAAGATGCACATCCCGGACGATCCGGGCTACTACGAAAAATTCTATTTCACGCCGGGCGATCAGGGATTCATCCCCGTCCCGGACGGCGGAACGAATCTCGGCGTCCTCGTGTGCTGGGACCAATGGTACCCGGAAGCCGCGCGCCTGATGGCGCTGCATGGCGCCGACATTCTGCTCTATCCGACCGCTATTGGCTGGGACCCGCGCGATGATGTTTCCGAGCGCGAGCGCCAGCGCGACGCGTGGCGCACGATCCAACGCGCGCACGCGATCGCGAATGGCGTCCCGGTCGTGGTCTGCAACCGTACCGGCCACGAACCGGACCCGAGCAGCACAGGACCCGGCATCCAGTTTTGGGGTTCGAGTTTCATCGCGGGACCCCAAGGCGAAATTCTGGCGGAGGCGCCGGCCGACCGGCCGACCGTGCTCGTCGCCGACATCGATCGCAAACGCTCGGAGAACGTACGCCGCATCTGGCCTTTCTTTCGTGACCGGCGGATCGACGCGTACGCTGAGATCACGAAGCGTTACGGCGACTAAGCCCATCGCACTTCCTTCCGGTAAAGGGGCCGTCCCCGAATTCAACCGGTTCGAGTCCAACCATGTCTCGTCCTTCGCACTTCCTGCAATCGGTTGAGCTGCTCACCCTCATTCTCTCCGCTAATTCGACAAGCTCCGGTCGGAGCCGTAACGAATCGGTTCCGGGAACCAGCAAAAAAATGGAAACCTACTTTCGCGCGCACCGCGAGATGGGCGTGCGCGATCGCGGCGATGTCGCCGAAACCGTTTATGCATGTCTCCGCCACAAGCGCCTGCTCGCGCACCTTGCCGATTCCGACGCGGCCGACGCGCTCGTCGCCGCGCACTACCTGCGCGAGGGCATGAGCGCGCGGTCGCTCGAGGATGCGGGCTTTCGCGGCGATGCGCGCACACTCGCGTCGCGCGTGCGCACCACCGATGTCGCATCGCTTCCGTTTGCGGTACGAACGAGCTTGCCGGACTGGCTGGCCGAACGTCTGCTCGCGCAATACGGCGCCGACGACGCGCTCGCGCTCGCCGAAGCGCTCAATCGGCCGGCGCCGGTCGATCTGCGCGTGAACGCGATCAAAGCGAAAGTCGCGCAAGTGCAGGAACAGCTGAGCGGAGACGGCTACGCGTGCGATCCGACGCCCTACTCGCCCGTCGGATTACGTTTGCGCGAACGCGCGACCGTTTTCCGAAGCGCCGCGTTCCAAGACGGCCTCTTCGAAGTTCAGGACGAAGGAAGTCAGTTGGTGTCGCTCTTGCTCGAGCCGCGGCGCGGCGAGATGGTGGTCGACTTCTGCGCCGGCGCCGGCGGCAAGACGCTGCATCTCGGCGCGCTCATGGCGAACAGCGGCACGCTCTACGCCTTCGATGTATCGGCGTCGCGATTGGAACGACTGACGCCGCGCGTGCGCCGCGCGGGGCTTTCGAATGTACGCGCGGTAGCGATCAGCCACGAGCGCGACGCGCGCGTGCAGCGTCTTTACGGGAAGATCGATCGCGTCCTCGTCGACGCGCCTTGCTCGGGAACCGGCACCCTGCGGCGCAATCCCGACATCAAGTGGCGCGCGATCGATCTCGCCGCGCTCGTGGAAATGCAAAACCGAATCCTCGCCGCCGCTGCCCCGTTGCTCAAACCGGGCGGCCGGCTGGTCTACGCGACCTGCAGCCTGCTTTCGGAAGAAAGCGAAGCGGTCGTCGCGACGTTTCTCGCGTCACATCCGCAATTCGCGCTGGTGCCGATCGTGTCCGTCCTCACGCGCCGGCATGTTGCGCTTGAAGCGACGACCGAAGGGGTGCTGCGACTCACACCACATCGCCACGGCACCGACGGCTTCTACGTCGCGGTAATCGAGCGCACGGGCTAGCCGAGTGTTGATAACGCCCTGCTAACCCGGCACAGGCGTGAGCCGCGGGGCTTTCGCGTCACTTAACCATGGGTTCGCGCCGGCGAACGGACGAGACAGTCTTGCCCCGGCTTTCGCGTATAGCCACGAAAGTGCGCCACATTTTCTCGAAAACACGGTGTTTGAAAAAAAGCAGAACGCCGTACGGACATGCGCCGCGCGAGGTGGAAAATTACCAACTGTTAGAGCCCGCGTTCGCGCGCGCGACGGCGAGCGCGCATGAGATTGAGGAACCAGATCACGGCGCCGACGACGACGAGCGCACCGAGCACAAGCAGTCCTTTTTGGTGGAAGTCGTCGAGAAATAGACGAAACGCTTCGCCAAACAGGTATCCGAGCCACCCGAGTGTTATCGCCCAGATGATGGCGCCGATGAAGTTGAGCGTGAAGTAGCGCACACGCGAGACTTGACTCGCGCCGATCGCAAACGGCGTGACGTTGCGTAAACCGTAATAGAACCGGAAGGTGAGAATAAGAATATCCTGGTGGCGGCGCAGCAGCTTGTAAACCTTTTCGGCGTTCGCCTGCCACGACAGCCGCTTCGCGATAATGCGCGGCCCGTAGTGACGCCCGATATAGAAATAGAGTTGGTCGCCGAAGAAGCTCCCGGCGAACGCCGACAGCATGACCCACTGAAGATCCAGATAACCGAGGTGCGCGGCCAAGCCGCCGAGCACCACGATCGTCTCACCCTCAATGAAGGTGCCGATCAGGATAGCCAGGTAACCGTACTCTTGAATAAAGTACTCGAGCGTCATGCCATCGGCGCTTGGTTGCGAGGAAGCCTACCGCTGGGAGACATAAAAAAAGCCCGCGTGGTAGGCGGGCTTCCTTTCGCCGCACGAATCCTACGTGAACTGCCACAGCGGAACAACGTGGGTCAGCGCCTAGTCATCGAACAAGCCCCGGCTGCGCTTTGTCTCCCCGCGATGGCGCTTCGACTCGAGACGTCGGATCTTGGCCGCCCGTGGGACCCGCGTCGGCACCCGCTTGCGCGGCACGCGGTTCAGTCGTTCGAGGCGCTCGACCAGCCGGTCGAACGCGATCTCCCGGTTACGCAACTGCGAGCGGGTGTCAGAAGCTGTCACCACGACCCCGGACGGCACGTGCACCAGCCGAACCGCCGACTCCGTGCGATTCACATGCTGCCCGCCCGGGCCCGGGGCGCGGTAGGTGTCGACTCGCACCTCCCGCCGCAGCGTCGTCCGATCGAGCGCATACGGCGGCGGGCGTCTCGGCTGCGTCTCGCCCATGGCGTTACCCGCGACCCCCGCGTCCGCTAGAATACGAACATCTAATAACGACTTCCGGCGACGCGGCCGTCTCTGGCATGATCATCATTCTCAAATCCGAAATCGATAATAACAGCCCGGAGTTCCAGCAGGTGCTGGAGTACCTCCGGAACAAACCGAACATACGGCCCCGCGTGCACCAGGAAATCGGCAGCCTGCAAACGGTAACAGAGATCTATCTGATCGGCGATACCGCTTCGCTCGACAAGACCGAGATCGAGAGCCTGCCCGGCGTGGATCGCGTCGTGCGGGTGTCGGAAGAATACCGCATTATCGGGCGCCATCGCGACGAGCGCCGCCCGACCGGCTTCGACTACAACGGCGTCCGGTTCGATCAGGACAACCTGAACATCTTCGCCGGGCTTTGCGCCGTGGACACGCCGGAGCACGTGGAGCAGATGCTGCGCGCTCTGCGGAACAACGGGCTCGTGTGCACGCGCATGGGGGCGTACAAACCGCGCACCAATCCGTATGCGTTCCAGGGCCACGGCAAGTCGTGCCTGCCGTGGGTGTTCGAGCTGGCCGGCAAGTACGGCATCAAAGTGATCGCGATGGAGATCACGCACGACTCGCACGTCGACGAGATTCGCGAGGCACTGGAGCGGACCGGACAGCCGACCGGCGTGATGCTTCAAATCGGAACGCGCAATACGCAGAACTTCGAGCTGTTGAAGATCGTCGGACGCCAGCGCGAGTTTCCGGTGCTGCTCAAACGCGGCTTCGGCATCACACTCGAGGAATCACTGAACGCCGCCGAGTACTTGGCAAGCGAGGGCAATCGCCACATCGTCTTCGGCTTGCGCGGGATGAAGACCAACCTTGGCGACCCACATCGCAACTTCGTCGATTTCGCGCACGTCCCAGTGGTAAAGCGGCTGACGCGGATGCCGGTCTGCATCGATCCGTCACACTCGGTCGGATCGCGCGAACACTCGCCGGACGGGATCCCCGACGTATTTCACGTCACCGCACAGGGCGTGATCGCGGGCGCGAATATGATCCTCGTCGACTTCCACCCGGCGCCGGCCAAAGCGCTCGTCGACGGCCCGCAGGCGCTCACGCTCGAAGAGCTGCCGCGCTATCTCGAAGACGTCGCGATCGCGCGCGAAGCGTACGAGAAGCGGCGGGCGCTGATGCGACGATCGTCAAACGCCGCTTAGCGGCGCGGGACAGTCCGCAACTTCATCGGCACAACCAATCCTCGAAGCCGCCCTTTGTGGATGCGCGCCAGAGTTGCGGTTTTAGCGAATCACTGCGATACCGTAACGCGCGTCGCTCGGTGCATTAGGTATAACAACACCGAGATCGCCGTCGCTCAGATGGTTGAACCAACGACCCGAGAGCGACAACTGCTCCGAAACGGCAACATTCCCGTTCGAGTCTACCGCCCACGAGCCTACGCGGGTTTCCAAAGGCACGAAGGCGGGAACAGGGTCAACCGGTCCTATCAGCGTATCGGTAAGTGACGTGCGCAACGGACCGGTGAGCGAACCTCTGCTGGAACAAAACCCGCTGCCGGGTCCGCTGTCGTGCTCTTCGCCGACGATATCATTCGTCCCATAGTGAATTACATCCAGGTTTCTGACATCGTTGCGCGACAGCTGCTGGCAGAACTGCGATTTATCCACCGTCTGGTCCAATTCGGTGTCGGAAGGCGTGCGCATGCCCGCGTAAAAGCCGTTTCTCGCGTCGAGATAGCTCAATACCAATAAAATGTCACGCATCGCAGTCGTCGACGTGCCGGAGATCTGCGTAAACCCGTCCGCCAAGTAGCTCGCTTTTAACGATCCTTGGTTGGTCTGTTGTGGTATATCCGTTTGACCGAGATCGATCGTGATCGACGTATCGATGCTACTGCTGACCTCGTGTTGACTGTTGCTTCTGTCGATATTGCGCGGCGACGAACAGCCGATCATCCTCCAGTCCGTCGTGATGTGGTCGACATCCGTCGCGCCGCCCGTCTGCTTCAATTTCACGAGAATTTCCATATGATCGACATAGTCTGCTGCGATCACGTATTCGCCCGAGAGCGCGACCGTCGTCGTTACTTCGACCGTTTCCGTCCCGCTCGGTCTGCAAGGTCCGTCCAAGGGCGAGTCGCTTACCTTGCTACTCGTCGTCCTCATCGTGAGAAAGCCCGGGCTATTTCCCATATCGACGATCTGAGCCGTCGTGCCGTCGATAGTCATTTTCAATCTTGTCAGATGTGCGCGGCCGTCGGTGCTCTGCTTCCGGCGTATCGTCTGCGCCTCCGTACCCGTTCCGTTGAAAAACCATCCGCGGTCGGGCTCACGCAGTCCCGCAAGCGGTGAAAAGGAGGCAAGCTGTTGCCATCCTTCAGGCGCCGCAACGGGATCGAACATCGCCGGAGACAAATTCTTCGTGTTATGGCGACGGTACACGATGTCGTTCGTTGAGTTCGACGTGATCGCGACGATCCACTCCGCGCCGTTCGCATCTTTGGCGATCGCCGCGCCGAGAACCATTTGCGGCGCAACTGACCAAAGCTCTCCGTTTTGATAAATTTCGCGACCAAATTCCGTGAGGCCGCGAGTAGGAAAGTAGCGCTTGACCGAACCCCTCCATGACAGAACTTCGGTTGGGTGGCCGTTGACATACCATCCTTTCCAATCGACATTTCCCGCCTGCAAATCTGTCTTGTCGGTCAGCCTCCACGCGCCGGCGTTCCGGACGATCATGCGCGGACCGGGAATACCGTCGACCGGCGTGTAGTTCGGAGCCACCAGAAATCCGGATGCCGGCTCAACTTGCCCGACAGCGACCGCGTCGTCCTCTTGTCCAAGTTTGCCTCGGTAGACCAAGCGATATTTCACCTCCCGAGCATCGTCAGGAAGGGAGATTGCGAAGTCGTAGACTGTTGTCGAAGTGTTTCCCGGCGGCAGATCGCCGCCACCTTCGGCTGCTGTCTTGGCTACAACGGGTTGTGAAGCACCATACCGTTTGATTCCATCTCCACCTTTGAACTCATACGCCAGAACAAATTGGCCGCGGATGCCCTGCGCGTTCACTGCGTAAAGAACCTCGTTCTGCCAGGCCGGCGTGCTTTCGGGATCGATCGCGTTCTTGACGCGCAGCCGCATGCCGGTATCGGTCAGTTCTACATCTTCAGCA
Organism: Sulfurifustis sp.; assembly: GCA_045810625.1. Taxonomy (GTDB): domain Bacteria; phylum Pseudomonadota; class Gammaproteobacteria; order Acidiferrobacterales; family Sulfurifustaceae; genus JACQFZ01. Next base: position 50,051 of record JBJMVQ010000058.1, read on the forward strand.
CCGAGCCGGCCGCGGAAGAAATAGTCGATAAGGCCGGCGCTGTATGCAACGGCACGGGGAATGACAAACTTATGCGCTTCGTCGAAGTTGAAGCGGTTGAGCGAAAACACATCGCGATTCGTATAAAGCTGCCCTGTGTCGGGGTCCGTTCGAGAAACCGTTTTGTTGTACGTCTTCAGATCCTGATCGAAGATGGACAACGTCGAACCCCTGTCATTGACTCCACTCGCAGCCGGACGATAGTTGTCCATCACTGACATGCGAAAAAACGTCATTAAACACGGCTGGTTCGGCGGCAGGCATTCCGAAGGAACATCCGCGCCTACCGATTGGAGCAGCGCGTTGGCGGACTCGTCGTGAGATACCACGTCGTCGAACCGAGGAAAGGGATAGCGAATCGTGTCGAAATTGGTGCCGGCGGA
>JBJMVQ010000059.1:0-6223 GCA_045810625.1 Sulfurifustis sp.
CGACGTTCGCCCGTACGCCAACGCCGAGGCGAACGCGGCATCTGGCAACGCCGTTATTGGGAACATCTTATCCGTGACGAGCGCGATTATGCCGCGCATATGGACTACGTTCATATCAAACCGGTCAAGCACGGTTTGGTAAAACGGGTCGCCGATTGGCCGCATTCGACATTTCATCGTCTCGTCGAGGGCGTATATGCGTGCGACTGGGCGGGAAGCGCCGCGGCGGACGAGCTGGACTATTGCGACTGACATGCGGCGCAATACGCTTCGCTATTGCGCCCTACATGTACATTAACTTTTCCCCTTAAGTTCTTCGTGCCACTCCCTTTGACTCTCCGGTAACAGGACGGGAATTGCAAATTGAATACGACTTACAGTCGTATCCTTTGAAGACAATTCACCCTGTACGTTTGCTCCTATGCCGAACACTTTGAGGCCGCCTCCACCTACGCCCTTGTTTGAATCCTCAACCGTTAGCGCAATATCGAAATCAACAATTGTCGATTTGATGCGGGCACTAGAAGAGACCCGAGGATGTTTTGCATACTCATGACCTCCGTCGCCACTAGGCACAATGAAGGCGCCGCCCTCGCCCTCTTGAGCGCCACGAATACCAGAGATGATTTCCGTAAGAACTTCTTTGACGAATTCGTCTAGTTTCATTCCAGTACCTGAGTACAGTAGGGCGCAATAGCGAAGCGTATTGCGCCGCATGTTTTAGTCCTCGGTCAACCACCCACAAGTTAATTTATTTATTTAGTCGACCATCGCACGCGCGAACCGGTCGTTTATCGATTTGCGTCCCGTTCCACACACTGTGGCGGTTTCCCGCCGCCGCATCTGCAAATCACGTCGGGTGGACAATAGCAATTTCCGGGAATGTACTTGCAACCCGCTTTCGATTCGCACGTTTCGGCCTGATTATCTCCCCACTGCAAGAATCCTGGTTCGCAACGTCCATGAGCCGGACGGCATGCGTACTTGTTATTTATTATGTGCTCCAGTTCGCAGGTCGTACTTTTGATACAACCAAGTTCATCTAAAGAACCGCATGAAGCTGCGTCATCAGCAGCCGCGACAATGGCGCATGTCAGGCAGCCGAGTAATACCGCCGATCGAAATTTGCCGATCATCAATGCGACGCGCTACTCGCGTTCGCTACTCCTCGTATCAACGCGTTCCGCGCGTTCCATGCGTCCTGCTCAGGAACGTCGATGAGAAACTCTGTTTTGCCGCCGACTTGTATCGCCACCGGCACGCCGTCGCGATAGAGCACGCGGTTGCCGGCGAGGGCGGGCACGCGGCCGCCGGGGGTGAGGATGCCGATGAGGTTGAGCGGATCGGCGGCGCTGAGCGAGACGAATTGTTCGTTCTTCGGTTTGCGGCGCACGGTGCGAAGCATCGGCACGGCTTCGGGCAGCGCATACTGCTCGCCGGAGAAGCCGGCGACGAAGCGGCCGCCGCGGATTTCACCGCGAGCTTCGAGGCGGCGGTAGACGCGCAGCAGCTCGATCCACGGCGGCAGGCGGTCGATCTCGCGCGTCAGGAGTTTGCGGAAGACGACGCCGTAGCGGCGCAGCAGCGCGCGGGCGATGTGCTCCGTCGTATCTTCAGTGCGCGCATCAGCGCGCTTCGGCACGCTACCTTCCTTCGCTTGCGGGGGAAGGGATGGGGAAGGGGGCGAGCCGCTCGCCCCCACCCCGACCCTCTGGATCGCTCCCGACATCCTGTCTCTCGCGATCTTAGTGCGTCCCTGCACGTCACCGCCACGGGGGAGGGAGAGAGAAGGTGAGCGGAGCAAACTCCAACGCCCAGCTTCCTCGATCGCATTCGCAATGCGCCGGCGGCGATAGCCGGTGCGGCGTTTGTCGGCGGGGATGAGCAGGGCGCGCAGGCCGTCAAAGCTGTCCGATTGCACGCGCCCGAGCGCGACCAGCTCGCCGAGCGCTTCTTCGACTTCGCTCTTGAGCAGATTCGTGCCGCTCGTGATCTCTTCGAAGAACGACGCGCCGTGCTGCTCCAGAAATTCCGCGACGGCTTGCGCACGCGAGCTGGGGCGCGCGGGCTCGGCATCGCTCTTCGTCGCGGCGGTTTGCCAGTAGCGCCACTCGCGCCGCGGCAGCAGCGTGATCGGCGTGCTGCGCACCGGGCCGGCGGCGCGCTCGCCGCCGTTTACTTTCGGCGGCGTGAGGCGCGCCCACACAACGCGGCCCGCGCGGCACAGGTCGTCGAGCCAGTCGGGATCGTAGCCTTCCATGCGTGCGCGCAGGATCTCGCTCTCCCACGCGGTGGCGGCCGCTTCGAAACCTTGCAGCTGCTCGATGATGCTGCCCAACGCTTGCGGGCCTTCGGCGCGTGGCTCGGCGGTGACGCCTTGCCACTCGAACAGGAAGCGCAGGAAATCCGATGCCGCTACCGGCTCGATCTCGGCGCGCAGGCGGTCGACGGTGTAGCGGTGAATGCGCGCAAGGAGACGGCGCTCGCACCATTCGACATTAGGTTGAGTGCGTGCGCGCAGCGCGCGCGTCGGCTCGCCTCCTTCCCCCGCTTGCGGGGGAAGGAATGAGGAAGGGGGGCGCTCGTCGCTCACGGCGTATGTTTTGGCATCGTTGCCCCCACCCCAACCCTCCCCCGCAACAGCGGGGGAGGGAGAGTGAGAAGAAAACTCGCCGCGCATCACGAAGCCTTCGCTTTCGAGCGCGAGGAGCGCGGTTTGAATTTCGCTCGCATCGGCGCCGAGCGATTGTGCGAGCGCATCGACCGTCACCGGGCCGAGGCCTTGCAGGCGCGCGCGGAGAATTTCGACGAGCGCGGCCTCGCGTGTCCATTCGCGTGTGTACTCCGCCGGCGTCTGTATTTCGGGGTTTAGTCGTGCGCCGGGATGAAGCGCGCGCAGCAGCGGCAACTGCTCGGCCGCGACCCAGTAAATCCGTTCGGCCGAATCTGAAAGGGTTTCGAAAGTGCCCCCTCCCATTTCTGCATCGCTCCGCGCTTTCTTCGCTGCGCAATCCTGCTGCGCTCGAAAGCCAGGGCTCGGCTCCTGCCTCGCCCGCTCGCCGGGACGAAGGTCCGCTGGACCTTCGTCTCTCTCCGGCTCGCCCTGCGCTCCCGCGATGCCGGACAGGAGTCCCAATTTCGCGGTAGCACAGGGACGTGCGAGACCGATCTCTGTGCTTCCCTGCACGTCATTGCAGCGAGGAGGGCTGCGGTCAGCTTGGACGCGCGTCGCACGCCGAGCGGCGATCAGCTCGTCGAGATGCGCGCGCCAGCCCGACGCATCGCCTTCGCGCTCGTCGACGAAGCCTAGGAGCATCAGCGCGTCGTGCAATTCGTCCGCGCTCGCGATTTCCGGCCACGCCTCCGTGCGCACACGCGCGATCGCATCGGGATCGAGGCGGCCGAGGTCGCCGGCGGCGAGGGGATCGAGCCAGCTTCGGCTCATCACGGCCTGCGTGCGGCGTTCTTCGAGCGGCGCGTCGTCGAGGAACGCGTACGGCTTCGCGTTCAGGATTTCCTGCGCGAGCGGGGAAGGGTGCGGCAGGTCGCGCGCGATGATATTCACCTGACCGGCTTCGATCCGCTTGAGCAACGCGACGAGGCCGTCTATGTCCATCGCTTCGTGCAGGCAATCGTCGATCGTCTGGCGCACCAGCGGGTGGTCGGGGATTTCGCGCTCGCCGGCGAGATTTTCGGCGCAAGCGATCTGATCGGGGAACACGACCGCGACGAGATCTTCGGCGTCCATGCGCTGTAGCGGCGCCGGATTCTTGCGCCCGCCGCGGAAGCGCTTCACCGCGAGTGAAATGGTCGCGTTCCAGCGCCAGCGCGTCGTAAAGAGCGGCGCTGCCAGCAGCGCCTGGATCAGAATGTCGCGCACACTGTTGCTGTGCAGATAACGCGCGACCTCCTCCAGCGGAAAGCTGTGCGTCTCGCCGAGCGACAGCACGATCGCATCTTCGGTTGCCGCCGCCTGCAGCTCGAAGTTGAACTTGCGGCAGAAGCGCTTGCGCAGCGCGAGACCCCAGGCGCGGTTGATGCGGTTGCCGAACGGCGCGTGGATGACGAGCTGCATGCCGCCGGTTTCGTCGAAGAAGCGCTCGAAGACGACGTTGGTTTGCGTCGGTACGACGTGGAGCACGCCCTTCGCGGCGGCGAGATAGTCGACGATCTGCTCGGCGGCGGACGGCGTCAGGCGATAATTTTCGGCGAGCCAGTCGCGCGCGTGTTGCAGTGACGCGGAGGTTAAGTGGCTAGTTGTCGCGTTAACGGACGCCGTCGCTTCGGCCGCCCTGTCCGCCCCCTCCCTTCCCTCCCCCGCGAAGCGGGGGAGGGTTGGGGTGGGGGTGTCAGTCGTCGCCGTAGGGGCGCCGGTCATTTCTGCCGTCCCCTGCCTTCCTTCGGATCGCGCCAGTGCGTCCTGCGCTTCCGTCATCTTAGTGCGTCCCTGCACGTCACCGTCGCGGGGGAGGGTTGGGGTGGGGGTGCTCAGTTCGCGGTCGACCTCTTCACGCAGCCGCGACACCGCCGCCGACAGCTCGTCCGTGCGTGCCGGCGCTTCGCCGAGCCAGAACGGTATCGACGGCGGCTGGCCTTTCGCATCTTCGACGCGCACCGTGCCCGGTTCCACTTTGAGAATGCGATAGGACGTATTGCCGAGCTGGAAGATATCGCCCGACATGCTTTCAACCGCGAAGTCCTCGTTCACCGTTCCGACCGGCGTACCGGACGGCTCCAGCACGACCCGATAGTCCGCGGTGTCGGGAATCGCGCCGCCGTTCGTGAGCGCGGTGAGGCGTGCGCCTTTGCGCGCGCGCAGCACACCGTTCACCGCGTCGCGATGCAGATACGCCGAGCGCCGCCCGCGGCGCGTCGCGAAGCCGTCGGCGAGCATGCGTACGACGTCCTTATATTCCTCGCGTTTGAGCTCACGGTACGGATAGGCGCGGCGCAGCGTTTCGTAGAGCCACTGTTCGGAAACGCCGCCGCCCGCCAAGTCCGGCACAGTCTCAGGCTCTTGTTCACCGTCGGTGCTCGCGTGCGGCTCCGCGTCACTCGTTTCCGTAAAGACGTGTAAATCCGCCGGCGGACTTACGCGCTCGCCGCTGCCCCCTCCCATGCCTCCCCCGCGAGGCGGGGGAGGGTTAGGGTGGGGGTGCAAGTCGGCGCGTCGGTTTTCCAACTCGCTCGACGTCCGACCCGCAACTTCGGCGACGATCTGCTGCGCGAGCACATCGAGCGGTTTCGGCGGTATCCGCAGCCGATCGAGATCGCCTTGCTCGATCGAGTGAAGGAGCGCCGTGCATTCGATCAATTCGTCGCGCGTGAGCGGGAACAGGCGCGCTTTCGGCGTGCCGGTCACGGAGTGGCCGGCGCGGCCGGCGCGTTGCAGGAATGTAGCGATCGAACGCGGCGAGCCGAGTTGGCAGACGAGATCGACGTCGCCGATATCGATGCCCAGCTCGAGCGATGCGGTCGCGACGAGCGCTTTCAGTTCGCCGCGCTTCAGGCGTTGCTCGGCGTCGAAGCGGCTTTCTTTTGCGAGGCTGCCGTGATGCGACATCACGTGCTCCTTGCCGATGCGATCGCTCAGGTGACGCGCCGCGCGTTCGGCGAGCCGGCGCGTGTTGACGAAGATGAGCGTCGTGCGATGGCCCTGCACCAGCTCGGCGAGGCGGTCGTACAGCTCTTCCCACACCTCGTTCGCCATCACGGCGGAGAGCGGTGAGCGTGGCAGTTCGAGCGCGAGATCGCGCGCGCGTTTGTGGCCGGTATCGATGACCGTGCAGTCGGGTTCGGCGAAGCTCGCGCGTGCTTCGACAGGCTCAGCACGGGCTTCGAGCGGCCTGTCCTGGGCGAAGTCGAAGGACTCAGCGCGAACGGATTTCAGTGGCTCAGCGCGACCGGCTGTTTCATCCGTTCCTCCTGACTTTGTCGAAGGACCATGTCCTGAGCTTGTCGAAGGACCATGTCCTGAGCTTGTCGAAGGACCATGTCCTGAGCTTGTCGAAGGACCATGTCCTGAGCCCGTCGAAGGACCACGTCCTGAGCTTGTCGAAGGACCATGTCCTGAGCCCGTCGAAGGACCATGTCCTGAGCCCGTCGAAGGACCATGTCCTGAGCTTGTCGAAGGACCATGTCCTGAGCTTGTCGAAGGACCATGTCCTGAGCTTGTCGAAGGACCATGTCCTGAGCTTGTCGAAGGACGCACATCCGCGCCGAC
>JBJMVQ010000060.1:0-35452 GCA_045810625.1 Sulfurifustis sp.
GTGGTTGACCCATCGCTCCGCGCTTTCATCGCTTCGCTTCCTGCTTCGCTCGAAAGCCAGGGCTCGGCTCCTGCCTCGCCCGTTCGCCGGCGCGAACACATGTTAAATGTGTTCGCGACTGCCCCGGCTCACCCTGCGCTCTCGCGAAATTCGTACGTCCCTGTACAGCACGGCAAGTGACTTTCTTTTGTCTCGCCAAAGAAAAGTCACCAAAAGAAAGCCGACCCCGGATGGCGCAAGCACTTCTTGCGCTCCTCGGTTTGGGGCCCGCGTCGCGGCGACACGGTACGTCCTGTACTGGTCGCCGCCCGGCCAGTCCCTGGCCGGGCCCGTGAAGGGCTCCTTGCCCAAACCCTGCGGTGCTCGAAGCGCGCCATACGGGGACCCGAACAACTGCTTACACCTCAGCGTTGCATTCCGGTGGCTTCGCGATACCTCGAAACCCGCGTTCGGTTCTGCTGAGGTGTTAGCTGTTGTTCCCTCCCCGTGAGCCAGCCGAGCATCGCAGGGAAGAGCGCGGGGTTTCGCGAGACGATGGCGAGCGCGCGCTTTTTTCTTTCGCGCGCCGGCGAGTTCGGCTCGCGCGCGCTCTTCCCGAGAAGCACAGGGCACCGCCCCCTCCCTCGCCCTCCCCCGCCAAGCGGGGGAGGGAAACAACTAATAAGCGGGGGCGGCGCAGCGACCGGGGCGTGCTTTCTTTTGGTGACTCTTCTTTGGCGAGACAAAAGAAAGTCACTTGCGTGTGCTGTACAGGGATGTACGAATTTCGCGGGAGCGCAAGGATGCGCGCGAGCGATGCCAACCACCCACAAGTTAAATTTATTAACTCGACAACCGCGCGAAGCGCGTCGATTATCTGCGTACGTCGAGGTCAGGAAATCCCGGATTTCGCTTCGCTCCATCCGGGCTACGAGCTTTTCTAGGAAGCAAAGAAAAGTACGCCGACCTGCGGTGCTGCACAGGGACGTGCGAATTTCGCGAGAGGCAGGATGCCGGTAGCGATTCGGGAACCGCAAGTACATTTATCAAATCGACTACCGCGCGACAGCGCGTTCGTTCCTCACGTCACCGCATACGGCAACGACTCGATGGTGAGTCGCGGCCCATCCGGCGTACCCAGATGCAGTTCGCCGGCATCGACACTGGTCGCGTGAACGACTGCGAGCAAATCGTATCCGTCTTCCGGTGCTTCGCTCGCGATCACGACGTTGCCGGTCGCCTGATTGCCATGCTCGGGTGCGTAGACCGGCGCGCCGGGTTTGGGCCGATCGGAAGTTTCGACGTGCAGCCGGTACATTCGCTGCTTTAGGCGGCCGAGGTAGTGGATGCGCGCGACGATTTCTTGTCCCGTATAACAGCCTTTGCCGAAGCTGATACCTCCGAGCAGATCCAGGTTCGCCATTTGCGGCACGAACGCGTCGCTCGTTTCGGGCAGAACGATCGGTATTCCCGCCCTGATGTCGTGCCAGGTCCACACTGGCTCGCCGGCGGGCACGGCGCGCCGGCGCATCGCGGTCCATATCATGTCGGCCCGCGCGGGTGGCAAGAGGATTTCAAAGCGCGGATGCAGTCCAGGGAGGCGCAGCACCGTGCCGACGTCGGATCGGCCGCAACCATTCTCGTCTGGCGGCGCAACGCCCGTCGCCTCGAGGACGATGGCGTGCGCATCCGGGCCGGCAACACCGAGACGTATGAAGCTGTCATCGGCGGCCGCGAGCGTCACTTTAGAACGGAACACGTAGACGCGCAGGCGCTTCAGATTCTCGTCGCGCAAGGCTTCCGGGAGCTGCAAGAGATAACCGTCGGGCTCTGCGACGATCCGAAAGAGTGCAAGCATCCGCCCCTTGGGACTGCACCAGGCGCTCAGCTGCGAACGGCTGCCATCGAGTTGCTGGATGTCGTTGGTGAGCTGACCGTTGAGGAACGTCTTGGCATCCGGGCCGGACGCGCGAATGAGCGAGAGATGCGACAAATCGACCAGTACGTTGCCGGTGCGCGCGGCGCGGCGTTCGCCGTCCGGGTTCCCGAAGCTCTGCACGGCGCCGTCGTGATGCTGAGCGCCGTGCTGCTTCAAAAATTCGATCCAGTTTTCCATGTCGCTTGTTCGATAGACCGCTGCCGCCGCTTCCCACGGACGCGCGCGCCTCTATATAATACCCGTTCGCTGCGCGGCGATTTCGGGTGATTGCAAACCCCGCTGAACAAAGACGCCCGCGAGCCACAAAAACATTATGCCAAAAAGCGCCACGCGCCCCGTTTACCTGAACCTACTGCTCATCCGGCAGCCGATCGGTGCAATTGCCTCTATCGTGCACCGTATCACCGGCGCCGTGATGTGTTTACTGATTCCTTTTACATTGTGGGCGCTTCAGGAATCTCTCGCGAGTCCCGAGCGTTTCACGGAAATAAAAGCAATGTTGAGTAGCGGCCTCGGACGCGCCGCACTGCTCCTCGCGCTATGGCTCTTGGTGCAGCACCTTTATTCCGGTATCCGCCATTTGTTCATCGATATCGACCTCGGCGTCGAGCTGAGTCGCGCGCGCACGTCCGCATGGCTGACATTCATCGCTTCGGTCGCGACAGTGGCGATCGTGGGAGCGATGCTGTGATGCGCCCGCGTCCGCTCGGTAGCGCTCACCGCGGAGTCGCCGGCTTTCTGGTCCAACGCATCAGCTCGTTGTACCTCGCCGGTTTCACGATTTATCTGATTGGCTATCTGGCGCTTCAACCGGCTCAGGACTACGGCGCCTGGCGCGCCTATTTTTCCTCGGGCGCGGTGCGCCTCGCCTGGGGCATCTTCTTTGCGAGTCTGCTCGCGCATGCGTGGCTGGGGCTGCGCAGTATTTACATGGACTACCTGAAGCCGATGTGGGTTCGATTTACCGTGAGCCTTCTTACCGCCTTCGCACTCATCGCGCTTGCCTTTTGGAGCGCGCAAATCCTCATACAAGGAGGGCTGCGATGACGCTGCCGGTTCGTCGCTTCGACGCGATCGTAGTCGGTGCAGGTGGTGCGGGTCTGCGCGCAGCATTGCAGCTTTCCGAAGCCGGACTGAAGACGGCGGTTCTCTCCAAGGTGTTTCCGACGCGCTCGCACACGGTTGCCGCTCAAGGCGGTATCGGTGCGGCTCTAGGAAACATGGAAGAGGACAACTGGCTCTGGCATATGTACGACACGGTGAAGGGGTCGGATTACCTCGGCGACCAGGACGCGATCGAATTCCTTTGCCGCACCGCGCCGGAAGCGGTGATCGAGCTCGAACATTACGGCATGCCGTTTGATCGCAACGCCGACGGCACGATCTACCAGCGCCCGTTCGGCGGACATTCGCAGAATTTCGGTGCGCGGCCGGTGCAGCGAAGCTGCGCCGCGGCCGATCGCACCGGTCACGCGATGCTGCATACGCTTTATCAGCGCAACGTGCGCGCACAAACGAATTTCTTTGTCGAGTGGATGGCGCTCGATCTGATCCGGGACGCGAGCGGGCAGGTACTCGGCGTTACCGCGCTCGAGATGGAAACCGGGGAAGTCTCGATTCTGCATTCGCGCGCGACGCTCTTTTGCACGGGCGGTGCCGGGCGCATCTTCGCTTCGACGACGAATGCCTTCATTAACACCGGCGACGGCCTCGGGATGGCGGCCCGTGCGGGGATTCCTCTCGAAGACATGGAGTTCTGGCAGTTTCACCCGACCGGCGTGGCGGGTGCAGGCGTGCTCATTACCGAAGGCGTGCGCGGTGAAGGCGGGTTCCTGCTGAACAAGAACGGCGAGCGCTTCATGGAGCGCTATGCACCGACGATGAAGGATCTGGCGAGCCGCGACGTGGTGTCGCGCGCGATGGCGACGGAAATCAAGGAAGGTCGCGGTTGCGGTAAAGACGCCGACTACGTGCTGCTCAAGCTCGATCACCTGGGGCAGGAGAAGATCGAGAAACGGCTTCCGGGCATTCGCGAGATCGCGAAAAAGTTTGCGAACGTCGATCCGGTCAAGGACCCGATACCTGTCGTGCCGACGGTGCACTATCAGATGGGCGGGATCCCGACCAACTATCGCGGCGAAGTCGTGGTGCCGCAGCGCGGCAATTCAGAAACCCCGGTTCCCGGTTTCTACGCGGCCGGTGAGTGTGCATGCGCGTCGGTGCACGGCGCGAACCGGCTTGGCACGAACTCGCTCACGGATCTCGTCGTGTTCGGCCGCGAAGCGGGGAATTCGATCATCCGTTTTCTGAAAGAGAATCCCGGCCACAAAGAGCTGCCGAAAGATGCCGCCGACCGCACCGCGGCGCGGCTAGCGCGTCTCGACAATCAAAAGAACGGCGAGCGGGTCGCGGATGTCGCCGCCGAGATGCGGCGGACGATGCAGGCGCATTGCGGCGTGTTCCGTTTTCCCGACATGCTTGCCGAGGGCGTCAAGAAGATCCGTCAGATCGCCGAACGGGCGACGCGTACGGAGATCAAAGATCATTCGAACGTGTTCAACACCGCGCGCGTCGAAGCGCTCGAACTCGACAACATGATCGAGACGGCGGTCGCGTCGATGATCTCCGCCGAAGGCCGCAAAGAGAGCCGCGGCGCGCACGACCGTTCGGATTTCCACCAGCGCGACGACGTCAACTGGCTCAAGCACACGCTGTATTTCCGCGACGGCCAGCGGCTGGAGTACAAGGCCGTCCATCTGAAACCGCTCACCGTGCCGACCTTCGAGCCGAAGGCGCGCACGTATTGATATGCGAGCAGTGGTGGCGATTCTCTCCAGGCAAACCGGCCCCCTCCCATTCCCTCCCCTGCGTGCGGGGGAGGCTTAGGGTGGGGGTGCGAGGAAAGGCAACGATGCGTTTCTCCGTCTATCGCTTCAATCCGGACACCGACGCGAAACCCTATATGCAGGACTACGACGTCGAGCTGCAGCCGAGCGACGTCATGCTGCTCGATGCGCTCGTGCGACTGAAGGAAGTCGACGATTCGCTCGCGTTCCGGCGCTCCTGCCGCGAGGGCGTGTGCGGCTCCGACGCGATGAACGTCAACGGCAAGAACCGGCTCGCCTGCGTCACGCGCGTGGCGGATCTCAAGGAACCGATCGTTATCCGGCCGCTGCCGGGACAGCCCGTGATTCGCGACCTCATCGTCGACATGTCGCAATTCTTCAAGCAGTACCACGCGGCGAAGCCGTACGTGATCAACAACGATCCGGTGCCGGAGCGGGAGCGCCTACAATCGCCCGAAGAGCGCGACAAGCTGAACGGTTTGTACGAATGCATCTTGTGCGCCTGCTGCTCGACGCAGTGTCCGTCGTTTTGGTGGAATCCCGACAAGTTCATGGGCCCGGCGGCGCTGCTCTGGGCGTACCGCTTCATCGCCGACTCGCGCGATCAGGCGACCGGCGAGCGCCTCGACGATCTCGAAGATCCGTACAAGTTGTTCCGCTGCCACACCATCATGAATTGCACGGAAGTGTGTCCGAAGGGGCTCAACCCAACCAAAGCGATCGGGCACATCCGTGAGCTTTTGGTCAAACGCGTCACGTGATGACGACACGGGAAGGTGCGCCGAACATTGTTGGCGCTAATCGTGCCATCCATGGCGCGACGGCGAAGCGGCGCTATACCCCGGCCGCCACTTCCGTGTGGCGGCGCTCGGCGGCGCGAATGCACGTTAAGTGCATTCGCGAAAACCCCGCCTCGCCCCTCATTCCCTCTCCCGCCTGCGCGGGAGAGGGATGCGAGCCGAGGCGTGCGTTCTTGCGCACGCGCTTCATATGATCGAGCGCGAGCGCGAGAGGGTCCGGTGGCGCTGCCGCCGCGGTCTGCTCGAGCTCGATCTGTTGCTCAACCGGTTTCTCGAACGCGATTACGCTCGGCTCGATGAGCGCGAGCACGCCGCGTTTGCACGTCTGCTCGACACACCTGACCCGCAACTGCTCGATTATTGCTTCGGCGTGTCCGCGCCCGACGACCCGGAGTTGCAGGCGCTTGTCCGAAAAATCGCTCGATAGGCTCGACGTCGATCTCGGCGCATCGCGCGCGCTCGCGGTGGTATTGATGGCCGTGCACGGCGGCGCAATGGCCATCGCTCTCGCGCTGCCGCTTCCGATCTGGGTCCGCTTGATGCTTGCTTCGGCTACCGTCGCCAGCCTTTATCGCGGCATGCTCCGGCACGCGTTTCGGCGTTCAAGTGCGGCCGTCGTCGGCTTTCGAATCAACGGCGCGAACGACCAGTGCGCGTTGCGCCGACGTGGAGCAGGGGATTGGGAGGAAGGACGTCTGATCGACCGGTGGGTCCATCCCTGGCTGACGCTCGCCGTCGTGAGCGGCGCGCGGCGGTGGCCGGAACAAATCGTCATCCCAGCGGACGCGGTTCCGGCGGAAGCGCTCAGGCGTCTGCGCGTTCGGCTACGACTGCCAACCGCGAAGGAGTAAGGACGGTGTCACGATCCGCGTAACGCGGGTCGGGTCCGGGATAATCGCGAGTGAAATGCAGGCCGCGGCTTTCCTTGCGCCAGAGCGCCGAGCGGATGATCAGCTCCGCGACCAGCACCAGGTTGCGCAGCTCGATCAGATCGTTCGTGATGCGGAAGTTGCGGTAATACTCGTGAATCTCTTCGTTCAGCATCTCGACGCGGCGCTGCGCGCGCTCGAGCCGCTTGGTCGTGCGCACGATGCCGACGTAATCCCACATGAAACGGCGCAGCTCCTCCCAGTTATGCGACACCACGACCTGCTCGTCGGCATCGGTAACGCGGCTTTCGTCCCACGACGGCAGCTTCGGCATTGTCGGATGATCTGACGTGAGCCGCTCGGCAATATCGCGTGCCGCCGCCTCCGAAAATACCAGGCATTCGAGGAGCGAGTTGCTCGCCAGCCGATTCGCGCCGTGGAGGCCGGTGAAGGCGCACTCGCCGATCGCGTACAACCGCTCAACATCGGTTTGCCCGTTCAAATCGGTCATGACACCCCCGCACGTGTAGTGCGCGGCCGGCACGACCGGTATCGGCTCGCGGGTCATGTCGTAACCGAGTTCCAGGCAGCGTCGATAGATGGTGGGGAAGTGCGACCTGATGAAATCGGCCGGCTGATGGCTGATGTCGAGGTTTACGTGGTCGAGGCCGCGGCGCTTCATTTCGTAGTCAATAGCGCGAGCGACGATGTCGCGCGATGCGAGCTCACCGCGCGGATCGTACTCCTGCATGAACGGTTCCCCGCTCGGTAGCAGCAGACGCCCGCCTTCACCGCGCACCGCCTCGCTGATCAGGAACGATTTGGCGCGCGGATGATAGAGACACGTCGGGTGGAATTGCATGAATTCCATGTTGGCGACGCGGCAACCTGCGCGCCACCCGATGGCGATGCCGTCGCCGGTCGAGGTGTCGGGGTTGCTGGTGTACAGGTAAACCTTCGAGGCGCCGCCGGTCGCCAGTACCACGATCCGGGCCGATACCGCCCGCACCTCGCCGCTTTTCTTATCGAGCGTGTACAGCCCCCAGCACCGATTGGGTCCCGAAAGGCCGAGTTTTGCGCTGGTAATCAGATCGATGGCGAGGTGATGTTCCAATAAAGAGATGCCGGGGTGTGCCCGGGCGCGTCGTACCAGTGTGGTTTCGATCGCCCGGCCGGTCGCATCGTCGGCGTGGACGACGCGCCGGTGGCTGTGGCCCCCCTCGCGGGTCAGGTGCAGCTCCGTCGTACCGTCCTCGGTTTTAGCGCCTGGTTCGGTCGTGAACGGCACGCCGAGCGAGCGTAGCCAGGCGATGGTTTCCGGGCCGTTGTGCACGACCTGTTCGACCGCGTCGATGTGGCAGAGCCCCGCGCCGGCGCGCAGCGTGTCTTTCACATGCGCTTCGAAGGAGTCGTCCCGTTGATCGACGACCGCCGCAACACCGCCCTGTGCGTAGAGCGTCGAGCCTTCGCTCACCGTCCCTTTGGAGAGGACCGTCACCTGTGCGCGGTCCGCGAGACGGAGCGCCAGGCTCAGGCCGGCCACGCCGCTGCCGATAACCAGTACGTCTGCTTCCAACGAGGGGGACATGAAGAAAGGTTAAAGGAGCGAAACGGAAGTAGTTGTGGCGATGCGCTTATCCTATCATACGGCCTGTCGCGGGGGCCCCGGGCCCGCATGGGCTCTTGGGATTGCGTAACAACAAGCGGAAATTCCGGTTGGAAAACCGAACTTTATCGGCAAGCGGCGGTCAGTTAATGGCAGCCGCCTGGTCGTTTCCGCATCGGCTGAAAGCAGCGGATGTCGGAACGTAGCATCGACCAGAAGCTTGTTGCCCGGGTCCAGCGGGGCGACAAAGCGGCGTTCGATCTGCTGGTACGTAAATACCAGCACAAGGTGGCGAAGCTCGTCGCGCGCTACGTGCGCGATCGTGGCGAGATCGAAGATGTCACGCAAGAGGCGTTCATCAAAGCCTACCGTGCGATCGGCGGGTTTCGCGGCGAAAGTGCATTCTATACTTGGCTGTATCGTATCGCGGTGAACACCGCAAAGAATTATCTCGACTCGCAAGGACGCCGGCCACCGAGCAACGATATGGAGGTGGAAGGAGCGGAGCTGATTGAAAGCGGCGAAAGCCTGCGCGATCAAGCGACGCCGGAGCGGTCGCTTCTCACCGATGAAATCGCCGCTACGGTCAAACGGGCGATCGAGGCGCTTCCGGAAGACCTCCGTACCGCCATCACGCTGCGGGAAATCGAGGGTTTGAGTTATGAAGAGATCGCGCAAGTGATGGATTGTCCGATCGGCACCGTGCGTTCGCGCATTTTTCGCGCCCGCGAAGCGATCGACAGCCAGCTGCGTCCATTGCTGGAACGGTAAGGAACGATACCTCAACGAACATTTCTAACTCCGGTATGACGATGAAGGAAAAAATCTCGGCCCTGATCGACGCGGAGCTCGATGACCTCGACGAGCGGCGCACGCTGAACGCGCTCACGCACGACGCCGATCTGCGCGCCACGTGGGAGCGTTATCATTTGATCCGCACCGTGATGGCGCGAGAGCTCGGCGTTCTCGCCACGCCAGGCTTGCCGGATCGCGTGATGGCGCGGCTGGATGGCGACGCCGGACGCAGGCGTGCGCAATTGCGATTTTGGCCCTTGGCGGGCGGCTTTGCTGTCGCGGCGTCGGTGGCGGCGATTGCGATCCTTGCGCTACAAACCCTGCAACAGCCGCTGAATGTGGCGAGCAGCGCGCCGGTTACTGTGGCATCGAACGGCGCCGCGATGCCGATAGCGGCGACGCCGGCGGCGGCCCCGTCGGTCCCGAAAGACGCGGCCGCGGCGAAAGACATCGAAGAGCCGCTCTATCCTTATCTGGTTGGACACAACGAGTTCATGCCGACCGCCGGCATGGGCGGCATGCTTCCCTACGTGCGTGTCGTCGCATATCCGCAAGATAAATGAGCCGCCTCCCATCTTTTTTTCCCGCCTCTGTCTTCATCTTCTTCGTTAGTCTTCCCGCGCAGGCGGCTAACGAAGCCCAGGATTGGCTGCTGCGCGTCCATCAGTCCGCACAGCGACTCAGCTACGAGGGCACGTTCGTCTATCAGCACGGGACGCGGCTCGAAACGATGCGCGTCATTCATCGCGCAAAAAAAGGAGTCGTGACCGAGCGGTTGATCTCGCTCACCGGTCCGGCACGCGAGGTCATTCGCACCGACGACGAGGTACGCTGCTATCTGCCCGATCAGAAGTCAGTCGTCGTCGAGCATCGGCCGCTCGACCACCCCGGCTTCGTCGCGATTATCCCCGAGCGGCTCAACGACCTCTCCGAAAATTACGCGATCGAGCTTGGTCACACCGCGCGCATCGCCGGCCGTGCGGCGCAACAGCTCGTGCTGCGCGGCCGCGACGATTATCGCTACGGCTACCGGATTTGGGCGGATCGCGAGACCGGATTGCTGTTGCGTGCCGATGTGGTCGACGAGGCCGGCAAGCGCCTCGAGCAGTTCATGTTTACCCAGATCAGCATCGGCGGTCATATTCCGGATGCGGCGCTCGCGCCACAGAGCGGGAGCGGCGATGACATGGTGTGGTATCGCGACAGCGAGATACCGCCCGGCGCGCCGACACGCAGCTGGCGTGCAGCGAACATCCCGAAAGGCTTCAAGCTCGCGCGCACCGTTGTGCGCCGCCTCCCCAAGAGCGATCGCGTTGTCGAGCAACTCGTTTACAGCGACAGCCTCGCCGCCGTCTCGATCTTCATCGAACGTATGGACGACCACGTACCGCCGTCGATGATGGAAGGACCGGCCAACATGGGCGCCTTGCACGCGCTCGGCAAGGCCCTGGACGGTCATCATGTCACCGTCGTCGGGGACGTTCCGGCCAAGACGATCGCGATGTTTGGCAGTTCGCTCGTTCCCGCCCCAACGCTCGCGCGCTAACCGAATGAAGCAGGCCCCCGTCATGACGCGCCTCGTTGTGTGGGTGCTTCTGCTGACACCTGCGTCGTGGTCGCTTGCGGCCACCCGGGAGCTGCCCGACTTTGCCGGGCTCGTTGCCCAGCACGGCGGTGAAGTGGTGAACATCAGTACCAGCCAGGCGCGCCGCGAGCCGACCGAGTGGAACGACAATTCACCGGACAGCGCGCCGCCCGAGGGCTCGCGTGCCCCTGACCGGGCCGAGTCCGCGTCGCTCGGCTCCGGATTCATCCTCTCCGCGGACGGCTACCTGCTCACGTGCGCGCACGTAGTCGAAGGCGCTTCAGAGATCGTGGCGCGCCTGGCGGATCGTCGCGAGTATCGCGCGCGGCTCGTCGGCGCCGACCGGCGCAGCGACATCGCGCTGCTCAAGATCGATGCGGATAAGCTTCGCCCCGTGACGATCGGCGATCCGGCGCGTTTGCGCGTGGGCGATTGGGTGCTCGCGATCGGCGCGCCGTTCGGTTTCGAAAGCTCTGCGACGTCGGGGATCATCTCGGCCAAGGGCCGCAGCCTGCCTAGCGAGAACTACGTGTCGTTCCTGCAAACCGATGTCGCCATCAACCCCGGCAATTCGGGCGGTCCGCTCTTCAACTTGAAAGGCGAGGTCGTCGGCGTCAATTCGCAGATCTACAGCCGTACCGGCGCATTCATGGGCGTCTCGTTCGCGATTCCGATCGACATCGCCGTGCGGGTTGCCGAGCAGTTGCGCAATGCCGGCGCGGTGCACCGTGGCTGGCTCGGCGTCAGCCTGCAGGAAGTGACGCAGCCGCTCGCCGCTGCCTACGGCCTCGATCGTCCGCGTGGCGCGCTCGTTGCCGACATTCTGCCCTCCGGGCCGGCGGCACGTTCAGATTTGAAGCCGGGCGACATCGTGCTGGAATACGAAGGCCGGGCGATCGCGTTGTCATCGGAACTGCCGCCGCTCGTTGGTCTGACCGCTCCGGGGACCCGCGCCCGCTTTAAAGTCTTTCGACGGGATCGCGGCGTGACGGAAGTAGCGGTCCAGGTGGGAGAGCTGCGCGAAGAACCGATGATGACCAAGGTGTCGCAATCCACGCCGCGCGGCGATAGCGCGCATCGCCTCGGGCTCGTGCTCGGCGATCTTTCCGCAACGCAGCGCAGCCGCTACAACGTGGGTGCCGGCGTGTACGTCGAGGAGGTGCTGGAGGGACCTGGACGCGAGGCCGGTTTGCGTGCGGGCGACGTGATCGCCGAACTGGACGGCCACCCGGTCACGAGTCCGGCAAGCTTCTACCGGCTAATCGCGCAGACGAAGCCCGGCCGCCCGCTGCTGGTACGAGTACGCCGTGGGCCCTCCGCGCTCTATCTTGCGCTTGCCGCTCCGTGACGCCGCCCGCGGTTCATGCGGCGGTCGAAATCGGTTATCCTACGCGCGGGGAGCGGGTGCCGCATCCGGCGCCGGCGAATCGCGCGTAGGCGCCATAGCGGCGCCTTTTTTCGTGCCCCGCGTCGCAGGATGTCCATGAACGGCTGGCCGCAAGAGCTCATTCGAAATTTCTCCATCATCGCGCACATCGATCACGGCAAGTCCACGCTCGCCGATCGTTTTATCCAGGTCTGCGGCGGCCTCGAGGCGCGCGAGATGCAGGAGCAGGTGCTCGACTCCATGGACCTCGAGCGCGAGCGCGGAATCACGATCAAAGCGCAAAGCGTGGCGTTGAGCTACACGGCGCGCGACGGCAAGACCTACCGTCTCAATATGATCGATACGCCCGGGCACGTCGACTTCTCTTACGAGGTGTCGCGCTCGTTGACCGCCTGTGAAGGCGCGCTGCTCGTGGTCGACGCGTCCCAGGGTGTGCAAGCGCAAACCGTGGCCAACTGTTACACCGCCGCCGAACTCGATCTCGAAATCATTTCCGTGCTGAACAAGATCGATCTGCCCGCGGCCGATCCGGAACGCGCGATCAAGGAGATCGAGGACATCATCGGAATCGACGCGTCCGATGCGATTCGCGCGAGCGCGAAGACGGGCGTCGGCATCACGGACATTCTCGAAGCGATTGTTGCGCGTATCCCGTCGCCGGAAGGCGAGCCCGACGCGCCGCTGCAGGCGCTGATCATCGATTCTTGGTTCGACAACTATCTCGGGACGGTCTCGCTCGTGCGCGTCATGCAGGGCCGGCTCGCACCGCGCGACAAGATTCGCCTCATGGCGACCGGGCGCGAGTATCAAGTCGAGCAGATCGGTGTCTTCACGCCGAAGCGCAAGGCTGTCGAGATGCTGAGCGCGGGCGAAGTAGGTTATGTCATCGCGGGCGTCAAAGACGTGCGCAGCGCCCGGGTGGGCGACACCATCACGCTGGCACATCGGCCGGCGACGGCGGCGCTGCCGGGTTTCAAAGAGATCAAGCCGCGCGTTTTCGCCGGCCTCTATCCGGTCGAGGCATCCGATTACGACGCGTTTCGCGACGCGCTCGCAAAGCTGTCGCTCAACGATGCGTCGCTGCAGTACGAGCCGGAGACCTCGCAAGCACTCGGTTTCGGATTTCGCTGCGGGTTCCTCGGTATGCTGCATATGGAGATCATCCAGGAGCGGCTGGAACGCGAGTACGCGTTGAACCTCATCACCACCGCGCCGACTGTGGTGTACGAAGTACAGACGACCAAGGGCGAGGTCGCGCGCGTCGAGAATCCGGCCAAGCTGCCGGAGCCGCCGCAGATCGCGGAAATCCGCGAGCCGATTATTCGCGCAACGATTCTCGTGCCGCAGGAGTACGTCGGCGGTGTGATTGGTCTTTGCATCGAGAAGCGCGGCGTGCAAAAAGACATGTTGTACCACGGCCGCCAGGCCATGCTCACTTATGAGCTTCCGCTCAACGAAGTCGTGCTCGATTTCTTCGATCGGTTGAAGTCTGTCAGCCGCGGTTACGCGTCGCTCGACTACGACTTTTTGGAATTCCGGCCCTCCGATGTCTGCAAGCTTGACGTGCTCATCAACGGCGATAAAGTGGATGCGCTGTCCGTCATCGTGCATCGCCAGCAGACCGAGTACCGCGGGCGCGAACTGGTAAAGAAACTGCGGGAGCTGATCCCACGCCAGATGTTCGACATCGCGATTCAGGCGGCCATCGGCTCGAAGATCATCGCGCGCGAAACGGTGAAAGCGCTACGCAAGAACGTGACCGCGAAGTGCTATGGCGGCGACATCACCCGCAAGCGCAAGCTTCTCGAAAAACAGAAAGAGGGAAAGAAGCGCATGAAACAGCTCGGTTCCGTGGAAATTCCGCAGGAGGCGTTTCTCGCCGTGCTGCGGGTGGATAACGCGAAGTGAATATGGATTTCTCGCTCATTCTGTTCTTGCTCGTTTGCGCGACGGGCGCCATCTGGGCGCTCGATCGCTGGGCTTGGTCGGGCGCGCGCTCGCGCGGTCAGACGGGACGCGACGGGGCGACCGCGGACGGCGGCGCATCCGCCGGCGAACCGGCGAAAGAACCGCTGATCGTCGAATACGCGCGGGCGTTTTTCCCCGTCATCCTGATCGTGTTCGTGTTGCGCTCGTTCATCGTCGAGCCGTTCCGGATTCCTTCGGGCTCGATGCTGCCGAGCCTGCACATCGGCGACTTCATTCTTGTCAGCAAATTTTCGTACGGAATACGGCTGCCGGTAGTCAACAAGAAGGTTATCAATACCGACGAACCCAAGCGCGGCGACGTCGTGGTGTTTCGCTTTCCGCGCGACGAGTCGATCAACTACATCAAGCGCGTGATTGGTTTACCGGGCGATCACATCGTTTACGAGGGCAAGCGACTCTACGTGAACGGCGAGCTCATCAGCGAAACGGCCGCGCCGTTATCGAACGCGCCTGGCGACGGCGAAACCGCCTATGACGCGACCCGCTATACCGAGCGTCTGGGCGGCGTGGAGCACGACATCTGGCTGTCCCGGCGTTCGGATTACGGGACGACATACGATAAGGTCGTGCCGCCGGGCCACTATTTCGTGATGGGCGACAACCGCGATCATAGCAACGACAGTCGGTACTGGGGTTTCGTGCCGGAGGAAAACCTCGTCGGTAAAGCGTTCCTGATCTGGTTTTCGTGGGATGGTCGCGACGACCGGCCGTGGTTCTGGCAGCGCATCGCGTTCGACCGCATCGGCAATATTATTCGCTAAACTCAAAGCATCCGGTTGCTCACGAGGAGGCATCCATGGTTGCGAGAGGTCAGCGTGGTATGACGATGTGGGGCGCAATGTTCGTGATCGGCACGATCGTCTTCTTCTTGTTTCTGGGGTTCAAGCTGTTTCCGGTTTACATGGAAGATTTCAAAGTGAAGACGGCGATGGACAGCCTGATGCAGGAGCCGAACGCGGGGGCGATGACGCGCGCCGAGATGATCGAGCGTCTCGACAAGCGCTTCGACATCGATATGGTCGACAACGTGAAGCCGCGTGAAAGCCTGAACGTGCAGCAGCAGGGCCGGACGAAAACAGTACGCCTGGCTTACGAGGTGCAGGTGCCGCTCGCCTACAACGTGTCGGCGCTCATCGAATTCGATCATGCCTATAAGCTCGCATCGACCCAATAAGGCGCAGGCCGAGCTTTGCCGCCGACTAGACTATGATTTCACCGATCCGGCGCTTCTCGAACGGGCGCTTACCCACCGCAGCCGCGGCGCGAACCACTACGAGCGCCTCGAATTTCTCGGCGACAGCATTCTCAACTTCGCCGTTTCCAAAGAACTTTACAGCCGGTTTCCCGATCTCGCCGAAGGCGAACTGACGCGGTTACGCGCGAGCCTGGTCAAACAGGAAACGCTCGCGCAACTCGCGCGCGAGCTGGCACTCGGCGACGCCCTCGCGCTCGGCGGCGGTGAACTCAAGAGCGGCGGCTTCGATCGCGACTCGATCCTCGCCGATGCGCTCGAGGCGATCTTCGGTGCCGTTTATCTCGACAGCAATATCGACACCGCCTGCACGTTCATCCTGCGGCTGCTTGCGCCGAACTTCGTTCGCCTCGATCCGCAATCGGTTCCCAAAGACGCCAAGACGCAGTTGCAGGAGCATCTCCAGAAACGCGCGCTTGCGGTGCCGGTTTACCAGGTGCTCGAGACGTCCGGCGATCCGCATAGTCAGATCTTCGTCGTCGAATGCCAGATACCGGCGCTGTCGCTCTTTACGCGCGGCGAAGGCAGCTCGCGTCGCGCCGCCGAGCAGCAAGCGGCGCGCGAAGCACTGAACCGACTCGAACGGCGGTGAGTGCGTATCGCAGCGGAATGGTGACCCTGATCGGTCGCCCGAACGTGGGCAAATCCACGTTGTTGAACCGATTGGTCGGCGAGTCGGTGAGCATCGTCTCGCGTCGCCCGCAAACCACGCGGCATCGGATTCTCGGCATCAAGACCACCGACGCCGCGCAAGTCATCTACGTCGATACACCGGGCCTGCATGCGCCGGAGGGTCGTCAGCTCAACCGATATCTCGCGCGCTTGGCGGCGGGGAGCGTCGTCGGCGTCGATGCGGTCGTGCTCATGATCAGCGCGGAAGGTTGGCGCCCCGAGGACGAGGCAGGTCTCGACGTCGTCCGTACGCTCACGGTGCCGGTGATTCTCGCCATCAACAAAGTGGATCGCGTGAAGGATCGCAAGGAGGTACTGCCGCTGATCGAGAAATCCGCGCAGCAGATGCAGTTTGCCGAGATCATCCCGTTGTCGGCTCGTTCGGGCGATAATGTCCCGGCGCTGGAGCGCGCGCTGATTCGCTATCTGCCCGAACAGGCGGCGATCTATCCGCCGGAGCAACATACCGACAAGAGCGCGCGTTTCCTCGCCGCGGAGACCGTGCGGGAGCAGCTGTATTCGCTCTACGGACAAGAGGTTCCGTACGCGACCGCGGTCGAAGTGAATCGCTTCAAGCGCACGAAGGCGCGGCTCGACATCGAGGCGACGCTGTGGGTCGAAAAGGAAGGCCAAAAGGCGATTCTGATCGGCAAGGGCGGTGAACGGATGAAACAGGTCGGCATGCGCGCACGCCAGGCGCTCGAGAAGCGTCATGGCGTCAAAGTAAATCTGCAATTGTGGGTGAAGGTGCGCGAAGGCTGGTCGGACGATGCACGGGCCTTGCAGCGTTTCGGTTATCACGAGGACGGGATTTAGTGCGCGAGCAGCAGCAAAGCGCGTTCGTTCTGCATCAGCGCAACTACAGCGAAACGAGCCTGCTGCTCGAGGCGTACACGCGCCGCCACGGGCGCCTCGGTCTTATTGCGAAAGGGGCGCGCCGCCCGACGGCGAAGATCCGCGGAGTGCTGAAGCCGTTTCAGGAACTATTGATCGGTTGGAGCGGACGCGGCGATCTCATGGTGCTCACCGGTGTCGAGCCGGAAGGCCCTGGAGTCGAGTTGGCGGGCACCGCGCTCTACTGCGGATTTTATTTGAACGAGCTCCTGATGCGGCTGCTGCAACGGCACGATCCGCATGAAGCGTTGTACGACCATTACCGCTCGGCGCTATCCGGCTTGCGCGACGCGTCATCGACGGAAGCCGTGTTGCGCATTTTCGAGAAACATCTGCTGAGCGAGCTCGGCTACGGGTTGACGCTCGAGCGCGAAGCGGAAAGCGGCGTCTCGATCGCGCCCGATGCCGTCTACGATTACGTTCCCGAGCGCGGCCCGGTGCGCGTGCGCCACCCGGAGCTCGCGATGCGATTGCAGGGTGTGCGGCTGCGCGGGGCGAGCCTGCTCGCGCTCGCGGCCGAGCGGCTTGATGACTCGACGACGCTGCGCGAAGTGAAGCTGCTCATGCGCGCGGCGCTCGCGCCGCACCTCGGCGACAAGCCGTTGCATAGCCGCCGCCTGTTTCAGGAGCGCGCGCCGGCTGCGCCGCGGATCGGACCCGAGAGCGTGTGATGGTCGAGCTCGGCGTGAACATCGATCACGTGGCGACGCTGCGCCAGGCGCGCGGTACGCGCTATCCCGATCCGATCGAAGCGGCGTTCGAAGCCGAACGCGCCGGCGCCGACGCCATTACCCTGCACCTGCGCGAGGATCGCCGCCACATTCAGGATCGGGACGTCGAGATCCTGCGTGGGCGTCTGCAAACGCGGATGAACCTGGAAATGGCGGCGACCGACGAGATGATTTCCATCGCGCGCCGCATCCGTCCGCATGACTGCTGTCTGGTTCCGGAGCGGCGCGAAGAGCTGACCACCGAGGGTGGGCTCGATGTCCGCGGCAATCGCGAGCGGCTAACGCGCTGCTGCGCGCTTCTCGCCGAAGCCGGCGTGCGCGTGTCGCTCTTCATCGATGCGGAGCCGGCGCAGATCGAAGCGGCGGCGACGACCGGCGCGCCGGTCATCGAGATTCATACCGGCCATTACGCGGATGCGCCGGACGACGCGCGCCGGCGCGAGGAGCTTGGACGCATCGTCCGCGCGGTCGAACAAGGACGCGCGCTCGGTATGAAGGTCAACGCCGGTCATGGCTTGAACTATTACAACGTGCAGCCCATCGCCGCCATCGCCGGCATCGCGGAGCTCAACATCGGCCACGCGATCGTCGCACGGGCGGTATTTACAGGGCTCGGACACGCGGTCGCAGAAATGAAACGACTCATGCGGGAAGCCGCACGACCGTAGCCTCGGTTCGCGCGAATCCGACCGCCGCGAGAACAAGACGATTCCAGCGCGACTCCCGCAGCCGCCGTGGGAAAACGGCGTGCTCTATACTTCTGGGCGTCGACAATACAAGCATCGGGGAGGGGTTCATGCCGCGTTATGTTTCCGCGTTCGTTGTTCTTTGCTGGCTCGGATTGACGTCCGGCTGCGTAACCAACCAATCCATACCGGATTTACCGGCGACCCTCGGCGATCAAGGCTTGATGGTCGCGCGATTGTACGTCCCGGGCACGCTGGCCTGGGAAAACGCCCGAATTAACATCGACGGAAAACTCTATCCTGCGAGTCTGAGGGAAGGCTACGTCGCGGTCGCGCTCGACGCGGGCGAGCACGACTTCGTGCAACTCCGCGTCGAGGGACAGCAGTTGTCGCGCTACGAGCCGGATGACGCGGCGTTACGCAAAGTCCGCGGCGGTGGCGGCGGCGGCTACCGTGCGCCGGTCTACGTCCCGGGCAGCTCGTACACCGTCTACTTTACGACGTTGACGGTCAACCGCCACTTCAAAGTCGAAGCCGGCAAGATCGTCAATCTCGGATTGATCGTCTACGTCCCCGCTCGGGAAGACGCGAACCAGAAGAACGCGACGACCGGCAAGGGCAAGCAGTTCTATACCGTCACGCTCGACAACAATGTCGAGATGTCGAGCTACCTGCGCACGAACTATCCGACGTTGATGGCGTCGCTGAAGGACTCGTCGATCACGATGGCGCCGGCGACATATCTCGAAGCGAATCGCCTGCCCGACTTGCGCCGGCTGATTGCCTCGCACGAAATTACCAAAGGCCGGCTCGTTGCGTCATCGGGGCTGACCGCCGCTTACGGGGACGCGGGCACGATCGTCGTGTTCAAGTCCGGCGGCAAGGACGGGAAGCTGAGCGCGGACGTGCTCGATACGGGAACGCTGACGAACATCGTCGACGCTCAGCCCGACGGCGATCGTCTCGTGTTTCTCGCTGCGGACGGCAAGGTTTATACATTCGAGCAAGGCAAGCTTTCGAAAACCGCGATTCCGTTTCCGCTGCATGCCGTGCGTCTCGGTGTGATGCGCAGTCACGCGCTTGCTGTCGTCGATAACCGCCTGCGCATCGCCATGTCGTCCGACGGTGGAACGAGCTGGACCAAGTACGAAGGGTCGATGGTGGAAAAACCGCGAAGCGATATGGGCGTCGCGTCCGACGGTGAAGGAGTGTATGTCTACGCGGGTAATCGCGGCCTGCCGAGCAGCATTCTCTATCTGCGGCCGAACGACGCGAAAGCGCAGGTCATTCCCGGCCCGGTACAGAACGCCGCCATTCCGAGCACGAGCTTCAGCTACCCGGTCGCTCGTGAATCCGGCATTTTCTTGATCTACAAGGAACGCGACTTTTACTTCCGCTCGCGCACACCGGGCGAGGGCTGGAGCGTACGCAGCAAACCGGGTAACGGTTGTCGTCCGATCGTGTTCGATACCACGGGACGCAAGCTCAAAGTGGAGTGCGACGGTGCGAGCTACGAGAGCGACAACGGCGGCTCGACCTGGACGAAGGTCTCGGTTTAAGAGACGGAGTGCGGCGTTTAGCAGGGTGTTGAAACGCCCTGCTAGCGCCCAAAGATCACGCCGACGCCGATGCCGAAGTTAATGTTGGAATTGCGACCAGTGTCCTCGCCCGAGGGCCAAAGGTAAATCTGCTCGGCGCGCAGCACCGGGTAGGTGTACGCCGCTTCACCCACTTGGCCGTTGCGCATTCCTTCGACAGTGCCGACGGCGCTGACGAGCCGTCCATTCCGATAGTCGGAAGGTTCGAGATATCCGGCGCGTATTAACAGGAAGCGGTGTTGCGGATTGCCGTCGCGATCCGGTCGTGTGTCCTTGGCAAGAGGAAGACCGAGCACTTCGATCTCGGTCGCGTCCTTCAAATTTTTCGTATTGACGATCATCCCACCCCAGGCAGCCCGTTGGCCGCGTGCCGCGTCGATGTTGGCCAACGCGCGGTCAGGCGTTAGGTTTTTGTCGGTGCCCGCTGTTTCGATGGGCGGAGTCGTCGCGCAGGCAGTAAGAAGAAGGACAACAAAAATCATGGTCAAGCGCACGATGTACCTCGATTGAAGACTACCAGTAAGGCCAATAAGGATAAGGGTAGAACGGATAGGGCGCGTACCACGGGTACATGCGTGTGGGCCAGAATGGATCGTAGAAAGGGTCGTAATAGACTGGCCGCTCGACGCGCAGCTCCCATAGCTCGGTCATGTCGGCGTTGACGACGACGTAGGGATAAGGATAGTCGCCGATCGAGCGCGTAATTGTCCGTTCCACCGTACCCGCGACCGTGACCTCGCGGCCTTTCGCGTAAATGGCCGGATCGAGAAAACCGTTGACGCGGGCGATAAAGCGCCCAAGGCTCTCATCACCCGACCGCGGCCGCCCGTTGCTGTCGAGCGGGCGCCCGACAATATCGAGCCAAGTCTCGTTCGCGTGATTTTCGACTCCCGTGATTCGGCCGCCCCAACGCACGCGCTGCCCCACATGTACTGCGATATCTTCCCGAGCCTGGGCGATGGAGAGATCGCCGGGAGGTGCTTGGCGTATGGCTTGCGGTATCCTGGAAGTTGCACAAGCGCTCAGCAGCAGGAACAACAAGACGCAAAACAGTCTTACGCGCATGTCCGCAGTATACCCGCGTCGGTCAAACGCCGGCTTTCAACCGCCCGGAAACGCGTGCTGCGGGCGGCGAGCTAAAGAAATTCCCTGGCTCATACCGCCGAACTGCTGCATACGCTCGTGGAGCAATAGCCACGTTTGGTGTGTGCCTTTCTCGCCACTTTGTTCCGAGATGCGGGCGGCACACCGAGGGGGGCATGCCACCCGGCAAGAAAGTCCGGTGGGCCTAAGCCTTTGTATCCATAAGCGGCTTCGGCAGCCTGTCGTTTCTTACAGATCACTGCTGCTAATCCGCACCTACCAACAAACCGAGAATATGCCTTGACCGCGGAAGCGCAGCCTGTTTAGAGTGATTCTCGCCGCTGCAACCAAACATCACGCATTTAGAAGCGCAACGGCGAAGGGAGGAGGCAATGAAAAAAATTATTCAAAAAAATAGAACCGTAGTTTTTGTCTTTTAGCGTTTAGCCTCGATTCCTCCCTTCAAGGGCTCCGTTTCCTTAGAAAGATCTTTATCCCCCATCGATCTTCGGGAGGGGAAGCGGAACAAAGCAGCAAGACGCGTATCGGTGGACCTGGTGCCAACGGAATGGCGTCGCTGTTAGCGCTTGTCCCGTTCACCGTTCCGTGGATGCGCGAGATGAGGAGGACTCATGGAACGTCCAATAAGAACTCATGCAGTAAAACGTACCCTCGTTAGTTTCTCCGTCGTAAGTTCCTTCGCAGTGGGTGTTCTCGTTACTCCGGCCGCAATGGCTGCCAGCGATCCCGGTGTCCGAGGTGGTGCTGCCGGAGCGGGTGGGCCGATTGCGGGGTTGACCGCAAATCAGCTCGCGTTCTTCAACCAAGGCCTGACCGATTTTGCGGAAGAAGAGGGAGTGGGCGACGGTCTCGGTCCCCGCTTCAACCTCGACAGCTGCGGTGGTTGTCATGCGCAGCCGGCGACGGGTGGTACGAGCCCGGCGACCAACCCGCAAGTCGCAATCGCGACCGCGTTAGGTGCGAAGAACACGGTGCCATCGTTCATCACCTCGACCGGTCCCGTGCGTGAGGCGCGATTCATCAAGAACGCGAACGGTTCGGCCGACGGCGGCGTGCATGCGCTCTTCGTGATCAGCGGGCGTGTGGACGACACCGGCAGTGCGGCGAACTGCAATATTGCGCAGGAAAACTTCGCGGCGCAGGTGTCGAACAATAACGTCATCTTCCGCATCCCGACGCCGATTTTTGGCATGGGGTTGGTGGAAAGCATCACCGATGCGGCACTGGTGGCCAACGCGCAGGCGAATGGGTCGGCGAAGGCGAACCTGGGCATTTCTCCCAAGTTCAATCATAACGGCAACGACGGCACGATCGCTCGTTTTGGTTGGAAGGCGCAGAACAAGTCGGGTCTGCTCTTCGCGGGTGAGGCGTACAACGTCGAGATGGGTATTACCAACGAGCTGTTTACCCAGGAGCGTGACGAGACGGCGAGCTGTCAGTTTGCGACGGTTCCGAACGACATTCAGGACACGGACGCCACTACGGCGCTCGCGGCCACAAATGCGATTCAGAACTTTGCGAACTTCCAGCGCTTCTCGGCGCCGCCGACGCCGGTGACGTCGTACACCAGCTCGGTCGTTGGTACGGTCAGTTCGACCTCGATCAATGCCGGCAAAACGGTGTTCAACAACATTGGTTGCGGTCTCTGCCACACGCCATCGTTGACGACCAGCTCGAGCACGACGGTCGCCGCGCTGCGTAGCAAGACGGTGAACGCCTTCTCCGATTTCGCGATACACGATATGGGACCGGGGTTGGCGGATGAAGTCGTGCAAGGTCAGGCCGAGGCCGACGAGTTCCGTACCGCGCCGCTATGGGGTCTCGGTCAGCGTATCTTCTTCCTGCATGATGGTCGGACGAAGAACCTGATCACGGCGATCCTCGAGCACAAGAGCGCCGCTAACTTCGTACACGAGTCGTCCGAGGCGAATGACGTGGTGAATAACTTCATCGGCTTGAGCAACACCGATCAGCAGAATCTGTTGAACTTCCTGCGTTCGCTATAAGCCCACTTTAATCGTGGTTCATGACGCCGCGGGTTCGCTCCCGCGGCGTTTTTTTTCAATCAGTAACGGCGTTCTATCAAAAACTCCTATTTCTTTTCGCTTGTCGAAAGTCCTCGACGACATGCAAGAGCAACGACGCTCGTCTCGTGCTGTTTTCTTTACATCCTGGCATTTTTTTGAATAGCGCGACGACGTCGCAGCTTCAAGCGATGGTCCGCATCGCAGCACTGTTCGCTTTATTCCCAAAAATAAAATTCAAAGCGGCAAAATTTTTTCACGCGCACGCTCGTTTCGAGCTGAACGCAAAAAAAAAGCGGTGCACATTGGAAAGATTCTTGACGGCATCGGCGTGACGCGCATACATTTCGTCCGCCACTGCGAGAAAAGTTTTACATCAAAAGCGGTGGTCTTAGGGAGGAACAATGGATCTGCACGTCTGTAGCATCTGTAGCATCTGTAGCATCTGTGATTTCCCACCGTCCATTTTCTTTGTTCTTCGTTCCTCCCTAAACGCAAACGGCGCCGTCACCTCTGGATCTAGTCCCTGATCCTTGGGAGGGGAGGCGGCAAGGCAGCACGCGCATGTTCCTGGATCGTCAACTCAACGGAGTGACGCTGCTTTGCTGTCGCTACTCGCAGCGTGCCCCGTTGTTATCCGTTCCATGACTGCGCGCAATAATTGAGGAGGACTAATGGAACGTCCAGCATTTCCTATGGTAAGGCGTACGCTGGTTAGCTTGTCTGTCGTAGCGTCATTTGCAGCGGGTGCGTTGGTTGCGCCGCAAGCCGCATTCGCCGTCAGCGACCCCGGTGTACGGGGTGGTGCGGCGGGTGCAGGCGGGCCGATCGCGGGTTTGACCACGAACCAAGTCAATTTCTTCAACGATGGCAAGGCAGATTTTGCCTCCGCGGAAGATCTGGCCGATGGTTTGGGGCCTCGCTTCAACCTTGACAGTTGCGGTGGATGTCATGCTCAGCCAGCGACTGGTGGCACGAGCCCGGCGACCAACCCGCAAGTGGCGGTGGCGACGCTGAACGGTGCGCGGAACACCATACCTTCGTTCATTACTTCGACTGGGCCGGTCCGTGAAGCGCGGTTCATCTTCGTACCCGGGACGGGCATTCTCGACGGCGGTGTGCATGCGCTCTTCGTAATTAGCGGACGCGTAGATCCGGGTGGCGCGAGCGCGGCGAACTGCAATATCACGCAGGACGATTTTGCCACGCAAGTCTCCAACGGCAACGTCATCTTCCGTATCCCGACGCCGATCTTCGGCATGGGGTTGGTGGAGAGCATCACCGACGCGGCGCTTAGGGCCAATATCGCAGCCAATGGGACGACGAAGAGCAACCTCGGCATTTCGGGGACGCTCAACACCAACGGCAACGACGGTACGGTGACGCGTTTCGGCTGGAAGGCGCAGAACAAGTCGGGTCTGCTCTTTGCGGGTGAGGCGTACAACGTCGAGATGGGCATCACCAACGAGCTGTTCACCCAGGAGCGCGATGAGACGGCGAGCTGTCAGTTTTCCACCGTCCCGAACGACATCCAGGACACGAACGCGACGACGGCGATCGATGCGACCCCGGCGATCCTGAAGTTCGCGAACTTCCAGCGCTTCTCGGCGCCGCCGACGCCGGTGACGTCGTACACCAGCTCGGTCGTTGGTTCGGTCAGCTCCACGTCGATTAACGCCGGCAAGACGGTGTTCAACAACATCGGCTGCAATCTTTGCCACACGCCGTCGTTGACCACCAACCCGAGCGCGACTGTTACCGCGTTTCGAAATAAGACGGTGAACGCCTTCTCCGACTTCGGCACGCACGACATGGGGCCGGGACTGGCCGATGGCGTCATCCAGGGGCATTCGGAGGGCGATGAGTTCCGCACTGCGCCGCTCTGGGGTCTCGGTCAACGCATTTTCTTCCTGCACGATGGACGTACGAAGAACCTCATTACCGCGATCCAGGAACACAAGAGCGCCGGCAATGCGATCTTCGGTCCCTCGGAAGCCAACGCGGTCGTGGATAACTTCAACGCGTCGTCGGCCACGGATCAGCAGAATTTGTTGAACTTCCTGCGTTCACTGTAATCGGCTTTTCGTTAGCTCTTCACGCCGCGGAGGTTCGCCTCCGCGGCGTTTTCTTTGCAGGACGCCGATTGTCCGGATTGGGCGCTCGTTCATCGTGTGCTTTGAACGTTATTCCCAATATTCCTGCTACTGCCTCGAGAAAATGACGACGACATCGCGTGCGCGACTCTTGACGGCGCTTATAGACTGCGTCTAAATTTCGCACGCTGTTGCGATAAAGGACTAAACCAATCCGCAACAGTTGGTTAGGGAGGAGCAATGGAACTGCCTTACTCGGTTCGTTCAGCCGTCATTCCGTTCGTCCGTTTCCCGTCGCTCCACTCTGAGCCGTGCAGTGGGCCCAGACGGTCGTGGTCATTTGTGACCATGACCATTTGGTAGTGCAGCACGCGTGTTAACGGAGCAGTGATTCCACGGAATGAGCCGTGCCCGCTTTGTCATGGTGCTCCGTTGGTGCGCGTCAAAAACAACCAAGGAGTACCAATGGAACGTATATCTCCCGCAGTAAAGCGGACGCTGGTCAGCTTATCCGTCGCTGCCTCGTTCGCCGCCGCTACTCTCGCGGCACCACAGGCGGCGTTTGCCGCGGTCGACCCCGGCGTCCAGGGCGGCGCCGCCCGCGCGGGCGGTCCGCTTCCCGGCTTAACTGCCGCGGAGCTCGACGCATTCAACGACGGCAAGGCGGACTTTGCGGAAGCCGAAGGCGTCGGCGACGGTCTCGGTCCCCGCTTCAACCTGGATAGTTGCGGCGGTTGCCATATTCAGCCGGCAATCGGCGGTACCTCTCCCGCGACGAATCCACAGGTCGCGATTGCGACGGCGTCCGGTGCAAAGAACACCGTACCGTCGTTCATCACCTCGACCGGTCCCATCCGCGAGGCGCGGTTCATCAGGAAGGCGGACGGTACGGCGGATGGCGGCGTGCACTCGCTGTTTGTCATCAGCGGTCGTGTCGACTCGACGGGCAACGCGACGGGTTGCACGATCACGCAGGACAACTTTGCGACGCAGGTCTCGAACGGCAACGTCATCTTCCGCATTCCGACGCCGGTGTTTGGCGGTGGATTGATCGAGATGATCCCCGACGTGCAAATTACCGACAACCTGGCGGCGAACGCTACGGCAAAATCCAACCTCGGCATCAGCGGTAAGGTGAACCGCAACGGCAACGACGGCACGATCGCCCACTTCGGTTGGAAGGCGCAGAACAAGTCCCTGCTCCTTTTCTCCGGCGAGGCGTACAACGTCGAGATGGGCATTACGAACGAGCTGTTCCCGACCGAGCGCGAAGAGAACTTCAACTGCCAGTTCGCGAACCGTCCGAACGACGTGACCGCTCTCGATGGTACCTCGGCGGCGACCGTGTTGAGCGCGATCGAGAAGTTCGCGAACTTCATGCGCTTCGCGGCGGGCCCGACGCGTTCGACCACTGCACCGGGCGGCTCGACGTCGATCGCCAATGGTGAGGCGGTCTTCAACAACATCGGTTGCGTGTTGTGCCACACGAAGTCGTTGAAAACGTCCGATGTCGCGACGGTCGCTGCGCTTCGCAGTCAAACCGTCAACCTGTTCTCGGATCTGGCCGTGCACGATATGGGCCCGGGACTGGCGGACAGCGTGACGCAGGGGCAGGCGCAAGGCGGCGAATTCCGCACCGCGCCGCTCTGGGGTCTCGGCCAACGCATCTTCTTCTTGCACGATGGTCGTACGAAGGATCTCATTACGGCGATCAACGCGCACAAGAGCGCCGCAAACGCCACTTTCGAGGCGTCCGAAGCTAACGGCGTGGTCGATAGGTTCAATGCGCTGTCGGATACGTCGAAGCAGGATCTGCTGAACTTCCTGCGCTCGCTG
Organism: Sulfurifustis sp.; assembly: GCA_045810625.1. GTDB lineage: Bacteria > Pseudomonadota > Gammaproteobacteria > Acidiferrobacterales > Sulfurifustaceae > JACQFZ01. The sequence goes on from JBJMVQ010000060.1 coordinate 26,686, forward strand.
TAAACATCGTCTAGTTGTTCCCCATTCGACGCCGCGGGCAATCCCCGCGGCGTTTTCTTTTTTGCGATTCTTTCCTTGTTTCGAAGCGCCTGGGGATCGTAGCTGTGCCGGATCCTTCGATGCTGGCCGCTTTCTTGCTGCTAACGCACTTAATGCGCACGTTTTGCTGATTCGTCTCGCTTGACCAAAGGTGGACCCTTGTCTAAACCGAGTGGAACGAGGTGAGGGAAACGAGATGAAAAACAAGAGCGGGGGGACGCTGCATCGTGTTGCTGCGGCGCTCGGCATCTTTTTTCTGGTAACTCACGCGGCGTACGCGGAACTGAGTGTCGCGACCGGCATCGACTACAGCAGCGGCGACTACGGTACTTCCGAAGAGACCCGCATCACATATGTCCCGCTCACGCTGAAGTATGAGACCGAGCGCGCCGTTTTTCGTTTGACGGTTCCTTACCTGCGCATCGATGGCCCTTCGGGCGGCCAGATCATCGGCATCGGACCGGGCGGCCAGCCGATTCGCACGCCGACAGGCGCGCGCGCGACAAATCAAGGTCTAGGCGACGTCATTGCGGCAGTGGGCTACAACCTGCTCGATGCCTCCGGCACGTTGCTCGACGTGGTCGGCAAAGTGAAACTCGGCACCGCAGACGAAACCAAAGGCTTGGGCACCGGCGAGAACGACTACTCCTTGCAGCTCGATTGGAGTCAGCAGTTTGGCCGTTTCACGCCAGTCGCGACCATTGGATATCGCATCTACGGCGATCCGCCGGGCGTGAACTTTGACAATGCGCTGTTTGCGTCTGCTGGCGGCATCTTGAAATACGGCAGCGATATGAGTTTCGGGTTGATCTACGATTTCCGCCAGAGCATCGTGGCCGACACGGACTCGCAACGCGACATAACAGCTTTCATTAGTTACAAGCTGAACGCGCGTAGAAAGATCCAAGGCTACGTGACCACCGGGCTATCGAACGCCAGCCCCGATTGGGGCGTTGGCGCAATCGCAACGATCGCGTTCTAGGCTTTCGCTGTTAGGCGCCTGCTCGGCGCGTTGGCGGAATCGTTTAGAACGAGTTCACAGTCGGTCGTTTTGCACGTCGGGTCGCGTCGACACGCTTGTGCAAATCAGTGACTTGCGCGTTCTTGTTGATCCGTGATCTCCGCAGTGCAACTTCGCTTCGGCTGACTACACTTCTCGAACAGGCAATAGGTATTCGGTTACAAAAACAAAACGCCATTGCCTGCACAATAAATTGTGGTGGGGGTTTCAAATCATGAAAGTCTTGTGCCGCGTTTTGGCGGTATGCTCGTTGGCGTGCTGCACAGTCGCATATGCAGCCGATTCAGGTTCGCAGCCGGCTCCGATGCAGCAGGCCGTTAAGAGCTTGGTCAAGAATCACGCGAAAAATCCGGACAACCAAGGACTCAATAACGCCGTAGTGCACGTTCAGGAAAATCAAAGACGGTTTGCCGAGAAGCAAAGCGACAACACGCATCCTGAGAACGCGAAGCCCGAGCGCGTCGAGCGTTTGGAGCGCGCGGAACGGCCCGATCGACCCGACCGTCCCGAGCGGCCTGAACGACCGGAGCGTGTCGCGCACGGTCGCAATCACTAGCGAAGCTATTCAACTCTTCGCATTCACTCGTCGCATTGTTTGAAGCGTGCTGGGTACGAGAAGTGCTAAGCACGTCTCATCTATTGGAACTATTGCGGCCAGGACGCTGAATGTGCTTAAGTGAAAAGGCACAGTGTTAGTGCGGTCGTAGGGGCGGCCCACTAAGCAAGAAACGCGGTGAAGTCAGGGGGGAGCATGGACTTTCTCGGACGTGTGCGGAGCGCCAAGCGTTGGCTCGGCGCGGGAGTAGGGGCGGTCTCGATAGCGATTGCGGCACTCGTCCTACACGCCGCGGTTCCCACCGGAGAGACTCTCCCACTCGGTTCTAAAGCCACCCCCTTCACTCTCACCGTTTTTTCTTCGGCAAGTCTTCCACCGGAAGTGCAGGCGCAGGAAGCGGCGACCGCGCCGAATCTTTTCGATCGCGACACCGGCACCGAACACGTCGCCTACGCGCAGTCGACCGTTGAAGCGGCATTCGAGAGCAGTCAAACGGTTAGCGCGATCAAAGTCTACGGTGCCGCGCCGTATTTCCTCACCGTGAAGGCCGACGCTGGCGGCGGCTATCAGACCGTCGCCGGCCTCGAGAATTTGAATCTCACGTTGTTGCCTGCCGGATGGAACACATTCTACGTCGCCACGCCGATAGCGACAGCGAAGCTGCAGTTCGTATTAACACCTGCTACCGGCGGATCGGCGACCGGTTTGAAAGAGATCGAGGTGTGGACGACTGCGGCACCGACCAGTGTAAAGAGCGGCGCCGCGCTGCTCGATAAGATGCTCGGCCCCACTCCGCTGCCGCAGGGCCGGCTCTACACCGCGCTCAATCCGACTGCTAATCCGACGGTCGGCGTGATTACTCCCTCTGGTGATGACACGAGCGACAACACCTTCACCTTCACGCTCGATCGCGATCCGTCGCACTTTTTGCGCGCGTATCTGACGTATGAACTTTACGGACAGCAGCATTGGGTATCGGTGAGCCGCGTGATCAACAGCGGTTTCGATTCCACGGCTGGCGGGACCCTTATTCTACCCGCGACAACATGGAGCACGCAGGTCGAGCGCATTAATCCGTCATGGCTAAAGAAGGGCGCCAATACGATCAAGTTCTCGGTGCTCTCTTCATCGAGCAAGGACTCAGGCTATACCGTACGCAATGTGCGCGTCCTCGCGGAACTCGATACAGGCGCGAACATCGTCGAGACGATCACGCCGAACGAGCCGGATGCGACCGGCACGAACCCCATCGATGCTTTGTATGACGGCGATATCGCGACCGGCTGGAAGCCCTATCCGTCCGATCAGCCGATCAACGCCGCGACGCCTTCGGTTGAGCTCGGGTTCCGTCGACCCGCGCAAATGGATGCAGTGTCGTTTTATCTGTCAGCGCCTCTAGACGGCCAATACCAGCTTTCAATTAAACAAGCCGGTCAATGGAGCGATTATCCCGCCGAACGAGCGAGCACGTTGTCGACGGGCTGGAACACGATTTATCCACCTTCGAATACCACGCTGGATCAACGCCTCGTCGAAGGAATAAGACTTAGCTTCTCCGGCGGTTCGAGTAACACGGCAGAGATCCGCGAACTGATGTTTGTCGGCTCGGCCGTTGGTGGGCGCTCCGTGCCGCCGAAGGTCTTTGTCACCTATCCGGACAACGAACAATTTTATGGGCGCCGCGCCCACTTCCGCGGATTCATTGATCCATCGAATAACGGTTCCGGCGAAGCTCAACTGTATGTTGGCGGGACTACTGAAAGTCAGGTAGGCGGCACGTTCGACACCTGGAGATCAAAAGATCAAGTAGGTCTCGGAACATTGGCCGACAACGACGCGTGGTCTGTCGAAGTCAAAGCCGTCTACCCGAACGGCGAAACGGTAACCACGACGGTTCCGCTGACGAAACAAATGTCGCAAGCGACTCCCGCCACCGGGGCGCTCGCGGGCTCGGGCACGGGCACCTTCTTCAACAAGAAGAAGAGCAGCGTCACGGTGGATGAGGCGAAGCTCGCCGCCGACGCCGGCACCGTCGCGACCGATACCACGATTACGGTCACACCCCTCGATGACAGCAACACGCCGGCGCTCGACGTCGGCATGATGAACGTCACCAAAGGGCCGCGCCGCGGCTACCGTTTCCTGCCGCATGGCGCGAAGTTCCTGAAGAACGTCACGGTCACGCTGCCTTACGACAAAGCGCTTATCCCGCCAGGGCACACCGAAGACGACATCAAGACTTTCTACTTCGACGATCAAGCGGGCCGCTGGGTCGCGCTCGATCGCGTCGGTGTCGACAAGACTAACAAGTTGGTGAACTCACTCACCAACCACTTCACCGACATGATCAACGCGGTCGTGACGGTGCCGGATCATCCGGACGCGGTGTCCTTCAATCCGACCAGCATGAAGGACATCAAAGCCGCCGATCCGGGCTCGCAGGTGAACCTGATCGAGCCGCCCAAAGGCAACAACATGGGCGACGCGCGAGTCAGCTACCCGATCGAAGTCCCGCCGGGCCGCGCGGGCTTACAGCCGCAGTTGGCGGTGCAATACAACTCCTCAGGCGGCAACGGCTGGATGGGACTCGGCTGGGATCTCTCGCAGCAATCGATCACGGTCGATACGCGCTGGGGCGTGCCCCGGTATGGGCGCAACGAGCAAAACGTCTACGTCAATAAAGAAACCGAAACTTATGTCTTCAACGGCGAGCAGCTGACGCCGGTTGCGCATCGTGGCGAACTCGTCGACCGCATCGCCGAAAAGATTTTCCATACCCGCGTTGAAGGTCAATTCCGCAAAATCATTCGGCACGGAAACCACCCGACCAACTACTGGTGGGAGGTAATCGACAAAAACGGCGTACGCTATTTCTGCGGCGGCACGCCTGAACTCGGCCGTTTGGACGGCGCAACACTCACCGATGGAGACGGCAACGTCTTCAAGTGGTTCGTGACCGAAGTCCGCGATCTCAACGGCAACCGCATGACCTACGCCTACGACAAAGTGTCGGATGTCGGCGTCGCTCAAGGGACGGTGCCCGGATTTCAGCTCTACCTGCGCAACATCAACTACACGGGTAGCAGCGCCGCGCCCGGCGCATACTCAGTCACGTTCTATCGCGACAGTCAGCTCCCGAACTATTCGCGCCGCCCGGATGTGATGATCGACGCGCGCGGCGGCTTCAAGATGGTAACGGCCGAGCTGCTGAAGCAGATCGACGTGACGTTCAATAACCAGCTCGTGCGGCGTTATGAGTTTGGCTACAACGAGAATCCGTACGGCGACAATCGGCCGGGAACGGCGTTCAACAAGACCGTGCTGACGTCCGTGAGCCAGTTCGGCTCGGGCGGACAGTTTTTCAATAAGCACACGTTCAGCTACTTCGACGAGGCTCGCGACTCAAACGGCAACTACCGCGGGTTCGCGGGCACGACCGATTGGGCGATCGGTAACGATGGTATCGGCCTCGATCTGCTTGGCGAGGGAACCGCGAGCGTTCTTGGCGGTACTCAAAGCACGACCAAGGGCGGCCATCTGTATGTCGGAATCGGCCCATACGATGGTCAGCTCTGGTCCAAGGTCAACACGAAAGGCGGCAAGGTTGGGCACAGCCAATCGAACAGCGAAACGCTAGTTACGATGGCCGATGTGAATGGCGATGGACTGCCGGACAAGGTATTCAAAGGCGGCGGCGGACTCGCGTATCGGCCCAATCTGTCTGGTCCGAACGGCCAGACGCTCTTCGGCGATCCGGTCTCATTACCCACGCTGCCCGCAATTTCCCGCGAGCACGTCACGTCGACGACGATCGGTGCCGAGTCCTATCTGGGGCTGCCGGCGATGTTGGACGTCAATCGCGCGACGACAGAGGCGGATACGTACTTTTCGGACGTGAACGGCGACGGCATTCCGGATCTTGTTACCGGTGGTCGCGTTCTTTTCGGCTACCTCAATGCCGAGCGGGTCCCGACCTTCAGTGCGAACAGCGCCGATACGCCGGTGCCGGTCGGCACCGGAGCGATCGATACGACCGATCTGCTCGAGGACGCGTCCGCCATCCAGGCGGAGCGCGCCGCGAATTTCCCGTTGCTCGACACGCTGCGCCGGTGGGTGGCGCCGTATGACGGCGTCGTCAGCATCAACGCTCCGGTTAGGTTGATTCAGGACACGAGCGAGGCGCGCGCGCAATACGACGGCGCCGACGGTGTGCGCGTGGCGATTCAGCTTGAAGGCGCAGAACTTTGGTCCACGAATATCGGCGCGACGGACTACGCAACGAAGACGCCGACGGGCGTCAATGCCGTTCCCGTGCGTCGCGGCGACCGCCTGTATTTCCGCGTGCAGTCGATATTCGACGGCGCATTTGACCAAGTAGCGTGGGACCCGGAGATTACTTACACGAGCGTCGATACGACTCGTACCGACGTTAATGATCTGGCCGAGTACCGGTATAAGGCATCGAGCGACTTCGTGCTTGCCGGCCGGGGTGGTGCTACCGTCACGCTGCCGCTTACCGGAACTCTGCATCTGGGAGGCACGTTCGAGAAGACCGGCGCGACGACGGATGACGCAACGCTGGTCGTGACTAAGAATGGGGCGGAGCTCTTGCGCCTCAGGCTCGCCGCCGCCGATGCACCGAGCGTCGCGATTTCACAGGATGTCGCCGTCAACAAACTCGATGTCCTCGAGTGGCATGTTTTCGTCGATTCGCCTATTGATGTGACGCGCGTGCGGCTCCTTCCCGTGGCCTATTACACGGCGGCGGATGGCGTCGATCGCGTTACCGATGACAAAGGCAATTTTGTCATCCGCGTCGACGCGCCGTACGACATCGATTTTTATCCGGTCAGCACGGCCACGGCTCCGCAGGATTTTTACACGGCGACGGCGACGGGCACGTTGCCGGTGCAGGCGCAGGTCGAGATGACCGGCCTCGCGGCGGGCGAAGTCGCGAAAGCGATGTTGACGGTGAAGCGGCGCGGCGCGCTGCTCGCGAAACAGCCGATCACGATTACCGGTACCGGCGATCCGACCGTCGGTGTCGCGGTCGTGACCTCGGCGAACGTCACGCAGGGCGATCAACTTTTCTTCGATATCAGCTCACGCGATCCTTCCTTCGCGTCGAAAGTTTCCTCCTTCGGGGTCACCGTCGGCACGGTTCCGGACAGCCAGGTTGTGCCGGCGGTGTTGCACACGCCTGCGCCGAGCGGCTTGTTCCCGCAGCCCTACCGCGGCTGGGGGGCTGCGGGCTATAACGGCAACAGCCCGCGCGATACCCAGCCAATCGACCAGTCGGTATTGGTGGTGAACGATTCTTTTGACACGAATAATGTACGCGCCTACCCGTTCTCTCCGCGTCCGGCTGATGATTTGTGGGGCGGAGTCGACGACTTGGCGTATGTAAAAGCGGCTGCCGCCAGTTCGTCGCGCCTGGGCCTCGATGACATCCGCGTTCTGACGTCTCAACGGTTCGCCGGCGCATCTGCACCGTCGCGCGTGTCGCGCTCGGAAAACGTCGCCGGTTCGCTCGGTGTCGGCGGCAGCGAGGGCAGCAGCGAAAGTCAGATTGAATTCCAGGACCTGAACGGCGACCGTTTCCCGGACGTGATCGGCCACGGCGGCGTGCAGTACAGCCGTGCCGCCGGCGGGCTCGAAGCCTCTACGCGCGGTAACGGCCAGGGAGCGGCACGTAAGAACGACAACAGGAGCCTCAATGCGAGTACGGACGGTGCGGGAAACATCGCGCGAGCGATCGGCGACATGCGCGCGGGTGTATCCCCGTTCGGAGCGCGCCCGGCACAAGATGGCAAGCAGGGTTCGGACATGTCGCCGCTCGGCTTCGGCGGCAGCATCGGTACCGGTACTTCCGACGCAGCATTCGACCTTATCGACGTCAACGGCGACGGGTTGCCGGACAAGGTTTTCAATGACGGCAACGTCTCGCTGAATCTCGGTTACAAGTTTGCCCCTGCCGAGCCGTGGCGCGGCGGCATCGTGAATAACGGTCAGTCGCTGAATGCGGGCGTGAATCTCGGCTTCAACATGAATTTCTACAGTCTTGCCGGCGGCTTGAATCTGGATATCGGTGAGTCGCGTTCCGACGAGACGTACGTGGACATCAACGGCGACGGTCTCCCGGACAAAATCATCGCCGGCAATCCGCTGCAAGTACGTCTCAACACCGGCACCGGTTTCACTACGCCGATCGCCTGGCCGGGCGGTCACAGCAAGGTAGCGCTTGATAAGCACATTTCGCTCGGCGCCGGCGTTTTCGTCACCTTCGGTTTTGCCTTCCCCGTTCCTCCGGTGACGAAAGTCGTCTTCAACCCCGGCATCGACGGTTCGACAAGTCTCGGCCGTCCTGAGGTCGCCTTCCGCGACATGGACGGCGACGGCTACGCCGACCACGTGCTCTCGTCGAAAGACGGCGAGCTTAAAGTTGCGCTCAATCCACTCGGCCGCACCAACCTGCTGAAGAAGGTGCTCCGTCCGATGGGCGCGGCCATCGACATCGAGTACACGCGCGACGGCAATACATACGACCTGCCGCAATCGCGCTGGACGATGACCAAGGTCACCGTGTTCGACGGCCACGTGGGCGAGGGCGCCGACACGCAAGTCATGACCTACCAGTATCAGGCGCCCAAGTACAACCGCCTCGAGCGCGACTTCTACGGCTACGGCCGCGTCATCGAGAACCACCTCGACACGCTCAACGCGAATACGCTTTACCGCTCGATCACGCGCGAATATCTGACCGACAGTTATTACACGAAGGGTCTGTTGAAGCGCGAGCTGCTCCAGGACGGCCAAGGCCGGCCGTTCACGGAGACGGAAAATACATACGTCCTGCGCGACGTCACGACGGGTACCGAGCCTGGCGACGCGTTAAGCACCGTCGCGACCATCTTCCCGAAACTCATCCGCACCGACCATCGCTTCTACGAAGGGCAGGTGAGCCCGGGCAAGACGACGTTCACGACCAACGACTACGACGACTTTGGCGACGTCACGCGCTTCACCGATGCCGGCGACGACGGCGCCGCCGACGACGTCGACGCGACCATCGCGTACTCGACCAACTGCGCGGCGACGAGCTACGTCATCAAGCCCAACAGCATCACCGTCAAGGGCAACGGCGCCGAAAT
>JBJMVQ010000061.1:0-27545 GCA_045810625.1 Sulfurifustis sp.
CCGGGCGAGTGCAAGATCGGCATCATGCCGGGCTTCATCCACAAGCCGGGCGTGATAGGCATCGTGTCGCGCTCGGGTACGCTGACTTATGAAGCGGTTAACCAGACGACACGCGAAGGGCTCGGGCAGAGCACGTGTATCGGCATCGGCGGCGACCCCATCCAAGGGCTTAACTTCGTCGATTGCCTGAAGCTGTTCCAGGCCGACCCGCAGACGCAAGGCATCGTGATGGTCGGCGAGATCGGCGGCCAGGCGGAAGAAGACGCCGCCGCCTACATCAAGCAGCACGTGACGAAGCCCGTCGTGGCGTACATCGCGGGCGTGACCGCGCCCAAAGGCAAGCGCATGGGTCACGCCGGCGCCGTGATCGCGGGTGGCAAGGGCACGGCCGATGAAAAGTTCCGTGCGCTCGAAGCGGCGGGCGTGCACACCGTCCGTTCGCCGGCCGAGATCGGCAAACGCATGCGCGAGGTATTGCGTTAAGTGACGACGCGCCTACGGATCGCGCTCGCTCAGTCGAACCTGCTGGTCGGCGACGTGTCCGGGAACGTGCGCAAGATGACGACCCAAGCGCTGCACGCGCGCGATGCGCTGAAAGCGCAAGTGGCGGTGTTCCCCGAGCTGTCCGTCAGCGGTTATCCCCCGGAAGATCTGTTGTTCCGCGCGGAGCTGATCCGCCGCTCCGACGACGGCCTGCGCGAATTGGCCCGCGCCGTCACCGGGATCGACATGATCGTCGGTCATCCGCAGCGTCGTGGCGACAAGCTCTACAATGCGGCGTCGATTCTGCGCGACGGCGCGATCCGCGCGACCTACTACAAGCACCATTTGCCGAACTACGGTGTGTTCGACGAGCGCCGCTACTTCGCATCCGGGAACGATCCATGCGTGATCGACGTCGGTCGCGTTCCGGTCGGCCTGACGATCTGCGAAGACATGTGGTTCCCGGGTCCGATCGAGCAGGCGGCCGCGACCGGCGCGAAGCTCATCGTGAACATCAACGGCTCGCCGTACCATCGGAACAAGACGCGTGAACGCATGGCGCTTGCGGAAGACTACGCGCGCCGGCTCGACGTGCCGTTCGTTTACCTCAATCTCGTCGGCGGTCAGGACGAGCTCGTATTCGACGGCGAATCGTTCGTGCTCGATGCGGCGGGGAACGTCGTGCAGCGTGCCCCTGCATTCGTTGAAGGCGTCTACCCGATCGATTTCGAAATGGACGGGCGCGTTCGTCCGCTCAAGGCCGACATCGCACCTGAGCTGCCCGAAACCGAGAGCGTGTACGGCGCGCTCGTGCTCGGCGTGCGCGATTACGTTGAAAAAAATCGTTTCCCGGGTGTGCTCATCGGACTTTCCGGCGGCATCGATTCCGCGCTCACGCTCTGTATCGCTGTCGATGCGCTTGGCCCGGAACGGGTCGAAGCGGTGATGATGCCGTCGCGCTACAGCGCCGCCATGAGCCTCGAAGACGCGCGTGCGCAGGCGGACGCACTCGGCGTGCGCCATCGGATGCTGCCGATCGACCCGATGTTTCAGGCGTTTCTCGACGCGCTGCGCGGCGAATTCAAAGGCCTGAAGCCCGATATCACCGAAGAGAACATCCAGTCACGTATTCGCGGGATGCTGCTGATGGCGCTCTCGAACAAGACCGGCAAGATGGTGCTCACGACCGGCAACAAGAGCGAGATGGCCGTGGGGTACGCGACGCTGTACGGAGACATGGCCGGCGGTTTTGCGGCGATCAAGGATGTGCCGAAGACGCTCGTATATCGGCTCGCCGAGATGCGTAACCAGGCGAAGCCGGTGATTCCGCGCCGCGTGTTCGATCGGCCGCCGTCGGCCGAGCTGGCGCCGGACCAAAAGGATACGGATTCGCTTCCACCGTACGACGTGCTCGATCCGATCCTCGAGCGTTACGTCGAGCGCGACGAGTCGGCGCAGGACATCATCGATGCAGGCTTCGATCCTGCAACCGTGCGCCGGGTCATCGCAATGGTGGATCGCAACGAATACAAGCGCCGGCAGGCGCCTCCGGGCGTGCGCATCACGCCGCGCGCGTTCGGGCGCGATCGGCGCTATCCTATTACCTCGGGGTTCGCGCGGTCATGAAGTGGTTGGTTCCGTTGCGGACGCCGCGAGATAATAAATAACCCGTCTGGCGAAGGTACGAGGCAATGAAGAAAATCGAAGCAATCATCAAGCCGTTCAAACTCGATGACGTACGTGAGGCGCTCTCCGAAGCCGGCGTTACCGGCCTGACCGTCACGGAGGTGAAGGGTTTCGGCCGCCAGAAGGGACACACCGAGCTCTATCGCGGCGCCGAATACGTCATCGATTTCCTGCCCAAAGTGAAGATCGAGGTGGTCGTCGGCGACGACCAGGTGGACCGGTGCATCGAGGCCATCACCGGGGCTGCGCGGACCGGCAAGATCGGCGACGGCAAGATCTTCGTGCATTCGGTGGAGCAGGTGGTGCGTATTCGCACCGGAGAACGCGGCGAGGCCGCCGTCTGAAGTGTTGTCGCGGGACGATCGCGGGGTGCGACTCGCCTCGGTGCGAGGGCATTCGCTGACGGCGTTGCGGAGGCGAGGTGCTACTTCCGCTCCGCCGTCTTCAGTTTCTCGATGTCCTTCAGATACCGGCTGTTCGGAAAATTCATCCGCAGCACGCGCACGCTGTCATCGGCGAGCTTCGTCATCCCCATCTGCAGATACGCCTGCGCTTGAATGCCGAGCGCGTCTTCGACGACCGGCGTGCGCGGATAATTCTCCAGCGCGTACTTGCACCGGTTCACCGCGGCGACGTACGCGCCCCGGTCGAGGTAGAACTGGGCGATGTGCACTTCGTAGCGCGCCTGGGCATCGCTGAGGTAGCGCATGCGGTCGGTCGCGTCTTTCGCGTAGCGGCTTTGCGGGAAGCGATCGACCAGCTCGCGGAATGCGTTGTACGACTCGCGCGCGCCTTTCGGATCGCGGTCCCACATGTCCTCGTCGTAGCCAAGCATCGCGTGCACCAGGCTCTTTTCCCCGCGGAAGTTGATGATCCCTTTCAAGTAGTAGGCATAGTCGACGTTCGGGTGCGTCGGATGCAGGCGTATGAAGCGGTCGGCGGCAGCGAGCGCGAGCGCCGGCTCATCGTCCTTGTATTGCGCGTACGCCATCTCGAGCTGCGCCTGCTCGGTATAGCGGCCGTACGGATAGCGCGATTCGAGCTGCTCGAACAGCTTGATCGCTTCGCCCCAGTTGCCGCCTTCCATTTTATCTTTTCCTTCCTGGTAGAACCGCTCGGGCGTCCAGTCCTTGGTCGGATCGGTAATGCCGCCGCACGCCGCGACGGCACAGACCGCGGCGAGCACAACGATTCGAGCGAAACGACGCATTCAATGTCCTCTCTACGGAGACGGAAAGCGGGCCAATTTTCGATGCGGCACCTTCCTGCGGGCCGGCTGGCAGCGTGCTATCGACACCCTGCTAGACTATCGCCGGCAGCGGGCAAAGCTCGTCCGCCGGTTGTCGATAACGGAGCGATCATACTGACTGACCCGTCTAATGCAAAGGTGCGGACCGCCGAGATTCCGCACGATCTTGCCGGCCAGCGGTTGGACCAGGCGCTCGTCGCACTGTTCCCCGACGTCACGCGTTCGCAGCTCCAACAGTGGATTGCGGAAGGCCGCGTGTCGGTCGACGCGCGGACGCCGCGCAAGCGCGACAAAGTGCGGGGCGGCGAACGCATCGAGCTGCGCGAGCCGCCGCGAGAGCCGCTCGCCGACGTTCCGGAAGCGCGGCCGCTCGACCTCGTGTACGAAGACGAAAGCCTGCTCGTCATCAACAAATCGGCGGGTCTCGTCGTCCATCCCGGCGCGGGCAACCCGCGCGGTACCCTGCTCAACGCGCTTTTGCATCATCTTCCCGAGCTGGCGCGGCTGCCGCGCGCCGGTATCGTGCATCGACTGGACAAAGACACCTCCGGCCTGATGGTCGTCGCAAAAACGGAAGCGGCGCGTCAGCATCTCATCCACGCGTTGTCCCATCGCGAAGTGAGCCGCGAATACATTGCGATCGTGAACGGCGTCATGATCGCCGGCGGCACGATCGACGCGCCGATCGGCCGCCATCGTGTCGATCGCACGCGCATGGCAGTGACGGAGCAGGGGCGCGAAGCGGTGAGTCACTACCGCGTGATGAAGAAGTATCGCGCCCACACGCTAGTGCAGGTCTCGCTCGAATCCGGTCGCACGCATCAGATCCGCGTGCATATGGCGCATCTCAAGTTCCCTATCGTCGGTGATCCTATCTACGGCGGCAGACTTCGTGTCCCGCCCGATGCGAGCCCGGCGCTCGTCGAACGTTTGCGCGGCTTCAAACGCCAGGCGTTGCACGCGGCGAAGCTGACGTTAGAACATCCGGAAACGGGCGAAGTGTTGCGCTGGACGGCGTCGGTACCGCCGGACATGAGCGCGCTGATGGAGGCGCTGGCGCAGGATGCGAGGGAGCATGGCCTGTAGCTGCGACAGAACTTTGCTTTATCGACGCGCGCTGGAGTCGCGAGAAGGGTCGCCGTTGTGGGAGCGGGATTGTGTTGTGGGAACGGCGTTACGTTGCGGGAAGCGCGTTATCAAGGAGCAACTACGGAGGACGTCATCAGGGAAGACTCATCGGGGAGCATTACGAAAAGGGCGTCATTACGAGAAGGGCGCCATTGCGAGAAGGGCGCCATTGCGAGAAGGCGTGACGACGGGAATTTTTGTTCTTGCCCTCTCCCTTTTAGGGAGAGGGTAGGGTGAGGGTGCAAGGGATGAGATTACCCCCTGTGCAGAAAAGTCGGGCTCGTCGGCTTCGGGCGGAGCAAACCGATGCGGAGCGCCGGCTATGGCAAGCATTGCGCGATCGGCAGCTCGCGGGTGCAAAGTTTCGGCGACAGTACCCGATCGGGCGCTACGTTGCCGATTTTGCCTGCGTGGACCACAGACTGATCGTAGAACTCGACGGCGGTCATCATTCGCTTCATGCCGAGAGTGATTCTCATCGAACGGTGTTTCTCCAGGCGCGCGGATTTCGGGTACTTAGATTCTGGGATCACGACGTTCTGAAAGATACAGAAGCAGTACTCGAATCTATTCGATTGGCGATAATGGAACGCCCCTCACCCTAGCCCTCTCCCCGTCGAGCGGGGAGAGGGAACAGGCAATCGAGCTCCAGCGTAGGCTTGGTTCCGTATCCACACTTTTGTTCGAGGAGCAGAAACTAAGGTTGCCCGGCAGTCATCGTGCTGCGTCGAAAGAAACTCTGAGCACACGGGCGGGGGATTCCGCGGGCGTGATATCGGCACCTGCCGTAGAATTGCCATCCCTACCTGACGCAAGACGCTAGCTCGGTGATCTTCACCCTCGGCCATTCGACCCGCACGCTCGATGATTTCCTCGCGCTGCTGCGTGCACACGGTGTGAACGCTGTTCTCGACGTGCGTCGCTTCCCGGCGTCGCGCCGCTATCCGTATTTCAACCGCGAGGCGCTCGCGGCAGCGCTGGACGCTGAAGGCATCGAGTACCACTGGCTGCCCGAGCTCGGCGGCCGGCGCGCGCCGCGGCCCGATTCGCACAACACCGCTTGGCGCAATGCGTCGTTTCGCGGCTACGCCGATTACATGGAAACGCCTGCGTTTCGCGAAGGGATCAATCGCCTCGAAGCGATCGCCGCCGGCCGCAACGCGGCGATTCTCTGTGCCGAAGCCGTTTGGTGGCGCTGTCATCGCTCATTGATCGCCGACGATTTGCGTTCACGCGGGTTCGATGTGCGGCACATCATCGACGCGCACAAAACGGAGCCGCATGCGTATACGTCGCCCGCGCGGATCGTGGATGGGCGACTCACTTACGCCGAAGAGCGATTGATATAAGGACTCGCGAATAATTCGGATAAACGCAGAGGGAAAACGAAGACAACGCCCTGCGTCCTTCGATCTCTGGCGTCTCTTGCGCGCGCTGCGGTGAAGTTTTCTAAGCGGCGGCTATCCGTTCGCGTACCAGATTTCGACAATGGTGTACGTCGCCGGCCCGGAGGGTAATGGGACCGTGACTTCATCGACGCTGGTTTTTTGAGCAGCAAAAGAAAAAAAGTAGCCCGGATGAAGCGAAGCGGAATCCGGGATTGGGAAGCGGCTCCACCCGCGCTACTCTGTTCCGGGCGCCCGAAGCGATCGTCTCGACCGCAGCGGACGCGAAAGACGCCGATAACGCAGGACTGCAAGAAATATCTGAAGCGAAAATAACGCAGGATGCGCGAGAAAGAGTTCGCCCTCTTTACCTTGGCGGTCCTGGCGGCTGGATATTCTTATCGCTGCGGTAGCGGATCTCTACGATCGTATACGTCGCCGGCCCGGAGGGTAATGGGACCGTGACTTCATCGTCGCTGGTTTTTTTGAGCAGTGCGCGGGCGAGTGGCGAGTCGATGCTGATCCAGCCCTTGCCGGTGTCGAGCTCATCCGGCCCCACGATGCGATATTCAACCGTCTTTCCCGTCTCGTCCTCGAGCCGCACCCACGCGCCGAAGTAAACGCGCGTCGCGTCGGCCGGCGCGCGATCGACCACCACGAGCTCATCGAGCCGCTTTTGCAGAAAGCGGATGCGACGGTCGATCTCGCGCAGCTGACGCTTGCCGTAGATGTACTCCGCGTTCTCCGAGCGATCACCGAGCGCGGCGGCATCGGCGACGGCCTGCGTCACCTGCGGCCGTTTGACGCGCCAAAGATGGTCGAGCTCGGCGCGCAATCGTGCGGCGCCTTCGGGCGTGATGTACGCCGAGCTTTTGGGACGCGGAAGACGATTTCTCCCCATGGGGAAAAAGATATCCGATGGCGCATGTCGTCGGCTAGTCGGCAAGACTCTATCGGGTCGTGCCCCCGTGGCGTATGATCGAGGCCGAGGCACGCGCCCAGCGCGTGCCGCACGGCAGGTCGGCGACGTTCCCACACACGCCCACCATGGCGGCCGTCAGAATCAACGGCCAGCGAACTGTAATCAAACAGAGGACTTTCGGATGAATATCTTTGTCGGCAATTTGGCGCGTGATGTGTCGGAGGACGATCTGCTCCAGGCGTTCAGTGCTTATGGTCGTGTTGCGCGTGCGAGCGTGCTGCGTGACAAGTTCAGCGGCGAGCCGCGCGGTTTCGGGTTCGTCGAAATGGAAGCACGCGCCGAAGCACAAGCAGCGATCGACGGATTGAACGGCTCAACATTCAAAGGCCGGACGCTGAACGTCAACGAGGCGCGGCCGAAGACATCGCGCCCGAGCGGCGGTGGCGCCGCCGATAACGGCGGCGGACGGAGCCGCTGGGGGAATCGGCCGCGCGGCGGCGGCGGCGGGCGCTGGTAAGCGTCGGCTGAATGTGGTCGGGGCGGGTGTCAGGTTGTTGAACAAATTCTCCACCGGACTTCTTACTCCGTGCCGACGCAGTATTCCTAACCGCGTGAGCAGTGCGTTGATCAACACCCTGCTCACGCGCCCCGGTTCGTTTCGCCGCGCATTCCGCCGGACGTAAACCCCGAACAAGACGCGCGTCAATCAAAAAAAGCGCGACCTTCCGGCCCCCACAAGTATGAATTATCTCGCTCACGTTTTTCTTTCGCGCGACACGCCGGCGGCGGTCACGGGCGCGATGCTGGGCGACTTCGTGAAGGGGCAGGTGCCCGAGCACTGGGGACCGGAGGTGGACGCGGCCATTCAATTGCATCGCGCGATCGATCGCTACACCGATCAGCACCCGGCCGTACTGGCGTGTCGGACGCTCGTCAGCCCGACACGGCGGCGCTTCGCCGGGATCATGATCGACGTGTTCTTCGATCACTTTCTCGCGCGCGATTGGGCGCGTTATCACCCGCAGCCGCTCCGCGAATTCACGCAAGCGATCTATGCCGTATTGCTTCCCCAGCGCGCCGTGTTTCCGCCGCGGTTTCAGCGCATTCTTCCGGCGATGGTGCGCGACGACTGGCTGTCGGCTTATCGAGACCTGTCCGCGGTGAACGCCGCGCTCAATGGAATTTCGCGCCGGTTTCGCTATCCCGAGCGCGCGCTCGCCTTACGGGACGCCGTCGTGGAGCTGGAGCGTAACTATACGAGCTTGGGCGCGTACTTCGGAGAATTCTTTCCTCAACTACAAGCCTTCGTCGCCGCCGAAGCGAGGAACGCGCGCGGCGTTCTTTCGACTTAGCCCTTTTTTGGGGAATGACCGCCGGGGAAGACGGTCGGGAAGGGGATCACGTCGTCGCTCTTGCCGGACATCGCGACAATTTTCGCGGTCCCCTGGCGCTCGACTTCGTCGATTCGTATCACGGAATGGAACGGGATGTATGAGATGCGCACGCCTTCGAATTCGCTGCGCAGGCGCTCTTCGGTCGGGTCGATCACGACGGCCGATTTCTCGCCGAAAACGAGCTGCTCGATCTCGATAAAGCCGTACAGGCTGCCTTGACCCACGCGGCGCGTGTACACCTCGTACACCTTTCCCTGATTCACGAAGATCACACGATAAAGGCGTTTCTTGCCCGCCGGTAATTTGCTCATGGTCCGCCTGACTCTCGTTTCATCCGGTACTGTGTCATGCCGTTTAGCATAACATACGGCATCAGCGGGAAAGCGGCTCGACGATGTAATGCGTCACGTGCGGCGGATGCGCCTCCGTGTGGAACGAGCGCGCCTTTTCCAATACCGCGCGGTCCGCGACGGTGACCCGTTCGTGCTGCCGCAGATGTTCGAGCCACGACTCCACCACGAACGTCTCGGTATAACGCCGCGGATGCCCGACGTCGGAGAGCAAGGCCCAACTGATCGCGCCGTCGCGTTTGCGGATGCGGCGCACGCGTTGCATCACGCGCCGAAAATGGCGCACGCGTTCGGGTTCGATGACGTACTCGACCGTGACGACGACGGGACCCTCGTGCCCGGCAAACTCCTTCGCGACATTGGGCGCCGGCCAATGGACCGACGGCGATAGATCAACCGCTTGCCCCTTGGCGATACGCAGCCGCCGGGTGGCGAACAGGCCGATCATGAGACCGATCGCGGCCGCCGTGAACGCAGTCGAAAGCCCGAATCTATTCGCCACATAACCCCATACCGCGCTGCCTGCCGCCATACAGCCGAAGAACACGAGGATTGAGACGGAAAGCGCACGACCGCGCACCCAGCCGGGCACGACCTCCTGAATGCTGGCATTGAAGGTCGAGATTAGCGTGAGCCAGGCACCGCCCGCCACGAAGACCGCGAGTTCGGCCGCCACGAGAAATCGCGCCCATGCGAGCAGCATGAGCGCAGCCGCGAAGGAGAGCACCGCGATTGCGACGATACGTTCGGCCGAGAGACGCGCGCGGGCGCGCGGCAGCAACAGCAACGCGAGCACCGCGCCTGCGCCGAATACGCCGAGCAGAATGCCGTAGCCGGTCGGACCGCGGCCGAGCTCGAAGCGCGCGAGCGCCGGCAGCAACGCGAGGAGCGCCGCGGCGAACACCGTGAACGAAGCCGAGCGTGCGAGCACGGCGAGCACCGCCGGCGCGTGGCGCACGTAGCGAATGCCGGCGCGCATGGCGCTCAACACCCGTTCGGCGGGCAACACGGCCGCGGTGCGCTGGCGTCGCCAGCGATAGAGCACGTAGATGACGCCGCAGAACGACACGGCGTTCAGCGCAAACGTGACCGCGGGACCCGTCGCGGCGATGAGCAGTCCGCCGATCGCCGGACCGACCGAGCGCGCGAGATTGATCGAGGCGCTGTTCAACGCGATCGCGGGCGAAAGCTCCGAAAGCGGCACCAGCTCGGCGACGTTGGCTTGCCACGCCGGGGCATTCAGCGCATTGCCGATGCCGAGGACGAACGTGAGGATCAGCAGCAGTGTCGGGGTCGTCACTTGCGCGAACGTGAGGATAGCGAGCAGCGCCGCCGCGACGAGCAGTAGCGACTGCGTGAACAGCAGCAGCCGCCGGCGGTCGAGCACATCGGCGAGCGCACCGGCCGGCAGCGCGAACAGAAATATCGGCAACGTGCTGGCGGTCCGCACCAGCGCGACCATGATCGGCGCCGGCTCGAGCGTCGTCATCAGCCAGGCGGCGCCGACATCGTGCATCCACGTGCCGACATACGAAGCGCACGCGGCGATCCACAACCAGCGGAACACGCGATGACGCAAGGGTGACCAGGCGGAATGGCTGCGAAGCGAGGCGGATGCGGAATCGGTTGCCACGAGCGGCGGTTTTATCGGTTAGGACTCCGATCTTACCGCGACTTGGGGTAAGGCGGGATCAGTAGGATCGTGGAGCGCGGCAGAACCGCGATTACGCGCGCTTCTCGGGCGACGGGTCAGCGGGATCGCGCCGCGCTACACACACTATCGCAACGCGGTTCCGGGATTCCCGTTTTGCTAAACGGCAGAGGCAGCCTTACTTCCAAACCCGCACGGCGTTCTCGTCTGCGACCGCGGCGAGCCACTTGCCGTCCGAGGTGAGCGCAAGCGATCGCAGCCGCCGGCGGTCAGTCGTGATCTTGTGGGCCGCCGTTCCGGTTTCGGCGTTCCATACATGGATGTTGCCGTCATTCGCCGTAGCGAGCAGCCACGCGCCGTCGGGGCTGAAAGCAACGCGATTGATTCCGCGCGGCACGTCCGCCGGCGTGAGGGCCGGCGGCCATTCGAGGCCGGGGGCCGGCACCGTCCAGATTCGCAGCTCGCCGGCGCCGTCCGCGGTTGCGATGCGGCGCCCGTCCGGTGCGAAGGCGGTGGTGACGATCGGGCGTGTGTGCGCGCGTCGGTGCGACAGCAGCTTACCGTCGGTGCAACCCCACAGGCTCAGCCCGCCGTTACCCTCGACCGTCGCGAGCGTGCGTTCATCGGGCGCGAAGAGAAGCAGATCGGGGCGCGTCTTGCCGGTGCTGATCTTCTGCAAGCGGCGTTTTTGCGAGATCTCCCAGATCGTCACGCTGCCGTCCTCGGCGGCTTCCGCCAACAAGCGCCCGGTCTGCGAGACGGTCATTGCGACGATGTCGTGCGGCGAATCGGGGGTGAGAACGAATTCGGGATTGCCGAGCGGATCGAACACGGCAATCGATTGATCCTGATCCATCGCGGCGACCCACTGCGTGTTGGGGAACACGGCGAGGGCGGCGGGCGCGAGCACGCGGGTGGCGAGCGCCTTGCGCGGTGTACCCGTCTGTACGTCCCATAGTCGCACGACGCCGTCGTCGGCTGCGGTCGCAAGAATTGCGCCGTGCTGCAGGAATCCGAGCGCACGCGGCACTTGCTCGGGCATCGCAATATCGATCGCCAGCTGCTTGTCGGTGCCGAAGGGCGGCGTCAACGCGGGCGCCGCGACGGGTTCGGGTTCGGCGGGCGCCGGTCGCTTCAGCGCAACCGGCTTTACCACCTTCGGCCTCGGTGGCACGCCGAACAACCGCTCGTTGACGAAGTCGCCGAACTCCTGCGTGCGTTCGACGACCTGGGTCTGTGTGCTGTCGATCCACTGGTACAGCTCCGCCTCGTCGATCTGGCCCGTGTCGATCAGAAGCTTCGGCGTGACGACTGCGAATGTTCCAACGAAGACCGCGAGGGCGACGAACTTCTCGAAGAACGTGTAGCGCCGCCGTTTCACCTTCTGCTTTTCCGCCGGCAAAACGGTTCCGATGTAACCGGTGCCCGGGCGGTGCAGCATCGCCGTCGGCGTCCGCGCGGGGGCTTTCGACATGTCCTTGCCCATCAACCCCTGCTGCAACGCGTACGCCGAGGCCGGCCGCTCGGCAGCGGCGAGCATGAGCGCGCGGTCGATGCAGTCGCGGATGTGCGGGCTGTACACCGGCCGCTCGAAGGAGGCGGCCGGCGGTAGCGGATCGATGCGCGTGCGCGCGGCCGCGCGTTCGCGTTCGAGCGCGTCGACCGGTGCTTTGCCGGTGATGCAACGATAGAGCGTTGCGCCCATGCCGTACACATCCGATGCGACGCTGATATCGCCGTGGCCCGGGTACTGCTCGAGCGCGCAATAGCCGGGCGTGAGCGTGACTTTGCCGCCGGTGTCGCCGCGCATTTGGCGCGAGGACCCGAAATCGATCAGCATCGGATGCTCGTAGCCGCGCAGATAGATGTTGTCGGGCTTGATGTCGAGATGCAGCAGGCCCGCGTCGTGCACCGCCTGCAGCCCGTTCAGGATCGGCAGAAAGATTTGCAGCAGCCGCGGCTCGCCGAGCACGCCGCCGTGTTTGCGCAGGTACGAGGACAACGTCTCGCCTTCCTCGTACTCCATGATGGTATACGCCGTACCGTTCGCTTCGAGAAAGCGCAGCACGCGTACGATGTGCGGATGTTTGAATTTGGCGAGCGCCTGCGCTTCTTTGAGGAATTCGCTCAGGCCCCACTTATAGTTGTCCAGGTCCGTGCCGGGCCGCGGCACGATCGTCGATGCATCCGTGCGCGCCGCATAGATGCCCGGAAAATACTCCTTGATCGCGACGTCGAGACCGAGCTTGGTGTCGCGGGCGCGATAGGTGATGCCGAAACCGCCTTCGCCGAGCACGGCGGCGATGGTGTATTCGCCGAGCCGATAACCGACCGGAAGAGCGCTGAACTTATTAGTGTTAATGGGACGGGTGGTTTGCATTGCGTGACGGTGTCGGCCCGGCGGCGGGCCTACCTTATAAACTTAGTTCAGCGAGGGGTTGGCGCAAGCACGACCTCACGAAAAACAAAGCGCGCGCGGGCGGCGCGCGCGTCATTTCTACGGCGCGAGGTGACGCTGCGAGGATCGAAGCGCGAAAGCGGGATATCGCGCGTCGCGCCGGGTCCGGACTAGAGCGACGTCCGCCGCCGACCGTTGTGCGGCAAAGCTCTCAGGCGCTCTTCGCTGTTACCGTGCGCAGGACCGGCGGTTCGAGGTCTTCGCGGCGCACGCCTTCGAACTGCAGAACGAAATCCGCGCCGTAAGCGCGTGCCGGCGTCTGGAAGCCGGCTTTGAACTGTCCCGCGAGCACGTTTTGCACGGCGCGCACCGACGCGAGCGCCGTCAATACGTAACCGTTCATGGTGTGCAATCGCGTCGTCGCGGTCCGGCCCGCGGCGTTTCGCACCTGGCCCCACACGTGAATCGACGATTTGGCGCGCGTCTCCGCATCCGGTCCGGCCGGTCCCGCCTTGATCCGCCGTTTCAGCATATGCTGGATCGGCGGCAACGCGAGCAGCCAGCCGATGTAACGCGTCATGCGGATTTGCCGGACCAACGTCGGCATCGCCGTGTAGACCTCGATGTTGCCGATGCCGGTCGTGTAGAACGCGGTCGAGACGTCGCCCCACGGGATCGTCACCGACAGTATCGGACCGTTGCCGAAATCGACCTCGCGCGTTTTCCACGCGGCCGGCACCGGCGTGATGACGCCGTTCTTCCGCACCGCACCGCCGCGATGGATGTTCTCGATCGCCGTGATCGCCGTGCCGCGCGAGAATCCGCCGCTGCTTTGGAACGCGAGAATGAGGTCGGTCGCATCCGGCAGGCGTGTTTTCAAGTGCGCGGCGACGCAATCGGTCGGTACGACGTCGAGGCCGCACCCAGGCAGCAGCATGATCTTCGCGCGCCGCGCCGCTTCATCCTGCGTCGCGAGCGCTTCGTACACCGTGATCTCGCCGGTGATATCGAGATAGTGCACGCCGGTGGCGAGGCACGCCTGCACCATCGGTATCGCCGTGCGATGGAACGGCCCGGCGCAGTTCAGCACGGCGCGCATGCCGGTGAGCGCCTTCACGGCGGCCGCGCGGTCGTTCACGTCGAAGGCGCGGAAGTCGAGACCGTGCGTGCGCGCCTGCTGTTCGAGCGCGCCAGCGTTGCGCCCGCCGAGGAGCGGCCGCAGGCCTTGGCGCAGGGCTAGCTCGAGGATGAGCGCGCCGGTGTATCCATACGACCCATACAATAGAAAATTGTCCGTCATGTGGCCTCCTTGTTCTCTCGGTTTGGTCCGGTCCCTAGTTGCCGGCGCGTTGAACGCGCGCAGAAATATTACTTGATGTGCTTACCGTTGCCGAGCCTTGGGGGCCATATATCTGGTGAAATCGGCCGCTCCGACTACCATCTTTTCCAAAGACGGTTAACAGGAGGCGCGTTGGGAAAGTCGCTCGATCGGTGGGCAAAGATCTTTCTCGTCATCGGCGTCATCGTCGTCGCTGCGGTGGCCTACTGGGCCGGCAGGGTGCACGACTTTATTAACCGCACGTCGCTCGCCGCCGGCCGGGTGATCGATCTCGAGCGTTCACACTCCGGCGACTCCACGTCGTACTACCCGATCGTCAAGTTCGAGACCCGCGCAGGACAGGTGCGGACCTTCCGCAACCCCGTCGGCAGCAACCCGCCAAGCTTTCGCGTCGGCGAGACGGTGGAGGTGTTGTACGACGAGGCGCAACCGAGCGACGCACGCATTCGCTCGTTCTTCTCGCTTTGGGGCGGGCCGACTATCGTCGGCGGCTTTGGTGCGCTGCCGGTGCTGGCGGGCGGCGGAATTCTGTACGCGCGACGCCGTGCGGCGCGGCGCATCCAGGAGTTGCGCCGGCACGGCACCCCGGTGCAAACCGACTTCCAGAACGTCGAACAGAACATGAGGGTGAAAGTGAACGGCCGGTCGCCGTGGCGCATCGTCTCGCAATGGAAGAATCCAAACACGGGTGAATTGCATCTCTTCGAGAGCGAGAATCTGTGGTTCGACCCGACCGCGCACCTTGCCGCGCGGCGGATCACTGTGTATCTCGACCGCCTCAATCCCAAGCGCTACTACATGGACGTGAGCTTCCTGCCGAAGCTGCCGAATAGCTTCGTCCCGAGGCTTCGACGGCGTCGAAATTCGCTTCTCTTCTGCCGGTCTCTATGGCTCGGTTGCGCGGAACTGCACGTCGGAACCGTTCTGCATTCTTGACTTTATTCCGGCTCGGGCGAACCATCGCGTAAAACAACGCGGAGTCTGGATGACCATGTCGGCAACGCCGGATCTTGTCATACGCGGGGGAACGGTCATCGACGGCAGCGGGGAACGGCCGTTCACCGCCGACGTCGCCGTTTACCGCGGTGTTATCACCGAGATCGGTAAAGTGAGCGCGCGCGGGCGTCAAGAGATCGATGCCGACGGATTGCTGGTGACCCCGGGGTTCGTCGACATTCACACGCACTACGACGGACAGGTAACGTGGGACTCGCGTCTCACCCCGTCGTCGCTGCACGGCGTGACGACGGTCGTGATGGGTAATTGCGGCGTCGGGTTCGCGCCGGTACGGCCGGATCATCACGAGATGCTGATTCGACTCATGGAAGGGGTCGAAGACATTCCCGGCGTCGTGCTGAGCGAAGGTCTCGACTGGCGCTGGTCGAGCTTCCCCGAGTATCTCGATGCCGTCGCGCGCGTGCCGCATGACATCGACATCTGTGCGCAAGTGCCGCACGGTGCGTTGCGCGTGTTCGTGATGGGCGAGCGTGGCGCGAATCGCGAGCCGGCAACCGAAGGTGAGATCGCCGAGATGAATCGTCTGATGCGCGAAGCGCTCGCCGCCGGCGCGATCGGCTTTTCGTCTTCGCGCACGCTCAATCATCGCACCAGCACCGGGGATCCGACGCCGACGCTCACCGCCGCCGAAGGCGAGCTGCGCGGCATCGCGCGCGGGCTGCGCGACGCGCGCGCGGGCGTGATGGAGATGATTTCCGATTTCGAGGACATGGACGCCGAGTTCAGCACCTTCTGCCGGATGGTCGAGGACTCCGGCCGGCCGATGACGATTTCGGTCGCGCAGCGCGACCACGCACCGGAGAACTGGAAGCGGCTGCTCGAGCGCATCGAGAGCGCGGCAGGCCGTGGTCTGCCGATGAAGGGGCAAGTGTGCGGCCGGCCGATCGGTACCTTGCTTGGGCTGCAAGGATCGCTGCATCCGTACGTCGCGTGTCCGTCGTATCGCGAGATCGCGGGGAAGCCGCTCGCCGAGCGCGTGCGCATCATGCGCGATCCGGAATTTCGCAAGCGCCTGTTGAGCGAGCAGCCTATTAAGAGCGGGCGGCTCGCGGTGAACTACGTCGCGAAGGGTTATCACAAGATGTTCCGTCTCGGCGATCCGCCGGATTACGAACCGGATCCGTCGCAGAGCATCGCCGCGCAGGCGAGCCGCGAAGGGCGCAAGCCCGAAGAAATGGTCTACGACATTCTGCTCGAGAACGACGGTCGGGAGCTGCTGTACTTTCCGCTGCTCAACTACACCGAGTTCAATCTCGACAATGCGCGCAAGATGATCACGCATCCGAACACGGTTTTCGGTTTGGGCGACGGCGGTGCGCACGTCGCGACGATCTGCGACGCCAGCTTCCCGACCTACGCGCTGACGCACTGGGGCCGCGACCGTAAGTCCGATCGGCTGGAGCTGCCTTGGCTGATCAAGCGCCAGACGCGCGACACGGCGGCGGCCGTCGGGTTGCTCGACCGCGGTTTGCTCGCGCCCGGCATGAAGGCGGATATCAACGTGATCGACTTCAACCGCCTGAAGCTGCGCCGGCCGTACATGGTGCACGACCTGCCGGCGAACGGCCGGCGACTGATGCAGAAGGCGGAAGGTTATGTCGCCACCATCGTGAGCGGCGAGATCGCGTACCGCGACGGCGAACCGACCGACGCGCTTCCCGGCAAACTCGTGCGCGGCGCGCAGAAAGCGCGGGCGGCAGCTGGAACAGAATAGATAGAGTTAGGGAAGCCGTGATTTATTCCCACCGTTCGTGGTGAGCTTGTCGAACCATGAACGGCGGGCCACGGAATTCAGTACGTTGTTTGAGTCGTCCTTCGACAGACTCAGGACGAACGGAATTAATCAGAGAAGCATTTCCTCCGATTTTCGGTAGGCGAGCTGAGATGCCGATAGGCGAGCTGAGATGTCAGGCCGGTCCGTAGTTCTCCCTCTCCCCTTGTGGGAGAGGGCAGGGGAGAGGGGGACCCTATTCAGTCAGGAGCGTCAACGATGAACATGAAAGTCGACTTGCCCAAGAAGATCGAACCGTTAGAGCTCCACGCCGAGTGGACCGCGCGCGACGTCGCCGACGCGAGCCAATGGACATACCGGCTGACCGACACCGACATCAAAGAGCTCGACGCGGCGCTGAAGTACGCGAAGGCGCGCGTCCACGACGTGCTCGATATCACGCGGGAACTTTTTCCGCTGCCGAATCTGACGGCGCAGATCGACAAGATCGAAGACGAGCTGATCAACGGCCGCGGCTTCAAGTTGATCAGCGGTCTGCCGGTCGAGCGTTACAGCGACGCCGACGCGAGCATGATTTACTGGGGCATCGGGATGCATCTCGGCAATCCGTGGCCGCAGAACAAACACGGTCACCTGCTCGGTGACGTGCGCGACCAGGGCAAAACGCGCGCCGACCCGACCGCGCGCGGAAACGAGATTGGCTCGGTGGCGCTGCCGTATCACACCGACGGCTCCGACCTTGTGGGACTCTTCTGTCTGCGCAAAGCCAAATCCGGCGGCGTCAGCACCGTCGCGAACTCGGTGCGCATCCACAATGAAATGGTGCGCAAGCGTCCGGACCTCGCTGCGCTGTTGTATCAGCCGGTGATTTACGATTTCCGCGGCGAAGAACCACCCGGAAGCAAGCCCTATTACCAGATGCCGGTGTATACCCGCCACGGCGACCGCGTTTTTGTGCGCTACATCAGAACGTACATCGACTCCGCACGCCGCCATCCGGAAGTCCCGCCGCTCACATCTGAGTACCTCGAAGCCTTCAATATGATGGATCGCATGGCCAACGATCCGGACTTCAACGTCTTCATGGACCTGCAACCCGGCGACATGCAGTTCGTGAACAACTACCACGTTCTCCATGCGCGCACGGCGTACGAGGACTATCCCGAGCCGAACCGGAAGCGTTTCCTCCGCCGCCTTTGGCTCGAAACCCGCAAGCTCGAAGATCGCCCGCTGCACTTTCAGCTGAAGAATTCGCCGAAGGCGTGGTGGATGTCGAAGGGAAGAACAAAAGCATCCTAGCGGTAATCACCTATGACTGAATGGTCGCGCGCTTTTGCCGCGCTCGTTGGTGATGCGACCATTTTCTTCGGTGCAAAAAAATTAGTCGGTCAGGCTTTCGCAGCCGGACCCATCCAGAGATTTCGTTGCCGGACATCGCTGCGGCGAGGCGATTAGACCCCTCCGGAAGAGAGCAGACGGTCGATCGTCAGGATCGCGTTCTTCTTGCTCTGCTTTTCCAGATCGTGCGAAATCGCCGCTTTCTCGAGGAGGAACAACGCGTAGATGTTGCGCAGACCGCGTAGATCGGCTGTGCGCACGCGAACTCCGTCCACGACCACAACGTGATCTTTTACGCTGGGATTTTCCGGCAGGTAAGACAACTCTACCCGCATGCCGCTCGGCGCATTTAGAGCGATGTGAAAACACCGCTCACCGGTCAGACCGGTCCACTCGTAGCGAGTTACTATTCGGTACTTCAGCTCGTCGACGAGGGACATCGCAGCTCGATGGGTGTCCGCTTCCGTCGGAAATGCCAGATCGATGTCACCGTGATGCTTGACGAACGTCCCTGCGTGGAAAGAAATCGCGAGCGATCCGAAAACGTGTGCTCGCACCCCGCGCTCGTTGAATAGGCGGAACATGCGCACGACTTCGTTCTGAAGGAGCCGGTTGCTGCGCGAGTTGCTTCCGCTGAGGGATCTGACGAGAATGCCGATGGATCTGCGACGAAAGAGGATGATGGGGTTCAACAACGCGCCTCGTACCAGATGCGCCGCCGCCAAGTGGGCATATCCGGCCTTGTCGCACCAGGACGCCGTTGACACGTGCAGGCGGCGCAAGACCCGCCTGCCAGCGGATCGCAAAATGGGCACGTTCTTCGACAGACACGCTTGAGTACGCCGCACCAACTGCGTTCCGTCTAAAACGGCCGCATGCAGAGCGAGCGCCAACAGACGTTGCTCGAACATTTCCGGATCGTGAACGGAGGCCAATAAATCGGAGACTTCCGCCTGCAAACTTTCGAGGGTTCCCGCACCCTGGTCGACCAACACGCTCGTCAGCAGTGCCCGGCAGACGGTTTCGACGGTGCCAAATGGGGTGTCGTCCCCGACGGCGCCTGCGGCAGTGCGGTTTACCGCGCCTCGTACCCACTTCCAGCGGTGACGGCCCGCGACACTCACGTTGCGACAAAACATCTCCTTTTTTTGATCCTGTGTATCGTCCGACGATGCGGGTGGACCGCTATCTTTGCCCAATCAGTATGTGCTATCGGTCACCTGCCTTGAATTGGGATAAACGTCATGGCTGCTTCGCGACTGTTCCGGACGTTTCGATCGCCGCTTAGCTGCTTTTCTGACCGCGTCGGTGCTCACATTCCGGAAGATCTAGTTCGCTTTTATCATTTGTGGCTTATGCTGCTCGCTCTGCGTGACCGTTACGGTTCTACTCGTCTGCGAGGTATGTCATGTCGAAACTCCGCGTCCAAAGCTTTGCGATCTCCATCGACGGCTACGGTGCCGGGCCGAGCCAGGACCTTCAGAATCCACTCGGTGTCCGGGGCTTCGAGTTGATGGAGTGGTTCTTCCCGACACGCGTGTTCCGGCAGATGCAGGGCCAGGAGGACGGAGAGACCGGCGTCGACAACGAAATGGCGGAGCAGGCATTTACGGGAATCGGTGCCTGGATTCTGGGACGGAACATGTTCGGTCCTGTGCGAGGCCCTTGGCCGGACGACAGCTGGAAAGGATGGTGGGGCGACGAGCCTCCGTATCACACGCCCGTCTTTGTGCTGACGCATTACGTTCGCGCCCCGATCAAGATGAAGGGTGGCACGGAATTCCGGTTCGTTACGGAAGGTATTCACGCCGCTCTGGAGCAGGCGAAAGCCGCTGCGGGTGGCCTCGACGTCCGTCTCGGTGGCGGCGTATCCACGGTTCGGCAGTATCTGCGCGCCGGGCTGATTGACGAGATGCATCTCGCGGTCCGGCCGGTATTGCTCGGTTCCGGGGAGAATCTCTGGAACGGCATCGACATGCATGCGTTGGGGTACGAAGGCGCGAGATCCGTCGCCGGCGAACGTGCGACTCATGTCTTTCTTCGCAAACGCGCCTGACTAATGCCGCTCGACGGGGCCCCAAAGGCCCTACAATAAGCGTTGGGTCGAATTGATCGGACGAACCCCAAGCGTTCGAGCGTCGAAACGTTGTCGGATCCGGTCTCACTGAACGGGAGGAGAATAAGCGTGAATATGAAGCGGTTTGTGTGGGGTGTACTTTGTTTGCTGATCCTATCTGCGTGTGCGGCAACGGGACCAATCTTCACCTCGGTCGAGCCGCCAAGCGACTCGCAGGCGACGGTCTATATTTACCGGTCACATTATTTCGCCAACAGAAATTCTTACCCTCACGTTTACCTTAACAATGAGCAAAAGGACCCCATCAAGGACGAAGGTTATCTGGTGTATCGGGTATCGCCGGGTAAAACGGCCCTGGAAATCCGGGGCAATATGTGGAACTGGCCGACCTCGGTCCTCCTAAAGCTCGAGCCCAATCTCGAGGCGAAGAAGATCTATTACTTCAGGCTGCGTTTCGAGCCGATAGACCGGGGGACACGGCACATACTTGAACAGGTTTCAGAAGCCGAAGCGATGACCGAGCTGAGCAGCAAGAGACTCTCTCAATAATTCCGGTTGTATCGAGTCATGTGGCGCGGCCGGTAAGACGAAAGCAAGACGCGACGCGATGTCTAAAAGCAAATCGTCCATCCTTTAACCAACGAAAGCCAATGATGATAGAACACATTCAACGAACGCTGACGGAAGCAAGAGCAGGGCTCGACAATCTGCTGGCCAACGAGCCGGCCCTGCGAAATATCGAGCGAGCCGCCTCGTTGTTAATTGGGACGTTTGAAAGGAAGTGCCGTGTTTATGCATGTGGCAACGGCGGATCGATGTGTGACGCCATGCACTTTGCGGAAGAGCTCACCGGTCGCTATCGGAAGAACCGGATGGGTTTGGCGGCGTCCGCCATTAGCGATCCGAGCCATCTCACTTGCGTCGGCAACGACTACGGGTACGAGTACGTGTTCTCGCGCTATATCGAGAGTCACGGACGCGAAGGCGATTGCCTGATTGCCATCAGCACGAGCGGTACCAGTCGCAATATCATTCGCGCGGCGATTGCCGCAAAATCGCTCGGAGTGAAGGTTATCGCGATGACGGGGAAGCCGACCTCCGAGCTCGAATCGATCGCCGACGTCTGTATCTGCACGCCGGCCGGCGCGTTCGCGGATCGAGTACAAGAATTACACATCAAGGTGCTTCATATCTTTATAGAGCTGATTGAACGGCGATTCTTTCCGGAAAACTACGCCGACGCATGAGTTAGCGCACTACGTCCTCGAAGGAATCCGAAATGGAAAAGGTCAACCTCGCGCAAAAGTTCTCTCTCTTTTCGGACTACTGGAATCCTCGCATCGCCGGCGAGCTCAACGGGCAACAGGTCAAGCTTGCGAAGCTCAAAGGTGAGTTTGTGTGGCATCACCACGAGCACGAAGACGAGATGTTCCTGGTGATCAAGGGGCGCCTGATGATCCGGCTGCGAACCGAGGACGTAGTAATTCAGGAGGGGGAATTTTTTATCGTTCCGCGCGGGGTCGAGCATCAACCCGTTGCTGAAGAGGAGGTACACGTGCTGCTTTTCGAGCCGGCGAGCACACTGAACACCGGAAACGTTCTGAATGAACGGACGGTCGAACAGCTCCGACGCATTTAGTATCGCAGTGGAATCGTCCCGTGCTGTTCGAGCGGCCAAGCGCGGGACGATCGTTCCTCGACCCTGAGCACCTGAAGCGACCATGGACGAAAAAACACCCCCGTTCGAATACCTCCTGATTTCTCGCGGACAGTGGGACAATGAGTTGTCGCCCGAGCAGATACAGCGGGCGATCGACGAGTTCTACGTCTGGCTCGATCGGCACGTGCGAGAAGGAAAAATGAAAGCAGGACAGCGGCTGGCGAGGGCGGGAAAGATCGTTTCGAAGCACATGGTGACCGACGGTCCGTTTGCGGAAACCAATGAGGTCATCGGGGGCTACTGGTTTATCTATGCGAGTAGCCTCGAGGAGGCGGCGCAACTTGCATCGAGAAGCCCGTGTCTCGCCTGCGGCCTGGTTTACGAAATCCGACCCACCGATCCCACGCGCGCGAGCGCCTTCACGGTAACGTCCGAAACCCCGAGCGGGCGCATCGAGCGATCGTGATGCGAGGGTAGAGTCATCGGCACGGCACGCAGGCGCCGTGTGGATCGGTCGCGTAAAGTCTGTGATGCGCCGCGCGCCGGAATCGAACGCGCGGCGCGCTGTAACTCTCAGTTCCTCGTCGCCGTAGTCGCCACGGCGGTTTCGCGCCGCCCCAGATCGGCGAGCAGCGTCAGCGACTTCGATTGAAAGTCCATGAGATATTCCGGAGGAATGGGCGTGGCGGCCGGGAGCGCGACGGTGCGCGGGTTCATGTGGGCGCCGTTTACGCGGTACTCGTAGTGCAGATGCGGACCCGTCGCGGCGCCGGACTGGCCGACGTACCCGATCGTCGTGCCCTGCGTCACGCGCTCGCCGACGTGCAGAGCTTTAGCGAATCCCGACAAATGCGCGTAGAGGGTGGAGATTTTTCCGCCGTGTTCGAGAATGACGGTCCTGCCGTAGCCGCCCTGCATCCCGATGAAGATGACGCGTCCATCGCCGGCCGCCTTCACGATCGTTCCCGTCGGCGCCGCATAGTCGACGCCGTTATGCGCGCGGATCGTGTTCAGTAGCGGATGGAACCGCGTGGGGTTGAAGTTCGAGCTGACGCGCGTGAAGTCGAGGGGTGCGCGCAGGAACTGTCGACGCATGCTGCGGCCGTCCGGCGTGAAGTAATCGTCGATCGCGCCGTCCGGCGAGGTGTAGCGGATCGCACGGTGGCTCTCTCCGTCGTTCGTGAACTCGGCTGCCAGAATGCGCCCGTCGCCGATGTGTCGCCCGTCGCGATATTTCTGCTCGTAGATCAGGTTGAAGCGGTCGCCCGGCTGAATGTCGAGGGCGAAGTCGATTTCCCACCCGAAGATGTCGTTGGCGAGCTGCAGAATCGTTTCCGGGCTCAAACCGGCGGAGCGGCCCGCGGCAAAGAAGGAGGAGCTGATCGTCCCGTGCGCCTGCGCCGTTCGGATTTCGATGGGTGTCGTAATGATTTCCGTCGCGAAGCCGTTGTCGGCGCGCTTCACCGACAACACTTCCGTCTCGCTAATGCGATGGTTGATGGCGTGCACCATGCCGTCGTCGTGAACCACGGTGAGCTTGTCGCCCGGCTTGAGACGCTTGAACGTCTGACGCACGCCGGGGACGTTCAGAATCGTGCTCAGATCGGTGAGGCTGAGCCTGAGTCGGCGGAAAATTCGTTCGAGCGTGTCGTTGCGCTGGACGACGAAATCGATAGTTTTCCCGAGGGCAACTCGGGCGGGGGATCTTGCGACCTCGGTCGCATCGGTGACGTCGACGGTGTCGGCGGCCGCCGGCGCCGGGAGGGATGCGGTTGGCGTGAGATTCCCGGTAAGCACGTAAGCCAATCCGCCAATCAACGGAAGCACCAAGCCCGATAAGAGCCAGGTCGGCGCGATTTTCTTGCGCGCTGTCGGCGATTTTGTTTTAGGGTCAAAACGAACCTGGGTTTTCCGTCGCACCAAACGAGCTCGCGATTGATCTAGCCGGATGATAAGAAAAAGCGAGATTACTTCAATGCAAAATGCTTCGGAGTTTCGGGCCGGACCGACATATCGTCGGCCGATGCAGCGCGAGAAAGGCCGGCCCGACTCGGGGTTCGGACGCATTCGCCTCGACCGCGCAGTCCTTAGAATGTTCGACGAAGCCAGCAACGAGGACGATCGCATGACGAAGACACGGGATCTGTCGGGTAAAGTCGCGCTAGTGACCGGCGGCAGCCGAGGCATCGGTCGCGCGGTCGCGCTCGCGCTTGCCGAAGCGGGGGCGGATGTGGCGGTCAATTACCGCCGTCGCGAGAGCGAAGCGGAGCAGGTCCGCGCCGAGGTGGAGCGTCGCGGCCGCCGCTGCGTGGCGGTGCGCGCAAACGTCGCCGTCGCCACCGAGGTCACTCGCATGGTCGGTGAGGTTCAGCGCTCGCTGGGCGTTGCGACGATCCTCGTCAACAACGCCGGCATCGCTCGCCCGCAGGCGATCGAGGAGATCACCGAGGCCGACTGGGACGAGATCATCGACGTGAACTTGAAGTCGGTGTTTCTGGTGACGCAGGCGGTGTTGCCGGGCATGCGCGCCGCGAGGTGGGGGCGCATTATCAACATGTCATCCGCCGCCGCGCAGCTCGGCGGCATTATCGGCCCGCACTACACGGCGTCGAAGGCGGGCATTCTCGGTCTGACGCACGCCTACGCCTCGCGCCTCGCCGGGCAAGGCATTACAGTGAATGCGATTGCGCCGGCGTTGATCGAAACCGACATGCTCGGCGGCAACGCACAGGCACGCCCGGACCGGATCCCGGTAGGCCGCTTCGGCACCGTCGATGAGATCGCCGACGTCGCGGCGATGCTCGCGCGCAATGGCTACATCACCGGTCAGACGATTAACGTCAACGGCGGCTTGTATCCAAGTTAGCCGGTCGGCGCCATCAATCAGACGTCGTCTACTCACGCTGCTTCTTCGTTCGTCGAGCCATCATGCGTGTACGTCGCCGAAGTGGGCGCTTCGTCGTGATTCTCTTTGGGATCGCGCGTATAGTGCGCGGCCTTCAGTCGACAGCGCGTGGCTCCTCGCCGCGCACAGACTTATTCCAAATCGATGCACTTCGTTGGCGAACGTCCGGACGCGCTAAACCGCGGTCGCGAGTTCTGCCTTCGACCTTGGATATGCGATGAACACGACGAACAGAACGAACCTTGGTGCGACGGCAGCGCTGTTAGCCGTCATGTGCGCGTTTGCGGCGGGTATCACGATGGGCCAAATGGAGCCCACGCCCACCTCCGCGACCCCGAAGCCGGCGGTGCGCGATATCGACCAGGCCAAAGGAGCGGACCAGGCTTCGAGCGGCGCAGCCCCTGCCGGCGCCTCCCGAGGTCAGGGGCAGTCGTCGAAATCGGGTCGCGTCGTGGGGAAAGCCACTGCCGCACCCAATCGTAGTCGCCGATCGCCGCAACAAACGGCTGATCGAGATCGCTCTTAATAAGAAGATCGTTTGGGATGGCGCAAAACGATCGCTTCCGACCCAGCTGCAGGCCAACCGGAATTGTTGTTGTCGCGCAATCCCGCGCCCTTCTTGGGGTTAGCGGACCGCGCTTAGCGAGTCTGAGATGCCGTGTCACAATTAAAGCCGCGCGCGGAGCGCCGGTTTGCGCACGCGCGAACATGGAGGGGACATGGGCTACACGCATCGTGTCGCGGCGGAGACTTACCGGTTCTCCGACCTCAAGGATGTGCTCGCCAAAGCGACACCGCTGCGTTCGGGAGATGTGCTCGCCGGCATCGCGGCGGAATCGGAGCAGCAACGGATGGCGGCACGGATGTGTCTCGCCGAGCTTCCGCTCAAAGTGTTTCTCGACGAACCGCTGATCCCTTACGAACGCGACGAAGTGACGCGGCTCATCCTCGACCGCCACGACGCGACGGCGTTTGCCGAGATCAGCCATCTGACTGTCGGCGATTTTCGTAACTGGCTGCTCGCCGAAACGACCAGCAGCGAAACGCTTACACGTGTCGCCCCCGGCATCACGCCGGAAATGGCGGCCGCTGTCTCCAAACTGATGCGTAATCAGGATCTGATCGCGGCGGCGCGGAAATGTACCGTGATCACGCGCTTTCGCGACACGATCGGCCTACCGGGGCGGATGTCGGTGCGGCTGCAGCCGAATCATCCGACCGACGACCCGAAAGGCATCGCGGCTTCGATACTGGACGGGTTGCTCTACGGCAGCGGCGACGCCGTTATCGGCATCAATCCGGTCGGCGACGCCATGCCGGTATTCCTGCGCCTTTGGCAAATACTCGATGATCTCATCCGGCGGTTTGAGATTCCCACGCAGTCGTGCGTGTTGACGCACGTGACGAACCAGATCAAGGCGATCGAGCAGGGCGCGCCGGTCGACCTCGTGTTCCAGTCGATCGCCGGCACCGAGCAGGCGAATCGCAGTTTCGGCGTCAATTTGGCGCTGCTGCACGAAGCGCGTGAGGCGGCGCTTTCGCTCAAACGCGGGACGCTCGGCGACAACGTGATGTACTTCGAAACCGGACAGGGCAGCGCGCTGTCGGCGAATGCACACGCGGGCGTCGATCAGCAGACGCTGGAAGCGCGCGCGTACGGCGTCGCCCGCGCGTACGAGCCGCTGCTCACGAATACGGTTGTCGGATTCATCGGACCCGAGTATTTGTACGACGGCAAGCAAATTATTCGCGCGGGGCTCGAAGATCATTTCTGCGGCAAGCTGCTCGGCGTGCCGCTCGGCTGCGATGTCTGCTACACGAATCACGCCGAGGCCGATCAAGACGATATGGACAATCTGCTCACACTGCTCGCGGCGGCGGGCGTGACGTACATCATGGGCGTGCCGGGCGCGGACGACGTGATGCTCAACTATCAGAGCACGTCGTTCCATGACGGCCTCTACGTTCGCAATGTGCTGGGGTTGAAGCGCGCACCCGAATTCGAGGCGTGGCTGGAACGCATGCAGGTTGTCGACGGTGCGGGGCGCTTGCTCGACGCGCCGGGGCAGGGGCGACTGCTCCTGGCGGCGGCGGATCTCTAGAACTCGGCGAAGCGACGATCGGCGATTGCGCGTTGTTCTCAACGACCGCCGCTGGGTCGTAACGAACGGCGGCGAGGATGGTGCGCCGGAAGAGATAAATGGATCGATCGAAACCCACCGTCTCTAATTCGTGGACCGCGCTTCGCCGGTTCACGCCCGCGCGCATCGCTTTGGGTCGCGCGGGCGCGGCGTTGCCGACCGAAGAGGTGCTGGGGTTCGGTTTAGCGCACGCGCGAGCGCGCGACGCCGTGCATCGAGCGCTCGACGTCGAAAAATTCGAGGCGGAGTTGCGTGCCGCCGAATTTGAAACTATCCGCGTGCGCAGCGCCGCGGCAAATCGGCGCGACTATCTCCTGCGTCCGGACCTCGGGCGCCGTCTCAGCGCGGAGTGCGTCGCTCATTTGCGCGAGCGCGTGCTAGAAACCGATGCCCGCTCCAGCGCGTCTTCCACTTCCCCGCCAGGGGGCGCGTCGCACGTCGTGAGCGACGCGTTCGATGTCGGTCTCATCGCCGGCGACGGGCTATCGGCGATCGGCGTGCAGCGCCACGCCGTGCCATTGCTCCAGGCGCTGCGCGAGCGCGCTCCGACCGGCTGGTCATTCTCGCCGGTGATCGTGGCGGAGCAAGCGCGTGTCGCGCTAGGCGACGAGATCGGAGAGTTGCTGCGGGCGCGCATCGTCGCGATTCTCATCGGCGAGCGGCCGGGGCTTTCCTCACCCGACAGCGTCG
>JBJMVQ010000062.1:0-6113 GCA_045810625.1 Sulfurifustis sp.
GCCTCGGGATCCGGAACCCCTACAACCTGATGATCATCCGCGAACAGGCGAAGGTGCCGGTGATCGTCGACGCCGGCGTGGGCACGGCGAGCGACGCGGCCTACGCGATGGAGCTCGGCTGCGACGGCGTGCTCATGAACACGGCGATCGCGCACGCGCAGAACCCGGTCCTCATGGCGAGCGCGATGAAAAAAGCGATCGAGGCGGGACGCGAGGCGTATCTCGCCGGCCGCATGCCGCGCAAGCAATACGGCTCGCCGTCATCGCCGGTCGGCGGCACCTTCTTTTGAGGTCTGTCGTCTAAACCGCCAAGGACGCCAAGGACGCAAAGGTTTTCTTGTCTTTCTTCCTTGGCGTCCTTCGCGCCCTTTGCGGTGAAAACAAATACTTCAGAGCTTTCTTAATTTAAATTAACGCCTTGAACCGCAGAGGACAAAGAGGAGGGTGGACTATCTTTTCCGGTCCCGTGAGTTTCCGACTATGCAGGTTAAAGATCCGCACTGTGCTCGCGATCATTGAGTAATTTCTTCTCTATAGCCCTCCGCGTCCTCTGCGTCCTCTGCGGTTCGCTCAATCTGTCCGACTACCATGGATTCTCGGCGACCCATACGTAGCTACGTCCTGCGCCAAGGCCGCATGACCGACGCGCAGCGCCGCGCGCTCGAAACGTTGTGGCCGCGTTACGGTGTCGAGTTGACGGACAGCCCGCTCGTGCCGGCTGCGTTCTTCGGTCGAGTCGCTCCGCTGATTATCGAAATCGGCTTCGGCAATGGCGACGCACTCGCCGCCGTCGCCGCCGCCCAGCCGGAACGCGACTTCATCGGCGTCGAAGTGCATCGACCGGGCGTCGGCAGTCTGCTGCGCAAGCTCGTCGCCAGTGATATTCGCAACGTCCGGCTGATTAACGCCGACGTCAACGAAGTGTTGGCGCGCCTGGCGCCCGGAACTTTGCACGGCGTGCATTTATTCTTCCCCGATCCGTGGCCGAAAAAAAGGCATCACAAGCGGCGGCTGCTTCAGCCGGGGTTTGCGGCGCGCCTGCGCGACGCGCTCGCATCGGGCGGATATCTCCACTGCGCGACGGACTGGGAGGAGTACGCCGCGCAGATGCTGACGGTGTTGGAAGCAACGCCGGGTTTCGTGAACGCGGCGGGCGCCGGACATTACGCCGAGCGTCCGACGTCGCGACCGCTGACGCGTTTCGAGCAACGCGGGCGGCGGGAGGGTCGTGTGGTGCGCGATCTTTTGTTTCGTCGCGCTTAGCGCGCGGCGAAGCGCCTATTCTCTTACTGTGCTCGTAGACCGACCGCCTAGCCGGTGCTCATCTTGGCGTTGCTGACGGTGCCGCTCGGGCGCGACAGCAGTTTCGCGAGCGTGTCGTAGTCGATCGGTTTGACCATGTGATAGTCGAACCCGGCCGTTGCCGCCTGATGCCGGTCGGATTCGGCGCCGAATCCCGTGACGGCAATCAAAGGAACCTTGCGGAAACCCGGCTGCTGGCGCAGGAGTTTTGCCACGTCGTAGCCGTTCATATCGGGCAGGCCGATATCGAGGAGCACGGCGTCGGGTGCGAATTCGAGCGCCGCTTGCAGGCCGGCGCCGCCCGCGTGCGCAAGGCGTACTTCGTGCCCCGCCATCTCAAGCCACATCGCGAGCCCATTCGCGGAGTCGACGTTATCGTCGATGATGAGGATGCGGCGTTTCGAGCAAATGGTTGTCTCCCGCCGGTTGGCGCGGTCACCGGGACTCGCCGCCGGCGCCGCCAATAACGGCAGGCGCACGATGAATTCGGCCCCCTGTCCGATGCCCCCGCTACGGGCCTGCACGGTGCCGCCGTGCAGCTCGACCAGGCCGCGTACGAGCGCGAGCCCGATGCCGAGCCCGCCTTGAGTGCGATTGAGCGACGAGTTCACCTGCGCGAAGAGCTCGAAGACGTTATTGAGCATTTCGGGCGGTATGCCGACGCCGTTGTCGCGCACGCGCAGGACGACCTGGCGCACCGATGCCATTTCGATGTCGGCGGTCAGCTCGATCGACCCGCCTTCGTCGGTATACTTCGCCGCGTTGGTGAGCAGGTTGTCGACCACCTGTGTGAGGCGCACCATGTCCCCCTCGACGTACATCGGCTCGGGTGGCACGGTGATGCTGAAGCGATGGCGTCGCGCTTCGATCAGCGGCCGCGCCGTCTCCGCCGCGTGGGCGACGACGTCCGACAGCTCGATCGGCTCGCGCTGCAACTTGATGCGGCCGCTCGTAATGCGCGCGACGTCGAGCAGATCGTCGATCAGGCGGGTGAGGTGCCGCAACTGGCGGCCGAGAATGTCGCGCGCCCAGGCGAACTGACGCTCCGTGAGGTTCGTGGTGTTCAGTAGCTGCACGCCGTTATGAATCGCCGACAATGGATTGCGCAGCTCGTGCGCGAGGATCGCGAGGAATTCATCTTTGCGCCGCGACGCTTCCTGCAACGCGACCTCGGCGCGCTTGCGCTCTCCGATCTCCGCCGTCAAGTGGACGTTCGCCTGCGCCAGCTCGCGGTTCGCCTGCTCCAACGTCTGGTTGAGCTTCTGCAGCTCGCGCGTGTTCTCCGCCTTTAACGCCGCGTGTGCCTGCGCCAGCTCAGCGTTCGCGCCGGCAAGGTTTTTGTTCAGCCGCTGCAGCTCGCGCCGCTGTTTGTAGAGCTCGACCAGCACTCGCACCTTGCTGCGCAGGATGACCGGAATGACGGGTACGTAGACGTAGTCGACCGCTCCCATCTCGTAGCCTTTCAGGCGATCGAAGTCGGTGACGTGCACGCCGGTGACGAAGATGATCGGCGTCTGCGTGAAGCGCGGATGCTCGCGTATCATCGCCGCCGTTTCGAACCCGTCCATCCCCGGCATGCTCACATCGAGCAGGATCGCGGCGAATTCCATCTCCATGAGCTTCGCGAGCGCCTCGGTACCCGATTGGGCGCGCACCAGGTTCTGCTTCAAGCCAGCGAGAATCGCTTCATAGCTCAGCAGCCGCGCCGGCTGATCGTCAACGAGCAGAATATTTACTTTCTCTTCGGTCATAGGTTCGCCGGTGGTAGGGAGGCATCCTTGCGACGCGCGCATGCACGAAAGCCATTGGCGCCGCTTTTCCCTCTGGGTCGAGTTGGCCGGTTTGGCGCCGTGCGTTTCATTTTACCGATGTAACCACAGACGCAACAGGGATACGAGCTGCTGATTGTTTACCGGTTTTGCAATGTAGTCCGAGGCGCCGGCCTCGAGGCACTTTTCGCGGTCGCCCTTCATCGCCTTCGCCGTGAGCGCGATGATCGGCAGCACCCGGAACTCCGGGCGGCTCCTGATCTGGCGCATCGTCTCGTAACCGTCCATCTCGGGCATCATGATGTCCATGAGCACGAGCGACAAGTCGGGCGTTTTTTCGATCAGATCGATCGCATCGCGCCCGGTCGTGGCGGAGAGCACCTGCATGTGGTGGCGTTCGAGCACGCTCGAGAGCGCGAAGATGTTGCGCACGTCGTCATCGACGACCAGCACTTTTTTGCCGGTCAGCGCTTCATCGCTCTCGTAGAGCGTCGCGAGCATGTGCTGCTTGTGCTCGGGCAGGTGCGCGACCACGCGATGCAGGAAGAGTGACGTCTCGTCGAGCAGCCGCTCCGGCGATTGCGCTCCCTTGAGTACGATGCTCTTCGCCATCGTGCGCAGGTTCGCTTCTTCGTCCTCCGTGAGCTCGCGCCCGGTGAACACCACGATCGGAATATCGCGCAGGCGCGGCTCGCGCTGCACCTCCGCGAGAACGTCGAAGCCCGACATGTCGGGGAGCCGCAGATCGAGGACCACGCAGTCGAACACGCTCGCGCGCAGGGCACCGAGCCCTTCCGCGCCGGTGCCGACGGTCGTGATTTCAACGTCGTCGTGTCCGAGCAGCTCGGCGATGCTCAATTGCTCGGCCGGGCTGTCTTCGATGATGAGCAGCCGGCGTTTGCGCGGCTGCGAGAATTCCTTGATGCGTTCGAACGCCTCATCGAGCCCGTCGGTCGTTGCCGGCTTGTTGAGGTACGAGAAGGCGCCGCGAGCGAGACCGTGCTGGCGTTCCTCTTCGATCGTCACGATCTGTACCGGGATATGGCGCGTCGCCGGGTCCTGCTTGAGCTGGCTCAAAACCGTCCAGCCGAGCATATCCGGCAGGAAAACGTCGAGCGATATTGCCGTCGGGAGAAACTGACGCGCCAGGGTGAGCGCTTCGCCGCCGCGCATCGCAACCAGCGCCTTGAAGCCGTGATCGCGTGCGAGCTCGAGCAACACGCGCGCGTAGTGCGGATCGTCCTCGACGATGAGCAGCACGTCATCGCCGGCTTCGATCGCGTCGCGGTCGTCGGGAATCGTTTCGGGTTGTCCGGTTTGCACGAGTATCGGCTGGAACGGCGTATCCGTGCGTACGCCGGTGGGTCCGCCGTTGAGACTCCGAGCCACCGGACCGACATACGCGAGCGGGAGGTACAGCGTGAACGTGCTGCCGTTGCCGGGCGCGCTGACGAGGCGAATCTCACCGCCGAGCAACTGCGCGAGCTCGCGCGAAATCGCGAGTCCGAGGCCGGTGCCGCCGTACTTGCGCGCAGTGCCGGCGTCCGCCTGCTGGAACGCCTCGAAGATGATCTTTTGTTTCTCGATCGGGATGCCGATCCCGGTGTCCGTCACCGCAAACGCGACGACGGTCTGCGCGTGATCGAGCACCGGATGCCCGCGCGTCCAGCCGTCGGTCGCCGTACCGACGCGCAAGTGCACGCCGCCGTGCTCGGTGAACTTGAAGGCGTTCGAGAGCAGGTTCCGCAGCACCTGCAGCAGGCGCTTCGGATCGGTGTAGACGCTGCGCCCGAGCGC
Organism: Sulfurifustis sp.; assembly: GCA_045810625.1. Lineage (GTDB taxonomy): Bacteria > Pseudomonadota > Gammaproteobacteria > Acidiferrobacterales > Sulfurifustaceae > JACQFZ01. Next base: position 4,869 of record JBJMVQ010000062.1, read on the forward strand.
CGGATCGACTTCGGCGCTGAACGCGAGCTTGCGCGTCTCGGCTTCGTGCCGGAACGAGCGTTCGACAGTTTCTTTGACGGCCGTGAACGGTAGCTCTTCGCATTCGACGGTCACGGTGCCCGATTCGATCTTCGACAGATCGAGAATGTCGCTGATCAGATTCAGCAGGTCGCTGCCGGCCGCATGAATGGTCTTGGCGAATTCGACTTGCCGCGCGGATAGATTATTCTCGACGTTCTCCGCCAGCTGTTGACCGAGAATCAGAATGCTGTTGAGCGGCGTGCGCAGCTCGTGCGACATGTTGGCGAGAAACTGCGACTTCGATTCGCTCGCCCGCTCGGCCTCGATCTTCGCTCGCAGCATCTCCGCCTCGACGCGCTTGGTGTCCGTCAGGTCGCGGCTCACCTTGGCGAAGCCGATGAGCTCGCCGTCGTCGTCGCGTACCGCGCTCATCACCACATTCGCCCAGAAGGTCGAACCATCCTTGCGCACGCGCCAGCCTTCTTCCTCGAAACGTCCATCCAGGCGGGCGATGTCCAGGTCGCGTTCTGGCTTGCCGCGTTCCACGTCCTCGGGCAGATAGAACCGCGATACAGGCTGGCCGATGATCTCCTCGGCCGTATAGCCCTTGATGCGCTCGGCGCCTGCGTTCCAGCTCGCCACTCGGCCGTTGGCGTCGAGGATATAGATGGCGTAATCGACGACGCTTTCGACCATCAGGCGAAAGCGCCGCTCGCTCTCGGCGGCGGCGCGCGTGCGCTCCTCGACGCGCTTCGCGAGCGCGACGCGAGCGCGCTCGAGCTGCGCGAGCAGCGCGCACAGCATAAGCCCCGTCACCACCACCGTGCTCACGAAAACGAGCAGCAGGAGCAGCGCTTCGTTCGCCTGCAGATCGGCGAACGGGCCGCTGTCGCGCCTGAGCGTGTACCACAGCGCCATGGCGCAGATCGCCGCCGTGGTCGTAGTGACTTCGCGCTGGCCAAAGCGGAACGCCGCCCATACCACGAACGGCACCATCACGAACGTGCGGCCGGCGTTGCCGGTGAACACGACGTAGCCTGCAGCGAGCAGCAAGGCCGCGAAGACCAGCGCCTCGGCGATGCGCCGCCGCGTCCAGGCGATGCCCGGCGCCGACCAGCTGAGAATAAGGGGCGCGAAGATCAGCATGCCGCAGGCGTCGCCCTGCCACCAGGTCCACCAGTTCGCCGCCAGCTCGGCCGCCGGCAGCGGATGCAGCGCGGCGAG
>JBJMVQ010000063.1:0-8104 GCA_045810625.1 Sulfurifustis sp.
GGCAGGAACGCCGAAGTCGATCGTCGAGAAGCTATCGAGCACCACGAACGCTTTATTGAAGAATCCGGAAGTTAAAGAATCGCTCATCAAGCAAGGCCTGACGCCGACCGGCGGCAGCCCTGGACAGCTCGCGGAGCTGACGAAAACCGACCTGGAACGCTGGGCCCGAGTCGTGCGACAGGCGAAGATCGAGGCGGATTGAGCAGGATGTCGGCTGCCTCCGCGGTGCTTTTTTTGCCGCACCGTCGTCGCAACCACTTGTTCCTCCGCGCTCGACAACCACCGGCCGGTTGCTTCGGGACGGAGGGAATTCCTTCCCTCGCCTCTCCGATCGGGCAATTAGGGACATTGCGGTTACGATTGTGGTAACGGACGGCGACAACGGCAAGATTACGAATCCGATAATCCAAGCGCTCTCGCAGATACCCCGAAGGTCGCGGAGACCTTCTAGGCGAGCACTTCACATTTGATGCGGGATTCCCCGCCGAAGCGATCGGCGGCGCAGCACTGCGCTTAGATAAGGATAAGCAGGGAGCCGCAGAGGTATCTCCTTTACACCGAGCTGCTCGAAGCGCTCTGCGTTCGCGAACTTGATATTAGGAGCCGACCGACTTCACGAAAAAGAAGTCAACATGCGGCAATCCGATTCGGAAGACACTTTGTACCCCGCTGGCGGGAGCAGTTTGTGAAATGAGTTCTCGAATATCGTTTTCGAAAAGTGGCCCCAGTTTTCGAATTCTTCCGATTCGAATAATGTCGAACGCTCTTTTGTATCCAATTCCACGAATCGACAATTCACGACGTTCCCCCATCCGAACTCATTAGTGACTTTTTCAGCCTCGGCGAACATTCCGACTGGCGGGTCCACTCCAACTATGCGTCGGCAATTTTTCAAGGCTGGATTTACAACTGGAACGGGTCCTACGACGCGGTGTGATTTGAATCACCGTACATGATTCCCACGCATGCCGGGCGAGTGAGGATCGAGGCGGATTCGAGAAGCCTTGGTCTGAAATTCGAAAGCCGCTGGGGCATAACCAGCACGTGCCGTTTCGAACGCACTCGACCATGCAGAACGCCTGCGCGAGGGCATCCGTATAACGACACAGCCGACACTCGTGGACCCGGCGCGTGGCATGGCGAAAACGACCTTCACGCATTCGGCGATGCAGAACATTCGGACGTCGCGATCGTCGATTTGCGCCTGCACGACCGCCTTCCTTATCAAGCTTCAGAACCGAGATGAACGCGATTCAAGAAACTCCTCGATCGAGTCGAATCGTTTCATCATCACCGTGTCGGCTGCTGTCCCGCGAGACGAATTCGGTTGCGTCACAGAAAACGATACGAATGCCGACGCTGCCTTTTCCTTGAAGGATAGAAAGTTCGGGAGTCACGTCTTATACTCGAACGCCCACTACAGCGATCGAGCGACAAACCACAGCCAGGGAGGGCGACGTGGGGAGAACGCTGATAACGCGCGCGACCGGCTTCGTCGGCGCTAGCCTGGTGCGAAAGCTCCTTGAGAACAGTCTGACGGTTCGCGCAGAACCCGATGACCGCAATTTTGAGAATTTCGGAGTCGAACGCGTCGCTGTGGATGCGTACGACGCGCGGCGCGCCGACGACACCTCACACAGCCATGCGACGCTTGCCCGCGCGCGAACCTCAACCGCACCACTTCTTTTATCGCATCTATCGAACGGCCACATACATAAAAATCGGCCGGCAGTGATGTTTCGCGAAGAACTTCAAGGACGGAGGAATGCGAAATGAACACACCGGCGAGTGCCATCGTCACGGACGACGAATCATCGCAGGGAACACTTCCACAACTCGAGGAAATCATCTGCTCGGCGCTCGGCGTCGATCGAAGCGCCGTAACCGAGAGCCTCACTTATCAGTCGATCGCTCAGTGGGATTCGATGGGGCACGTGCGACTGATGCTGGCCCTCGAGAGAGCCTACGAAACAAAAGTAAGCAGCAAGCTCGTCTCCCAGTTGACTTCAATGCACGCCCTGCGACAGTTCATCGCGCAGTTGCGCGGAGGCGAGCACACGGCGCCTACACCCGGGGGGACGGGGACGCAGACCTCCGCCACCATTCACCGCGGCCTGGTCGGCGTGTGCATCGATCAAAGCGCCATCACCGATATCGATCCCGGCGGCGGCACACTACGCTATCGCGGATACAGCGTCGTGGAACTTGTGGCGCGATCAAGCTACGAGGAAACGGCATTTCTGCTCGTTCACGGACGGCTGCCCTACCGCACGGAGCGCGGCATCTTCTCGGACACGCTTCGGCATCGACGCGCGCTGCCCGCACCCGTGGTCACGCTCATCGCCTCCATGACCGATGCACCGCCATTTGTCGTGTTACAGACTGCCGTCGCGGCGCTCGGCGCATTTTGCCACCAAGATACTGATGCGGACGTAGCGTCCATAGCGCAAGTACCGACCATCCTGGGGACGCTACAGCGGTTACGAACCGGCGCCGCTCCGCTCGCGCCACGCCCCGACCTCGGCCATGTGGAGAATTTCCTCTATCTGCTGGAGGGGGAAATTCCGGACCCGGCACGAGCGACGGCGCTCGATCAGACGTTCATGCTTTTAGCCGATCACGGGTCGAGCGCGTCCACGTTCACTGCACGCGTCGTCATCGGCACGAACGCTGCGACGCATGCCGCATTGGCGAGCGCGATCGCGGCCTTTTCCGGACCTCTACACGGCGGAGCCGTCAACGAGATCATCGCAATGACGGAGGAGATCGGCTCGCCCGAGGTCGCCGCCGCTTTCGTGCAGGCGCGGTTAGAGCGCAAGGAAGTGGTCCACGGTTTCGGACATCGCGTCTATCGCACCGCCGATCCGCGCAGCCCGGTGCTTCGCGCGATCGCGCGCCGCCTGTGTCGGGAAACGGGCAATACCCGTACGCTGGAAATTCTCGAGGCGGTCGCCACCGCTCTCGCCGACTACGGCCGCCTCGGGCTCGACATCAATGTCGATTTCTACGCCAGCGCGGTTTTCGAGGCGCTGCATATCCCGCGAGATCTGTTCGGACCCGTTTTCGCCGCGGCACGGATGGCCGGTCTCGTGGCACACCTGCGCGAGCAACGCGGTAACAACGTACTGATTCGTCCACGGTTGCTTTATACAGGTGAGCCGGCCCGCGCCTATCCGGACGTCACTGCGCCATGACCGCAGCATTGCGGCCGCTCGAAACGCTGCGCGACGGCTTTATTGCGAGCGCCGCGCACTGGCCCAACCGTCCCGCATTGCTGCTCGGCACGGATCGTTGGAGCTACACGCAGATCGACGATCTCGCACGCCGCGTCGCGACGGGATTGCTCACGTTATCGGATGCGCCGAAACGCGTTGGAATACTCGCGCGGCGCAGCCTGACCTCATATACCGGAGCGATCGCGGCGCTGTTGGCCGGCGCCGCGTTCGTGCCGCTCAACCCGACGCTGCCGCTGGCGCGCCTGCGGTCGATCCTCGATGTCGCCGAGCTAAGCGTAATCTTGTGCGAAGCGCAGTATCTGCCGATGCTCGGCCGGTTGCTGCAGAATCGACCGTCACTCCCCCCGGTGCTCACCGCGGACGGCAAGCGCGAGCCGATCGCACCGGCCGGCGCCGCGACGATATTCGATCGCGATGATCTGCGCTCCGTGGCGCCGCTGCGTGCGGAGATCCCGATCGCACCGGACGAAACTGCGTATCTCTTGTTCACATCCGGAAGCACCGGCACGCCGAAGGGCGTTCCGGTCTCGCATGCGAATGCCGCGTCGTTCCTGAATACCAATCTGGCGCGTTACGCGCTCCGGCCCGATGACATCCTCTCGCAAACGTTCGAACAAAGTTTCGATCTTTCGGTGTTCGATATTTTCATGGCGTGGAGCGCGGGCGCGTCGCTGTGCGGCTTCACACCGACCGACCTGCTGTCACCGCTCTCGGTCGTTCAATCGCACGACATATCGGTATGGTTCTCGGTTCCTTCGATGATCGCCATGCAGCTGCGCCTGGGGCTGTTGCTCCCCGGCTCGCTCCCGAGCCTGCGATTAAGTCTGTTTTGCGGCGAGCCGCTGGTACGCGAGCACGCCGAAGCCTGGTCGAGGGCTGCTCCCTTCTCGGTGCTGGAAAATCTATACGGACCGACGGAACTGACGATAGCCTGCTCCGCACACCGATGGAATCCGCGCACCTCGCCGGCACGATGTTCCGCCGGCATCGTTCCAATCGGCCGGCTGTACGAAACGCTTTCGAGTCAGATCGTCAATGAGACGCTCGAGCCGGTCGCCGCCGGAGAGTGCGGCGAGCTTTGCATCGCGGGACCGCAAACATTCGCTGGCTACTGGCGTAATTCCGCCGCGAGTGCCGCTGCCTTTTACGATGCCGAGCAGCCCGACGGCGCGCGAACGCGCTTTTACCGCACCGGCGATCTCGTACGTGCGCTACCGGACGGCGAAATGACTTTCGTGGGCCGGCGCGACCATCAGATAAAGCTCGGCGGCCATCGCATCGAGCTGGGAGAGATCGAATCGGTTCTACACGCGCAGCCCGGCGTGGTCGAAGCGGCGGCGTTCGCCTGGCCGCCCGAATCGACAATCGCCGAAACGATCGTGGCCGCGGTTTCCGGGGAAGCGCTCGACGGAGAGAACGTGCGCGCGCGGCTCCGCGCGCTGCTTCCCGCCTACATGGTCCCATCGAAAATTCACGTCATCGAGTCGATGCCGCGCACGAGTAGCGGCAAGCTCGACCGACGCGCGTTGCAAGAACGCTGGAGCGGAAACGCAAGCGATACGGCGCACGTAGGTGCATAAGGAGATGCAGATGCCGACCGACGGTTTGGAAAGACAAATCCCGAGCACGGACGATGCGATTACCGTCGCGGTGATCGGCGGGGCTTTTTCAGGAATATGTCTCGCCGCACACCTCTATCGAGCCGCGACCCGCCCGATCAACGTTCTCTTGTACGAGCGCTCGGGCGCCGGCAAGAGCATGGCGTTCGGTACGCGTGAACCGGTGCATCTTCTCAACGGTCCGGTCAGTCGGCATAGCGCCTTCGACATGGCGCCGAATGATTTCGCCGACTTTCTCTTGGCCGATCCCGAAGCGCAAAGCTTCATCGATCGCACGCAACCGATCGACGAGCAGTTCGTCCCACGAATGCTTTATTGGCGCTACCTGCAGCGGCTCGTCGGCGAGATCAAGCGCCCCTCGCCCGCCGGAGCATCCGTCACGTTCATCGATGCGGAAGTGCGCGACATCGTGCGGCATCCAGATAGCCTCGCCATCGTGACGGACGACGGAACCGCGACAGCTGCGGACTTCGCGGTGCTCGCGGTCGGGAACCCGCCACCGCGCTCGCTCGCGGTGCTCGTGCCTCCGCCATATCTCATCGATGACCCATGGGACGCCGAATCGGTTCGCGCGATTCCCTGCGATGCCGACATTACGATTGTCGGCAGCGGCCAGACGGCGATCGATCTCGTCCTCGGCATCGCCGCGAACGGCCATCGGGGGCGCATCACGTTACTCTCGCGCCGCGGCTGCATCGCGCTGCCGTACGTGGCAGTGGAGACGCCTTATGTCGCCGATCCCAATAAACTTCCGCGCCGACTGCGACCGCTCGTGCGCTGGATGCGCACCGAGGCAAGCCGGTTCGGAAACTGGCGCGCGGTCGTTAATTCGCTGCGGCCGCATACACAACGAATCTGGTACGGATTTTCGTTGGCGGAGAAGCGGCGTTTCCTCGAACATCTCGCGCCGTTCTGGTACATGCACCGCTCGCGACTTCCGCCGGCGACGGTGCAGCGCCTCGCCGCGCTGCGCGCGTCGGGGCAAATGCAAGTTATCGCCGGCCGCATCACAGCAGTAACGCCGCGCGACGACGGCATCGTCATGCTTGTCCGGCGACGCGGCGAAGACCAAACCTTTGCGCTGCCGGCACGCACCGTGATCAACTGCACCGGCCCTCGATGGGATCTCGACAAACCGCAGAACCCGCTCATCGCGCGGTTGATCGCGCGCGGCATCATACGCTGGGACGACATCGGCGACGGCATCGCCGTCACGCCGGACAGCGTTCCGCTCGATGCATCGGCTCGTGCTGCCGAACGACTTTTCGCGCTCGGACCCGTCTGCCGCGGATCGCTGCTCGAGATCGTCGTCGCGCGCGACATTCGCACACAATGCGCGAAAGTGGCGGCGCGGCTACTTTCCGCGGAGAAGGTAAGCACGATGCAGACGTAGAGTCGCCGTTGCCGCATCGGCTTGAGCGAAGCGGCAGTACACGGATGAGCGTTACGGCGTCTCGTTTTGCCGTAAGAATAAAAATGAGCCGGTCACCTCCGGTTCCGAAGATGCGCCGAGTGGCTGTCGATCCACCTTGCGGCGAGCGAGAGACAACGTTGCACTACCTTGTTTGGTCGCTGCCCTTCATCATTGTGGCCGTTGTCATCGGTTCGGGACGACGCTCCACCGTCGCCGGGTCGTGCGGGCTCGCCACGTCGATCGCCGTCTCGCTGCTCTCGGCGCCCGATCGCTTCGGTCCGCTGGAAGCGACTCTCGCCACGGCGCAAGGCGCTTGGCTCGCCTTGCTCGTCGGAGCCGTGATACTCGGCGGCCTCTTCTTCCGCGATGTAGTTGCCGGCGATGCCGCGGCCGACGATCGACATCCGATTCCAACTACGGAACGGCGCAGACAGCTCTACGTGACTTGCTTCCTGGTAGGCCCGTTCGTCGAAGCGGCCACCGGTTTCGGCATCGGACAAGTGGCGGTCGCGCCGGCGTTGAAAGGAATCGGACTTGCGCCGATCCATGCCGTGCCGCTCGGCCTCTTCAGTCAAACGTTGGTCCCTTGGGGCGCGTTGGCGAACGGCACTATCGTCGGCTCGCAGCTTTCCGGGCTGTCGCCGAGTGTGCTGGGTTTCCATAGCGCCCTGCTTACGCTACCGCTTCTGTTGGGGTGGCTCGGTCTGTTCTGGCGCATGGCCGCGGCCGCGGGATTGCCGGGAACGATTCGAGATTTCATCGCCGAGGCGAGTTACACGACCAGCGCCGCGGTGTTGCTCATTATTTTCAACATCGGCCTCGGCCCGGAAGTCGCGGCGCTGGCGGCACTCGGAACGCTCATCAGCTTGAGGTTCGTATTAACGCAAATGATCAACCGCCGCCCGTGGCGCTCTGCGCTGCGCGTTGGACTGCCCTATGCGGCGCTCATCGCGGGGCTCGCGGCGACGCGCGCGAGCGCGCCGCTCAACAAGTTCCTTAGCGATGCCTTCGTCGTGCGTCCATTTATTCACGGTGCGAGCTGGCTCCCGTTCTTGCACCCCAGTACCTGGCTGTTCGGCGTCGCCTTCGTCGCGGCGTTCACAACCGGGCGCTCAACGCTGATCCAAGACGCTCTTCGACGCGCCTGGAGCCGCGGGAAGAAACCGGTCCTCACCATCGTTTTCTTTCTTGCGATGGCGCAAGTGATGTTGAGCTCGGGCATCGCCGCCGCGCTCGCGCAAGGTTTGGCGTCGACACTCGGCCCCACGGCGGTGTTCACCGTGCCGATGTTCGCAGGCCTGTTTGGCTTTTTGACCAGCAGCAGCAGCGCGTCCAATGGCCTGCTGATGTCGGCGCAAGCCGCGCTCGCGGGCGAAGCTCAGCTCAGCTTGCCGTGGCTGGCCGCCATTCAGAACGTAGCCGCGGCCGCGTTGACGATGCTGTCCCCGCTGCGCCTCGCCATGGGTTGCGCACTCGTCGGCCGGCCGGACCTGGAGCGTCGAGTTTATGCATACGCATGGCCGCTCGGCGCGATTCCTTTGCTGCTACTGGCCGTCGCCGCAGCGCTACTGCTCCTCTGCAATTGAGCTGCCGAGATGCCGTACTGATCTCGTGCTACTGATATCGCTGCCGGTTAGGATTTGAATTTCGCGCGCAAGACTTCAGCTCCGCGCGCGAGCACGCCAACGTCGACACCGAGGCGACCGGCATCGGCGACATCGACGTCGACATCTGGTACGCCCTGTACGTGCCGGCAGGAACGCCGAAGTCGATCGTCGAGAAGCTATCGAGCACCACGAACGCTTTATTGAAGAATCCGGAAGTTAAAGAATCGC
>JBJMVQ010000064.1:0-27862 GCA_045810625.1 Sulfurifustis sp.
ATTTTGAATTCGAGCGCGAGCGCCGCGCGCGAAGAACAGCGAACCGGACGCTCATTGGTGCGGCAGGTGTCGCCGGTCGGGGGGATGTGAATTCCATAAAGACGAATCGTCCGCCCGTCGACGCGCAATGTGCCGTCGTGCTGAACGATGGCGTAGCTGGAGATTTCCGCTGCAAGCGGCGCGGCTACACCGCCAAAGAGGAGGAAGACGCAGGCGAGGATTTTGCTCATCGGACGATCAACGCACCGCTCGGCCATGTGGATGACAGCGAACCGGGCCGCATCAACGCCGGCGAACGATCACCTCGACGCGCCCACGCGGGCCGATGAACCACGATGCGAACCAGCTCACGATGCTCACCACGATACTCGCGCCGACTGCGGACAAAAAGCCGTCGATTTGAAAACCCGACAGCAACCACGCCACGAGCCCGACCATCGCAGCGTTCAAAACGAGTAGGAATAAACCCAAGGTGACGATGGTAATGGGTAGTGTCAGGATGAAGAGCACCGGTCGAACGACTGCGTTGACGAGGCCGAGCAGCAGCGCCGCGACGAGCAGCGTCCCGACACTCTCCACATAGACGCCCGGAATGATCGCCGCCGCCAACCAAAGCCCGACGGCGCTGACCAACAACCGCAGCAGGAAGCCGTTCATCGTGCGAGCACCTGCTCGATGTATCGCAGGTTGCCGGGCTTGAGGATGAACGCGTCGAAAAACGCCTTCGCCATATTTTGGCCCTCTTCCGTGGGATCGCCGCTCAACGCCACCACCCGCATATTCGGAAAGCGCTCGCGCAGGCGCCGTCCAAGCTCATAGCCGTCCATATCCGGCAGTCCGATGTCGACGAAGACCGTGTCCGGCCGGAATTCGGCTGCCGCGGCGAGCGCCGCGAGTCCTTCGTACGCACAGCAAGCGTGGTAGCCGAGCGCTTCGAGCAGGTTGGCGAACGAATACGCGACGTCGGTCTCATCGTCCACCACCAGCACCCGCCGTTGGTTCGCATCGATCGGCTTCAACTTGTACGGGTCCATTCGAACCTCCGCTGGCGGTCGTTGGTGTTTTTGACGCGTTGCGCCCACGCGGGGCGCCACGCAACGCGCATAACATAAAGCAACGACAGGGCGACGTCACTCACCCGGGTTCCGGGCGCGCGCGGGCGCGCCGTTTCGTTCAGTGTAGCAACCCAAGGATTCCGACCAAGATGAGGTAAATCGCGACGATGTAATTGAGCAGCCGTGGCACGATCAGAATGAGTATGCCGGCGGTCAGCGCGACGATCGGTTGCAGAATGATGATACTGCTCATGAGGCCTCCTTGTTGTTGCTTGGTGGTACGTTTTCAGGCCGCGCGAGTCACGCCGCGCAGGTCCGCACCCTGGCGTGCCAGCTCACGCTGCACCTCGCGATACGGTACCACCCTCGGCGCGACCTGTTGATTCGCGGCGAGAGCGGCGCATACACCGGCAGCCTGGCCCATGGCCATCGCCACCGGCATCACCCGGTACGACGAATGCGCCTCGTGCGTCCCGGAAATGCAGCGTCCCGCGATCAGCAGGCCCTCGACGCGTTGCGGGAGCAAACAGCGCAGCGGAATGTCGTAAGCCTCGCCCGGCGGTACGCGCTTGAGGATCGTCCCGCTCCCACGCGGGTTATGAATGTCGATCGGATAGGTACAGCGGGCGATCACGTCGTCGAATTTGCGCGCCGCCAGCACGTCGGCGCCGGTGAGCTGGTAGTCCCCGCGAATACGGCGGGTCTCGCGCACGCCGATGCTGGTGCCGCTCTGCGCGAGATACGCGCGCTCGAAGCCGGGAACATAGCGCCGCAGGAACGCGACGATTTGGCGCATCTGGCGGCGCGCTTGCCACTCCGCGTACGTCAAATCCCAGACGCTCGTGCCGAGCGCGCCGGTCACGCGCGTCGAATTCACGCTCACCTCGTGTGAATGCGGCGTCGCAAAAAACAACATGTCCTCGCGCGGCAAGTCCAGCTCGCCGGCGCGCGCCGCGCACTGAATCAGATCCCAAAGCCCGTGCACGCCGCGCCACTGGTCGGGGTGCTGGCGGACGTATTCGGCGAACGCCTCGCGCTGGAACTCGACCATGCGGAACATCAGCGTCATCGGCTGCACCAACCCGTCGTCCGGCCGGCCGACGTCGAACGGCGCGCCCGCCCGCGCGGCAAGATCCCCGTCGCCCGTGCAGTCGATGACGACGCGTGCGCGTACGACGATCGGCCCTGATTTCGTCTCGAACACCACGCCCTGCACGCCGGCATCGCCGATCACGTCGCTCGCGAACGCGTGCAGCAAAAACTGCACGCCGGCTTCATCGAGCAGTTCGAGGGCGACGAGCTTGAACGATTCCGGATCGAACGGCACGACATAACCGGTCTGCAGCGACGGCCGGATCGCGCCGCCCGCCTTCACCAACCGGTCCAGCAGCTTCACGACCACGCCGGCGACGATCGGATCGCCGGGTCCGTGATCCGGCGGCAACAGCGCATCCGCCGCCGGCGAATATTCGGCCGGTGGATGCTGCGTGTGGAACGACATCAGCGGCATGACGAGCGCTGCGGTCGCGTTGCCGCCGAAGAAACTGTAGCGCTCGGCGAGAATAACTTGTGCGCCGGCCGCCGCCGCTCCGAGCGCGGCGCCGAGCCCCGCCGGACCGCCGCCGACGACCAGCACTTCGGTCTCGGCGCCGATCTGCGCACGGCGGGGAGGCAGTTGGACCTGCCTCGCTTCGGTCGGCGGTTTAAGGGCGGGCATCGATCGGCGATCTGCTGGCGGGCAATTCGACGTCGCCCTGCCGCGCCAGCAGCAGGTCGAGCGCAAGTTCGTTGGTTTCGGCGGCACGGGTGCGCAGGGCCGGAAGCTTCCGCGCGATCTGCTCCTTCAGCGCGTCGCGCGCGTCCCAGTTTCGGTCGATGTGCGCGAGCAGCCGGCCTTCGTTCACCAAGTGCAACGGCGGCATCACCAACTCCATGTCGGCAAGAAACCCCTCGACTTTCGACGAGTACGGCAGCGCCACGAACGGAACGCCTTGCAGCGCCGCAAACACGAGAAAGTGCAGCCGCATCCCGACTGCAAAAGCGAACTTGCCGACGAGTGAGAGCAGCTGGCTCGAGCTGTATTCGCCTTTCAACACGGTTGCGCGCTGCGCGCGCAGCATCCGCGCGATCACCGCGTGACAATGTTGCACATCGTGCATCTTCGGCTCCATCGGCACGAACACGACGTCGGCATCGAAGCGCTCGACCATGTAATCCGCGGCATTGGCGAGCAGCGCGTGGTACATCTTCTGATCGATGTCCGGCGCGGCGACGCCGGGCTCGCGCACCGACATGCCGATCAAGCGGCGCGCCGGATCCAAGCCCTCGCGCTCCACGGCGCCGGTCGGAAGCGGATCGGGTCGCAGCAGGAATGCCGGGTCGGCCGTGACGACGATGTCACGCTTCACGCCGATCTCTTCGAGTGCCTTGCGCGCGCCGGCTTCGCGGACCGTGACGATGTCGATCGCGCTCAACTGGTCGCGCACGAGCTTTTGCGCATCCGGCGTATTGAGCGGCCCGGCGCCGATGGCATACGTCATGACGGGAACCGACTTGTCCCGGGCAAGCTCGACCTCGCGCAGATAAATCTTCGCTTCCGCGTCGAACAGAATACCGCCGCCGCCGAGAATGAAGAGATCGAGCCGCTCGATTTCAGGGACGATTTCGTTACGCGCGAGCGCGCGCACCGGCACCGCGCGCGCCACCCGCGGGTGCCGCCGTCGCGTGTCCTCGACGTCGCGCGTGAAGACCGTAATCTCCGCTGTTACCGAGTTCGAAAGCTGCTCGATGATGCTTTGCAGTATCGCTTCATCGCCGAGGTTGAGCCCGCCGTACGAACCGGAGATTCCGACGCGATAGAACTCCCGCTTTCGCTGCTGCATATTCGTTATCTCTCCGCTCATTCGGTCTCCGCGTCGCCCGGCTAGGCGACCGCGCGCTGGCCGGCACCTTCGATATAGCGCCGCAAATCGAGCGCGTTGCGTACCGCGTAGCCGCCGATGTCGTTGTTGAAATACGCGTAGACATCGATGCCATCGGCGAGATAGGCGCGAATGCGCCGCGCCTGAGATGCGAGCGCCTGCGGCGTGTAGTTGCCGGCGTACGCGCGGCCGTGAAAGCGCAGATACGTGAAACCGGCCGTCAATCGACGCGGATGATCGGGCAGCATGTCGTGCACGCAGAGAGCCACATCGTGCGCGGCGAGCAAATCGTAGACCGGTTCGCACAGCCAGGTCGGGTCGCGAAACTCCATCGTCCAGCGCTGCGCGCGCGGCAATAGCGAAAGAAACTTTTCCAGTCGGGGCACATTAACGTGGAAGCGGGGCGGCAGCTGCACGAGAATCGGACCGAGAACCGCGCCCAAATGGCGCGCGCGCGAAACGAACAACTCGATCGGTTGCTCCGGATCTTTCAGGCGCTTACGGTGTGAGCCGAAGCGGCTGAACTTGACGGCGTACCGAAACCCCGCGGGCGCCGCGATATGCCATGCATCGAATACGTGCGCCGCAGGTAGACGATAGAAGGTGTTGTTGATCTCGACGGTATCGAACTGACGCGCGTAGTACGCGAACCACTGCGACTTCGGCAGATCGCGCGGATAGAAAACATCCCGCCAGTGATCGTACTGGTACCCGGACGTTCCGATGCGCAGCTCGCCGCGCGATGCCATTCAACGCCCTCCTCCACCTGGGAATCGTGCCATCCCACTCGACGGCCGCGGGGCTCCCGCGGTCCCCTACGAGCCCGGTCGACCTTGGCGCGCTCTCACTCCTTGGGGTCACGTTCGAGCCCCACGTCACATTCGTAACATACGGTAAGCACCGGTCCTATGCGTTGATGTCCTCTGCGTTAAAGCCCTGAGCCGGAACAACGACGCGCGGCGCGGGCGTGTGTTACCGTGGTGCGGGCATGGATGCCTTTGTGGATCGCCTCTATCCATTCCCGGCGGCACGGCTTCCGCTTTCCGGTCTCTATCTCGCTCATCGGCTGCGCGAGCGCGGCACGCACGGCCGGCCCTACATCTACAGCAACTTCATCGCAAGCCTCGATGGCAGAATTTCGGAGCGCGATCCACGTACCCAACGCCGCGTTTTCCCGCGCGTCCTCCGCCACCCCCACGACTGGCACGCCTATCTCGAGTTGGCCGCGCAGGCCGATGCCGTCGTGCTGTCCGGCCGTCGGCTGCGCGAGCTCGGCGCGGAGACAGATACCGAACTCAGGTGCATGCCGGATCTCGCGAGCGGACCGCTCGCCGATTGGCGACGGCAGCATGGCTTGCGCCCGCAGCCCGCATGCATCGTCCTTACGTCGTCGTTCGATCTACCGATCCGAGCTTCGGATTCGCGCTCCGACGGCGAAATCATCGTCGTCACAGGCGCCGGGTCTGTCGGGCGCGCGCAAAGCTCCCGATTCGAGATCATTTCCGTACCCGGTCCGCGGGTCAGCGGCGACGACGTGTATCGACTCGCGGTCGACCGCGGCTTCTCGACCGTTTACGCGATCAGCGGACCGGACGTTTTCAACACGCTGATGTCCACCGGTCGCATCGATCGCCTGTATCTGACGCTGAGCCTGCAGCTCATCGGCGGCCGTGAGCCGGATACCTTGCTTCACGGCGACGCGCTCACGCCGCCGCCGGGCTTCGCGTTGCACGAGCTTTATCTCGATACCTCGCGTCGCGATCTGCCCGGGCTGCTGCTCGCAAGCCTGGACCATGAAGCTTCGCCGTTTTGGCGAAAGCGAAACACGCCGGATTGACACCGCCTCCTCGCTTTTTGAAATTGCATCAAGCGAACTCGTCGCGCCGCAGCTCAACTCGGAAGGAGAAAATGCCATGAACAAGTTCACGTCGATGCTCGCAGGAACCGCCATCGGGGCGGCCGTCATGTATTTCTCCGACTCGGAACAGGGTGCACGCCGGCGCGCGATGCTGCGCGACCAAGCGACGCGCGCGCGCAATCGGGTGCGCGACCGCGCCAACGCCACCATGAGCGACTTGCGCAACCGCACGCAAGGTTTCCGCGCTACACGACGTGCGGCCATGGAAGAAGAAGAGATGCCGAGCGACGCCACCCTCAACGAACGCGTGGACGCCGCGCTCGGCCGCGCGACGAGCCATCCCGGTGCTATAAACGTCAGCGCGCGCAACGGCGTCGTTACGCTCGCCGGCCCGATTCTCGCGGACGAAGTTCCGTTAGTGATCGATTGCGTGCTCAACGTTCGCGGAGTGCGCGATGTCGTGAACCGGCTCGACGTGCATCGCGACCCCGGGAACGTACCGGCGCTCCAAGGCGGCGCTTCGGTACGCGCGCGCCTGCGCGCTGGGTGGCAGGCGAACTGGTCTCCGACCGCACGCGTCGCCGCCGGAGTGGCCGGCGCGGCGGCCGGAGTCTTTGGCCTTGCCGGGCGCGGCATTGCGCGCAAAGCCGTCGGGCTCGCCGGATTTGGTGTTCTCGCGAGCGCTGCCACCAATCTTCCCATTCGGGCGCTCGCCGGCATGGGCGGCCGACGCGGCATCACGGTGCAAAAAACGATCCGCATGAACGCCCCGATCGAGCGCGTGTTCGAGATTTGGGCGCGCGGGGAGAACTTCCCGCACTTCATGACCCATGCGCAGGAAGTACGGCGTCTGGGCGACGGACGCGACGCGCGCTGGCACTGGAAGGTGCGCGGAACGAGTGGAATGGAATTCGAATTCGACAGCCGGATTACCGCCTACGAAGAAAATCGCTTCATTGCGTGGCGCACCGAGCCGGGCGCGTGGGTCCAGCACGCCGGATCGGTTCGGTTCACTCCCAACTCGGACGGTACGACCACCGCGCAGGTGCGCATGGAATACCAGCCGGTCGCCGGAGCGGTCGGACACGTCATCGCGAAACTGCTCGGCGACGACCCGAAGCGTCAGCTCGACGACGATTTGATGCGCATGAAGGCATTCGTCGAGACCGGCAAGGCGGCGCGCGATGCCGCAGCGCCAAGGCCGGCGCTGTGAGAGAACACACCCGCCTGATGCTTGCGGCGTCGTCGATCCGCTCGGCGAGGATCGGCGGCGCCGCACACAGTCAGTGGTGCTTGGAGAACTGCTGAACGACTTCGTCGGCGAGCGGTTTGGTTTCCGGATGCAGCGCGAGGTCATCGACAGAGATCATGCCGATGGCTTCATTCTTGCGGTTGACCACCACGACCCGGCGTACCTGATTCTGCTCCATCACCGTCGCAACGTCGCGCGCATCCTGGTCCTCGAAGCAGGAAACGACGTCGCGACTCATGACGTCGCGCGCCGGCGTCGAGCCCGGGTCGGAGCCTTCGGCAACGGCGCGAATCGCGATGTCACGATCGGTCAACATACCGACGATCGTTCCGTCTTCCGTCACCGGAAGGACGCCGATGTCCATTTGACGCATCAGCTCGGCCGCGGCCTGAATACTGGTATTGCTCGGGATAATGCGGATGTTGCTCGACATCACTTCCTTCGCTTGCATGACGCTCTCCTATGCGACGGCCCGCCGCTCGGGCGGGACGATCGCGCCATAACAACGCCGCGCTTCTCGGGTGTCAATCAGTGGGGAGATCGAATGCGCAGTGCGGGCCAAAGGAGATAATCGCGCCGCCGCGGAGGACGCGACGCCACGGCTAGACAACAATCGACGCGGACCTACTGCGGCCGCGGTAACTTGAAACGCTGGCCGTGGTAACTCAGCACTGCACCATCTTCGACGATGGCTTCGACGACGATGTCGTCGCGAACACGGTCACCCGTGTGGTATTGATGATTATTGATATAGAGAATGCGATCGGCTTCGCGCGGCGCGTAGATGTGAATGTTGACGCTCAGCTCGGGCAGCCCGTGCCGGAACTCCGAGGGCATCGCGTTCAGGTATTTGACCGGCTCATTCGCCGGCGCGGCCATGACGAGCTTGGTTTCCGCCGCCGTCGCGGGCGCTGCTGTCTCCGTGCGCGCGCGTGCTACCGCTGGATTCGACTTGCGTAACTCACTTTGCGCTTCGGCGGCAAGATCGCGCCCCTCAAAACGTGTACGCGCAGAATCGAGCGGCGGCTGCGGTTTCATCTCGAGCGGCGCGGGGATAACCGATTCCGCGCGCGGAGAGTCAGCAGCTGAGACGGGCGGCACCGCCGTCGTTACCTTCGGAACTTCAGCAATGTTCGACTGCGAAGCGATACGGTCCGGTTGCCGCAGCAGGAAAAACCCGCCTGCGACGCCGGCGAACAGCACGGTGAGGCCGACGGTGACGACCCACGGCGCCACCCGGCGCTGCGGAAGCTCAATCGCCTCGGTCAGGCCCGGCGCCGGCGCGAATGCATCCACCTGACGACGTTCCTGTTCCGATTTACGCAGCGCGTCGAGTATGTAAGACATCACCGCACCTTCGTCTGCGATGTGATTTCTGCCGTCGGCGGCGACTCGGCATCAAATCGATCGAGGAGAATCAACGTATTGCGGCCGACGACCCCGTCCGCATCGAGGTGATGCCGGCGCTGAAACGCTTTCACTTGCTTTTCGAGCTCGGTATCAAACGAAACATTTTCTGCATCCAACACCGGCGTGCCGCTCGCTTTCGCCAGGGCACCTCGCAGCCATACGATTGCCGGCCCCTGCACTCCCACCCGCAACGGCGTTTCGCCGCTCGGCGGTACGCGCCACAGCGTCAGAAATTTCCCGTACCAACGGCGATCGACCGTGGCGAGCGGAAATTCGCGCGTCTGCCCACCGACCTCGAGCGCGACCCGTTCCGCGGTAACCGCTTTGACAAGCGCCTGCCGGCGTTGTCCATCGGGCGCGATCAGCTCGATGATCGCCGGCCGATTCAGCTCCCGCAGGTTGTTCCAGGTGCCCGTGGCATAGAAACAATGTAGCCCGGCCTTCAACGCGCGTTCGCAGCCGGTGTTGCCCTGCAGCGCGCGATAGTGGTTGCCCCAGTGTGCGAAGAGAGCCGCCATGGCGGAATCCATATCGAGCGGCGCTTTGGGATCGCTGAGCAGCACGTCGATGCCCCGATCCCCCTGGTCACTCGGCATACCCGCGCGCTCGCCAGCGCTCACAATTCGCGTCGGCGTCGCAGGCGCTGCCACCGCCAGGTCGACCGGCGTTGGTGCGGGCACGGGCCGGTACGCGGAGAGCTGCCACACGCCCGCAGCGGCGAGCGCGGCGACGCTCGCGGCAAACGCGGTGCGCTGCACGTAGCTGAAACGGCGGCGTTCGTGCCCGACCTCCTCCGCTGCGCGACGAACCATCGCCGCCGTCACCCGGTTCTTGCCGTGGGCATAGGCACCGAGCAACGCGCGATCGCAGATCGTGTTCACCAGTCGGGGCGTGCCGTGCCCGACACGATGCACGGCGCTCAATGCGCCACGGGTAAAAATCGAATGCTGCGCGCCCGCAACCCGAAGTCTTCGGACAACGTATTCCGCCGTCTCTTTCGAAGACAAAGGCGTGAGGTTGTAGCGAGCGGTGATGCGCTGCGCCAGCTGGCGCAGGCTCGGCTGCGCAAGCAGCCCTGAAAGCTCCGGCTGACCGACGAGCAGGATCTGGAGCAGTTTCTCCTTCGTGGTTTCGAGATTTGTCAGCAGCCGGACCTGCTCGAGCACGTCGTGGGACAGCTTGTGCGCCTCGTCGATGATGAGCACGGTCCGTTGGCCGCGCGCGTGGCTTTCGAGCAAGAAGCGATTGAGCGCGTCGATGGCGTTCTTGAGGCTCGACGCGTTCTCCGGACGCGGAATCCGCAGGTCGTCGCATATCGCGAGCACGAACTCTTCCACAGAAAGCAACGGGTAGAGCACAAGTGCGACATGCACCTCGGGCGGAAGCCGATCGAGCAGCGCCCGGATCATCATCGTCTTACCGGTGCCTACTTCGCCAGTCAGCTGCACGAAGCCGCCTCCCTGCGTAATGCCGTACATCAGGTGGGCGAGCGCCTCCTGATGACGGGGACTCAGGTACAAATAACGCGGGTCGGGCGGAAGCGCGAAAGGGTTTTCGTGGAGACCAAAGTAGCGCGTGTACATGGCGTCATTAGAAGAAGGGCGCCGGGTGGCCGCTGCAGGCGGCTGCCCATTGCACGGATGCCTTGCGGACCACACGGCGATACATGAAGGGGTGGCTCCTTATAGTGGAAGAGACGGTAGCGCGAGACCAAGGCTCCGCAAGAGGCGAGGTTATTCTAATGAAGCCGCCCGCCGAGGGCCACCCATCCGCCACGGGCTAAAAAGATGGAACGGGCGCGTTATCCCGGCCGCCATTCCACGGCGCCGGCGAGGAGCGCACGCAGACTTTCCTCAGTTAAACCGAGCAGGAACTGCTCCGCTTCCAGCCGACTGTGCAGCGCGAGCTCGTGGCTGCGCAAACCGCCGCCCATACGCTCGGCGAAAATCAGCCGTAGCGTCCCATAAGACTCTTCGCCGATCGCGACATCCCAATGTTGTCCCGCCGCGTCGATCAACGTTCGCACATTGCACCTTCAGGATAACGGTTGCATACAAACCAAACGATCAAGGGTGATCCACGGCACAACTCCGCACCATCGAAACGCCAACGTGAAGCCAGGGTACATCGAATTTTGCTTTCGCTCGGTCCATGATTGGATACCCAACGATTTGGAATCAATCCAAGAGATTGGAATCAATCTAAACTGAAAAATTCGCCAAGCGCTCTTCTCAGTTTCCAAAATGTTGTTAATATGTGCCGCCCAATGAGCCAATCGATTGTTGAATCACAAACAAACTCAATAATCGTTTTTTAATTTTTTAATAATAAATTTCTAAATTTGTTGCTGTCAGGGAGGAACGAAATGAAAGGATTCGCTCGTTGCTATACGACCACTGCCACCCGTTCAAGGAGGAACGCCTTATGAACGTCCTCGCTCGTTTTCTCGGCATACTCGCAACTCTCTTCGTGCTTGCGTTCACCGCTGCCGACGCAGCGACCAACGCCGCTCCAAACCAGGCACCGGCCGGATTTGGTGTCGTACCGTATCCGGACAACACGGGTCATCTCGACCCCGGGGTCGCGTTCCCCAACAAACAATCCTTTCCATTCTATCCGTCACGCGCCTATACCGCGGGCCGAAAAGTAACGCCTGACATGTTCGACCTGCCGGAGGTTTGTGGCGGGTGCCACACGGAAATTTACCAACAATGGAAAGGCTCCATGCATTCGAACGCATGGATAGACCCGGTTTACCGCGCAGCGCTCAACTCAATCAGCAAGGCGAGCGGCGGCAAAGCAGATAATTTCTGCATGGGTTGCCATACCCCGGTCGGCGTGGTTAGCGGGGAAGCGACGCCGTCCGGGAAAGGCATGAGCAAAGTGGCGGACAACGGCGTGTACTGCGAGGTTTGTCACAACATTTCCCAGTCGCGCGGTATCGGCAATGGCGCTTACGTGTTGACGCCGAAGTTGCACGGACGCCCGCTCAAGTTCGGTCCGTTCAACGATGCCGTATCGCCGTACCACGACACCGCGTTCTCCAAGCTCCATACGCAATCCGAGTTTTGCGGACAGTGTCATGACGTTACGCATCCGTTCAATCGTCTGCCCGTCGAACGGACTTACTCGGAATGGCGCGACAGTCCGTACGCGGGCATGGGCGTACAGTGTCAGGACTGCCACATGAAGCCAAAGCAAGGCAAGGCGACGCCGTTCAGCAAAGAACGCGATCGCATCTACACGCACTACTTCGTGGGCGGCAACGTGCTCGTGACGAAAATGATCGGCGGTGAGAACGACATGCATTCCGCCCGCGCGGTCGAAATGCTGAAGTCCGCCGCGAAAGTGGAAATCTTCCCGCCGGAAAAACTCATCGCCGGCAAGACGAATCGAGTCCGCGTGCGTGTGACGAACGTCGGCGCCGGCCATAAATTGCCGACGGGGTTCCCCGAAGGCCGGGAGATGTGGGTCGATTTCAAAGTCGTCAACGAGAAAGGCGACGTGCTCTACCGTCTCGGCGCCGTGAAAAACGGCCACACCGAGGAAGGCACGCGCACCTTTAAAGTCGCGCTCGGTGACAAGAACGGCAACATCGTCGACCTCAACGTGCTGGAAGCCGACCGCGTCCTGTGGGATACCAGGATCGAGCCGAAGGGTTATAAGGACGTGGAATACCTGTTCAGTCTCCCGGAAAACGTAACCGGGAAGCTGCGCGTGATCGCGGATGTGAACTACTGGGGATTCTCGCAGGAGTTTCTCGATCATCTGATGGGCAAAGATGCCCCTAAAGCGCAGATCGTACAGATGACTACTGCGGACACGACGTTAGCAGTCGAACCGGCGACCACGCGGAGCGCGGCGGCGTCGGACGACGTCACAGCTAGACGGTAAGGGGGGAGGGCCCGGGTACGGCGGGTTTTTCGACGCTTCTTGCTGAACGACCGGCTCTGAAAAGAAATAGTCGTCGGCAATCGAAAAGCCCGTCGCCTACCTGTATGGCAAATGAGCTGCAGGCGACGCATCGTCGAACGTCTGCCCGCCCGGTTCACGAAATACGTCAAGGTCGCTTCGCGACATCGACTTTGCGGTCTTCCTGCCGACCAAGGGCGATGTCGCTTTAACATCCGATGAGCGCCTGCGAATGAACCGCGGCGTTTCAACCCTTTGCTTCTCGCCCGCCGCCTTTCGTTGTCGCTTCGTCAGGAGTAGACCGAGCGTCAGTTAGGCGCGTCGTAGCTGGTTTTCAGCGACTGCTTTTCCCCATGTTGCTCCCGCGCGAGGCGTATAAGCTCGTCCAGCAGGCGCGCGTAGGGAATGCCCGAGGCGCCCCAGAGCTTCGGGTACATGCTGATGGGCGTGAAGCCCGGGATGGTATTGATCTCGTTCAGGTAGAGCTGCTGCGTGCGCCGGTCGAGAAAAAAATCAACGCGCGCGAGCCCCCGGCATTCTAGCGCGCGGAAAGCCTCGATCGAATAACGGCGCACCTGTTCGACCGTTTCGGCGTCGATGTCTTTAACCGGAATGACGAGCTCCGCCCCGTTCGGGTCCACATACTTCGCTTCGTAGCTGTAGAACTCGTGCTGCGGGATCACTTCGCCGACAACGCTTGCCCGCGGCTCGTCGTTGCCGAGCACTGCACACTCGAGCTCACGCGCATCGACGGCACGCTCGACTAGCACCTTTGTATCGTACTGAAACGCATCTTCAATTCTGCGGGCGGCCTCGTCTTCGTGCTTGATCTTATGAACGCCGACGGACGAACCCAAATTGGCCGGTTTGACGAAATACGGAAATCCGAATTCCCGAGCCAGCTCCGGCAACAGACGCGCCGCATGCATCTGAAAATCGCGCTTGCGAAGCGCGCGATACGGCACGACGGGAATCCCGGCATCGCGCAGCAACCGGCGTGCCGCGTCCTTATCCATCCCGAGCGCGGAGCCCAGCACGCCGGAACCGACGTAAGGAACGTTCGCCAGTTCGAGCAATCCCTGTACCGTTCCGTCCTCGCCGAATGGACCGTGTAGCACCGGCAGCACCACGTCGAACCGGCTTCCTCTCGTATCCGTTCGCGAGGCGTCGAGATGAATCAATGGTGTCGGGGTCTCGAACGGCAGTAGGCTCACCATATCGCGCTCGCCGCTCAAGTCGACGAGCCGTGGATTCGACGCACGCGCGAGCAGCTTCACTTCGTCTGTGAGCAGCCAACGCCCCGCTTTGTCGATGCCGATGAGCGCGATGTCGTACCTGGATTTGTCGAGCGCGCGATAGATCGAAGCGGCAGAGACGATACTGACCTCATGCTCGCCCGATCTACCGCCGAAGATGATCGCGACCCTGAGCTTGGCGTTCCGATCCGGGACGCCGCTCGTCATGATTTTTCGTGCGCCGCCCGCGCGCGCAGCTTCGCGGCAATAAAGGATTTGTGCGGAACGTACAGCAGGTCGGCGATTTTGCGCACCAAGTGCTCTTCGTAAGGGTGCAGGTTGCCGTCGGCGTACGCGACATCCCACAGATGCTCGACCAGCCGCTCCTTCTGAATCGGTGTGAAATGATCCTTGATGAGGGACGTAAACTGATAGTAATCCGTGGCTTCACGCGCTTCTTGTTCCGCGACCCGCAGAAGCTCGCCGGCTTCGTTGGCGTTCAGCCCGAATTTCGTCTGAACCATGCCCTCGATGCGACCGCGCTCTGTTTCGGTCACGCCTCCGTCCATGCGCGCCATTTCAATCAGAAGCGCCGCGGCGGCGACGCGAACCGGATCGGGACGATTCGTGGCATCGTTCGGCGTCCCGCCCTTGATGTACTTCTCGAAGATTTCACGTATCGCTTCGACCATTTCAGGGTCTCAACATTCGCACTTCGAACGCACGCTCGCGCCCCGCTACCCGGACGATATCGCCGATATGCACACCGAAACGACTGCGCCGCTGGTCGTCGAAGTAAAACCGCAGCGTCTGCTCGACCACCGGGAAGGCAATGCGGTCCCAAGGGATCTCCGCTTCATCGTACAGCGCGACCTCGAGGCTCTCGGTGCCCGGCCCAAACTCGGGTGCGAGGAGGTCCGCGAGAAACATGACGTATATCTGGCTGATCTGCGGGACGTTGAACATCGTATAAAGCTGCGTGATACGCACTCGGGCCGCCGCCTCCTCGAGCGTCTCGCGCGCCGCACCCTCGATGGTCGTCTCGTTGTTTTCGAGAAACCCCGCCGGCAGCGTCCACAGGCCATAACGCGGTTCGATCGCCCGGCGGCACATGAGCACGCGGCCTTCCCATCGCGGCACGCACCCGACGACGACTTTCGGATTGAGATAGTGGATCTCGCCGCATTGACTGCAGACGTGCCGGGCATGCGTATCGCCTTTCGGAACGATGAGCTCGACGGTAGAACCGCACTGGCTGCAAAACTTCATTGGAGAATACCGCTCTGGAGAATCGCAAAAACTGCATTGTAGCGCCGCACCCCTTCGGGTTACAGGCGCGTGCTACAACGTCTTCCAACGCCGGTTGATAATGAGTTTCAGCTTGCGCCGCTCGCATTCGCCGAGGCCGGTACCGTCCGCCGCGACCTCCCGCTCGACCCGCTTCAGGGTTCGCCGGTTCGGTGCGTGAGCGAGCGCCTGCTGAAGCTCGTAGAACTTCGGCGAATATTGCCCGCGCAGCTCCCGGATGAACGGATAGGACAGTCGATGCAGCGGGCACGGTCCGAAGCGCCGGATGGCCGCCTGATGCTGCGGCGTGCTGTACCCCTTGTGTTGCCGAAAGCCGTACTCCGGATAGCGATGGTCGAGCTCCTCCATCAATGCATCGCGGTGCGTCTTCGCGACGATCGAGGCGGCGGCGATGGAGAAATTGATTCCGTCGCCCTTGGTGAACGGATTCTGCGGCGCGACCACGCCCGGGATCGTACGTGCATCGACGAGCACGTGCTGCGGCGCGATCGGCAGAGCTTCCACCGCGCGCCGCATCGCAAGTAAGCCCGCCTGGTAGACGTTGATGTTGTCGATCTCCTCGACCGACGCCATGCCGATGCCGATCCCGACCGCCTCGCGGTGAATCGCGGCCGCGATTTCGCTGCGACGGTCCGGGTCGAGTCGCTTCGAATCGTCGACTCCGGGGATCACGGTTCCGGGCGCGAAAACGACCGCAGCCGCGACGACTGGCCCGGCGAGCGGGCCGACACCGACTTCATCGACGCCGGCGATATGCTGCACACCGGATTTCCACAGCACGCGTTCGAAGTTGAGCATTCCATCCAGGCGGGCGCGTTCGCGTCGTTCGTCGAGGTAGCGCTTCTTCAGCAGGCCATGCAGCTCGCGCACGCCTTGCCGCTCATCCCGGCGCAGCGCGTTCAAGACGTGCATCGAGACCGGCTGATCGGGGCACAGCAAGTAACGCGAGCGGATTTCTTTGATCGAAAGGCTCTTGAGGTCGAGCGCCATGCGTTGGCCAGCACCGCGATGAATCGCGGTACTTATAACCGAGGCGCACGGCGTAACGCAAACACCATCGACCCCTCCCCAACGCTACCCCGTACGAACGCCAACACGGCAAAGGCATCTGAGACCTCTCCTCCGCCCAACTCAAAAGAACGGGGCGAATCCGCCGACCTTTTCCGCCGCACGGAGCGTCGCCCAGTAGAGCTGCACCTTGCGCCACTCGGACGGATCAGCGTGATCGCGCGGGCCGAACGCGATCACGGGTTTACCGTCGTCGCCCCGTACCGCGTTCCCACGGGCATCGCGTTCGATGCGGTACTCGTAGACGAGCGGCGGGCCGCCGCGGAGCAACGCGCGGGGATGCCGCGCCGCGGCGTCGGCAAACGGCTTCGACCACACCGCTGCCATGATTTCGCTGTTGATCTCCATGCTGATCGGATCCAGATTGTATGTCCCGACCAGCGTGACCTGTTCGTCGAAGATGGCGAGCTTCGTGTGAAGGGTGCGCGTGTGGCCGGCCACGAAAATGCGAAGATTGGGGACACGCGCGAGCAACTCGGGCCACTGCTCGAGAAAAAACGCCTGACTCCACGCATTGTCGCTCGACAGCGGGCTGTTGGTGAGAATATCGATGGAGACGCCGCGCGCGCCCACTTCCGCCAGCAAATCCACTGCTTCCTTGGACAACACCAGATAGGGGCTCTGAATGAGGATATACCGACGGCTCGTCTGCGCCAGGCGCGCGAGCGCTTGCCCGATGACGTCATTTTGCATTTCCAGGCGCGTGCGGCTGTCGAGCAAACGCGTCTCGGCCTTCGCGTCCGGCTCGGGTGCCGGCGCGGCCAGCACGCTCCGGAGTCGCGGATACTTCGCGAGATCCTTGCGCCAGGGAAGATTCAGCTCCTTGATGCGCGCCTGCGTGGCGGCGTCGAGCGGCACGCCTTTCAGCCACGCGTCCATTGCGCGATAGGCGAGCAGCAGTTCTTCGGTGTAGCCGGCGAGGTCTAGCTCTGCGCGTTCGAGCGGGCGCGAGTCCTCGCGTCCAAACTGCAATTCGAAGGCTTCGAGGAGGCGCCGCGCGGCGAGCTGCCCCCGCAGCACGACGTCCGTGTCCTCGAATGCCTTCGGCAGATCGGCAGGATCGGCAAAGTACTCGGCGGAGATATTGCGCCCGCCGATCATCCCGACGCGGCGGTCGACGACGAGAATCTTATCGTGCTCGCTTGCCACGAGCGCCACCGGATTGATGGTGAAAAACGCCTCGACGTATCGATTCCAGAGCGGGCGGAAGATTTTCACTCTGACGTTGCCGGTATTGGCCAGCGTGTCGAGCCAGTCGTTGCCCCGCGGGCTCGTGAACGACATGACCGTCCCCTGCGCGTCGAGCAGCAAGCGAACTTGCACGCCCTCCTCCGCCTTCTTGATGAGGTGGCCGAGAAACGCGGCGCCGAAAAGGTCCTCGCGCAGGATGAAGTAACTGATATCGAGCGTTTCCCGAGCGGATGCCAGCAATCGCCACCGCTCGGCCCATGACTGGGGGTTGTTGAGCAGCAGCGTGAGCCGGGTAGCCTCGGCGCTGGCGGGAAGCGATGCGAATGACTCGTGCAACGACATTCCGGGCCGATAGGGACCCGTCGCCGTGAGCACGGGGGCGGACGCCGGCGTGTGTGGATGGATGTACGTCACGACGGCGCGGCCGGCCAACCATACGACCAACAGACCCGCGACCAGAATGAGCGCGCCGCGTCGCTTCATCGACCGTTGTGGGTACGCTCGTCGCCGCCCGCCGGGCGCACCGAGGCCACGACGCCGAATCTCGCTCCTCGCAAAAACACGCGATAACGGATCATTGCATTCGGTGGATCAGGAAATGGTTAGCCGTGTAAACACGAACATTGCAGACTCCGCCGACGCTCGACGCGGCGCCATTCGTGCCGGTTTCGATCGCCGTCGAGACTTGCGTGCCGCCCGATCGGGCGTTACGCGGGTTAATGTAACACCGCGCTTCACGTGCCGAGCCGATGCGAGCCCTGTATAAGCCTGGATCGAAACCCTGACGAGCGCCGGCATGAGTTCGCCGAGATAACGAAAACGCGCGTACCGCACGACAGCGGCGACGAAAGTCGCCCTGAAAAGAGCGAAGCGACGGCGCCCGCCTGACATGGAGCTTTTCGTCCGCCGAAAGACCTTGCAAAATGCGGGTCCCAAAACCGACGCACCTCTTCCCGTGAACACCGCAACTTCCGCGCGCCCGGTGGCGCTCTGGCTGTTCGCTGTCGCCGCTCTCATATTCGCCATGGTTACTGTTGGCGGCATTACCCGGCTCACTCGCTCGGGGCTTTCGATCGTCGAGTGGAATCCCGTCATGGGCGCGATTCCGCCGCTGACCGAGCAACACTGGCAAGGCGAATTCGAGAAGTATCAGCAGAGCCCCGAATACCGGCAAGTTAACGCGGGGATGTCGCTCGAGGAGTTCAAACGCATCTATTACGTCGAATGGACCCACCGGCTCCTCGGGCGCCTTATCGGCGTGGTGTTCTTCCTGCCGCTGGTTTACTTCGCTGTGCGCGCACGGATACCGCGTCGTGTGACGCCAAAACTCATCGCCATCTTCCTACTCGGCGGGCTGCAAGGCGGTCTTGGGTGGTTCATGGTGAAGAGCGGTCTCGTCGACGTTCCGCGCGTCAGCCCTTATCGGCTGACGGCGCATCTTGGGCTTGCGGTCGCCATCTACGGCCTGACTTTATGGCTCGCCCTGGAGCTCTTCACCCCTCGAAACACAATCGGCAACGCCCCTACGCGATTGCGACGCCTGGGCTGGGTCGTCACCGCGCTCGTGTTCTTGATGATTCTCGCCGGCGGCTTCGTCGCCGGCACACACGCAGGCTACGCTTTCAACACGTTCCCGTTGATGAACGGCCGCCTGTTTCCCGAAGGGATGTTCGCGCTCGACCCGTGGTGGATCAACTTCTTCGAGAACCTCTCAACCGTCCAGTTCGACCACCGGGTGCTCGCCTACGTCCTGGTGCTGGCTGTTCTCTTCTACTGGTCCGTTGCCTTGCGCGCCGATATCCCGCCTGCGGTTCGCCGCGCTTTGCATCTGCTGCTGCTTGCGGTACTCGTGCAAGCGAGCCTCGGCATCGCGACCCTGCTTTGGGTGGTGCCGATTACGCTCGCGACGCTGCACCAAGCCGGAGCATTGCTCGTCTTCAGCCTCGCGGTCCATATCAACCACGCCCTCGGTCGTCGAACTGATAGGGAGCAGAATCCCGACGCAGGGTAATCCCTAATGTCTCCGAGGGCTCTGTCTCCGCTATCCTGCCGGCGTCGATGAGCGTACAACAATACCAATCGTGGCCGAGCGATACATGCAACGGAGAGCTTTGTGCGCTCACATAACCTCGGAGTTTTCAGGGTTGCGGGCGTGAAAGCTATTCATTACCCTTTCGGCCGCGTCAGCATTCAGGAGGCACGGTCTCGATCGCGCCTCGGCGAGATCGTCCGCCGGTGTGCCCATGGTTGAGCCCCTCAAGAGCTGGCGCCATTTGTTTTCTGCGGTGCTCGCGTTAAGCACCGATGGGGGTACGGTGGAAAGACGGCTCGAAGCCGCGTTCACCGGGAATCTGCAGAAGATAGTGCCCGACCGGGATCTCCCCCATCACTTGCGCGAAGATTTCGCGAAGCTTATGCACGAGCTGACCGACCTCTTTGGCGACGGCAACAAACACAACGACTCGAGGCGAGCATCCTTGCTCGCTAAAAAGGTAGTGGCGCTCTATGATCGGGTTACCAAGGAACTCTAATAAAATCGCCGAGGGGGCGCATGCAGTCGGAACCCGCTACGGTCCTTGAGAAGCTCTATGAGGCCGTACTGGTCCTCGCTTCAGGGGAAGGAAAGATCGACAGCCGCCTTGGCAAGGCTTACTTTGGTCTGCTTCGCGCCATTCCGCTAACCGATTTTCCCGTCCCGCTGCAAAGCGAGTGGCGGTCGATCAGCACGGAACTGCAACGACTCTACCCCCGAGAAGATCATGTGGAAGGCGTCGATCAGACGTCGGCCGTGAATCTGGCTCAGCGGATTCTTCTGGTTTACGATGCCATGATCAGATAGCGGGTATTCGCGTCGCTTGGTTTTTTCGGACAGTAGACTACCGAGGGAGAACAGATGGTAGGTATCCCGCACCTTACGGGAAAACAAAAAATCTATACCGCCGTGGTGATACTCGTTTGTGAACCCGGCGCAGTCGAAAAGCGGCTGGAAAGCGCTTATCACTCGGCGATCGCTTCAGTCGATCCGCAACTCGATCTCCCGCCCGAGCTCGTGAAGGAATTCGTCCAGATCCGCGACGAGCTGCGGAAGGAGTTCGTCTTCCCGTCGGCATCATCGTCGTCGGAGGCCGAACGCCGTCGCTGGGCTGCCCGCCTCGCGACACGAATCGTCGCGTTCTACGACATATTGGCCCGCACCAAGTAGCCCGCCGCTCCGTCGGCTTCAAACGACTGACCGAATTTTCGCTGCACAAAAGAAAAGGCCGCCGAGTCGGCGGCCTTTTCGTCGTGCAAGCGTGATTTATCGTCCGAGCACTTCGCCGAAGCTCACGAACTTCTCGCCGTTGAATTTACCGAGTAGCACCGCCTCGAGCGGGAAGTAATCCGTCGGCGACGTGTTCACCATGACCTTCGGAGTCACCATCGGCTCCTGAACGTTCTTCAGGTTCGCCGCCTGCTTCATGACGTTCTCGCGCGTCAGATTGTCGCCGCAAGCCTTCAACACCCGGACCAGGGTCGACGCGACGCTGTAGCCGTACACGTTGTTGATGTCTTTGATGTCCGTATCCGGCAGATACTTATTTTTGAACGCCATGAATTCTTCGTACTCCTTCCCCTTCTGCCATTGTGGGTCCGTGGGATCCTTCAGGTACTGCGCGGTAATAACACCCTTGGACTTTTCCAATCCGGCCGGAGCCAACACCGAGCCCACGTTCGCCGAGACGTTGCTGATGAACTGCGTCGGCTTCCAACCGATATCGTACGCCTTGCGGATCGCCTGCGCCGCGAACTTCGGCGTGGCAACGTTGAAGAAGACGTCGGCGCCGGAGGACTTCAGCGCAATGATCTGCGAATCGACCGTCGGGTCGGACACCTCGTAGGAAACTTCCTTGACGATCATCTTCGACGCCTTATCGCCGAAACCTTCCTTGAAGCCATGCAGGTAGTCCTTACCGAAGTCGTCGTTCTGATAAAGGATACCGACCTTGGCGTTCGGCATATGCTTCAGCACATACGCCGCGTAGGCGCGCGCCTCGGCCTGATAGTTCGGCTGCCAGCCCATGGTCCATGGATAGTTCTTGTAGTCACCCCACTTCGTGGCGCCCGTGGCGACGAAAAGCTGTGGGATCTTTCTGTCGTTCATGTACTTATGGATCGCGGTGTTGTGCGCCGTGCCCAACGTCTGGAAGACGAACAACACTTTTTCTTCTTCGACCAGCTTCCGAACCTGCTCGACCGTCTTGGCCGGGTTGTAGCCATCGTCGAGCGAAATGAAATTGATCTTGCGACCGTTGATGCCTCCCTGATCATTGATCATCTTGAAGTACGCGCCTTCCACCTTCCCGATGATCCCATACGCCGAGGCGGGACCGCTGTACGGCAACGTGTTCCCGATTTTGATCTCGGTGTCGCTCGCGCCTTCGTCGTATTTCTTCTCCGCAAACGCGCTGCTCGCCGCCAAACCGAGCGCAACCGATGCCGCTACGGCGACGGAGCGCAGCCCCGTGTTTCTGCCATTTCGTTTATTCATAAGTTCTCCTGCTGCAAAACAGTGGTGGTTTCATCTTAAGTTTACGATTACCGCTAGCCCGCGCGGGTACCTATTTTCCTTGTTGTCCAGGCCCACACAAGGCGCACAAATCCCGCTACTCCGGCGGGCATCACGTACATGAGCACAATGAGAAATATTCCGTAAATCGCCCAGGGCGCCGCTTTCGAAATCTGTTCCGCGATATTCGGAATGAATTGGATGAAAACCGCGCCGTAGAACGCGCCGCTAATCGAGAAGATCCCGCCGACGACGCTGCCGACGAGAAACCCGATGGAAAGGAAAACCGAAAAGCTGTCCGGCGCCACGAACTGCACGCTGATGGCGCCGAGCGCGCCGGCGATGCCGGTGTACATCGCGCTGATTCCGAACGTAAGTGACTTGTAGAACGCGGTGTTTATTCCCATCGCCGCAGCCGCAATGGGCTGATCGCGAATTGCAACCATTGCGCGGCCCACTCTTCCGCGCAGGAGATTCCAAGCGACGATGAATAACAGGACGACGACAAATAGCGCGAAGAAATAAAGCCACTGATCCGGCGTCAGCTTGAGGCCCCACGGAGCGCTGGGCTTGCTGATCACGATGCCCTGAACGCCGCCGGTCCATTGCTCGATGGCTTTGTATTTAAGTATCTGCGGCATCGCCACACCGAGCGCGTAGGTGGCGAGCGCCAAATACAGTCCTTCAAGGCGCAGCGCCGGCAGGCCGAACAAAAATCCGGCGATGAGACAAAAAACACCCGCGATCGGTAACGTCAGCCAATACGGTACTCCGAACTGACTGATGAGAATCGCCGCGATGTATGCGCCGATCGCATAAAACGCCCCATGGCCGAGCGAAATCTGGCCGTTGAATCCGGTCAGCATATTGAGGCCGACCAGAGCGATGGCGTTGACCAGTACCAGCGTGAATTGGAAAGTGCGGTAATTGCTCGCCCAAAACGGAATGACGCAAGCGATGGCGATCAACACCGCCAAACCGATCAGCTTCCAGGCATTGACGGACAACCCGTAGTAAGTTGCTCCCGCAGCAGGGACACTCTTGGCATTCGCAATCATGTCCATTGTCAAACCCGCGTCACGAGATGTTTGCCGAAGAGACCGGAGGGCTTCACCACCAGCACGGCCACGATGATCACCAGCGCCACCGTCAGCTTGAGCTCGGTACCGACTACGTAAGTGCCCATCACGTTCTCCAGGATACCGACGATGAATCCGCCGATGACGGCGCCCCAAGGATTATCGATGCCGCCGAGCAGCGCCGCGGCAAAGCCATAGAGGAGAATGCCGCCCATCATGTTCGGGTCGAGATAGACGATCGGTGCGACCATCATTCCCGCGATCGAACCGATCGCGCCGGCGAACCCCCATCCAAGCGCGAGCATCCAACCGACGCTGATACCAACGAGCCGGCTCGATGTCGGATTCTGCGCGGCCGCGCGCATGGCGAGGCCGAGCGGCGTGAAGCGGAAGAACAAGTAAACCAGGGTGAGCGTCACCAGCGTCACGCCCAACAGCCCGACCTCATGCCCCGACAAGTAGCCGCTGAAGTACGGTTCTTCCGGAAACGGCGACGGGAAGACCTTTAGCGTGTAGGTGAAGATCCACCCGGCGACGCTGTTTAGAATCACGAGGAGCCCGATGAAGACCACCACCACGGCGAGCACGGTATCGGTCTTCTCAAACGGCCGGATAATCACGCGCTCGATGATCACGCCGATGGCAAAGGCGATCGCAATCGTCAGGAAGAACGCCGCCCAGTACGGCATGCCCTTGTCGATCATGCTCCAGGCGATGTACGTCGAGAACATCGCCATTTCGCCCTGAGCGAAATTCACCAAGTGCGTCGCGTTGTAAATCATCACCAGCGCCAGCGCGACGCTCGCATAGATGCCTCCACTTGCGAGGCCGGAAAAAATTTGATGCAGGAACAGCTCCACCGCACCCCCCTTTTTTTAGTAACCGAGATACGACCGACGGACGCTTTCGTCATTGCGAATGACGTCGGCCGAACCCGACATCATCACTCGCCCCGTTTCCAGGAGATAAGCCTGATCGGCAACATTGAGCGCGAGCGAAGCGTTCTGCTCGACCAACATCATTGCCACCTTCTCCTCGCGATTGATGGTGCGCAGGATCTGGAATATGTCCTGCACAACCAGCGGCGCCAGCCCGAAGGACGGCTCGTCGAGCAGCAGCAGGCGTGGACGCATCATCAGTGCGCGCGATACCGCGAGCATTTGCTGCTCGCCGCCGGATAGCGTACCCGCCTGCTGATGACGACGCTGCTTGAGCACCGGGAAGTAGGTGAACATGCGCTCGAAATCGTCGGCGACCTTATGCTTGTCTTTGCGCGTGTACGCCCCCAGCCGAAGATTCTCCTCGACGGTGAGACCTGCGAACGTGCCCCGCCCTTCCGGCACATGCGCGATGCCGCGCCGGACGATACCCTCGGTCGCGCGGCCGTGCACCAGCTCGCCCTCGAAACGCACTTCGCCCGAGGTGCCGCACATGCCGCAGATCGCCCGCAGTGTCGTCGTCTTGCCGGCGCCGTTCGCTCCGAGCAGCGTGGTGATGCCGCCGGGTTGGATGTTGAAGCTCACGCCATGGAGCACTCGCGTCGGGCCATAAAAAGCATGAAGGTCTTTGACTTCGAGTAGCGCGGCCATTAGTTGGGCTTCCCGAGATAAGCACGAATCACTTCCGGATTCTTCCGCACCTCCGCCGGCGTGCCGTCGGCGATCTTGCGGCCGAAGTTGAGGGCGACCACTTTGTCGGAGGTATTCATCACGAGCGCCATGTGGTGCTCCACCAACAGCACCGTGACTTTCAATTTGTCGCGCACATGCCTGATGAGAGCCGCCAGTGCGTTGACTTCCTCGTGGTTCAGCCCGCCGGCCGGTTCATCGAGTAGCAGCAACTTCGGTTTGGCCGCCAGCGCGCGACCGAGCTCCACGCGCTTCTGCGTGCCGAACGGCAGGTCCATCACACGCACGTTTGCGACGGATTCGAGATCGAGGAACTCGATCAGCTGCATCGCCGCCGTATGCAGCGCTTTTTCTTCGCGTTTCACGAGCGGCAGCCGCAGGCTGTTCGCGAAGAAACCGCCGCGGCTGTGACAGTGTCCGCCGGCCATGATGTTTTGCAGGACGGTCATGGTGCGAAACAGCGCGAGGTTCTGGAACGTGCGCCCGATGCCGAGACGGGCGATGCGATGGATCGGCACGTGGAGCAACGATTGGCCTTCGAAATGGATGTCGCCTTTCTCGAAGCTGTAAAGCCGGCTCAAACAATTGAACAGCGTGGTTTTACCGGCGCCGTTCGGTCCAATCAGACCGACGATCTGTCCGCGTTCGACGTCGAAGGACACGCCGTCGAGCGCCGCGATGCCTCCGAAGCGAACAGAGATATCTGAAACCTTGAGCAAGGTCTGCCTCTCCTTTGTTTCGTAATCGTAGTTATTTAAGGAAAAATTTAACGCGCGTTCGAAGTCGAACGAGCTCTACAGACGTCCTTGCCGCTACGCTGCGCTCTCCGACCCGTTCACTTCAGGCTTCAAGAAAGACGGGGTGCAAAAGCCGGTCACAATTATTATCCGCCTCGTATTTTCATGACAAAACTGCACGAAGATGCGGCCGGCGTCAACATTTCAATGCATTGCACAACAC
Source organism: Sulfurifustis sp. (assembly GCA_045810625.1). Classification (GTDB taxonomy): domain Bacteria; phylum Pseudomonadota; class Gammaproteobacteria; order Acidiferrobacterales; family Sulfurifustaceae; genus JACQFZ01. The sequence continues at coordinate 25,424 of JBJMVQ010000064.1, forward strand.
ACTTGTGCATGTTCCGTTTCCCTTGGTAGCACGCCGGAGCGCGACTGCATACATCACAACCCTCGTCGGTGACGGTAAGGTCTCCTACACTCGCCAACGAAATGGAATAAAAACGGCGGACGGGATGTTCGTCGTCGATACGTGGACCGGTCTAATCACGCGGAACGGACGCCGTCATTCACCATCACTGCTTGACGGCCCGCCCCGTCCCGGTCTTTATTGCGCTGACAAACCGCCCGGAAGACGCGCGCCTCATGGGCTCTACTGAAGAAGATGTCATCGTTATCGGGGCTGGCATCGGCGGCCTAACCCTCGCGCTCGCTCTGCACGAGGCCGGCATCGGCGCCCGGGTTTACGAGTCCGTTCCGCAGATCAAACCACTTGGGGTCGGCATCAATATACTTCCGCACGCCTCGCGGGAACTGTCCCGCCTCGGCCTGGAGGAGGCGCTGGCGCGCGCCGCCGTAACTACCCGCGAAGGGGTGTTCTTCAACCGTTTCGGTCAGCTGATTTATCGTGAACCCCTAGGTCGCTACGCCGGTTACGAATGGCCGCAGTACTCGATTCACCGCGGTGACCTGCAGTCGATCCTGATCGATGCCGTACGGCAACGTCTGGGAGCCGATCGCGTCGTCGCCGGCTGGAAATGCACCGGGTTCGTGCAAAACGAAGAGTCCGTCACTACGTATTTCCGCGATACGGTCACGAACGAGGAATTGCCGCCCCGACGCGGCCGAATCCTGGTTGGCTGTGACGGCCTGCACTCGGCCATCCGCAAACAGCTGCACCCGGACGAGGGAGAACCGCGCTACTCCGGCATAAACATGTGGCGCGGTGTCACCGTCTGGGAGCCGATTCTCTCCGGCGCGAGCATGATACGCGCCGGGTGGTTCACCCACGGCAAAATGGTGATCTACCCGATTCGGAATGACGTTGACGACCGCGGCCGCCAGCTCGTCAACTGGGTTGCCGAAATTGCGACGGCGCAGTACAAAAAGCGGGACTGGAATCGTCCCGGCGACCTCAACGACTTCATCGCGACGTTCGCCGAATGGCGGTTCGATTGGCTCGATGTTCCCGCCTTCCTTCGGGCGGCGACGACGGTCCTGGAATTCCCGATGGTCGACCAGGACCCGCTACCGTGGTGGACCCGCGGCCGGGTGACCCTGCTCGGCGACGCCGCGCACCCGATGGTGCCCCGCGGTTCGAACGGCGCCGGACAGGCGATACTCGATGCGCGTGCGCTCGCCGACGCTCTCGTGCGCGAGCGCGACCCCGAGCGGGCGCTAAAGGCATACGAAGCGCAACGCCTGCCCCCGACAACCAGTGTCGTGCTCACGAATCGTTCCAATCCACCCGACGCGATCCTCCGTGAGGTATACGTGCGAACCGGCGACAAACCGTTCGCACGCATCGAGGACGTTATCAGCCACGAGGAGCTGACTACGCTGTCGGAGGGATACAAACGTATCGCCGGTTACGATCGCGACACGCTCGGCAATAGACGCGATTGAACCCGGTTCACGTGCGTGCCGAGCGTTTGTCGATTTTTTTACAGATGCACGATCAAGGAGAAGTGGATGCGCAAAATAACTACATCGCTGGCGCTGATCGCATTCGCCGTCATGTTCGCGGGCGAAAGCGCGCACGCCGAGGACGCTTATCCAAGCAAGCCCATCAAGATTCTCGTGCCGTTCACGCCGGGCACCGGCATCGACATCCTGGCGCGCGTGCTGGGCCAAAGAATGAACGAGACCTGGAAGGCGCCGGTTGTCGTCGAGAATCGGCCGGGCGCGAGCGGCAATATCGGTACCGAAGCGGCGGCGCGTTCGCCGGCCGACGGTTATACGCTGCTCATGACGGCGAACACGATCGTGCTCAACCGCAGCCTCTTCAAACGCATCCCCTATGACCCGATCAAAGACTTCGAGCCGGTCGCGCCGCTCGCCATCGGGAGTCTCGCGCTCGCCGTGCATCCTTCTGTCAATGCGAAAACGGCGAAGGAACTGATTGATCTCGCCAAAAAGAATCCCGGCAAGCTCAACTACGGCTCGCCCGGCAACGGAACGCCGCATCACCTCGCGATGGAACTGTTCAAACAGCGCGCCGGCATCGATCTGACGCACGTGCCGTACAAAGGCTCGGGCGGCGCGGTGCAGGATCTGCTCGGCGGACAGATCCAGGTCATGTTCCTCCCGATCCACGTCGCACTGCCGCTCATCGAAACGCACAAGCTCAACCTGCTCGCCGCCGGCGGCACCAAGCGCTCCGCGGTAACGCCCGACGTGCCGTCGCTCGCCGAGGCGACCGGCATCGGCGACATCGACGTCGACATCTGGTACGCCCTGTACGTGCCGGCAGGAACGCCGAAGTCGATCGTCGAGAAGCTATCGAGCACCACGAACGCTTTATTGAAGAATCCGGAAGTTAAAGAATCGC
>JBJMVQ010000065.1:0-5760 GCA_045810625.1 Sulfurifustis sp.
ATTCGCTCGGCGTCAGACCGGTTTCGGTTTTGAACGCACGATTGAACGGGCCGAGCGATTGAAAGCCGGCACTCAGCGCTATCTCGAGCACCGACATGTGCGATTTGGCGCTGTCCGCCAATGCCGCTTTGGCATCGCGAATGCGGTAGCGATTGAGGAAAACATTGAAGTTGCGGTAACCAAGTCCCTGGTTAATGGCCCGCCGCAGCTTGTACTCCGCTAATCCGAGCTTGGCTGCCAGCGCGCCGATCGTGAGATTCGGCTCTCGATACGCTCGCTCCGCGACCATGCATCGCTCGATCGCCTGGACCACGCTTTTGTCCAGCGGTTCCGCTTGTCGCGCCGCATCGCCAGCGTTCGGCGTCGGTTCCGCGGTCGGACTGCTTGAAAACAATGCTTGTCCGTCTACACCAACGAGGTGCCAGGCAATAAAAGCGATGACCGCGACCAACGCGCCGGCGTTCAGCATGCTGGCTAGGGCTTCGGTCGATTCGTGCGGGAACGCCAACCGGGTGACAGTATTAATGATCGTGTAGGCGGCCGCGGCACCGACAATGAGCCCGCGCAGCTTGCGCCGACCCTCGACCAGATCCGTACGCCACGTTGAAAGCGACTGCGCAACGGCGAGCACGGCGAACGCGAGGGTACCAAGCGTCACGCCGGCGCCGACGGCGCGCGCGGCCGACGCATCGGACGGTGCGAGCCCCAAGCAATTGGCGATTCCGACGCCCGCAAATGTTGCCCACGCTAGCGCGTGCCAAGTTCGCCACGCAAACCCGTCATCGAACAGCGCGCGGGCAAATAGCCAGAACACCACCGCGTTGCCGGTCGCCAGCGCAACGAACGGCGCACGCCATGCCGCCGACTCTGCCGCAAAGCCGGGCGCGGACGACACGACGTAAGCGGCAGCGCCAAGAGCGAAACCGGCGCCCAACCGCGCGGCGATGGCGCGCCGATGATCCCGCCACAGTAACGCTGCGACGAAAACCATCAATAGTACCGCGCCGCCGCGGAGCGCTATGTCGAGCGTCTCGGTCATCGAAGCATCAATTCATTCGCGCTAGTTTACGGGAACATGGAACTAAAGGGGGCAGGACCTATCTGGGTGGCCGTAGCATTAGGGGTGTCAGGGCCGTTGCGCTTGCTCCGCACGGTCGTCGCGCTCTGCGAGCTTGGGACTAAACCGCCTCCGCCCGTAGAATGCGGGACGATGCCTGTTTCCCCGACGCCTCTGCGCCAACTGCAACAGCGCCTGCGCCCGTGGCACCCGCGCGAGCAGCGGATCTTGTTCACCCGCGCCGATATCACGCCGGAGCGCACGTTGCTGCAACGCGCCGTGATCGTCGTGTTCCTCGTGATGCTCGTGCTCGGCGTCCTGTGGTGGGATCGCGCCGGCTTCAAGGACAACGTGGACGGCGAGATTACTTTCGCCGACATCGTCTATTTCACGTCCATCACGATCACCACCGTCGGTTACGGCGACATCGTTCCCGTGTCCCAACGCGCCCGCCTGATCGATGCGCTCTTCATCACGCCGATCCGGCTCTTCATCTGGTTCATTTTTCTCGGCACGGCGTATCAGTTCGTCGTGGCTAAAATGCTCGAGGGCTACCGCATGGCAAAGCTTCAGCGCCGGTTATCCGGCCATATCATCGTGTGCGGGTACGGCCACACCGGCCGCAGCGCCGCGCTGGAGCTCGCGGCCAAAGGCTGCCCCGCTGACAACATCATCGCGCTCGACGACAGCGAGCAGGCCGTGCAAAGCGCGGTGGAAGACGGCTTCGTGGCGCTGCGCGGGGACGCCGCACGCGAGGGTATGCTGCAACGCGCGGGCATCGAGCGCGCGCAGGCCGTCATCGTCACGCCCGGACGCGACGATACGACGGTGCTCGTCGTCCTCACCGCGCGGCAGCTGAATCCTAAAGTGAGAATCATCGCCGCCGCCATGGAGGCGGAGAACATCAAGCTCCTCAAGCAAGGTGGAGCGGATGTCATCGTATCGCCGTCGCAAGTCGGCGGTTATCTGATCTCCGACGCCATCGACCGACGCTTCACGGTCGATTATCTCTACGATTTGATGACCGCCGGCGGCGACGTGATGCTGATCGAGCGGCCGGTGAACCCGCACGAGATCGGCGCAACCTCGCGCGCGGTCGAGGACGGTCTGATCGCCGGCATCCTGCGCGCGAATCAGCGCATCGATTTCTGGAGCGTCGAGCAAACGCCGCGCCGCGACGGCGATATTTTGCTTATTATCGGGCGCGCCAACGCGACCCGGAAAGCCGCGCATTGAGCAGTTGCGATCCGCGTCACTCTGCGCGCGCAACGAGCGAGCGACTTTCAGAGCGTCTAGTGCTTTAGGAACCGCTGAGCGAGCTGCGAAAGCGTTCCGGTCGCGCTGTCGTTCTCCGGCAGCTTTCCTTCAGGCGTCAACTGATTCACCAGCTGCGGAAGAATTTGCGCCAAACCGTGCGACGCCTGTTCCTCCGATACACCCGCGGTATCGGCGACTTCCTTTACGCGTTCCTGGCCGAGCACCTCTTGCACCTTGTCCGGCGAAATCGGCTGGTTCTCGCCGTTCGACACCCACGACTGCACCGTTCCGCTCTCGCCCTTCTGGTGGAACATCTGCACCAATCCGCTCAGGCCGCCCATGCTCGGGCTGCTTAGCAGCTGCGCAACCGCACCCATCAATTTGTTGTGTTCTCCGCCACCGCCTAGCTTGTCCATCAAACCTTTAGTTAGATCGCCGAAAAGAGCCACGTTGCCTCCTTAGCTGAAAATGCTTCCGTTATCGGAAGCGCTATCGAACGTGCGCAACCGCGCGTCCAATTTGCATCACAACCGCGCAGGAGCCCGGTCGCGAGAATTGCGTAGTCTTGCGCAGCGGTTCTGACAGGTCATCCCAGGGATTACCCGTTCCGATTTATTTCCCGGATATGCCCGCGAAATCTCGTGACGCGCTGCGGAGGAAATGATTGAAAGAGAGAAATCGAACTGGCCCTTTTGTTAACCAGCGCGTCGATTTCCGGAGCGTCGAGCAAACGCCACGCCGCGAAGGCGATATTTTGCCGATCATCCGGCGCGCTCAAGCGACACGGAAAGCCGGGCGTTGAGAACGAGGACGGAGTCAACGGCGCCGAGCGGCGCGCGGAAAGGGCACTAAAGGGGCAGGCTGAGGCTCGATCTCTTTACGAAAACATCAGAAATAAACCGAATCAAGTTGAAGCAAGTTAAAGGGGCGAGCCTCGAATATTTTTTCCGATTCAGCAGCAAGCGCGCTGTGCCCCTTTAACTGCCACGGCGACTCACGCCGCCGGTTTCGTCTCCCGAGCGCTTGGGCGATCGAGTAAGCGCTTGGTCCATTCTGCGATGGCGGGCGGGGGTGTGATTTCCATGAGACCGAAGAATTCGACGAAGGGCAGGTAGCAGATGTCGGCGAGCGTGAACCGGTCGCCGACCAAGTACTCATGGCCTTTGAGCGCCTGTTCGAGTTTCGGCAGATGTTTTTCGATTTCGACCTTCGCCCGCGCTATCGCGTTTTCATCCCAACGCTCCTTCGGCAGGAAACGCTTCGGGAAGATGATCGTCGCCGTGTGCGGCGCAAATTGCAGGTCGCAGAGCTTCATATGCATGTCGACGAGCGCTCGCGCCTTCGCGTCGCGTGGCACGAGCGCGGGTTCGGGATGCAACGCTTCGAGGTAGTTCAGGATCGGGGTCGACTCGTACAGCACGAAGTCGCCATCGACCAGCGTCGGCACGCGCGCGTAGGGGTTCAGCGCCAGATACTCAGGCGCTTTGTGCTTGCGCGCCGCCATGTCGAGGGCGATCATTTCGACCGGGATATTCTTCTCGACCAGCGCAATTCGTACGCGCCGTGAAAACGTGGAAAAAGGATGCATGTAGAGTTTCATTTCTGACGACCTCAGGGTGGGCGACTGTCGGAATCTGCGAAGTATAAGACGGATTGGCAGCCCGGCTCGAACACCCCGGTAAGCACCGAGGCCGATGAGCAAAGGAGGGCGGTTGCGCTACGTCGAAATACTTTAAGATGGGAGGGCAGCGGTTTTGCTCCGGCAGAGCTGTCGATCGCATGAAAGGGCACGAGAAAAGCCCGACGCGTTTGGCAATCGGGCCTCCTGTGACCGCTACCGACTGAATCAGCGAGGTAAAGCGCAATAAGCAAAGCGCATTGCGCCGCATGACATAAAAAAGCAGCAAGCGTAGCGTGCGCCACGTGCACGATTCAAACCTCCGCAAACTCGCCTGTCCGAACCCGAGCTAACGCAACTGATCGGCCGGCCAAGCGAGCGGAAGTAAGAGGGTCGTGCGAATGACGCACGCGCCGCTTGTTCTCACTTCCATTGATTAGGACACCATTAAAATGAGCTTCTCGACTCCTCTCTCACTGTGCGGACCGCTGCGCAAGCCGGCACAAATGCTGAGCGACCAAGAATACAGCGGCCACTCTTCCATTCATGACGACACAATGGCCGAGAAGCTCGGCTTTCGCGCCGGGCCGATCGAGGGGCCGACGCACTTCAGCCAGTTCGTGCCGCTGCTCGCGCACCTGTGGGGCAAGACGTGGTTCGAGCGCGGCTGCTTCTCGGCGCACTTTCAGAATATGGTCGTTGAGGGAGAGTCGGTGCAAGCCTTTGTCGAGCTTGCCGCGCCGGGCGCGCATCAAGCACGAGCATGGGCGGAAAAAGCCGACGGCACTCCGGTGCTCGAAGCGAGCGCGAGCCTCGGCCCGGATCACGGCGCGACGCTCCTCGAGCAGCGGATGGCGAAGCTGCGACCGCCCGAGAAGCTCGTGATCCTGTCGGACCTGCGCGTCGGTATGACGGGTGCTCAGGACGAGCCGGTGCGCATGGGCCCAGACCAGCACATGGGAAAACTCTATCCGTTCTCGCTCAAACAGAAACTCGAGCGGATCACCGAGAACTCGCCGTGGTATTCGGACGGTTCGTCCTCTCCGTGGGGCCGCGCGATTATTCCGCTGGAGATGGTGAGCGTTCTTGTCGAGTACACCAGCCCCAAAGCGAAGTTCCCCGTAAAGCAGCCCGCCGTCGGCCTCTTTGCCGATCTGGAGATCCGCATGATCGACGGGCCACTGTTCGTTGATGAGGACTACCTGATCCGGCGCGAGGTCGTGGCGTTATCGGAAAGCAAACGCACGGAGTCGTACTGGGTGCGCTCTCGCATCTTCGATGCCACCGGGCAGCGCCTCAAAGCGGAGATGCTGCTCAATCACGCCGTGCTGAAGCAGTCGTTTGCGGGATACGAAGCGGCGCGGAGCGCGTAACGCCGACGATCAGCAATAAAGTAGCGTGCGCCGTGCGCACGAAAGACGCGCTATCTAGCCGCAATGTCGTTCGCGCATGGCGTACGCTACATCTACTACTTGCTTACTCACCCGGCCGGTGGCTTGCCGGTGTTAATCGCCAATTGCGCGGCAAAAGCCCGCTTGTAGGCTGGCCGCGCTTCGCCGCGGGCGACATAGGCAGCCAGGTTCGGGAATTCGTTCAGGATGCCCGACGGTTTTAATCTGAGCAGCACCGACACCATCATCAGGTCGCCCGCGCTGAATGCACCATCGAGCCAGTCGGCATCGCCAAGGCGAGCGGAAAGTTGCTTCAACCGGGCGCGGACGCGATCCGCTACCAGAGGCGCGCGCTCCTTACTCCAGGGCTTGTCGCCCTCCAGAAGCCTGGCGTTTGCGAGTTCGAGGATCGGCGGCTCCACCGTGTTGATCGCGGC
>JBJMVQ010000066.1:0-3995 GCA_045810625.1 Sulfurifustis sp.
GGGCGCTCGGCGGCGCTATTGCACTTTATGTGCATTCGCGAAGTCTCCGCCTCGCCCCTCATTCCCTCTGCCGCCTGCGTGGGAGAGGGCCGCTACGCGCATGCTGCGCTCTCGCGGCATTCGCACATCCACGTGCATCAGAGCGAGCCGAGGCGCGCTGCGCGCGCATCTCTTATGATCGAGTTGCTTGACGTGCACAAGGCGTATCGGATGGGCGATACGCTGGTGCACGCGCTGCGCGGTGTTTCGCTCACGATCGAGCCCGGCGAGTTCGTCGCGATCACCGGCCCGTCGGGGTCGGGCAAATCGACGCTGATGCACGCGATCGGACTGCTCGACGTTCCCGACAGCGGCTCGTACCGGTTACACGGACGCGAAGTCGCGGGCATGAGCGAGAACGAGCTGGCGGTGCTGCGCCGCAGCGAGATCGGCTTCGTCTTCCAGCAATTCCATCTACTCGCACGCACGACGGCGGTGGAGAACGTATCGTTGCCGCTACTCTACTCGCGCGGACGCTACGATCTTGCGGCGGCGCGCGCGTTGCTCGCGCGCGTCGGACTGGCGGACCGTGCTACGCACCGGCCGAACGAGCTTTCCGGCGGGCAGCAGCAGCGCGTCGCGATCGCGCGCGCGCTCGTCAATCAACCGTCGATCCTGATGGCGGACGAGCCGACGGGGAATCTCGACAGCAAGAGCCAGGGGGAAATTCTCGCGATTCTGAAGGATCTCAATCGCGCCGGCATCACGGTGATCATCGTTACGCACGAGGAAGAAGTGGCGCGCGAGGCGCAACGGCGCATCCAGATGCGCGACGGCGTGATCCATTCGGACGTACGCGTCGCGCCGTCGCCGAGCCGCAAGGCGGTTGCCGCCGCGCCGCCGACGGAACCGGCGCCCACCCGGGTGCGCGAATTCATCGAGCACATGCGCCAGGGCACGCGCGCGCTCGCGGCCAACAAGGTGCGAACCGCGCTATCGATGCTCGGTATACTGATCGGCGTCGCCGCCGTCGTGGCGATGCTCGCGCTGGGGCGCGGCGCGCAACTCTCGATCGAGCGACAGCTATCCTCACTCGGTTCGAATCTGCTGGTGCTCCGTCCCGGCGCTGTTCGCATCGGCGGCGTTGCACAGGAAGCGGGGACGACCACGCGACTGACGCTCGATGACGTCGCCGAGATCAAAGAGCGCGTGCCGGACGTCGGGGAAGCGTCGGCCAATGTTTCGGGCCGCGGGCAGGTGACGTTCGCGAACAAGAACTGGAGCACGCAAGTGCTCGGCGTCGGCACCGCGTACGCTCGCATGCGCGCCGCCGAACCCGAAGTCGGCCGGTTCTTTACCGAAGAAGAGAACCGCAGCCGGGCGCGCGTTGCGCTCGTCGGCCTCACCGTCGTGCGAGAGCTGTTCGGCGGCGAGAATCCGGTCGGCGAAACGATCAAGGTCAACAAAGTGAATTTTCAGGTGATCGGCGTGCTGCCGGAGAAAGGCGCAAATGGTTTTCGCGACCAGGACGACGTCGTGGTCGTACCGGTGCTCACCGCGATGCGGCGTCTGCTCGGCAAGGACTACATCGACTATGTCGACATCGAGGCGCGCAACCCGCAAGTCATGGCGCAGGTGCAGACGGAAGTGAAGGACCTGATGCTCGCGCGCCACCGCGTGCCACCCGCACAGCGGCAGGACGCGTATCAGTTACGCAACCTTGCCGACATCCAGGCGGCACTGCAGGAGTCCTCGCGCACGATGTCGCTGCTGCTCGCGTCGATCGCGGCGATCTCGCTGCTCGTCGGCGGCATCGGCATCATGAACATCATGCTGGTATCGGTCACCGAGCGCACGCGCGAGATCGGCCTGCGCAAGGCGGTCGGCGCCCGGCCGCGCGACATTCTGAGCCAGTTCCTGGTCGAGACGGTGGTGGTGAGCGTGACGGGCGGCGTGGCGGGCATCGCGATCGGTTGGGCGACGACGCTCGTGCTCTCGTATGCCGCCGGATGGGACGCAGCCGTCACGCCGGGATCGGTGCTGCTCGCCTTCGCTTTCTCCGCGCTCGTCGGGATGGTGTTCGGAATCTATCCGGCGCGGCGGGCGGCGGGGCTGAATCCGATCGAGGCCTTGCGTCACGAATAGCGGCGCAGTTCACAAGCGCCGGCATCTCGGGGATAATCCGCGGCTTCCAGGCGCGGGATAAGCATAATGAATCTGCACGAGTATCAGGCCAAGGCGTTGTTGGCAAAGTACGGTATCCAGGTTCCGAACGGACGCGTTGCGACGTCGCCGCAGGAAGCGCTCGACGCCGCTACGGCGCTCGGCGGCTCGGCGTGGGTGGCGAAGGTTCAGATCCACGCGGGTGGCCGCGGCAAAGCGGGGGGCGTCAAGCTCGTCAAGAGCCGCGACGAGCTCGAGCAGGTCGCGAAGAACCTCCTCGGCAAGCGGCTGGTCACGCATCAGACCGGCCCCGGCGGCCAGCCGGTCGAGCGGCTGTATGTCGAAGCGCCGAGCGACATCGCGCGCGAAATTTATCTCGCGTGTCTGCTCGACCGTGCGCTCGAGCGCGTGATCTTCATCGCGTCGAGCGAGGGCGGCATGGATATCGAAGAAGTCGCCGCCAAGCACCCGGAAAAGATACTTAAGACTGTCGTTGAACCGACGGTCGGCTTGCAACCGTACCAGTGCCGTGAGTTCGGGTTCGCGCTCGGCTTCGACGACAAGCAGGTCGCGCAACTCACGCGCCTGATGACCGCGCTGTACGAGGTCTACACGGCCTGCGATCTTTCGCTGCTCGAAATCAACCCGCTCGTCGTCACCCAGAGCGGCGATCTGCTCGTGCTCGACGCGAAGATCCAGCTCGACGACAACGCGCTGTTCCGGGAGAAAGACCTCGCGGCGCTGCGCGATTCTGCGCAGGACGATCCGAAAGAAGTGCGCGCGCGCGAGCACGACCTCAACTACGTCGCGCTCGACGGCAACATCGGCTGCATGGTGAACGGCGCGGGCCTCGCCATGGCGACGATGGATCTCATCAAGCTGCACGGCGGGATGCCCGCGAACTTCCTCGACGTCGGCGGCGGTGCGACCGCGGAGCGCGTCGCCGAGGCATTCAAGATCATTCTTTCCGATCCCAAAGTGAAAGCGATTCTGGTGAACATCTTCGGCGGCATCGTGCGCTGCGATCTCATCGCCGAAGGCGTGATCAAGGCGGTGAAAGAGGTGAACGTGCGCGTGCCGGTCGTCGTACGGCTCGAAGGCACGAACGTCGAGAAGGGGCGCGAGATGCTGAAGTCGAGCGGTCTCAAGGTGACTGCGGCCGACAGTCTCACGCAGGCGGCGCAACTCGTCGTGGCGGCGGCAAAGGATTCCAAATGAGCGTATTGATCAACAAGAACACGCGCGTTATCTGCCAGGGGTTTACCGGCAAACAGGGGACGTTCCACTCCGAGCAGGCGATTGCCTACGGAACGAAGATGGTCGGCGGCGTGACGCCGGGCAAGGGCGGGCAGACGCATTTGGGGCTGCCGGTTTTCAACACCGTGCGCGACGCGGTGGCGCAGACCGACGCGAATGCGACGATGATCTACGTGCCGGCAGCCTACGCGGCGGACTCGATCCTCGAAGCGGCGGCCGCCGGCATCAAGGTGATCGCTTGCATCACCGAAGGCATCCCCGTTCGCGACATGCTGCGCGCAAAAGCGGCGCTGCGGACGAAGTACACCGGCTCCGTGCTGATCGGACCGAACTGCCCCGGCATCATCACGCCGGGCGAGTGCAAGATCGGCATCATGCCGGGCTTCATCCACAAGCCGGGCGTGGTAGGCATCGTGTCGCGCTCGGGTACGCTGACTTATGAAGCGGTCAATCAGACGACACGCGAAGGGCTCGGGCAGAGCACGTGTATCGGCATCGGCGGCGACCCCATCCAAGGGCTTAACTTCGTCGATTGCCTGAAGCTGTTCCAGGCCGACCCGCAGACGCAAGGGATCGTGATGGTCGGCGAGATCGGC